>NZ_JBKEZW010000009.1:0-318638 GCF_053345295.1 Pseudomonas sp. M5A4_2d | reverse complement strand
CCGCCCTTACGGCGGGTCACTTTGGAAAAGCCCCAAAGTAACCAAAGGGCTCTTGCCCCACCACTCGGCACCTCGCTTAGGCTCGGTGTTCCCTCACGCAGGCTTTGGACCGTGGGCCGCCGCCATGGGCCATCCTTGGCCCATCGCGGCTAAACCGGCGTCCTGCCGGTTTAGCCACGCTCCAAAGCCTGCGTTCGGCCAGCGTGGTTAACGGGGCGCCCAAGATCAAAATCAACAGCAGATCAAAGTCAAAAGCAAGGCACGGCGGCCTGGTAGCCGACCTGAGTGGTTAGATCAAAAGCGCAAGCGAAGTGGTGTGCCAGTTGATGGAGTGGGTGAATGGTGCACCGCATTCGCGAGCAAACCCGCTCCCACATTTTGACCCTGCCCGCTTAAGACCCTCGCTGTCATCTACGCCCCCTGCTAGATTGGCCATTCACCATCGTCAGGGAAGTACCATGGGACACTCACTGAAAATTCTCGGCCGCACGTCCTCCATCAACGTGCGCAAAGTGCTCTGGACCTGTCAGGAACTGGGCATCGACTATGTACGCGAAGACTGGGGCATTGGCTTCAAGCCTACCCAATCCGCCGAATTCCTCGCCCTGAACCCCAACGCCCAAGTGCCGGTGCTGATCGACGACCACGGTGTATTGTGGGAATCCAACACCATCTGCCGCTACCTCATCGGCCTTTACCAACGCACAGACCTGCTGCCCGCCGAACCCGCGCCACGCGCGCGGGTCGAGCAATGGGTGGACTGGCAAGCCAGCGAACTCAACCGCGCCTGGGGCGATGCCTTCACCGCGCTGGTGCGCAACAACCCGGACGGCCTGGACGCCGCGCAGATTGCCGCCGCCGTGCAGGTGTGGAACGGCAAGATGGGTCTGCTGGAACAGCAGTTGGCCAAAACCGGCGCTTATGTAGCCGGGGATGAATTTACCCTCGCCGATATCCTCATCGGCCTCTCGGTGCACCGTTGGCAGAACACGCCCATGGAGCGCCCGCCCTACCCCGCCATTGCGGCGTACTACCAGCGCCTCAGCGGGCGCCAAGGCTTCAAGACCTTCGCCCTCGACGGCCACAACTAAAACAAGGACTCACCGTGAACGGACTCAACGTACTGCTGACCGGCGCCTGCGGAAGAATCGGCAAGACCTTTTTCGAAGCCTCGAAGGAGCGCTACCGCTTCACCCTCACCGACCGCCTCGCGCCGGCTTTCGATGTGGGCGAACACCGTTTCGTGCACGCCGACCTCAGCGATAAAACCACCCTCGCGGCCCTGCTCGACGGCATCGACGTGATCGTGCACCTGTCGGGCATCCCCCACGCCAGCGCTTCGTTCGACGAATTGCTGCCGAACAATATCCTCGCCACCACCTACCTGTTCGAAGCCGCCGTGGCGGCGGGCGTCAAACGCCTGGTGTTCGCCAGCAGCGCGCAGACCATCGAAGGCTACCCCGTAGATCGCCAAATCACCCCAGGCATGCAAGTGATGCCCGCCAACCTGTATGGCGTGAGCAAATGCTACGGCGAGGCACTGTGCGGCTATTACGCGGCAAAAACCCCACTCTCCACGATTGCCCTGCGCATCGGCGCCTTTGAGTTCCCCGAAACCCACGACCTGAACAACGCCCGCGACCTCAGCGCCTGGCTCAGCCCACGTGATGCCGTGCAACTGCTGCAACGTTCGGTGGACGCTGAGGGTGTGAAGCACCTGATCGCCCATGGCATTTCCAATAACCGCTTCAAGCGCCTGGACCTGAGCGAAACCACACGGGTGCTGGGCTATCAACCGGTGGATGACGCCTTTCAGACCTTCGAGATCCCCATCACCTACTGAGCCCCCTGCGCCATAAAAGCTTGAAACCCGACGCCCAGGCGCAATAAATCGGCGAATGTGTGGCCTGCCGCACGCAACTTCACAAGCGCCGATTTCCGTTAGCCCGCTAAGATTCCAGGTCACTGCCCCTGGAATCTGCCCATGTCGACACTCACCGCCTCAGCCACGGACGGCCTCGACCCGATCCGTGCCGCCCATATCAGCGCGCGCATCGACCGCCTACCTGCCGTCGCCACTCTGTGGCGCCTGGTGGCATTGCTGTCGATCGGCGGCTTTTTCGAGCTGTATGACCTGTTCCAAACCGCCTATATCAGCCCCGGTTTGATCAGCGACGGGATTTTCCACACCGGCAGCGAAGGCGTGTTTGGCTTCTCTGACCAGGCGGCGTTCGCCTCTGCGACCTTTCTGGGCCTGTTCCTCGGCGCCAGCCTGCTCAGCCCCATCGCCGACCGTTTTGGGCGTCGGGCGATTTTTACCTTTGCGCTGATCTGGTACACCGTGGCCACCGTGCTGATGGGTATTCAGACGTCCGCGCTGGGCATCATCGGCATGCGTTTTCTGGTGGGCATCGGCCTGGGCATCGAACTGGTGACCATCGACGCCTACCTCTCGGAACTGGTGCCCAAGCGCATGCGCAGCTCGGCGTTTGCCTTTGCGTTTTTCATCCAGTTTCTGTCGGTGCCGGCGGTGGCGTTGATGTCGTGGTGGCTGGTGCCCCAGGCGCCGTTCGGGGTTTCCGGCTGGCGCTGGGTGGTGCTGAGCAGTGCAGTGTTTGCGTTGTTTATCTGGCAACTGCGCAAGCGCCTGCCGGAATCACCCCGCTGGCTGGCGCAAAAGGGCCGCTTTGACGAAGCCGGGCAGATCATGGACAGCCTCGAAGCACGCTGCCAACAGGATCATGGCAAACCGCTGGATGAGCCCGAACCCGAAGCCGTCAGCGTGCAGGGCAGCGGGCGTTTTGCCGATATCTGGCAACCGCCCTACCGCCGCCGGGCACTGATGCTGATCGTGTTTCATGTGTTCCAGGCGATCGGTTTTTTCGGCTTCGGCAATTGGTTGCCGGCGTTGTTGTCGGGCCAGGGTGTGAGCGTGACCCATAGCTTGATGTACGCCTTTATCATCACCCTCGCCTACCCGCTGGGGCCGCTGCTGTTTGTGAAGGTGGCCAATCGTTTTGAAAACAAATGGCAGATCGTCGGTTCGGCCATGGGCGCGATGATCTTCGGCAGCCTGTTCGCCCTGCAAACCACGGCGGTGGGGCTGGTGATCTGCGGGGTGATGATCACGTTCTGCAATGCCTGGCTGAGCTTCAGTTACCACTCCTACCAGAGCGAATTGTTCCCGACCAATATCCGCGCGCGGGCGGTGGGGTTCTGCTATTCGTTCAGCCGCTTGTCCACGGTGTTCAGCAGCCTGTTGATCGGGTTCATTCTTGAGCATCTGGGCACGCCGGGCGTATTGGCGTTTATTGCCAGCAGCATGTTGATCGTGATGATCACCATCAGTTGGTTCGGGCCGCGTACGCGTAACCTGGCGCTGGAAAATATCGCCCACTGACGGCAACGGTTGGCCGCCTGCGGGACAACACTTGCCGCGACGGCCGCGCCATCCCCAATAAAGCCGGGGATTTGGCGCTCGGCATGCTATTTGCTCGTGCTGTCGCACCGAACACATATCCGCAGGTGACCGATCATGCTGGTTAACAACAACGCTCAAGCCGTGTCGACCGTCCAAAAGCTCAAGCGCTCCGACATGGACCCCGCCAACGCTGCCGCCAGCACGCTGTACAGCGGTGCCCTGCAAGCGGCGCAGCAAAGCGTAACCGTACCGGCCGCGCAGCAGGACCTGAACAAGGCCAGTGATCGTATCGACGAAGCCTTCGCCAAGACCCGTGTGCAGTTGCAAGCCACGACGGCGGCACCCACTGCGACCACTGATGTGCCGGCGACGGGCTCGACCACCAGCACCGCGCGTGCTGATTTCACCGACTACATGAGCAAATCCCCGGCTGAACGCATCCGTGAGCAATTGCTCAAGGAGCAGGGTTTGACCGAAGCACAAGTGCAGGCAATGCCGCAGGAAAAACAGGACGCGATTGCCAAGCAAGTGGCTGATCGTGTGAAGCAGCAGCAAGATCAGCAAGTAGCGGCGAAAGCCACTGACCCGGCGCAGTCGGTTAAAGAAACCCTGGCCGCGATTTAACAGACACGCTGATCAAATGTGGGAGCTGGCTTGCCTGAGATGCAGAAACCCGGGTGTATCAGGTACACCGAGTTGATGCTATCGCAGGCAAGTCAGCTCCCACAGTGATCGGGTTACCACGGCGGTAACGTATCTACTGCAATTGCAGGGTCGAGTTGAACTGACTGATCGCATCCACCACATGCCGTGACCCTTCCTGAATCTCCAGGATCACCTGCCCCGCCTCATTCGCCAGTTCCACCCCCAGCCCTGTGCGGCTCAGGCTCGACTGCATGCTCGATACCGCGCTCAGCGACAGGTCGTGGTTCTTGCGCACCACCTCCACAATCTCCTCCGTTGCCTGGCTGGTGCGCGCTGCGAGGCTGCGCACTTCGTCGGCCACCACCGCAAACCCACGCCCATGCTCACCGGCCCGCGCCGCTTCAATCGCCGCGTTGAGCGCGAGCATATTGGTTTGTTCGGCAATGCTACGAATGGTCTGCACGATGGCGCCGATGATGTCCGACTGTTTGTTGACCGCGTCGATGCTTTGGGCCGCCTGATTCAGGTCGCTGGAAATCTCTTCAATGATCTGCACGGTTTGCTGCACAACCTCAGAGCCCTTGCGCGCGCAGGCGTCGTTTTGTACCGAGGTGGCGTGGGCCGAATCGGCGGCGCTGCGCAGGGTGGTGACCTGGTCGGTGATGTCGCTGGCGAACTTCACCACTTTGTACAGGCGCCCGTTGGTGTCGAAGATGGGGTTGTAGGAGGCTTCCAGAAACAGGGTTTTGCCGTATTTGTTTTTTCGTTCGAAGCGATGGGAGTGATATTCGCCACGGTTGAGCGAGGCCCAGAAGGCCTTGTAAGTGGGGGACTCTACTTCGCTGCGCTGGCAGAACATGCTGTGGTGCTGGCCGATGATTTCTTCGCGCGAATACTGCACCGCGCGCAGGAAGTTATCGTTGGCATTGATGATCTGGCCTTGAGGGGTAAATTCGATCACCGCCATGGACCGGCTGATGGCGTCGATCAGGCTCTGGTTCTCGTGTTCATGGTGAACCCGTGCGGAAATGTCCGAGGCCACTTTGATGACACTCTGCACCTGATTGTCGCTGCTCAGCACCGGCATGTAGCTGGCTTCGAGCCACACCTCCTCGCCGCGCTTATTCAGGCGCATAAAGGTGCCGCTCAGGGCTTCGCCGCGCGCCAGGTCGCGCCACAACTTAGTGTAAGGCTCGGTGTGGGTGTAGGCCTCTTCGCAAAAGATGCGGTGATGTTTGCCGCGAATCTCCTCGACGTTGTAGCCCATGGTTTTGCAGAAGTTGTCATTGGCGTCGAGGATCACACCGTTGCGGTCGAATTCGATCATCGCCATGGAGCGGCTGATGGCCGCGAGTTTGGCGTTGGCTTCGGTGAGCGCACAGGAAAAACGTTGGATTTCTTGCAGGTCGGATTTGTGATGGCGGTTGAACATGATCAGATCACCCTTGATTCCCGGCGCCTGAAAGGCGCATTCCATTCATTTGTTGGATAGTGCTAGCTAACCTTCATGGGGAAATAACCATCCGAAACGCTTTATATGCCAAACGTCATCAACGGTTCAGGATCAGCATAGACAGGGCTTGGCGCTATGCAAGGCCACTAATCAGCCAGCATTTTTAACAATGCGCTGACGGCGGCTGAGGGTGAACGGGTTGGCGAGCCAACCAAGGCAAATTCGCGGTGCAGCGGGACGCTCAACGGCATAACACGCAGGCCGTTGTGCGGGGCCGGCAAGGCCATTTGAGGCACCAGTGTGACGCCGACGCCTTCGCGCACCAGGCTATAGGCGCTGCTCCATTCGCGCACTTCCACGCGGATATCACGCAGGGTCAGCCCCGCCAATGTCGCCAGGCTGCGGGCATTGGCGGTACAGCCACCGGTGGCCAGCACGAAGGGTTGCTGGAGCAATTCCTCAAGCGACACCGTGGCATCGGCCGGGCGCTGCGCGATGGGATGGTTGATCGGCAGCACGGCCATCCAAAAGTCGCGCCCCAATACCGTGGCGTTGCGCGCGGGCTCGGGGTTGAGCACCACGCCCAGGTCGATCAGGTCGGCGTCGAGCAAGGTGTGCACTTCGCTGTCGGTGACATCCAGGGTGGTGATCTCGATACCTGGGTTCAACTGACGAAAACGTTGCAGCAACGGTGTCAGAAAGGTCGCCAGCACCATCGGAAAACTGGCAATGCGAATGCTCCCACGCAGCAGCGGCCGAGACTCATCCACGGTGGTACGAATCGCCTGTAACGCGCCCATCATCACCCGCGCGTGCTCAATCACACCGATCCCCAGGGCGGTAGGCAAGGTCTTGCGCGGTTCACGGGTGAACAGTTGCGCACCCAATGCTACCTCCATGGTTGCCATGGCTTGGCTGGCAGCGGACTGGGTCATGCCTACCTTTTCGGCGGCTGCCGTGATGCTGCCGTGGTCGGCCACGGCCACCAGCAAACGCCAGTGCATCAGGTTCATCATGACAGTAGCTGTCCTTATGGGTGGGATCTGAAGGTTTAATTTTACGCAAGGTGCCATGCCCGCGAGACTGGCGCAAATGAACGACAACCGATCAGGAACCACTCTTCATGAAACTGTACTTTTCCCCCGATGCCTGTTCTCTCGCCCCCCATATCGTGTTGCGCGAATTGGCCTTGCCATTCGACCTGGTGCGGGTCGATAACCAGGCTAAAACCACGGCCGACGGCGACGATTTCCTGCAGATCAGCCCAAAGGGCTACGTGGCGGCGCTGCAACTGGATAATGGCGAAGTGCTGACCGAGGCCAGTGCGATCCTGCAATACCTGGCCGACCTGAAACCCGCCGCGCACCTGGCCCCGGCCAATGGCAGTTGGGAGCGCGTGCGCTTGCAGGAGTGGCTGAACTTTATCGCCAGCGAGATTCATGGCGGGCTGGCGATTTTCTTTAACGGCGCGATTCAGGGCGATGTGCGGGCGATGTTCGTGGCCAAGGTGTACAAGCGTTTTGCGATTCTGGTGCAGACCCTGGAGCGCCAGGATTATCTGTTGGGCGCGCAGTACTCGGTGGCAGATGCGTACCTGTTCGTGGTGCTGCGCTGGGCGGGGTTTCACGCTATCGACCTGCAACAGTGGCCGGCGCTGGCTGCGTTTCAGCAGCGGATTGGCGAGCGGCAAACAGTTATCGCGGCCCTGGCCGCCGAAGCCTGATGGCCTGAAATGCAATTAAAATGTGGGAGCGGGCTTGCTCGCGAAAGCGGAGTGTCAGCCACAGAATGTTTCGACTGATACACCGCCATCGCGGGCAAGCCCGCTCCCACAGTTGAACGGCGTTGTATTAGAGAAAGCGTTTCACACCGCTAGCGTCGAGGCTGCTGCGTTGGCTGCCGAGAATCCATGATCTGAAATGCAAATAAACAGGTGGGAGCGGGCTTGCTCGCGAAAGCGGAGTGTCAGCCACCGAATGTTTCGACTGATACACCGCTATCGCGGGCAAGCCCGCTCCCACAGTTGAACGGCGTTGTTTCAGAGAAAGCGTTTCATACCGCTAGCGTCGAGGCTGCTGCGTTGGCTGCCGAGAATCCATGATCTGAAATGCACTTAAACAGGCGGGCTTGCTCGCGAAAGCGGAGTGTCAGCCAACGAATGTTTCGACTGATACACCGCTATCGCGGGCAAGCACGCTCCCACAGTTGAACGGCGTTGTTTTAGAGAAAGTGTTTCATACCGCTAGCGTCGATCAAGAGGCTATGGCGCCTTGAGCACGATTTGCTGCACATCGACCTTTTTCGGGATCAGGCCGTTGGCGAAGAACAGGTCGGCAGTGCGCTGCTGGTTAGCGATGTCGATGGCTTCCAATGGGCGAATCGGCGCGGGCGAGCGGTGTTCGAAGTAGCTTTTGACCACGGCCGGTGGCAGGCCCAGGGTCTTGGCCATCAACGCGATGCTTTGCTCGGGTTGGTCCAGGGACAGACGCTGCGCCTTAGCCAGGGTTTTGATAATCGCGGCGATCGCGTGCGGGTGCTGCCGGGCAAACGGGCTGCTGACCACAAAGAAACTGCCGGCCGGATTAAGGCCCTGGCCGTCCCCCAATACGCGGGCCGAGCCGTCCACTACCGCGGCCGAGTAGTACGGGTCCCATACCACCCAGGCGTCCACCTTACCTTGCTCAAACGCGGCGCGGCCGTCGGAGGGCGACAGGTACACCACGTTCACATCCTTCCATTGCAAGCCGGCGCGCAGCAGGCTTTTGAGGAACAGGTTGTGCGCGCTGGAGCCTTTGAGCAGCGCCACACGCTTACCCTTGAGTTCGGCCACGTGCTGAATCGTGCTGGTTTGAGGCACCAATACAGCTTCGGTCTTGCCGTCGTTCGGCTCGACGGCGAAGTACTGCAAATCAATGCCGGCGGCCTGGGCAAAGATCGGCGGGATGTCACCGATATTGCCGATGTCCAGGCTGCCGCCGTTCAACGCTTCGATCAGCGGCGGGCCACCGAGGAATTCGACCCACTGCACCTGGGTGCCAGGCAACGCCTCTTCGAAGAGTTTGTGCTCACGGGCCAGCACCATGCTCACCGAGCTTTTCTGGTAACCGATGCGCAACGTGGAGGGTTCGGCTGCCAACACGTGACCGGCAACCAGCGAGAGAACGACCGCAGCGAGGACTTTCAGCATCAGAGCGCTCCCTTGACCTTGGCCGCCACATCCGCTGGCACCCACTGTTGCCAGACGTTCGGCTGCTCTTTGAGGAACGCCAGCGCGACTTGGCGCGGCGGCTCACGTTTCTCGCTCATCTGCGCGAGAATGCCGTTGAGCAGGTCGATCGGCAGGTCGACTTTTTCAAAGAACGTGACCAGTTGCGGGTGCTGCGCCTTGAACGGCGCCGATACGCCAATCGCCAGGTGCGCCGGCATCGAGCGGGTGCCGATGGGGTGCGCGTTGTTGGCGTCGGCCAGGGTTTTCCAGGCGTCGGCGTTGAACGGCGGTTCATCCAGCTTGATCAGCTTGAAACGACCGAGCAGCGGGGTCGGCGACCAGTAGTAGAACAACACCGGTTTGCCGCGGCGGATCGACGACGCCACTTCGGCATCCAGCGCCGCACCGGAGCCGGTGCGGAAGTTGACGAAGGTGTCGGTCAGGCCATAGGCCTTGAGCTTCTGGCTGTTGACGATTTCCGAGGTCCAGCCGGTAGGGCTGTTGAGGAAGCGGCCTTTGCTTGGGTCTTCGGGGTCGCGGAACACATCCTTGTAGCGCGCCAGGTCGGCCACTGATTTGAGGTCCGGCGCCAGGGGTTTGATGCCGCGCTCGGCATCGCCCTTGATCACGTATTCGGGCACCCACCAGCCTTCGGTGGCGCCTTTGACCGTGTCGCCCAGGCCGAAGACTTTGCCTTCGGCTTCAGCCTTGACCCACGCCGGACTGCGCCCGGCCCACTCTTCACCAATCACCTGAATATCGTCCTTGGCCAGGGCGGCTTCCAGGCTCACGGTGCTGCCGGGCAAAGTGTCAGTGGGCAAGCCGTAGCCTTTCTCGACGATCAGGCGCAGCACTTCGGTGATCAAGCTGCCGCTTTCCCAGGTGATGTCGCCGAAGTGGATCGGTTTGACCGCTTCGGCGGCCTGGGTTGGCTGCGTCAGAACAGCGAGCGCCAGCAGCGAGCCACCGAGCAGGTTTTTTAGTTTTCTCATGAGTAGCCTCTTGGAGGTTCGATTCACAACGTATTCAAAGTGGGCACGGGCAATGTGGGAGCTGGCGTGCCTGCGATGCAGGCACCTCGGTTGTTCAGGGGTACCGAGGTGATGCCTTCGCAGGCAAGCCAGCTTCCGCAGGGAACGAGTGAAGTGTTCAGGCAGCATTGACGGTCACCCACAGGCCAGTGCGGCGGTTCATTCCAGGCCCAGCCGCAGGCAACGGTTGAACGCACGGGCCATGTAGTCGCTGACCGAGCGCTGGGAAATCCCCAGTTCGGCGGTGATCTCTGGGTAGGTCAGGCCATTGAGTTGCGACAGCAGGAAGGTCGCCTTGACCTTGGCCGGCAAGCCGTCGAGCAACTGGTCAATGGCTTGCAGGGCCTGGAATATTTGCGCGAGGTCTTCGGGCGACGGCGCGGTGCAAGTTTCGTCGTTAGCCAGGGCATCGAGGTAGGCGCGCTCCAGGTCACGGCGCCGCCACAATTGGTACATCAGGCGCAGTGCGATGGTGGTGAGCAAGGCGCGTGGCTGTCGGATCGGCAGCACGCCCGGCGCACTCAAGAGCTGGGTAAAGGTATCGGCGGCGATGTCTTCGGCGTGTGCACGCGAATCGAGGTGGCGGTGCAAACGGCTGCACAGCCAGTCGTAATGACTGCGGAACAACCCGCCCACGTAATCGCTGTGAGAAATATCGGCGCCGGACATAGTGGCTCCATCTGAGTAGGTTTCACGTTATGTCCGGTGTTCCGGTGGAGCGATCCTAGCAAGGCTGCTTATTCTTTAATAATATTTAAAAGGTATTTTTATATAACCTTATTGAAGCTTTGAATAGCCGACGTCAGCGGCTCGTTGCTGGTAGTCCAGCAGCACCTGATAGTGATCTTCGCTGGCCGGCAGGACTGCCTGTATCCCCAGCGTTTTGACGACATCCGGTAAATCCTGCAATGCCAGGTTCATCGCCTCACGAATTCGCATCACCTGCTCATCGCTCAGGCCCAACGGCCCGATGTAGGGCAAGGTCGGGCTCGGCGCGCTGTGAGTGACAATGCGCAGCCCCGCCACTTCCTGCGGGGCGAAACGGGCGAGGTAGTCGTAGGTGACGCTGTCGATGGCGGCAAGATCAGCGCGGTCTTCGCGCAGCCAGCGCAAGCTTTCGCGGTGGGCACCGCTGATGCCGACGCTGGCGAAGAAACGACCGTCGCGTTGCAACGGCGCCAGGCGTTCGCGCAGCAGGTTCATGCCGCTGTTGGAATCGTGGCCGTTGATCACGCCGCGGCTGTTGTAGAAGTCCGCCAGTTGGGTGCGCGGGTTGGCGTTGCGGGTGAGCAGCAGGCTGCAATGCTCGCCATGGCTGCTGTGGACCAACTCATAGCGCGGGCGACCGATCACGCGCACCTTGCCGCGCAGTTGGGTCATCAACGGGTAGCCGCAGGTTTGGCTGACGAGCAAATCAGGGGACAGCCACAGGCTGGGCAGGTCGAGGTGGTCGGCGTTACGACGGGTCAGGTTCAGGCGCTCGAAGATGCGTGCCAGCCAGCGCTGGTTGGCGTGCTGCACCGCTTCGGGCGCGACGTACATCTGCAGCTCGGCGTAGTGGTCACTCATGGTCGTCTCTCACGCAAAAGGGTGCCGGGGGCTGTCGATGGCCTTAAGGCCGTGGCGGCTGATCAACTGGCCATAACCCTGCACCAGAAAGCCGCCGCTGCGCGCCACCCACTGTTCGCGGCGGGCGCGGTAGACCGTGGGCAGCCAGTACCAGGGCAACTTCGGCAAGTCGTGGTGCACCAGGTGCAGGTTGTTATTGAGGAACAGCCACGTCCACGGCCAGGCCGCTTCGTTGAGCACGGTGCGCTGCGCCGGTTGCAGGTGCGGGCGGTGTTCATAGTAGGAACGGATCGACGCCAGGGACAAGGCCGGCACGGTGACCAGCAGCAGGTAGTGCCACACCGGCAGTGCGCTGTAGTGGGCGATAAAGCTCAGCATCAAGACGGTCACGGCGCCGTGGGCCAGCCACATCGGCCACACCTGCGGCAGGCGCTGGAACTCATGACGCGCCAACCGGCCAATGGCCAGCGGCGCAGCCAACACGAAGCGGCCGAGCACGGTTTTGGTCAGCCAATGCACACCTCGTTCGAACAACGAGCTGGCGTCCCATTGCTGTTGATTGAGGTAGCGGCTTTCCGGGTCGATACCCGGCAGGGTCAGGTCTTCATCGTTGTGGTGCAGCAGGTGGCTGTTGCGATACAGCGTATAGGGATACCACACGGCAAAGGGCGCGTAGCCGAGCAGTTTGTTGACAAGCAGGGAACGGGTGGGATGGCCGTGGAGCAGTTCGTGTTGCACCGACAGCCACAGCGTCACCAAAGGAATCAGCAACAGGGTGCTGAGCCACAGGCCGAGCCAATGGCTGCCGAGTATCACGGCGAACCAACCGGTATACACGCCGATCAACAGCAGCCAGGTCGGCCATTCGGTTTTTGCAGTAAAACTTTGCGCCAGGGCTTCGATTTCCCGGCGCTGGGTCAGATCAAGGTAGTTGGCCATTGGCAGCTCAGAGCAGGTGTTTCCTGCTCTGTGCCTTGAGGCGGGAAAATCTTGCAGATCGTTTGGTTCTAAGCTTGTAACTCAGTGACCGAACAGGCCTGACTCGGATTTCTTGGTTTTCTTGTCCGCGCGTTTTTCATCGGCAGTTTTTGCCGGTTTTTTCTTCGCGGCTTTCTTTGAATCCATACCTTTGGCCATGATGCATGCTCCACTGAAAGGGGATGTAACACTGGGTATACCACCTATTGCGCGGCAGAAGGCGCTTATAATCCCCGGCCCTTGAGAATGTTGCCCAAACACCATGCCTGAACTGCACATCGAACCGCTGGCAGAGCCGCTGTGGCCGCTGCTGAACAAGTTTTACCGCCGCCATGATTCGTCGATGAAGGCCATGAAAGGTGGGCGTTTATGGGTAGCGCGGGACGGCGAGATTGTGGCCGGGTTGTGCCTCTCGCCCGTAGTGGGTGGGCAGTGGCTGACCGCGGTGTTTGTCGACCCGGCTTATCGCGGCCAAGGGCTGGCGGCGCGCTTGATTCTGCAGGCGGTGGCCGATGTGCAGGGGTGCGTCTGGCTGCTGTGCCATCCCGACCTGGAAGGTATGTATCAGCGCATGGGGTTCACTCAGGATACGCTGCTGCCGCAATCCCTCAGCGAGCGGTTGGTGCGCTACAAACGTAACAAGCCAATGATCGCGATGGGGCTTATAACCAACGCAAAGGTCGACCTCGAATAATGTGTGATCAGCCGGTCCAGAGCCCATGCTAGCCTCGACGGCACAGTGGCCCTTTACAGGATGATCATGAAAACGACGCTTGCAGCTCTGTCCCTCACCGCCCTCCTCGCGCCCACCTTCAGCCAGGCAGCTGATGCGCCGATTACCGCCGAGCAATACACCAGCGTGCTTGCCGGCAGTTGGCGCGACCCGGCCAACAGCGCGCGCGACGACTATCGTCACCCGCAGCAAACCCTGGCGTTCTTCGGCTTGGGCGCCAGGCAGACGGTGATCGAAATCACCCCCGGCGCCGGCTGGTACAGCGAAGTGCTGGCGCCGCTGCTCAAGGACCACGGGCATTACATCGCCGCCGTGCAGGCAGCCAGCAGCAGCGCTTATGCGCGTACCTCCGAAGAGAACCTGAAAAAGAAATTCGCCGCCGACCCGACGCGCTATGTCAAGGCCCAAGTGGTGGAGTTCGACCCTAAGGCGCCAGTGTTCGGCAAACCTGCTTCGGCCGACGCCGTGCTGACTTTCCGCAACGTGCATAACTGGGTAGCGGCCGATACCGCAGACGCCACGTTCAGTGCGTTTTACACGGTGCTCAAACCGGGCGGCGTGCTGGGTGTGGAAGATCACCGGGCCAAGGACGGGGCGGACCTGGCAGCGATCAAGGACAGTGGTTACCTGACCACGGCCCAAGTGGTGAAACTGGCGACCGATGCCGGGTTCAAGCTGGCTGGGCAGAGCGAAGTGAATGCCAACCCCAAGGACACCAAGGATTATCCGGGTGGCGTCTGGACGTTGCCGCCGACATTGAAGTTGGGGGAGCAGGACAAGGCCAGGTACCTGGCGATTGGCGAGTCGGACCGGATGACGTTGCGGTTTGTTAAACCGGTCAAATAGTTCGGTTTGAAATGCTATCCCAATGTGGGAGCGGGCTTGCTCGCGAAAGCGGAGTGTCAGTCAATGTATTCGGTGACTGATACACCGCTTTCGCGAGCAAGCCCGCTCCCACATTTTCGATCTCAGTATGGCTGAGCGTTACTCGTCAGCATTCGGGTCCATGTCCGGAAACATCACTTCGATAAACCCGAACTTGCTGAAGTCGGTAATCCGCGACGGGTACAGCCGGCCGATCAGGTGGTCACATTCATGCTGCACCACCCGCGCGTGGAAGCCCTCGGCGACGCGCACGATGGGCGCCCCCTTGGGATCAAAACCCTCGTAGCGGATCTGCTGGTAACGGTCCACCGCGCCACGCAGACCGGGCACGGACAGGCAGCCCTCAAAACCTTCTTCCAGTACCGGGCTGAGCGGCGTAATCAACGGGTTGATCAAGATGGTCTGCGGCACCGGGGGCGCCTCCGGGTAACGTTCACTGGCCTCGAAACCAAAGATTACCAGTTGCAGGTCGACGCCGATCTGCGGGGCGGCCAGGCCGACGCCGCCGACGCTTTCCATGGTCTGGAACATGTCATCAATCAATTGCCACAGCTCGGTGCTGTCGAACATTTCCGGCGGAACCGGTGGCGCGATGCGCAGCAGGCGCTCGTCGCCCATTTTCAGGATTTCACGGATCATCGATCAGACTTCGTCGGTAGTGGGCTTGGAGTGGTCCCGGCCTAGGCCTGAGACGTGCTGTTTTTCATCCGTGTGCGTGTTTTCATCGAACTCCTTTTTCCCCGGGTCCTTGCCTTCGGCCGACATGTGTTCGATCACGGCATTCATCTCGGCCCCGAGCAACAGCACGGCGGCGGAAATATAGAAGTACAGGAGCAGGACGATGATCGCGCCGATACTGCCATACATGGCGTTGTAGTCGGCGAAGGTTTTGACGTAGTAGCCAAAACCCAGGGAGGCGATAATCCACACCACCACGGCCAGCACCGAGCCGGGTGTGATGAAGCGGAATTTCTGCTGCACATCAGGCATCACGTAGTACATGAGGGCTACGGAGAACATCAGCAAAATCACGATCAGCGGCCAGCGCAGGATGGTCCATAACGTGACCACGAATTCCTGCATGCCGATCTGCCCGGCGAGCCACCCCATCACCTGCGGGCCGAGCACCATCAGCGCAGCGGCGGCGAGCAGCATGCCGGCGATGCCGACGGTGTAGAAAATCGACAGCGGGAAACGCTTCCAGATCGGCCGGCCTTCGACCACGTCGTAGGCGGCGTTCATCGCACTCATCATCAGCCGCACACCGGCCGAAGCGGTCCACAAGGCGATCACGATACCGACGGACAGCAAGCCACCCTTGGATTGCTGCAACTGGTCGATCACCGGGTTGACCTGTTCAAGGGCCTGGGGCGGCAACACCAGTTCCGACTGCATACGCAGCCAGGTGAAGAAGTCCGGCAGGTGCAGGAAACCGATCAGGGCAATGAGGAACAATAAAAAGGGAAACAACGAGAACAGCATCTGGTAGGCCAGTGCCGAGGCGTAGGTGGGCATTTCGTCATCGATAAACTCTGTGACGGTGCGCACCAACACTTTGTGGAGTTTGAGGCCGTCTAGTACCGGAAAAATCATAGCGTCTCCTTTCGCCGCATAAAGGTTAAGGTCGTGGGCGACTCAGGGGCCGTTTTCTACATCAAAAGTAGCCTACTTGGCGACTTTGAAACAATGACGAGATTTTAGTTGCAACGTACGACATAAAAACGGCCATCCGTGGATGGCCGTCGGGCTGCACGAACACAGCCAGCGATTCAGGGTTACTTGACGGCTTTTTTTACCGCATCTTTGGTATCACCGATGGCTTTTTCGACCTGACCTTTCTTTTCCTGCACGACACCTTCAGCGCGCAGCTTGTCGTTGCCGGTGACTTTGCCGGCGCCTTGCTTGATGTTGCCGACGAGTTCATCTTTCAAACCTTTTGCCTTATCCGATGTGCTGCTCATGGTATTTCTCCGAAAGAACAATCAAGGGTTTGGGTCATTACGTAGAGATTGACCCGAGGCGGTTGCACAGAGTTTCAATTATTTTTCAGTGGGCATTTCATCGAGCATTTGCGCATCCGTTGCAGGTTTGGCTTTATGTTTTGCCGCCAACCCACGAGAATGCCCGGCACATTCAGGCTATATCGCTGAATAACAGATCCCGTAGGAAGGTTATGAAACTCAATAAAGCACAGGCCATCGCCCGCAGAAACCAGGAACTGGGCGGTGCCGTACTCGGCGTCAACAACTGCCATTTCACCGACCTGGACAGCAAACGCAACATCTGGTGGTTCGACCTGCCGGTCGTGCGTATTGGTGTGGGCCAGTACGAGTGGATTCACCTGCTGATGCACAACGCCGAGACTGACCAGTTGCTGCACCTGAAGGTGCCGACCGCGTTCCTGCGTGAAAAGCTTGAAGGGCTGGTGGTGCGCAATGCGAACAAGCGCAAGCCGGAGATCACCCTGGAGCTGAGCGCCGACAAGGATTCGTTCCTGAAAGATGTGCGCCCGGCCGGTGCGGGTGTGAGCTTCGCGCAGTTTGCCGTGTAGCAACTCGGTCAAATACTGTGGGAGCTGGCTTGCCTGCGATAGCGGTGGGTCAGCCAGCCCGGCGGTGACTGATGTACCGCCATCGCAGGCGAGCCCGCTCCCACACTGGATTGCATTCCAATCCAGGCATTAAAAAACCCCGCATGGCGGGGTTTTTTATTGGGTTACTTCTTGAGGCCCAGCTTCTTCAGCTCTTCATCGCGCAATTCACGGCGCAGGATCTTGCCCACGTTGGTGGTCGGCAACGCATCACGGAACTCAACGGCCTTGGGCACCTTGTAGCCGGTGACATTGGCGCGCATGTGTTCCATCACCTGGTCCTTGGTCAGGGTAGCCCCTGGCTTGACCACGATGAAGATCTTGATGTGCTCCCCGGATTTTTCGTCCGGCACGCCAATGGCCGCACACTGCAGCACGCCCGGCAGGGTCGCCAGCACATCTTCCAGCTCGTTCGGGTAGACGTTGAAACCGGAGACCAGAATCATGTCTTTCTTGCGGTCGACAATGCGCATGTAGCCATCCGGCTGGATGATCGCGATGTCGCCGGTCTTCAACCAGCCTTCGCTGTCGAGGATCTCGGCGGTAGCGTCTTCACGCTGCCAGTAGCCTTTCATCACCTGTGGGCCTTTGACGCACAGCTCGCCGATTTCACCCAGGGCCAGTTCGACGCCGTCATCGGTGATGACTTTGCACACGGTAGAGGGCACCGGAATGCCGATGGTGCCGATCTGGATGTTCTGGATCGGGTTGACCGTCGCCACCGGGCTGGTTTCGGTCATGCCGTAACCTTCGCAAATATTGCAGCCCGTCACGTCTTTCCAACGCTCGGCCGCTGCCAGTTGCAGCGCCATACCGCCGGACAGGGTGACTTTGAGCGCGGAGAAGTCCAGCTTGCGGAAGCCTTCGTTGTTGCACAGCGCCACAAACAGAGTGTTCAGGCCGACAAAGCCGCTGAACTTCCACTTCGACAGTTCCTTGACCATCGCCGGCAAGTCGCGCGGGTTGCTGATCAGAATGTTGTGGTTGCCGATCAGCATCATCGCCATGCAATGAAAGGTGAAGGCATAGATGTGGTAAAGCGGCAGCGGCGTGATCAGGATCTCGCAACCTTCATTGAGGTTGGAGCCCATCAGCGCCTTGCACTGCAACATGTTGGAAACCAGGTTGCGGTGGGTGAGCATTGCGCCCTTGGCCACGCCGGTGGTGCCGCCGGTGTATTGCAGCACCGCGACATCGCCGCTGGCCGGGCTGACATCATTGACCGGTTGGCCGTGGCCCTTGGCCAGCACGTCGTTGAACTTGATCGCCTTGGGCAAGTGATACGCCGGGACCATTTTTTTCACGTACTTGATGACGCTGTTGATCAGCAGGCGCTTGAACGGCGACAACAGGTCAGCGACTTCAGTGACGATCACGTGCTTGACGGCGGTCTTGGGCACGACTTTTTCAGCCAGGTGCGCCATGTTGGCCAGGCAAACCAGAGCCTTGGCTCCGGAATCATTGAATTGGTGTTCCATTTCCCGCGCGGTGTACAGCGGGTTGGTGTTGACCACGATCAGGCCCGCACGAATGGCGCCGAACACGGCGACCGGGTATTGCAGGACGTTGGGCAGTTGCACGGCGATTCGATCGCCAGGCTTCAAGTCGGTATGCTGTTGCAGGTAGGCGGCGAAAGCGCCGGACAATTCGTACAGTTCACCGTAGGTGATTGTCTTGCCCAGGTTGCTGAAAGCCGGTTTGTTGGCGAAGCGCTGGCAGGACTGTTTCAGTACCGCCTGAATATTTTGATACTCGTCTGGATTGATGTCTGCAGCAATCCCGGCGGGGTACTTATCCTTCCAAAAGTCTTCGTTCATGGAAGCCCACTCCTCAGCGACGCGAATTCATCATCGCATTTGATGCGATTATTATTGGTGTATGTTTTTTTAAGGTGAGTCTGGCGCTTTCAAGCAGGCCGAGAAGTCACAAAGCGCGCCGAGAGTAGCAGCTTTGCCAAGGGCCGCCTAGAGCCAAAAGAGGGCCCTACAGTCATAAACATGACTCAAGAATATGCAGCAGTCATTTTTAGAGCAAAGATTCTATAACGCTTAAAATCGCTCTGGAATGCGCCTTTCAGCACAATAAATAACAATGTGGGAGCGGGCTTGCTCGCGAATGCGGTGCTTCAGTCGATACATCTGGTGACTGATACACCGCATTCGCGAGCAAGCCCGCTCCCACATTTTTTAAACGCACTTCATATCAAGCGATGTCGCGCAGCTCCCGCCGCAGAATCTTGCCTACCGGCGTCATCGGCAACGACTCGCGCAACACAATATGCTTGGGCACCTTGTACCCGGTGAAATTGGTCTTGCAGTACGCCTTCAGTTCCTCAAGGCTGACGCCCTGCGTACGCGCCACCACAAACAGCTTCACCGCCTCCCCCGTGCGATCATCCGGTACGCCGATCACGGCGCAGTTGGCTACCGCCGGGTGGGCCATCACCACGTCTTCGATCTCGTTGGGGTACACGTTGAAGCCCGAGACGATGATCAGGTCTTTCTTGCGATCAACAATGCTCACGAACCCATCGGCATCGATCACCGCGATGTCACCGGTTTTCAGCCAACCCTCAGCGTCCAGGGTCTCGGCGGTGGCCACCGGTTGCTGCCAGTAGCCCTTCATCACCTGCGGCCCCTTGATGCACAGCTCGCCGCGCTCACCCAAAGGCAGCTCGCGCCCTTCGTCGTCGATAACTTTCATCGCCGTGCCCGGCACCGGCACCCCCACGGTGCCCAGGCGCGACTGGCTGCCATACGGGTTGGTGCTGGCCACCGGTGAGGTTTCGGTCAGGCCGTAGCCTTCGCCGATGGAACAACCGGTCAACGCTTTCCAGCGCTCGGCGGTGGCCTTGACCAGTGCCGTGCCGCCAGAATTGGTGATCTTGAGGTGGGAGAAATCCAGGGTCTTGAAGTCCGGGTGGTCCATCAGCGCTACAAACAGCGTGTTCAGCCCCAACAGGCAGGAGAACCGCCACTTTTTCAGTTCCTTGATAAAACCGCCGATGTCTCGCGGGTTGGTGATCAGCACGTTGTGGTTGCCGGTCACCATCATGCACATGCAGTTCGCCGTGAATGCATAGATGTGGTACAGCGGCAGCGGCGCGATCATCACCTCCTGGCCTTCTTTCACCAGCGGCTGGCCGTCGTCGGTGAGTTGGGACATGCACGCCCGCGCCTGCTGCATATTGGCGACCAGGTTGCCATGGGTGAGCATCGCGCCCTTGGCCAGTCCAGTGGTGCCGCCGGTGTATTGCAGCACCGCGATGTCATCCAGGGTCACCGGATGCCGAATCAGGCCCTGCCCTGCGCCCATGCGCAACGCGCGCTTGAACGATACCGCCCGTGGCAGGTGGTAGGCCGGGACCATTTTCTTCACCTTGTCGACCACGGTGTTGATCAGCCAGCCCTTGGCGGCCGGCATGAAGTCGCCCATCCTGGCTTCGATGAGGTAGTCGATCTCGGTATCGGTACACACTTCCTGCACGCGCGAACCGAACAGGTTGAGGTAGACCAGCGCACGCACACCGGCGTCCTTGAACTGGTGGCGCATCTCGCGCGGGGTGTACAAGGGGTTGGTGTTGACCACGATGAGCCCGGCGCGCAACGCGCCAAACACCGCAATCGGGTAATGCAGCACGTTGGGCAGCTGCACCGCAATGCGCTCGCCAGGCTTGAGGTCGGTGTGCTGTTGCAGGTAGCTGGCGAACGCCGCACTCTGGCGCTCAAGCTCAGCGTAGGTCAGGGTGATGCCCATGTTGCTGAATGCCGGACGGTCGGCAAAGGCCTTGCAGGAACGTTCGAAGACTTCGATCACCGACTTGTAGGTGCTGAGGTCGATGTCATTGGGAACGCCCGCCGCGCGTTTGTCATTCCAGAAATCAGGTTGCATTATTCTTGTCCTCTTACCTGAGTGTGTCCGGCCGCTGCAGCTGTAAAAAGCAGGCTGCTATAAAAAGCGGAGCTTTGGGGACGTTAGCAGCTATGGCCAATCAGGCAAATACAGGAAACAGCGTCATCAATTGCGTGAATCTTCCTACAAGGGCCTGCACAGATCAGACGCAAGCCTGGGGATGAGCTATACACTGCAACGACCTCGAGCAAAGGAAGCGCCATGAACCACAGCACCTTCTGGCTGACCGCGAATGACCGCAGCCGCCTGTACGTCAATCAATGGCTGCCGGAAGGCCCCGCCAAGGCCATGATCATGTTGTCCCACGGCATGGCCGAGCACAGCGGGCGTTATGCAGGCCTGGCCGACGCGTTGTGCACAGCCGGCTATGGCGTGTATGCGCTGGATCAGCGCGGCCATGGCCGCACCGCCGACGAGGGCACGCTGGGGCTCTACGCCGAGAAGGATGGGTGGAACAAGGTGGTCGGCGACCTTGCCAGCCTCAACCAGCACATCGGCCAACAGCAGCCGGGGCTGCCGATCATTCTGCTGGGGCACAGCATGGGCAGCTATATCGCCCAGGCCTACCTGTTGCACCACAGCGCCAGCTTGAAGGGGGTGATTCTCAGCGGTTCAAACTTCCAGCCGGTGGCGCTGTACCGCGCCGCCGGGGTGATCGCTCGCCTCGAACGGGCACGCCAGGGCTTGCGTGGGCGCAGCGCGCTGATCGAGTTCCTGTCATTCGGCTCGTTCAACAAGGCGTTCAAACCCAACCGCACGGCGTTTGATTGGCTCAGCCGCGACCCGAATGAAGTCGATAAATACATCAACGATCCGCTGTGTGGTTTCCGCTGCACCAACCAGCTATGGATCGACTTGCTGGGCGGCTTGCAGCAAATCAGCAAAGCGTCCAATCTCGAGCAGATCGTCCCGGGCCTGCCGATCCTGGTGATGGGCGGAGAATGTGATCCGGTGAGTGAAGGCAAGCGTCTCAAAAACCTGGCCCACGCACTGCGCGAAGCCGGCTGCCAGAACCTGCAACTGAATATCTACCCGCAGGCGCGTCATGAAGTGTTCAACGAAACCAACCGCGATGAAGTCACAGCGGATGTACTGACGTGGCTCGACCAGACACTGGCGCTGCACAGGCCGACCCGCTGCGAATAACTTTACGTTTAAAATCAAGATTTTAGAATCAGCCAATTAAATTAGCGATTAGCCACAGGATGTACCTTTAGATGACTCAGGTTACCAACACCCCGTACGAAGCCCTCGAAGTCGGCCAGACCGCCAGCTACAGCAAGACCGTCGAGGAGCGCGATATCCAGTTGTTCGCCGCCATGTCCGGCGACCATAACCCCGTGCACCTGGATGCCGAGTACGCCAAAGCAACCATGTTCAAGGAGCGTATCGCCCACGGCATGTTCAGCGGCGCCCTGATCAGTGCGGCGGTTGCCTGCGAGTTGCCTGGGCCGGGCACCATTTATATCGGCCAGCAGATGACTTTTCAGAAGCCGGTAAAAATCGGCGACACCCTGACCGTGCGTCTGGAAATCCTCGAAAAGCTGCCAAAATTTCGCGTGCGCATTGCCACCCGTGTATTCAACCAGCGCGATGAGCTGGTGGTCGATGGCGAGGCGGAAATCCTCGCGCCACGCAAGCAGCAGGTCGTGACCTTGACCGAGTTGCCGCCGATCAGCATCGGCTGATTGCAGCTTCAGGGTTAATACCAAGCACATGTGGGAGCGGGCTTGCTCGCGAAAGCGGTGGGTCAGTCACCTGAGAGGTTGACTGACCCACCGTCTTCGCGGGCAAGCCCGCTCCCACATTTGTTACACAGCAGGTCTTACGACTGAGCGCGAGCCTGGTTACGCAGGGCTTTCACCTGGTCGTGGTTGCGTTGTGCGCCGTGGAACTGACGCTCTACCAGGTCACGAATACCCAGCAGGTTGTGCTTGTTGATCTTCTCGATCGCTTCCTTGTAAGCCTTCAGTGCGTGGTCTTCACCGCGCTCGGCTTCGTTCAGGACAGCCTCTTCATCTTTACCGGTAACCAGCGACTTCACGTCGACCCAGCCACGGTGCAAGGCGCCGGCAACCGAACCGGATTTTTCCGGGTCGCCGCCCAGGGCTTTCACAGCGGTCTGCAATTCGGCGGCAGCGGTGGCGCAGTCGGCGGAGCGCTTGACGAACAGGGCTTTGAGCTCTGGGTGCTTGATGTCTTCAGCACAGGTCGCGAAGCCTTTCTGGCCGTCTTTGCTGGTCTCGATCAGGTCGTTCAATACGGAGATCGATTCTTTATTGATGTCAGTCATTTTTCAATTCCTTGTGCGGGTTAAGAAACGTGTCTTAATGATTGCAGCGCCCGTGCCAAGTTTTTGAAAATGTGTTTTTCTTTACTTTTCAATGACTTAAAAATTAATGAACCATCTGTATGTACGTTATTTGCATGATCTGTCATTTGGCCTTCATGCAGAATGCCTGTATTTTCCAAGGTCTCGACTCAAACACTGAAGCCCATGAACCCCGAAAAACTCGAACTGCTGATCACCCGTGAAATGCCCTTCGGCAAATACAAGGGACGGATCATCGCCGACCTGCCCGGCCCCTACCTGAACTGGTTTGCCCGTGAAGGTTTCCCCCACGGCGAGCTGGGCGGTTTGCTGGCCTTGATGCAGGAAATCGACCACAACGGCCTGTCCGAACTCTTGGAACCGCTGCGCGTAAAACACGGCAAACCCGCCCCTCGCCATTAAGAGCCAATGCCATGCCAAGGAACGCAGATAACGAACGCCACTGGCAGGCCATTGCCCAGCACTATGAGCTGGAGCCTGGCCCGATCAATCTGGAAAACGGCTATTTCGGGCGCATGAGCCGCGCGGTACGAGCGCAGTACCTGGAGCACGTTGCATTTATCAACCGCAGCAACTCGCTGTATGTGCGCCAGCGGTTCGAGCAAGGTCAAAACGTCGAGATCCTTCGCCAACTGGCCGGGCTGATTGACGCCGACCCAGAGGCGATTGCCTTCACCCGCAATGCCACCGAAGCGTTGCAATCATTGATCCGCAACTATAACGGCCTGCAACCGGGCGACCAGGTGCTGATCAGCGACCTCGAATACGACACGGTCAAAGGTGCGATGCGCTGGCTGGCAGGCTATCGGGGCGTGGAGGTGATCGAGGTGTCCCACACGCACCCGGCCACTGTCGACAGCCTGGTGCAGACGTATCGCGATGCGTTCGCGCGTTACCCGCGCCTCAAACTGATGGCCCTCACCCACGTCACCCACCGTACCGGGCTGGTGATGCCGGTCGCGGCAATCGCCAGCGCCGCACGCGCGCATGGCGTCGACGTGATACTCGACGGTGCCCATGCCCTGGGCCAGATCGAGTTCAACCTTGCCGAACTGGGCATTCAGTTCGCCGGCTTCAACCTGCATAAATGGATCGGCGCACCGCTGACCCTGGGCTTTCTCTATATAGCCCCTGAGCGCCTGGCGGATATCGACCCGGACATGGGCGAGTTCCACTATCCCGCCAACGACGTGCGCGCTCGTACGCCCTACAGCACGCCGAACTTTCCAGCCCTGATGACCTTGCCGCTGGTGCTGGAGGAACACTGCTCATTGGGTGGCTCGGCGGCCAAGGGCGCGCGCGTCAATTACCTGCGCGACTTATGGGTGAGCCAGGTGCGTCAATTGCCCGGGATAGAGGTGCTGACGTCGGATGACCCAAGGCTGTATTGCGGGATCACGGCATTCAAGTTCATTGGCCGGGATCAGCAGGCGATGGCGGAACGGTTGCTCAATGAGTACGACCTGTTCACCACTACGCGCACGGGTGCGGCGTTTGGCACCTGTATTCGAGTGACGCCGGGGTTGGTGACGTCGGCGGCGGATATCGGTGTACTGGTCAAAGCGATCACTGAACTAAACGCGGATTAAAAATGTGGGAGCTGGCTTGTGTGGGAGCGGGCTTGCTCGCGAATACGGTGTGTCAGTCAACGACTATGCCAACTGAACCACCGCATTCGCGAGCAAGCCCGCTCCCACATTAATCGGTATCGGATTCGAGTTTTTCGCAGGCAAAAAAAAGCGGCACACCGACCAAGTGCACCGCAAAAATGCCGTTAAGCACAGCAACAACGATTCGGTAAATCAGATCAGTCCAGCAGCGCCAGCGCTTGTGCGGTGACTTCCTGGATGCGTGCCCAGTCGCCGTTCTTGACCCATTCCGGGTCCAGCATCCAGCTACCGCCCACGCACATCACGTTTTTCAACGCCATGTAGTGTTTGATGTTGGCCGGACCCACGCCGCCGGTCGGGCAGAATTTCACTTCGCCGAACGGGCCGCCGAGGGCCTTGATGGCCGCCACGCCGCCGCTGACTTCAGCTGGGAACAGCTTGAAGCGGCGATAACCCAGGCCATAGCCTTCCATGATGCCTGAGGCATTGCTGATGCCTGGCAGCAGCGGGATCGGGCTGTGCACGGAGGCTTCCAGCAGGTCGCGGGTAATGCCTGGGGTGACGATAAATTGCGAGCCGGCCACTTCCGCCGCTTCGAGCATATGACGGTCGAGTACGGTGCCGGCACCGGTGCAGAGTTCAGGGCGTTGCTCACGCAGTACCTGAATGGCCTTGAGGCCGAACTCGGAACGCAAGGTCACTTCCAATGCGGTCAAGCCACCGGCTGCCAGGGCATCGGCCAACGGCAGGATGTCCTGTTCGCGGGCGATGGTAATCACCGGCAGGATCCGCGCCTTGGCGCAGAGGCTGTCGATCAGGGCAACTTTATCCGCCATGGACACGGTCGGTTGAGGGCTTTTCATAGCGGCTGATCCTTGGCTCATGGGCACCAGTAAATCTCTAAAGTAGGTTTCAAAAACGCGCGAATCGGCATGGCAGCAACGTCGTCACTGGCCAGCGCGGCGCTCAAGGTGGTCAATTTCGAGCTGCCGGAAATCGACAGCACGGTGTAGTGGGCCGTGGCCAGCAGTGCACGACTCATGGTCAGGCGCTGGTGCGGCACGGTCGGGGCCAGCATCGGCCAGCAACGGCGGGTGCCATCAGCTTTCAATGCTTCGCTCAGGTTGGGGCTGTTGGGAAACAGCGATGCGGTGTGGCCGTCATCGCCCATGCCCAGTACCAGCACATCAATGGCTTGCAGCTCGGCCAACTGGCGATCGGCCAGTTCGGCGGCGTCTTCCAGATTTGCGGCAACGTTGTACAGGCTGAGGAACGTGGCCTTGGCCGCCGGCCCTTGCAGCAGGTATTTCTTCAGCAGGCCGGCATTGCTGTCGGCATGCTCCACCGGCACCCAGCGCTCATCGGCCAGGGTGATGGTGACGTTGGACCAGTCCAGGTCTTGCTTGGCCAGGTTCTGGAAAAACGCCACGGGGCTGCGACCACCGGACACCACCAACGTGGCCGCGCCACGGGCGCTGATGGCCGTGCGCAATTGCCCCGCCACGTCATGGGCCAAGCCGTCCGCCAGCAACGTGGGCGAGCGGTACTCATGGGCTGTTACACCCTGAGGCAGTTTCAATTCAGATATCGCCATACCAAGACCTCCCATCCCGCGTGATCAGTGCAATCGAGCTCATCGGCCCCCAGGACCCGGCCGCATACGGCTTGGGCGCATCACCGGATTTTTTCCACCCGGCGATCAACTGGTCACACCATTTCCACGCGGCTTCGATTTCATCTTTGCGAACAAACAGGTTCTGATTGCCGCGCATCACTTCCAGCAACAACCGCTCGTAGGCATCGGGGATCCGCGCGCTGCGATAGGTGTCGGAAAAATTCAGTTGCAGCGGGCCGCTGCGCAGTTGCATGCCCTTGTCCAGGCCCTGCTCCTTGGTCATCACACGCAAGGAAATACCTTCGTCCGGCTGCAGGCGAATGATCAGTTTGTTGCTGATCTGCAGGCGCTGCTCGGGCGCGAAGATGTAGTGCGAGGGTTCCTTGAAGTGGATGACAATCTGCGACAGTTTTTGCGGCATGCGTTTGCCGGTGCGCAGGTAGAACGGCACCCCGGCCCAACGCCAGTTACGAATATCGGCACGCAGGGCGACGAACGTTTCGGTGTCGCTCTGGGTGTTGGAGTTTTCTTCTTCCAGGTAACCCGGCACCGGCTTGCCGGCGCTGTAGCCGGCGATGTATTGGCCGCGCACCACTTGAGTGGTCAAGCCTTCCGGACTGATCGGCGCCAGGGCCTTGAGTACCTTGACCTTCTCGTCACGGATGCTGTCGGCGGACAGGTCGGCCGGCGGGTCCATGGCAATCAGGCAGAGCAGTTGCAGCAGGTGGTTCTGGATCATGTCCCGCAGTTGGCCGGCCTTGTCGAAGTAACCCCAACGGCCTTCGATACCAACTTGCTCGGCCACGGTGATTTCCACGTGGGAGATGTAGTTCTGGTTCCACTGGGTTTCGAACAGGCTGTTGGCGAAACGCAGGGCGATCAGGTTCTGGACGGTCTCTTTGCCCAGGTAGTGGTCGATGCGGTACGTGCGGTTTTCCGGGAAAAACTGCGCCACGGCGTCGTTGACCTTGCGCGAGGATTCCAGGTCCGAACCGATGGGTTTTTCCAGCACCACACGGGTGTTTTCCGCCAGGCCGACCTTGGCCAGGTTTTCGCAGATGGCGCCATACACCGCCGCAGGCGTGGCGAAATAGGCGATCAGACGTTGTTCGGCACCGACTTTTGCGGCCAGGATGACGTAGTCATCGGCGTTCATGAAATCGACGTGCACGTAGGCCAGGCGTGCGAGGAAGCGCGCTGCCACGGCTTCATCCAGTTCCTTGCCGACGTATTTACGCAGTTCTTTTTCGATATGGGCCAGGTGCTCTTGCTCGGACCCGGCTTCACGGGCCAATGCCAGGATGCGCGTGTCGTCGTGCAGGAGCCCGGCGCCATCGAGTTGGTAGAGTGCAGGAAATAACTTGCGCAGCGCCAGATCACCCAAGGCGCCAAACAGGGCAAAGGTGCAGGGTTCTACGGTTATCAAAGGCATGATGTTTGTTCTTTTATCAAGTTAAGCTACAAATACCTTTTTTCAAGGCATCACTCAAGGAAAAATGTAGTAATAACCACAACATTTTCCCAAAATACGCATTCCGAGTGGTGGTGTTCAGCTACCCTCAGTAGGATAGGCCACCGCAAAGGGCCACTCGTCGATGGGTTACCGCCCTTTATTTGCATCGTCGCCCGAAGGAAAGACTGAATGGACCGCGTGCGAAATCTTCTGGAACAAATCCGGAACCGCCTCGAAGAATTGAACAAGGCTGAGAAAAAAGTCGCCGAGGTCATCCTGCTCAACCCGCAGCAGGCGACCCGCTTCTCTATCGCAGCCCTCGCCCAAGCCGCCTCGGTCAGTGAACCGACGGTCAACCGTTTCTGCCGTTCGTTCGGTGTCAGCGGTTACCCTGAACTTAAATTGCAGCTGGCGCAAAGTTTGGCCAGCGGTGCGGCGTATGTCAGCCGCGCCGTGGAAGCCGATGATAACCCTGAGGCCTACACGCAGAAGATCTTTGGCAGCGCCATTGCCTCGCTGGACAGCGCCTGTCAGGCCCTGGACCCGGCCCTGATCAGCAAGGCCGTGGACCTGTTGATTCAGGCGCGGCAGATCCACTTCTTCGGCCTGGGCGCGTCGGCGCCGGTGGCCATGGATGCGCTGCACAAGTTTTTCCGTTTCAACCTGTCCGTCACCGCCCATGCCGACGTACTGATGCAACGCATGATCGCGTCGGTGGCGCATACCGGCGAGCTGTTCGTGATTATTTCCTACACCGGGCGTACCCGTGAGTTGGTGGAAGTGGCGCGTATCGCGCGGGAAAACGGCGCTTCGGTGCTGGGCGTCACCGCCGAAAACTCGCCGCTGGCCAAGGCCAGCACGGTGAGCCTGAACATTCCGCTGCCGGAGGACACCGACATCTATATGCCGATGACCTCGCGGATCATTCAGTTGACGGTGCTGGATGTGCTGGCAACGGGCATGACCTTGCGCCGTGGCGTGGATTTCCAGCCGCACTTGCGCAAGATCAAAGAGAGCTTGAATGACAGCCGGTATCCGGTGGGGGATGAGTTCAACTAGCAGGAATCTCTACCAGCAGTACCGGCCCTTTCGCGAGCAAGCCCGCTCCCACATTCGACCGTATTCCAAGGTGGGACCCGGTCAAAATGTGGGAGCGGGCTTGCCTGTGATGGCGCCATCAGCAACACCGCTAAACACCCGCCCTCGCCTGCAGACTCAAGTGCGCCCTCTCCCCCGGCGCCAGGCTCGCCCCGGCCATTGCCGACTCCACACACACGAACCCCGACGCCTCGTTAAAGCTCACGCCCAGTAATGGCCGGCTGCCGGGGTGCCACACCACGGTGTCGGCGCTGTCGCCGGTGTCGATGCACAATTCGCGCTGCCAGGCATGGTCCTTGAGGTGCAGTTCACCCTCGTGCTGGAACACCCGCTGGCACCCGCCGTCCACCCGCAACTCGCCGTCCTGCTGGCACACCTGGCGATTGAGCTGATCATAACCTTGCGCCCCGTCGAGCCCAGACAGCGCTACCTCACCGACGTTGCCGATACGCCAATAGGCGTGCAACGCATGGCTCAACTGGCACGGCAACTCGTCCTGGTGCTCGGTGCACAGGCGCAATTCCAGGGTGTCGCCCAAGTGCGCGTGCAGGTCGACCTGCCAGTCGCACAATTGCAATTGCCAGTGCAGGCGCACGCCATCGTCGTCGGTGCTGCTGTCGAGCAGTTTCCAGTCGATCAGCCGCGCCCAACCATGGGACGGCCACGCGTTTTCGCTCGGATGGCGCCCATACCACGGCCAGCAGACCGGCACGCCACCACGGATGGCGCCGACTTGCGGCCACTTGGCCGCACACCACAGCCAGGGTTTCTGGCCGCGTGGCTGAAAGTGCAGCAATTGCGCGCCCTGACGGCTGAACACCGCCTGGCACAGCGGATGGTCGATCACCAACACATCGCGCATCTGAAAGCGCTCCCAGGCAAACACAGGGCGTTCACGCAGGGATTTGAAAAAGCGTTGCAGCGGATGCTCATGCATGTGCCACGGTCCTGAATAACTTCACAGTGCTGCCCAAAAAAAAGCGGATAGCCATGGCTACCCGCAAAATGCGCACAGAGAGAAGGAGCTTATCGCAACAGCGTTAGAACGTAGACTGAATTTTCAGGCCGGCTACCAACGCGTTGTCGACTTTATCGACGCCACCTGGGTGGGTAACGTATTGCAGGTTAGGACGCACGGTCAGCCAGTTAGTGACGTGGAAGCCGTAGTTGATTTCAGTGTTGTACTCGGTGTCACGCAGCGGCGCGTAGCCCGCTTGGTCGTAGTCGGTGAAACCACCGGCTGCGTTCAGCAACTCTGCGTTTTTCCTCACGTCCTGATTGACATGGATACGAGAGAAACCGATACCGACGTCATCTTTTGGACGCGCATCGAATGGGCCTTTGTACACCAGCATCAACGACTGATAGTTATCGACGAGGTTGGTGTCCTTGTCGTGGAAGGTGGCGTTGGCCGCGATGTTCAGGCCGCGCGAAGCGTCGCCGTTATGGGTGGTGAGTTGCTGCTGCACAACGCCCCAATAGCCGGATTTGCTGCTACGGGTACGGTAAGCCAAGCCTGTGGTGGCAGCATCGTTGCCGTTGACGTCTTCACGTACGTCGCTGGCATCCGCGGCGCTCTTGTAGTAACCCACGCGGTATTCGCCTGGCAGGCCATTGACCTTCGGCGACCAGACCAATTCCACCGGAATCACGGTGCCCTTGGTGCCGCTGCCGCTGAGCTTGAAGCCATTGCCGTGCTCAAGCTGCGACGGGTTCTGGTTGTACGCACCGATTTGTGCATACAGCTCAGGCGTGATGTTGTACTTCACGCGGATAGCGGCCTGCGCGACCGGCCAGTTGTACCAGGTATTGACGTAGTTACCCACTTGGGACCCGCAGAACGACAGGTTCTGGAATTCGCAAGGGAAGGTGTTGAAGTCTTCGCCTTCACCGAAGTAGCCGAGCTTCACGTCCAGCTTGTTATCAAACATCTGGTGCTGAATCCAGAACTGGGTCAGACGCACCATGTGGCCACGACCGTAAACTTCCATCGACGAACTCAGCGTGCCGGCACGCGGGTCACCAATACGATCGTTGGAGATGTTTTGGCCATTACGGTTAGTCAACTGGATCTTGGCCTGGGTGTTGTCCCAGCCCCACAGCTTTTGCAGATCCAGCGCTACGCCCAACCCGAACTGGTCGGAGTAACGGCCGGTCTTGTCGTCGTTATAGCCGCCGTGCAGGTTGGCGCCCATTTCCCCTACGTAGTCAGCCTTGATGTCGATACCTTGCTCGATCAGCTTGGTACGCTCGCCACCCCAATCACCGGTCATCCATTTGGAGTCGGCGCTGAATGCATCGGCCGCCATCGCATTGGCGGACAATACCAGGGCTGCTGCTGCTGACAGTTGGCAGATCAGCCGAGTGTTGTTGTGTTGCTTTTTCATCCCTACATCCTCGTCTTTATTGTTATTTAACTGTTTTTATCTAACGCGGGTTACTTTTTTTTAACCAAAACAACAAGTTATCTGCTTCAGCGGCCTTTGAATTGGGCCACGTTGTCGGCATGCCCGTGTGCAGGCAATGAGGCAGCAGTGCCCAAGCGTTCGCCGGTTTTGGCGTCGAACAGCAATACCTTGGCCGGGTCGAATTGCAGGGTCAGGGTCTCACCGACCTGCGGTGCAACGTCCGGCGCGAGGCGGCAGCAGACCTTGGTGTCGTTGAGTTGCACGAACACCAACGTGTCAGGACCGGTCGGCTCAGTGACCTGGACTTCGGCACGAATGCTCGACGAACCATTCGCTTCGCCCGTGGCCAGCACTATTTGCTCCGGGCGCAGACCCAGGATCACATCGCGATCTTCAAGGCCGGCGTCATTCATACCCAGCGGCAGCTCGCAACGGGCCTGGCCGCTGTCGAGCAGCGCCACCAATTTGCCATCCTTGCGCTGCAGGCGCAGCGGAATGAAGTTCATCGGTGGTGAACCGATAAAGCTTGCCACAAAAAGGTTGGCCGGGTCGTTATAGATCTCTTTCGGCGTGCCGAATTGCTGGATGATGCCGTCCTTCATCACCGCCACTTTATCGCCCAGGGTCATCGCTTCGATCTGATCGTGGGTGACGTAGACGGTGGTGGTTTTGAGGCGCTGGTGCATCAGTTTCATTTCGGTACGCATCTCGACCCGCAGCTTGGCGTCGAGGTTGGACAGCGGTTCGTCGAACAGGTAGATCTTCGGCCGACGCGCCAGGGCACGGCCCATTGCCACACGCTGTTGCTGGCCACCGGACAGCTGGCCTGGCTTGCGATTAAGCAAGTGTTCGATCTGCAGCAACTTGGCCACGCGCGCCACTTCGGCGTCGATGTCCGCCTGAGGCATCTTGCGGATTTTGAGGCCGAACTCGATGTTCTCGCGCACGCTCATGGTCGGGTACAGCGCGTAGGACTGGAACACCATGGCGATGTCACGGTCCTTGGGGCTCATGCCGCTCACATCCTGATCACCGATCATGATGGCGCCGCCGGTAATGGTTTCCAGACCGGCGATGCAGTTCATCAGTGTGGATTTACCACACCCCGAAGGGCCGACCAGAATCAGGAATTCGCCTTCCTTGATCGACAGTTCGATGTTCTTCAAGGTGTCGGGCAGGCCGGCGCCATAGGTCTTGTTTACATTGCGAAGTTCAAGCGTAGCCATGATTACCCCTTGACCGCGCCGGCCGTAAGGCCGCGCACGAAATACTTGCCTGCGATCACATAGACCAGCAGGGTCGGCAGCCCGGCGATCATCGCCGCCGCCATATCCACGTTATATTCCTTGGCCCCGGTGCTGGTGTTGACCAGGTTGTTCAGCGCCACCGTGATGGGCTGCGAGTCGCCGCTGGAGAACACCACACCGAACAGGAAGTCGTTCCAGATCTGGGTGAACTGCCAGATCAGGCAGACCATGATGATCGGCGTCGACATCGGCAGAATGATCAGCCGGAAGATGGTGAAGAAACCTGCACCGTCCAGTCGTGCCGCCTTGATCAGCGCATCTGGAATGCTGACGTAGTAGTTACGGAAGAACAGTGTGGTAAATGCCAGCCCGTAGACCACGTGCACAAACACCAGGCCCGTGGTGGTGCTGGCCAGGCCCATCTTGCCGAGGGTGAACGACGCCGGCAGCAGCACGGTCTGGAACGGCAGGAAGCAGCCGAACAGCAGCAGGCCGAAGAACAGCTGCGAGCCTTTGAAGCGCCAGAACGACAACACGTAGCCGTTCAACGCACCGATGGCGGTGGAGATCAGTACGGCCGGAACAGTGATCTTGATCGAGTTCCAGAAGTAGCCGTCTACAGTGGCCCAGGCCTTGACCCAGCCAATGCCGGTGACCACGGTGGGCCAGCTCAGCAGGTTGCCGGTGCTGATGTCTTCCGGGGTCTTGAAGCTGGTCAGCAGCATCACCACCAGCGGCACCAGGTAAAGCAGCACAGCGAGAATCAGCACCGCGTAAATCGCGATGCGGCTCAGGCTGATGGACGGTTTGGAGGCGAGACTAGTCATTACGCTTGGTCCTCAGCTCGGAGTACAGGTAAGGCACGATGATCGCGAGGATCGCGCCGAGCATCAGGATTGCACTGGCCGAGCCCATGCCCATCTGGCCACGACTGAAGGTGAACGAGTACATGAACATGGCAGGCAGGTCGGACGAGTAGCCCGGGCCACCGGCCGTCATTGCGGCGACCAGGTCAAAGCTCTTGATCGCAATGTGCGCCAGGATCATCACCGCACTGAAGAACACCGGACGCAGGCTTGGCAGCACCACGCTCCAGTAGATGCGCGGCAGGCTGGCGCCGTCGATCTGGGCGGCACGGATGATCGACTGATCAACGCCGCGCAGGCCGGCGAGAAACATCGCCATGATGAACCCGGAGGCTTGCCATACAGCAGCAATCACCAGGCAGTAGACGACGCGATCGGGGTCGATCAGCCAGTCCAGGCGGAAGCCTTCCCAGCCCCAGTCACGCAGGAGTTTGTCCAGGCCCATGCCCGGGTTGAGCAGCCATTTCCAGGCCGTACCGGTCACGATCATCGAGAGCGCCATCGGGTACAGGTAAATGGTGCGGATAAAGCCTTCGCGACGGATTTTCTGGTCGAGAAAGATCGCCAGCGTCACGCCAATCACCAGGGTGATGCCGATAAACATGCCGCCAAAAACAGCCAGGTTCTTGCTCGCTACCCACCAGCGGTCGTTGTCGAACAACCGCGCGTATTGCGCAAGGCCTGCCCATTTGTAGCTTGGCAGGAACGTGGACGTGGTGAACGACAGAACGAACGTCCACAGGATGTAGCCGTAGAAGCCCACCAGAACGATGAACATGCTGGGCGCCAGCACCAGTTTAGGGAGCCAGCGCTGCAGTGCATCGAACGGCGAGGCCTTGCTGAACACAGCAACAGAACTCATGGGAAAATCCAGTACAGGGAAAAGGACTACAGAAGCATGCCTTGTGAGGGGTCAGGGGGTTTCCCCTCACAAGGACCAGCCGTGCTAACCGTTACTTGGCGGACTTGATCGCAGCGCCCAGTTTCTTGGCGGTGTCGGCCGGGTCGGCTTTCGGGTCGTTGATGTAGTTGGTCACGACATCAAAGAACGCACCTTGTACCGCCAGCGTGGTGGCCATGTTGTGCGCCATGCTTGGCTGCAGGCCGCCAGTCTGGGCGTCGGCAAGGAAGTCCTTGGCCGCGGTCTGGGCGCAGGAGTCGAAGCCGAGCTTGTCCATTTCATGGAGCATGTCGTTTCGAACCGGGATCGAGCCTTTGTTGATGCTGAAGACTTTCTGGAAGTTTTCACCCAACACGACTTTGGCGATGTCCTGCTGGCCCGCCTGAGTGCCCTTGTCTTTGACCTTGAACACCGCCAGGGAGTCGATGTTGTAGGTGAAGGCTTTGTCGGTGCCCGGGAAGGCTACGCACTCGTAGTCTTTGCCGGCGACTTTCTTGGCCGCGGTCCATTCGGACTTGGCCCAGTCACCCATGATCTGCATACCGGCCTTGCCATTGATGACCTTGCCGGCTTCGAGGTTCCAGTCCTGGCCTTTGCCGTCGACGTCCATATAGGTCGCGACTTTCTTCAGCTCGGTCAGCGCCTTGACCATTTGCGGGCCGGTCAGCGCGTCATTATCCAGGTCGACCAGGGCTTTCTTGTAGCCATCGGCACCCATCACCGACAGGACGACGGCTTCAAATACGGTGCTGTCCTGCCAAGGCTGGCCACCGTGGGCAAGCGGAATAAAGCCCGCGGCCTTGAGCTTGTCGCCCGCTGCGTAGAATTCTTCGAGGGTGGTCGGGTTCTTGGTGATACCGGCTTTCTTGAAGACTTCCGGGTTGATCCACAGCCAGTTCACGCGGTGGATGTTGACCGGTACGGCAACGTAGTTACCTTCGTACTTCACGGTATCGGAGACTTTCTTGTCGAGCAGGGAGTCCCACTTTTCTTCTTTGGCGACGTCTTTGAGCACGTCGGTGTCGAGCAAGCCGGTGGACGCCCATTCCTGGATGTCCGGGCCTTTGATCTGGGCAACGCCTGGCGGGTTGCCGGCCACTGCGCGGCTTTTCAGCACAGTCATGGCAGTGGCGCCACCGCCACCTGCGACGGCACCGTCTTTCCAGGTGAAGCCGTCTTTCTCAACTTGGGCCTTCAGGACATCTACTGCCGCTTTCTCACCGCCAGAGGTCCACCAATGCACAACTTCAACCGTCCCTTTCGAGTCGGCGGCAAATGCACTGAGGGGAAACAACGAGGCAATGGAAATAGCAACGGCGAGGCGATTAATCGCGTTCATCTGAGTACCTTTTCTTGTTGTTATGCATGCAAGTCTAGAGCTTGCGCTGCACGGAGTTTAAACATGGATTTTTAAGGCGCAGGTAACAAAGGGACGCACAAATGTCACCAACTGGTGACATTCATGCCAGCTCCGATCGCACTGGCCATGCTTGGCGCCAAGGGTAGCGCAGGCAGCAATACCGCTTGCCAGGCATGGTACAGGTCCGGTTTGCCACCCCAGATCTTGCTGCTGGGCTGGTTATGCGAGCTGAGTTCGTGGTGCCAACTGCCGTGTATTCGGTCGATAAAGTGAGTTTCGCAAAACTCCCAAAAACACCGATACCAGGTCTCGTAATGCCGTTCGCCCGTGCGTTTGAGCAACGCCTGGGCAGCGGCGCTGGCTTCGGCGTGAGTCCAATGCAGGCGCTCGCGCACCACCGGGCGCTGGCTCCAATCGAGGGTGTACACGATGCCGGGAGCGCCATCCACAGCCCAGGCGTATTCACAGGCGCTGGCGAACAAGCCCTTGGCGTCGTTCAACAGCCACTCTGGCGTTGCCAGGCCGGCCTGCTGGCGCGCCGCTTCCAGATGCAGCACCAACCGCGCCCACTCAAAGCCGTGGCCCGGGGTGATGCCGTAGGGACGAAAGCCGTCGGCGGGGTTGTCCTCGTTGTAACCGAGCAAGGGTTTCCATTGCGCGTCAAAATGCTCGATCACCATGAACCGGTTGCCGGCGGCGTGCGTGTGGATGACGCGTTCGACGATGCGCAACGCGCGGTCCAGCCAGCGCGTGTCGCAGGTCACATCAGCCAGGGCCAGGAAAGCTTCGGTGGCGTGCATGTTGCTGTTGGCGCCGCGATAAGCCTCGACCGCGCTCCAGTCCTGGGCAAAGGACTCGAGCATCACGCCCTCCTCCTCGCTCCAGAAAAACTGGTCGATGATGTGCACGGCGTCATTCAACAGGCTCTGTGCACCGGGAGCACCGGCCACCACCGCAGAACTCGCGGCCAAGGCCACGAAAGCGTGCAGGTACGCGGCCTTGCCACGGTTGCCATCGACGGCGTTGGGGGTCGCGAACCAACCGCCATGCTCGCTATCGCACAACGGGCCACTGAGGGCCGCAACGCCGTGCGCGACCAGCTCGGCGTAACCGGGCAAGCCCATGGCGTGGGCCATGGCGAAGCTGTGGGTCATGCGGGCGGTGTTCATGGTTTCGGCGTGGGCGTCGGCCGGCAATTGGCCTTTGTCGTCCAGGTTGCCGAAGCCGTCCGGCAAGCGGGAGGCTTTGGCGAATGACAGCAGGCGCTGGCCTTCATTGGCGAGCCAAGCGTGATGGGCAGGTGCGTTCAGCCAACTGCTGGCAGGCAGTGGTTGCGTAGTCATGGGTAGCCCTTTTTATTTTTTGTGGGATGACCGGAGTCTAAACAAGGGCGAGGTAGGGGCAAGTAACGAAGGGGATGGGAAATGTCACCACCTGGTGACATTTCCCGCGCAGTGCTTACTGACCGAGCGGCGTAATGGCTGCCGGTGCATTCAGGCGCTGATTCAGGTTCTGCACCTGGCTCTGCAACGTGGTGATGTTGCGCGTGGTCTGGATACGGAACACGTCGAACTCTTTATTGGTCGGCGCATCGCTATTGGCAGACGGGTTGTCCTGCGCGCTCTTGAGGACTACAAGGTCCTGCTCCAGGCGCGCAATGGCTGCGCTCGGATTGCCCTGTTTCTTCAGCGCAGCCACGTCGGCGGACAACTCCTTGACGTCGCCTTGTGCCGCCTTGAGGCCAGCCACGGCGTCCGTCAGGGCCTGCACCTGGCCCTGTAGCTTGGCGTTCGCACTCGACAGTTCGGCGGTGCTGGCGCTCATTTGCGCCAGGCGCTGATCCAGTGCGGTCGCCTGGCCGGCGACGCCGACTTGTTGCTTGCCTTGCTCCAGCAACTGGGTCTCCAACTGCTTGATCTGCAGTTTGAGCGCTTCGCTGCCGTTGTTCACGTTGGCTTCGCTGGCCACGACCTTGCCGGAAATGTCCTGCAGGCGCCCTGCCGCTTCTTCGCTGATACGCGCAAAGCTTTCCTGGGTGGCAACCAACTGCTGCCCCATCAGGGAAATTTGCTGGAAGCTCCACCAGGCAAGGCCCGCGAAGGCGATCAGCAGTGCGCCGACCAATGCCCACAGTGGGCCGGTGCTGGCGCTCTTGACCTTGACCACCGGCGTATTGCGCGAGCGCACGGACGTGGCGGGAGACGGCTCGAAATCATCGTCGTCCCCAAGATCGGCCCGCAGGCTGGGAACATTGTCGAAATCGTCTTTAGCATCGTTACGCATGAATCAACCCTGAATCGGTGAGATGGCGACCTGAAAAGCCGAGCGACGTGAGTATAAACCGCGTTCGCGCCGCACTGATCGACCCGGAACCGCGAATTCGGTTCCCGATGTGTTGCCGGTTGTGAGCTTACTTAAGCCCGGGATCCTGCGCTTTCCACCAACTGCAAAACTCGTCGAGGGCAGCCCACAGACTGACCTTGGGCTCATAGTCGAGATAATGCCTCGCGCGGCTGATATCGAGGGTGAAATCTTTGTTCATCACTTGCATGCCCAGGCGCGACAAGGCCGGCTCCGGACGCCCCGGCCACATCGCACAGAATGCCTCGTTCAACGCGGCCACGCTGTAGGACAGGCCGTAGGACCGATAACGGGTAACCTGGGGCATGTCCATTTGGCGCATCACGTAGTTCACCACATCCCACACTGGCACCGGCTTGCCGTTGCTGATGTTGTAGGCCTTGCCCAGCGCCGAGCCGGTCGCCAGCAAACTGCTGAGTAACGCCTCATTGAGGTTATGCACACTGGTGAAGTCGACCTTGTTCAGGCCGTCGCCGACGATGGCCAGGCGGTTCTTGCGCTGCATTTTCAGCAACCGCGGGAAGATGCTCATGTCTCCGGCCCCGGTAACAAAACGCGGGCGCAGGGCCAGCACTTCAAGGCCGAATTCCTGGGCACCGAACACCTTCTGTTCCGCCAGGTATTTGGTGGCGGCGTAAGGATGTTTGAAGCGCTTGGGCACCTGTTCTTCGGTCAGCCCCAGGTGGTCGCGCCCGTCAAAGTAGATCGACGGCGACGACAGGTGCACCAGGCGCCCGACGCGCTGCTTAAGGCAGGCCTCGACGACGTTTTCGGTGACCAGCACGTTGCCCTGATGGAAGTCCTGATACTTGCCCCACAACCCGACGGCACCGGCGCAATGCACTACGGCTTCGACATCACGGCACAGTTCGCGCACCAGGTCGGCATCATTCAAATCACCCTGGATAAACTCCGCGCCGCGCCGTACCAGGTGTTCTACACCTTCGGCGCGTCGCCCGTTGACCCGCACGTCCAGGCCCTGCTCCAGGGCGAAACGCGCAAAGCGCCCGCCGATGAAGCCGCTTGCGCCGGTGACCAGAATCTTCATGTATTACTCCGTGTTCTTTCGTTTTTTCATCGCTGTTGCCTTGACGCCCGCCATCACTCCAACGGCACCAACCACTGGCCACACGCCTGGGCCAGATGGTCGGTCAACAGGCCCAACAATTGCCCGCCACTGCGCCAATGATGCCAGTACAGCGGCACATCGATGGGCTTATCTGGCAATAACTCCACCAATACGCCGGTTTGCAGTTGGTCGCGCACCTGTAATTCGGGCACGAGGCCCCAGCCCAGGCCGGCTTCGGTCAAACGAATAAAGCCTTCAGACGATGGGCATAAATGGTGCTCGAAACCGCCATCCACACCCAGAGAAGCCAAGTAACGGTGCTGCAGGAAATCATCCGGGCCGAACACCAACGCCGGCGTTCGGGCCAATTGATCGGCACGCACACCCTGCGGAAAATGCCGGGCAATAAAGGCCGGGCTGGCCAGCGCCCGATATCGCATGGCACCGAGCAACAGGCTACGCGCGCCGGCCACCGGGCGCTCGCTGGCGCAGATACAAGCGGCCACTTCCCCGGCGCGCATGCGTTTGAGGCCGACGGTCTGGTCTTCCACCACCAGGTCGAGCAACAAATGCTGCTCGGCGCAAAAGCCGCTGACGGCCTCGGCCCACCAGGTGGCGAGGCTGTCGGCATTCAAGGCGATGCGCAGGCGCTCGGGCATGCCCTCCTCGTCCAGCGCCGGCACCTGGCTTTGCAGGTCGCGCTCGAGCAAGCGTACTTGTTGCACATGGTTGAGCAGGCGCCGACCAATATCGGTGGGTGTCGGCGGAGTGGCCCGCACCAGCACCGGTTGGCCGATGCGCGCCTCGAGCAACTTGATGCGCTGGGAAATCGCCGACTGCGACAGGCCCAGCACCTGGGCACCTCGTTCGAAGCCGGCTTGTTCCACCACTGCGGCCAGGGCAGAAAGCAATTTATAGTCGAACATCAGTTTCTCTAATGAGCGATCAGCAATATTTGTTTTTCTTATACAGCGTAGCCCGAGAGAATGACCAGCATGGCTTCTCTCTTTATTAAGGATCTTTCACATGGCTGGCGAAACCGCCCTGGCAACCCTGCTGCGCAGCATGAGCCCGCAGCTCAATGACGGCGACTATGTGTTCTGCACCCTGCCCGACCACCGCATTCCGGCAGGTTGCGAGGTGGTTGGCAGCTTTCGCGAGCACGAAGGCCTGACGCTGATTCTGGAGCGTCAGCAGGCGGAGCAGGCCGGTCTGGCGTTCGAGTACGTTGCCGCATGGATCACTTTGAATGTGCATTCCGCCCTTGAAGCCGTAGGCCTGACGGCGGCGTTCGCCAGTGCATTGGGCAACGCCGGTATCAGTTGCAACGTAATTGCCGGCTATTACCACGACCACCTGTTTGTCGGCCGTGCCGATGCTGAGCGAGCCATGGACGTCTTGCGCCAACTGGCAGCGGACGCGGAGTAAATCCTATGTGGCAAAGCTATGTGAACGGACTGCTGGTGGCTTTGGGCCTGATCATGGCGATCGGCACCCAGAACGCCTTCGTACTGGCGCAAAGTCTGCGCCGTGAACATCACCTGCCGGTCGCGGCATTGTGCATCGTGTGCGATGCGATTCTGGTGGCTGCCGGGGTATTTGGCCTGGCGACGGTACTGGCGCAAAACCCGCTGTTGCTGGCGATTGCCCGCTGGGGCGGTGCGGCGTTCCTGTTGTGGTACGGCACCTTGGCGTTGCGTCGGGCGTTTTCCAGGCAAAGCCTGGGACAAGGGCAGCACCTCAAGGTGCGTTCATTGCGCGCCGTACTGCTCAGCGCCTTGGCGGTGACACTGCTCAACCCCCATGTCTATCTGGACACCGTGTTGTTGATCGGCTCGCTGGGCGCTCAACAAACCGAACCCGGCGCTTACGTGGCAGGCGCCGCCAGCGCTTCGTTCCTGTGGTTTGCCACGCTGGCACTCGGCGCGGCGTGGTTGGCGCCCTGGCTGGCACGCCCCGCGACATGGCGCCTGCTGGACCTTTTAGTGGCGGTGATGATGTTCAGCGTGGCCTATCAACTGATCAGTGCTTGATGAATATTCCAAAACGCTCTGGAACCTCTATCCCACACAGTTGTTGCGTGGTTTTGCCGCACCCCCGGTGCTATGATCCGGACCCTGCGCCGCAAAGAGTACAAACTCCCCGGCGCTTGTTTGGCCGCCCGTGATCGGCCTTGCGCTCACCGCAACTGACCTGATTAGGAGAATCATCATGGCTTTCGAATTGCCGCCGCTGCCCTACGCACACGATGCCCTGCAGCCGCACATCTCCAAGGAAACCCTGGAGTATCACCACGACAAGCACCACAACACCTATGTCGTGAACCTGAACAACCTGGTGCCAGGCACCGAGTTCGAAGGCAAGACCCTGGAAGAGATCGTCAAGTCTTCTTCGGGCGGCATCTTCAACAACGCCGCTCAGGTCTGGAACCACACTTTCTACTGGAACTGCCTGGCGCCAAACGCCGGCGGTCAACCTACCGGCGCACTGGCTGAGGCGATCAACGCTGCATTCGGTTCGTTCGACAAGTTCAAAGAAGAATTCACCAAGACTTCCGTCGGCACCTTCGGTTCCGGTTGGGGCTGGCTGGTGAAAAAAGCTGACGGTTCCCTGGCCCTGGCCAGCACCATCGGCGCCGGCAACCCGCTGACCAGCGGCGATACCCCGCTGCTGACCTGCGACGTCTGGGAACACGCTTACTACATCGACTACCGCAACGTGCGTCCAAAGTATGTGGAAGCGTTCTGGAACCTGGTCAACTGGAAGTTCGTGGCTGAGCAGTTCGAAGGCAAGACCTTCACTGCCTAAGTAGCACTTGCAGTAGAAAGAGCCCGGCGATTGCCGGGCTTTTTTTATGGGAAATTTCCGGTAACCGCTGAGGACACATGGAACTGCCCAGCAGGCTTCGCCACTCAGGTGTCGAGAGGCTTGTTGCCTCTTTTCCATCCACCTCGGAGATTTCAGCATGATCGAATTAGCAGCATTGGGTGCCATGGCCCCCGTCGCCGCAGTAGCCCTGCCACTGGCCGCAAAAGCCGCAGAGGCCGGTATTAAGGCCGCAAGCGACGTAGCGAGTAAAACAGTGGAATTTGCCAAGGAAGCAGTAAATCAGGGCTCGCAGATAACGTTTTAAGCAGTAAGCCCCCATCGGTCCCAGAGCGGCGGACACCAATCCGTCGCCCTTCCAACAACGCCCGCCAACGCCCTCGCCCCCTTCGCCATCAATGTCCCTTTGACTGCCATCACGAGATTGCCAATACTCATGGCATATTGAGGCCACCCGCATGGAACAAGGAATGACCCTTTGAAGCTGGAACTCAAAAACAGCTTGTCGGTGAAGTTGCTACGGGTTGTGCTGCTGTCGGCATTGATTGTGGGCGTTGCGTTGAGCGTGGCGCAGATCGTGTTTGATGCCTACAAGACGCGCCAGGCCGTGGCCGGTGATGCCCAGCGCATCCTCGACATGTTTCGCGACCCGTCTACCCAGGCCGTCTATAGCCTGGATCGCGAAATGGGCATGCAGGTGATCGAAGGCCTGTTTCAGGACGACGCCGTGCGCATGGCGTCCATCGGCCATCCCAACGAAACCATGCTCGCAGAAAAAAGCCGCGCGTTGCAGCAATCGCCCACCCGCTGGTTGACCGACCTGATACTTGGCCAGGAACGTACATTTACCACGGCGCTGGTCGGCAAGGGCCCCTACAGCGAATATTACGGCGACCTGAGCATTACCCTGGACACCGCCACCTACGGCAAAAGCTTTATTGTCAGCTCGGTGATCATTTTTATTTCCGGCGTGCTGCGCGCCCTGGCCATGGGCCTGGTGCTGTACCTGGTCTACCACTGGCTGCTGACCAAACCGTTGTCGCGGATTATCGAGCACTTGACCTCGATCAACCCGGACCGGCCCAGCGAACACAAAATCCCCCAGATCAAAGGTCACGAACGCAACGAACTGGGGCTGTGGATCAACACGGCCAACCAGTTGCTCGAATCCATCGAACGCAATACCCACCTGCGCCATGAGGCTGAATCCAGCCTGCTGCGCATGGCCCAGTACGACTTTCTCACCGGCCTGCCCAATCGTCAGAAGTTGCAGGAGCAATTGGACAAGATCCTGATCGACGCCGGGCGCCGGCAACGTCGTGTGGCAGTGTTATGCGTAGGGTTGGACGACTTCAAAAGCGTCAATGAACAGTTCACTTACCAGGCCGGCGACAAGTTATTGCTGGCCTTGGCCGACCGTCTGCGCGCTCACAGCGGTCGTCTCGGCGCCCTCGCCCGCCTCGGCGGCGACCAGTTCGCCCTGGTGCAGGCCGATATCGAACAGCCCTACGAAGCGGCCGAACTGGCACAAAGCATCCTGGACGACCTGGAAGCGGAATTCGCCCTCGATCAGGATCACATTCGCCTGCGCGCCACCATTGGCATCACCTTGTTCCCGGAAGACGGCGACAGCACCGAAAAGCTGCTGCAAAAAGCCGAACAAACCATGACCCTGGCCAAGAGCCGCTCCCGCAACCGCTATCAGTTCTACATCGCCAGCGTCGACAGTGAAATGCGCCGACGCCGCGAATTGGAAAAAGACCTGCGCGATGCCCTTAGCCGTGACCAGTTCCACCTGGTGTATCAGCCGCAAATCAGCTACCGCGACCACCGCGTGGTCGGTGTGGAAGCGCTGATTCGCTGGCAGCACCCGGAACATGGCCTGGTGCCGCCGGACTTGTTTATCCCGCTGGCGGAACAGAACGGCACCATTATCCCTATTGGCGAATGGGTGCTGGATCAGGCCTGCCGACAGTTGCGCGAATGGCATGACCTGGGCTTTACCGGGTTGCGCATGGCGGTCAACCTGTCCACCGTGCAGTTGCACCACACCGAGTTGCCGCGGGTGGTCAACAACCTGATGCAGATCTACCGCTTGCCACCACGCAGCCTGGAGCTGGAAGTGACCGAGACCGGCCTGATGGAAGACATCAGCACCGCCGCCCAGCACTTGCTCAGCCTGCGTCGTTCCGGGGCGCTGATCGCCATTGATGACTTCGGTACCGGCTACTCATCCCTGAGCTACCTGAAAAGCCTGCCTCTGGACAAGATCAAGATCGACAAGAGCTTCGTTCAGGACCTGCTGGATGATGACGACGACGCAACTATCGTGCGCGCCATCATCCAACTGGGCAAAAGCCTGGGCATGCAAGTGATTGCCGAAGGCGTGGAAACTGCCGAGCAGGAGGCTTACATCATTTCCGAGGGCTGCCATGAGGGCCAGGGTTACCACTACAGCAAACCGCTGCAGGCACGCGAGTTAGCGGCTTATTTGAAACAGTCCGAACGCGACAACGCGGCGATTCTCTGACCTGACAAAACGATACTAAATATTTCCCTCGTATAAACCTTTACACAAAATGCAAATCTTTCGCATTATGTCGCAGTTTTTGCGCTCCCCCGCGCGCCCTATCAACAACCGAAGCAGGATGTTCGCCATGATTCGTATGCCCCTGGCCACCGCCAGTCTGCTGGCCATTGCCATTTCTCTCGCCGGTTGCGGCGAAGGTAAAGACAAGGCCGCCGCGCCGACCCCGGCTGCCAGCACCACCGCTCCAGCGGCTGCCACGCCTGCAGGCCAGGTCGACGAAGCTGCCGCCAAGGCCGTGGTCGCGCATTACGCTGACATGGTGTTCGCGGTGTACAGCGACGCGGAATCGACGGCGAAAACCCTGCAAACCGCAATCGACACCTTCCTCGCCAACCCGAACGACCAAACCCTGAAAGCGGCCCGTACCGCCTGGATCGCCGCTCGCGTGCCGTACCTGCAGAGCGAAGTGTTCCGTTTCGGTAACACCATCATCGACGACTGGGAAGGCCAGGTGAACGCCTGGCCCCTGGACGAAGGCCTGATCGACTACGTCGACAAATCCTACGAGCACGCGCTGGGCAACCCCGGTGCCAACGCCAACATCATCGCCAACAACGAGATCCAGGTCGGCGAAGACAAGGTCGACGTCAAGGAAATCACCCCGGAAAAACTCGCCAGCCTCAATGAGCTGGGCGGTTCCGAAGCCAACGTCGCCACCGGCTACCACGCCATTGAATTCCTGCTCTGGGGCCAGGACCTCAACGGCACCGGCCCTGGCGCGGGCAACCGCCCGGCGTCGGACTACATGACCGGCGACGGCGCAACCGGCGGTCACAACGAGCGCCGTCGCACCTACCTGCGTGCCGTGACTCAGTTGCTAGTCAGCGACCTGGAAGAAATGGTCGGCAACTGGAAGCCCAACGTCGAAGACAACTACCGCGCCACCCTGGAGGCAGAACCTGCCACCGACGGCCTGCGCAAAATGTTGTTCGGCATGGGCAGCCTGTCCCTGGGCGAGCTGGCCGGTGAGCGCATGAAGGTGTCCCTGGAAGCCAACTCGCCGGAAGACGAGCAGGATTGCTTCAGCGATAACACCCACAACTCGCACTTCTACGACGCCAAGGGCATTCGCAACGTCTACCTGGGCGAGTACACCCGCACCGACGGCACCAAGATGACCGGCGCCAGCCTGTCGTCCCTGGTGGCCAAGGCTGACCCGGCGGCCGACGCGGCGCTGAAGGCTGACCTTGCGGCCACTGAAGCGAAGATTCAGGTCATGGTGGACCACGCCAACAACGGCGAGCATTACGACCAGCTGATTGCTGCGGGTAACGATGCAGGCAACCAGATCGTGCGTGACGCGATTGCGGCCTTGGTCAAGCAGACCGGGGCGATTGAAACAGCTGCGGGCAAGCTGGGCATCAGCGACTTGAACCCGGATAACGCTGATCACGAGTTCTGATCAGTGCTGGATTAAATGAGGCGGCCTTCGGGTCGCCTTTTTTGTGCCTGCCTTCCAGGCCTCGTCAAACGCCACAGAGCTTGTGTGGGAGCGGGCTTGCTCGCGAATACGGCGTGTCAGCCAATTGATTTCTCACTGAACCACCGCCTTCGCGAGCAAGCCCGCTCCCACATTTTACCGCGTCGCCTTTGAGCCCTCGGTTTACGCAGGTAGAATGGCGCCTTTAACCGTCACTCCGAGCAAATTTCATGGCGTTGCCGACCCTACGTATCATCGGTTTCATCCTCGGCATCTTCCTGATCACACTCGCGATCGCCATGGTCGTCCCGATGGCCACCCTGGTGATATTCGAACGCACCAGCGACCTGCCCTCATTCCTCTGGGCCAGCCTGATTACCTTCCTCGCCGGCCTGGCCCTGGTCCTCCCCGGCCGCCCCGAGCACATACACCTGCGCCCCCGGGACATGTACCTGCTGACCGTCAGCAGTTGGCTGGTGGTATGCATCTTCGCCGCGCTGCCGTTTTTGCTGACCCAGCACATCAGCTACACCGACTCGTTCTTTGAAAGCATGTCGGGCATCACCGCCACCGGCTCCACCGTGTTGAGCGGGCTGGACAGCATGTCTCCCGGCATTCTGATATGGCGCTCGCTGCTGCACTGGCTTGGCGGCATCGGCTTTATCGGCATGGCGGTGGCGATCCTGCCGCTGCTGCGCATTGGTGGCATGCGCCTGTTCCAGACCGAATCCTCGGACCGCTCGGAAAAGGTCATGCCACGCTCGCACATGGTGGCGCGGCTGATTGTGGCGGCGTATGTGGGCATCACCATCCTCGGCAGCCTCGCATTCTGGTGGGCCGGGATGGGCCTGTTCGATGCGATCAACCACGCGATGTCAGCAATTTCCACCGGTGGTTTTTCCACCTCCGATGAATCCCTGGCCCACTGGAAACAACCGGCGGTGCACTGGGTAGCGGTGGTTGTGATGATCCTCGGCAGCTTACCGTTCACCTTGTATGTCGCGACATTGCGCGGCAATCGCCGAGCGCTGATCAAGGATCAGCAGGTGCAAGGCTTGCTCGGGCTGTTGGTCGTGACCTGGCTGGTACTCGGTACCTGGTACTGGTGGACCACCGATTTGCATTGGCTCGACGCGCTGCGCCATGTAGCGGTTAACGTTACCTCAGTGGTCACCACCACCGGCTTCGCGCTGGGGGACTACAGCATCTGGGGCAACTTCTCACTGATGTTGTTCTTCTACTTGGGCTTTGTCGGCGGCTGCTCGGGCTCTACGGCAGGCGGTATCAAGATCTTCCGTTTCCAGGTCGCTTATATCCTGCTCAAGGCCAACTTGAACCAGTTGATTCATCCGCGTGCCGTGATCAAGCAGAAGTACAACGGCCACCGTCTCGACGAAGAGATCGTGCGGTCGATTCTGACTTTCTCGTTTTTCTTCGCCATCACCATTTGTGCAATCGCACTGGCCCTTTCGCTGCTGGGGCTGGACTGGATGACCGCGTTGACCGGCGCCGCCAGTACCGTATCGGGTGTAGGCCCGGGCCTGGGCGAAACCATCGGCCCGGCCGGTAACTTCGCCAGCCTGCCGGATGCAGCCAAGTGGATCTTGTCGCTCGGCATGCTGCTGGGGCGACTGGAGATTATTACAGTCTTTGTTCTGTGCATTCCGGCGTTTTGGCGCCACTGACAGTCGGCGCTCGCAGCAGGCGCGTACGGTATTCGCCGGGCGTGGCGTCGAACCAACGGCGAAAGGCGCGGAAGAAATTGCTCGGGTCGGCAAAGCCCAACAGGTAGGCAATTTCCAGCAAGGTCATACTCGGCTGCGCGAGGTATTGCTCGGCGAGTTCGCGGCGCGTGTCGTCGAGCAACGTCTGGAAACTGGTGCCCTCTTCCTGCAAACGCCGCTGCAAGGTGCGCTGGGACAGGTGCAAGGTCTGGGCGACCACTTCGCGCTTGGGTTCGCCCTGGGGTAGCAGGCGGCACAACACCTGGCGCGCCTTGTGGGTCACGCGGCTCTCGGAAAACCGTGCCAGGTATTCACCGGCAAACCGATCGTGCAACAGCGCCATGGCCTCGTTGGCCGTGGGCAGCGGTTCATCCATGTCAGCCTGCTCGAAAATCAGCGCGTCATAGGGCGCATTGAACTCCAGGGGGGCGTGGAAGGCTTGCTTATAGGGCGCGAGGTCTGCCGGTTGCTCACCTTGTAACATCACCTTGCGTGGTTGCAGGGTGCGGCCGGTCAACCAGCCGCACAGCGCCAGTGCACTGGCCAGCGAGGCTTCGGCACTTTGTCGGGTGGGCGGGAGGTGATCGCCGTGCACCGTCAGAATCAGCGCATAGCCTTCAGGTAACAGTCGGAAACTCAGGTCGGCGCTTTCGGCAATGATCCGCTGATAGCGCACCAGGCGCATAAAGCCTTCGGCCAGGGTGTTGCTGGACATCAAGGCATAACCGGCTACATGAAACGACGCCGGGCGCACCACCTTGCCCATGTTCAGGCCAATCGCCGGGTTGCCCGACAGCTCCACCGCGCGTTGCCAGAGGCGAGTCATGGAGTCCTGGGGGAAACGTGCATCGGGGTCACTGAGGGCGGCGTAGTCCAGGCCGAGTTGCTTGAACAAGACGCGGCAATCCAGCCCGTCCATTTCCAACGCCTTGACTATCCCCAGCGCCCAGCTTGCAGAAGTTGTTCGTTCGCTCATGGCGTCTTCTTAAAAAAGCAGGCTTAAACGGCAGCCAGGAAGCCAAGGATACTAAAGTGGCATCTATTGTCACTGGCTGTTACCAGTGCTCACTCTAGACTCAAATAAGCTCCCCGCCGAACATCTGTTGGGCGGCACACCACCCAAGGGCCGGCCACCGTGGAAAACCTCAAACAATTCAATAGCTTCGCCGAGTTCTACCCTTATTACCTGAGCGAACATGGCAACAGCACCTGCCGGCGCCTGCATTTTATCGGCACTACCCTGGTGATCGGCATTCTGGCGTATGCCATCGGCCGCGGCTCATTGGGCCTGCTGCTGGCGTTGCCAATCGCGGGTTACAGCTTTGCCTGGGTCGGCCACTTCTTCTTTGAAAAGAACCGCCCGGCCACGTTTCAACACCCGTTCTACAGCTTGCTGGGCGATTTTGTGATGTACCGCGACATGATTGTGGGCAAGGTGCCTTTCTAACCGCTAAAGGTGCCTTTCTTGAGGAAGGTGCCGTTTCAGGGTGTGACCTCTTGTCACTTGTGTAAAAGCATGAAAATTCGTACATAAGCTGACATAAAATTCTTTTTGTCATTTTCAGTGCTGTATCCTGCCAAGGCTTTTTGAGAGCGCGGAATCACCTGCGATTGAAAAAACAGATCTTGCGAGGAGCGACGACGATGCACGAGATACCTAATCTCCCCTTCCCAAGCCTGCACCCAACTGAGCAGCCAACACCGCAGCAGGCCAGCAACAAACAGCCTGAGGCCAAAGAAGCAAAACCAGTCGACAGCAAAAGCCAGGACTGACGCCGTACCAGACCGTGTGGAAAGCGCCCCTTCAAGCGCTTTCCACACTGCCTGAATGATGAGATACCCGCCATGACCGATGACTCCCCCAACACCCCTTCCGATACCCCGGATGCTGCTGTTCTTGACGCTGCCTTGCAGATGATCGAAGTCTGGAACCGCCTCAGCGCCGACAAACAAGCCCTGCTGCTCAAGCGCTTCGGCACCCAGGAAAATGCCTTGGCCGCCCTGGTGACCACGCAAATGCTGGCGCCCGCCAAATCCTGATGGTTGTGATCTGAAGTTTTTGACGTTTTGCCGCCCTGCCCGGCCCCAGCGCCGGTATCATTAGCAGCCTATCTTTTACCTGCTGCGACAGTGGACCTCTCCCATGCCAGATACCCAGCGCCCCATGGCGGTCACGCTGCAAGTCGTTTCCATCGTGCTGTTCACCTTTATTGGCTACCTGAACATCGGCATTCCCCTGGCCGTTTTGCCGGGCTATGTCCATAGCCAACTGGGCTATGGCGCAGTGATCGCCGGGCTGGTGATCAGCGTGCAATACCTGGCCACGCTGCTGAGCCGTCCGTACGCCGGCAAAATCATCGACAACCTGGGCAGCAAGCGCGCAGTGCTGATCGGCTTGGTCGGTTGCGGCCTGAGTGGCGTGTTCATGTTGCTGGCGGCGTGGTTTTCCAGCTTGCCGGCCTTCAGCCTGGTCAGCCTGCTGATCGGGCGACTGGTACTCGGCAGCGCGGAAAGCCTGGTGGGCTCGGGCGCCATCGGCTGGGGGATCGGCCGCGTCGGCGCCGCCAATACGGCCAAGGTTATCTCGTGGAACGGCATCGCCAGTTATGGCGCGCTGGCCGTCGGCGCACCGCTGGGGGTGCTGCTGGTCAGTCACTTCGGGCTGTGGAGCATGGGCGTGAGCATCATCCTGCTGGCGGTCGTCGGCGTGCTGCTGGCCTGGAACAAGGAAGCGGCGCCCATCGTGGCCGGCGTACGCCTGCCGTTCATGAACGTGCTGGGCCGGGTGCTGCCCCACGGCTGCGCGTTGGCGCTGGGCTCGATCGGCTTTGGCACCATCGCCACGTTTATCACCCTGTATTACACCACCCAACATTGGGACAACGCGGTGTGGGCACTGAGCCTGTTCGGCGCCAGTTTTATCGGTGCACGCCTGCTGTTCGGCAATTTGATCAACCGTATCGGCGGCTTTCGCGTGGCGATTGCCTGCCTGTCGGTGGAAATCTTCGGCCTACTGCTGCTGTGGCTCGCGCCGGACGCCCACCTGGCCTTGGCCGGTGCGGCGTTGAGCGGCTTTGGTTTTTCCCTGGTATTTCCGGCGCTGGGGGTGGAGGCCGTCAACCTGGTGCCAGCCTCCAGCCGCGGTGCGGCGGTAGGGGCTTATTCACTGTTTATCGACTTGTCGCTGGGTATCACCGGCCCGCTGGCGGGAGCGGTGGCGGCAGGCTTTGGTTTTGCGTCGATCTTCCTGTTCGCTGCCCTCGCCGCCTTGGGCGGTTTGCTGCTGAGTGTGTATTTGTACCGGCAAGCGCCCAAGGCCCGCGAAGCACGCGACGCTTAGAAATCCACCTTGCCGCGCCCGGCCTTGATGCTGCCGCGCTTGGTCTTGGATTCCAGGCGACGCTTTTTCGAGCCCAGGGTGGGCTTGGTCGGGCGGCGCTTCTTCTCGACCTTGGTAGCGCTGAGGATCAATTCCACCAGGCGCTCCAGCGCATCCGCGCGATTCTGTTCCTGAGTCCGGTATTGCTGGGCCTTGAGCACCAGCACGCCGTCACTGGTGATACGGCTGTCACGCAGCGCCAGCAGCCGCTCCTTGTAGAACTCCGGCAACGATGACGCCGGAATATCAAACCGCAGGTGCACCGCGCTCGACACCTTGTTGACGTTTTGCCCACCGGCGCCCTGGGCGCGAATAGCGGTCAGCTCGATCTCGGCATCGGGCAGGTGCACGTTGTTGGAAATTACCAGCATCACTCAAAAACCTTAGGCAACGGATAAGCCCAACTCGGACAACAACATCGACGCCTGGGCTTTGGAAATCACGGCGCCTTTGAACAGTTTGGCATCATTGAGGCGAAAGCCGCTCAAATCCGCACCGCGCAAGTCGGCGCCAGCGAAATTGGCGCCGTTGATACGGGCGTGAGCGAGGCTGCATTCGATCAATTGCGCCTTGCGAAAGTCTGCATCCGACAAGTCGCTGTCGGAGAAATCCAGGTTATTCAGCACGGTTCGCGCAAACGACAAACCGGACAAAAATGCACTGTTGAGCCGGGTTTCGCTGAAGCTCAGCCCCAGCGACGCACAGTGAGTGAAGTTTGCGCCGGTCAGCTTGCAGTGGGCAAAACTCGCTTGGGACAATTTGCTGCGCTGCCAGCGGGTGTTGTTCAGGTCGCAGCTGTTGAACTGCGCTTCCAGCAGGTTCGCCGCTTCGAATACCGCATGGGCCGCGCGGCAACTGGTCCACTGAGTGCCTTCAAGGCGCGAGCCGAGAAAAGAAGTCTGGACCAGAATGCAGCGTTCGAACACCCAGTGGTCCAGCACCATTCGCGACAGATCGGCACCACTCAAGTCGACGCCCATCAGCCGCAACGGGCCGTTGTGCTGGTCGATCAGGTCTTCCAGATCAGAGCGCTGCAAGGTGCCGCCGTCGATATCTGTGTGCTGCATGGGGCCTCCGGGCAAGGGTCTGTTTAAAACGAGGGGGCGAGTCTAACCCGCCCACGCCAACAAAAAACCCGGCAAAGTGCCGGGTTTTCTATTTACGCGAAACGCCCTACTCCAGAACCGTCCGCACTGTGTTCTGAACCGTTTGCGCCTTGCGCTTGTTCTTGATCCAGTAGCACAGCCCCATGAACGCTACCCACACCGGGATGGCGTACACCGACACCTGAATCCCCGGGATCATCAGCATGATCACCAGGATAAACACGACGAATGCCAGGCAGATATAGTTACCGTAGGGGTACCACAGTGCCTTGAACAGCGGCACTTGGCCCGTGCGGTTCATATGCTGGCGGAACTTGAAGTGGGAGAAGCTGATCATCGCCCAGTTGATCACCAGCGTAGCCACTACCAGCGACATCAGCAGTTCCAGCGCATGCTGCGGGATCAGGTAGTTCATCAGCACCGCCACCAGGGTGATCGCCGCCGAGGCCAGGATCGAACGCACCGGCACACCGCGCTTGTCGATCTTCGCCAATGCCTTGGGCGCATCGCCCTGCTCAGCCATGCCCAGCAACATGCGGCTGTTGCAGTAGGTGCCGCTGTTGTACACCGACAGCGCTGCGGTCAGCACCACGAAGTTGAGGATGTGCGCGGCCGTGTTGCTGCCCAGCATCGAGAACACCTGCACAAACGGGCTGCCACTGTAGGCATCGCCGGACGCGTTGAGGCTTGCCAGCAGGCTGTCCCAAGGCGTGAGCGACAACAGCACCACCAGAGCGCCGATGTAGAAAATCAGGATGCGATAGATGACCTGATTGATCGCCTTGGGGATCACAGTGCGTGGCTGGTCGGCTTCGGCGGCGGTAAAACCGAGCATTTCCAGACCGCCGAACGAGAACATGATGATCGCCATGGCCATCACCAATCCGCCCACACCGTGCGGGAAGAACCCACCGTGGTCCCACAGGTTACTCACCGAGGCTTGCGGGCCGCCGGTGCCGCTGACCAGCAAATAGCTGCCCAGGGCGATCATGCCGACGATGGCCACTACCTTGATAATGGCGAACCAGAATTCGGCCTCACCAAAGACTTTGACGTTGGCCAGGTTAATCAAGTTGATCAACACGAAAAACGCCGCTGCTGAAACCCAGGTCGGGATCTCCGGCCACCAGTAGTGCACGTACTTGCCGACAGCGGTCAGCTCCGACATGCCGACCAGAATGTACAGAATCCAGCAGTTCCAGCCCGACAGGAAGCCGGCGAAACCGCCCCAGTACTTGTGGGCAAAATGGCTGAAGGAGCCGGCGACCGGCTCTTCGACAATCATTTCGCCGAGCTGGCGCATGATCATGAAGGCGATAAAGCCGCAGATGGCATAGCCCAGGATCATCGACGGGCCGGCGGATTTGAGCACCCCGGCCGAGCCCAGGAACAGGCCGGTGCCGATGGCGCCCCCGAGGGCGATCAACTGGATATGCCGATTTTTCAGGCCGCGTTTCAGCTCGCCTGAAGAGGAATGGGGTCCACTCATGAAAAGGGTCTCACGCAAGGTTTGATGATGTTGAATGCACGTTGCTGCCTTGAGTCTCGACTCAAGCAGCGCTGCTCAAACCCCAGCGCAGGCACCAGGAGTACAGCGTCTTTCTAACGGTCATGCGTCACCTGTTTGTTTTTATCTGTGACGAAATCGAACCCGTCCGGCTCGTGGCCAGGCGGAGTGATCAGGGTGGGTAAACCCTGAGGTCTTGGCCTTTTGCGTAGGTACGCAAGGGGGTCACAGTAAAACGCGGCGCATTGTACACCGCTCGACAGCTTCGGGCCGACCCCGGAAGACGCCTGTGACAATCTGTCAGGCATTCCTTACAGCCTCTTACGCCTCAATCATTGCGCGCCTTTCTCGTAAATTAATCGTTACAGCACGGAAAATAAGCGTTACAGCCAAGCTTCAACTGTCTGAAAACGGAAAAATGTCAGTCGGAAATTTCCGGTCGGTTATCCGCTCCAGTCCGTTGTTTTTTCTGAATAAAAGACAGCGTCAAAAAAACAGAAGAAAAAATCCAAATGAGACCGTGTCAATAAATATTTTGCATTCCGAAACACACTCTCCTAGGTTCTTTCACTTGCCAGCGAAGCCCGTTGGCAAGCCGTTCTCAAACAACGTCCTCTAGGAGATACACCATGCAAGCACTGGAAAACGACCTGGAAACCGAACTGCAACTCGACGATTGGTTTGAAGCGCCGACCCATGAGGCCGCCGTTGAAATGATGCAAGCCGATGCCGTTGTGCCGTTTGGCACTGCGATGTGGCCTTTCTAACACCCGGCAGGCATCCGGCAGGTGCTGTGCACGGCACCTGCCCCCTTACCCAAGGCACAGAAGGACACCCGTCATGGACAAGGCCCGCGCCGTCGAACACTTTCTCTACTACCTCGCGCACCACCCGGCCCTCAACGGCCTGAGCCGCCCTACCGTGCTACTGGGCCATACCGAACGCTACGACGCCATCGCCCAGGCAATTACCCACGGCAGTGCCGCCCGATTCAATTTCCAGGTGCAGCGCCTGGACCTGGCCGCCAGCGACACCCTGGCCCAGGCCATCGAAGCCTGCGACCTGTACCTGTTTCTCTACGATTCCTCGACCCTGCCCAACCCACGCGCCGAAGGCCCGGACTTTATCCGCGCCCTGCAAGGCGTGATGGCGGAGCACTGGAAGAAATCCCTGCTGTTCAAGGATTACGGCGACTACTTCTACGACACCTTCAGCGTCGAGCCGCAGCGCATTGCCGACCTCAACGCCACGCTGATCCGCCGCATGTCCCAAGCCAACGTGCTGAGCTTCACCGACAAACACGGCTCACGCCTTGAAGCGCCGATGAGCAGCATCAAGAAGTGGACCAACATCAACGGCGTCGGCAACCACGACCTGGCGCCGGGCGAAATTGCCACCCACAGCGAAGCCATCAATGGCCAGGTGCGGTTTGTCGGCACCTTCCTCAGCACCATCCCGTTTGCGCGCAAATACGGCGTGCTGCAATCACCGTTGGAACTGTGGATCGAGAATTCGACGATTTGCAGCGTGGCCAGCGACGTGCCGGGGCTGGCAGAGGATTTCAACAAATACCTGAACGCCAACCCGTCCAACCGGCGTGTGGAGGAGTTGGGAATTGGCACCAATGAAGGGGTCAAGGATTTGTATGCGCGCAATGCAGGCTTCGAGGAGCGCCATTGCGGTTTGCACCTGGGGTTGGGCGGCGGGCAGAAAGGCAGCCATCACTTGGACCTGATCTTTGCCAGCGGGGTGTTGGCGCTGGATGACAAGCCGGTGTTTGATGGCACTTTTGCGTTCTGAAAGCCGATTTCGAAGTCAACTGAGATCTAAATGTGGGAGCGGGCTTGCTCGCGAATGCGGTGTATCAGCTTGCACATGCATCAACTGACACACCGTATTCGCGAGCAAGCCCGCTCCCACAGTGGACTGCATTGCAAATTCAGAGCAAAAAAAAACGCCAACCCTAAGGTTGGCGTTTTTGTGCAGCACTTACATCACTGCGGCTTCTTGCGACCAAAACCCGGGCGCTGGCCGGAACCGGCCGGGGCGCCACGGCGCTTGCCCGACGGCTCGTCCGCAACCAGTTTCAGGCCTGGGCGCTTTTTCGGCGCTGGCTTGGCTGGGCGCTTGGTGTTGGCGCTGTCGGCTGGGCGATCGGATGCCGGAGCACCACGGCCTTCGCCACGGTTACCGCGACCGCCGGTTGGCGCTTCGCCACGGCCCGCTGGACGCGGTGCGCGTGGAGCACGCTCGCCTTCCTGACGGGACGGCGCGGTTGGGCGACGCTCGCCTTCGATCTGCGGCTCACGGGAGATACGACCGCCGGTGGCCGGTGCATTCAGCGCCGGGCGCAGAGTACGGGCAACGCGTTCGGTACGGGCCACAGGGCGCGACGATTTACGCTGCATACGCTCAAGTTTGTCTTTGCTCTTGGCGTTCATCTGCGGCATCGCGACCGGCGTCAGGCCAACTTCAGCGCTGAGGATGTCAACTTCGTACTGGCTCATTTCGCGCCAGCGGCCCATCGGCAGGTCGGAGTTCAAGAACACCGGGCCGAAACGCACGCGCTTCAGGCGGCTGACCACCAGGCCCTGGGATTCCCACAGGCGACGTACTTCACGGTTACGGCCTTCCATCACCACGCAGTGGTACCAGTGGTTGAAACCTTCGCCACCTGGCGCCTGCTTGATGTCGGTGAACTTGGCCGGGCCGTCTTCAAGGACTACGCCGGCTTTCAAGCGCTCGATCATCTCGTCATCGACTTCGCCACGCACACGCACCGCGTATTCACGGTCCATCTCGTAGGAAGGGTGCATCAGGCGGTTAGCCAGTTCACCGTCAGTGGTGAACATCAGCAAGCCGGTGGTGTTGATGTCCAGACGACCGATGTTGATCCAGCGGCCTTCTTTGGGCTTAGGCATCTTGTCGAACACGGTCGGACGGCCTTCCGGGTCGTCACGGGTGCAGATCTCGCCATCGGGCTTGTTGTACATGATGACGCGGCGCACCGATTCGGCGGCCTCTTCACGCTTGATGACCTTGCCATCAATGGTGATTGCATCGTGCAGGTCGACGCGCTGGCCAAGGGTGGCTTCAACGCCGTTGACCTTGATGCGCTTCTGGGTGATCCAGGCTTCGACGTCGCGGCGTGAGCCCACGCCGATACGTGCCAGCACCTTTTGCAGTTTTTCACCTGCTGGGCCGATTTCCTGGCTGTCGTTCTGGTCTTGGTCGTTCATCTTAAGCACCTCCCGGTGGGTCGATTCAGGCGTGGCCTGAAGAGTGTTGAAAGCGGGGCTTTGGGCGAATACCTCGCCAAAGGGTCGCGAATCATACGCGCATGGCGCGCGTTGCGCATCAGAGACTAGTCGATTAGGGCGCAGTCATTTGCTTTTCCGCCGACCGGTGGCGGCCAGCGCCAGCAGGCGCAGCTCGGCTTCGGCCAGAACCGTGCGTTTGTCGACCTTGTCGAGTTTCTTCCAGGCGCGGATCTCGCGCTTGCTGCGGCCGCAGCCGACGCAGATGTCATCGCTGAACTTGCAGATGCTGATGCAGGGGTCTTTGGTTGAACTCATTTGAATCCTCCCAGGCAACGGGTTTTCTGTGGGAGCTGCTCGCCTGCGATGGCGCCACCTCGGTGAAACACAAAGACCGAGTCGCCTGTATCGCAGGCACGCCAGCTCCCACATTTTGAAGCGGCGTCAGTCTTCGAACTGACGCCGCTCGGCCTCGATGGCCTCAGCCAGCGCCCGGGCTTCGTCTTCCTCGTCGCTCAACGGCGGTTGTTCGAGGGCGGCGACGGCAGCCAGGAGTTTCTCACGGGCCTCGGCGACACCGAGGATATCTTCCTCGGGCTCAGGCTCAGGCTCAACTTCAATGTCGACCTCAGGCCTGGGCTCAGACTCAACTTCAATGTCGACCTCAGGCCTGGGCTCAGACTCAACTTCAATGTCGACCTCAGGCACCGTTTCAACGTTCACCTGGGTTTCAGGCTCGGCAGCCCCATCCCGCAACAAGTCGTCGAAGTCGGTCTTGATTCCCTGCTCCATGTCGTCCAATTCCAGCAACAAGGTGTGGAAACTGGTTTCGTCCTTCGGCTCTTCCGGCTCGGCCGTGGCGTCGGCCAGCTCTTGCAGGCTGGCGGGGACCGGCGCGTCGTCGAAGTCCAGCACCGGGTCCGGCTCCATCTCGCGCAGCTCGGCCAGCGGCGGCAGGTCGTCGAGGTTTTTCAGGTTGAAATGGTCGAGGAACACTTTGGTGGTGGCGAACATCGCCGGTTTGCCGGGCACATCGCGGTAACCGACGATACGAATCCACTCGCGCTCCAGCAACGTCTTGACGATATGGCTGTTGACCGCCACGCCGCGCACATCTTCGATTTCGCCGCGCGTGATCGGCTGGCGATAGGCGATCAGCGCCATGGTCTCGAGCATCGCCCGCGAATAACGCTGCGGGCGCTCTTCCCACAAGCGGCCGACCCACGGGGAAAACTTCTCACGGATCTGCAGGCGATAACCCGACGCTACTTCGCGCAGCTCAAAGGCGCGGCCGTCGCAGGACTTGCGCAAAATCTCCAGCGCCTTCTTGAACACCGGCGGCTCAGGACGTTCAGCCTCTTCAAAGAGTTCGAACAAGCGCTCCAGGGATTGCGGTTTACCCGAGGCCAGGAGAAAGGCTTCCAGCAACGGGGCCAGTTCGCGGGGTTCAGTCAAATTCATCGATTCAGCTCTTTATTCGGCTCGCGCCCGCACGTGGATAGCCGCAAAAGGCTCATTCTGGACCAGCTCGACCAAGGACTCCTTGACCAGTTCAAGGATCGCCATAAAGGTCACCACCACCCCCAGGCGCCCTTCTTCTTTGGTAAACAGCTCAACAAACGGCACAAAGCCGCCGCCCTTGAGGCGTTCGAGCACATCACTCATACGCTCACGGGTCGACAAGGCCTCGCGGCTGACCTGGTGGCTTTCAAACATGTCGCCACGGCGCAGCACCTCGGCCATGGACATCAACAACTCCTCCAGGCTGACGTCCGGCAACAACTTGCGCGCCCGGGCTTCCGGGGCGTCGAGCTTGGGCACCACCACATCACGGCCAACGCGGCTCAAGCCGTCGATGCCTTCGGCGGCCGCCTTGAAGCGTTCGTACTCCTGCAGGCGACGGATCAGTTCGGCGCGCGGGTCGTCTTCTTCCGCTTCGATGGTTTCCGAGCGCGGCAACAGCATGCGCGACTTGATCTCGGCCAGCATGGCGGCCATCACCAGGTATTCAGCGGCCAGCTCCAGGCGCACCGACTGCATCAGCTCGACATAGCCCATGTATTGGCGAGTGATTTCCGCCACCGGGATGTCGAGGATGTTGATGTTCTGCTTGCGGATCAGGTACAGCAGCAAGTCCAGCGGGCCTTCGAAGGCTTCAAGGAAGACCTCCAGTGCGTCGGGCGGGATATACAAGTCCAGCGGCATTTCCATGACCGCCTGGCCGTAGACCATGGCAAATGGCAGTTCCTGCTGGGCACCGGCCTGGCTGTCGACGGTTTCCACGACCGACATTCAGGCCTCGACCATGAATGGCGTTGGGTCGCCACAGCCCACTCGTACCACTTCCGGTTCACCGTCAGCGAGGTTGATCACGGTGGAGGCCTTGTTGCCGCCGTAGCCGCCGTCGATGATCAGGTCGACGTGTTTTTCCAGCAGGCGGCGCATTTCGTGCGGGTCGTACAGCGGCTCGGTTTCACCGGGCAAGATCAACGACACACTCATCAACGGCTCGCCCAGTTCAGCGAGCAATGCCAGGGCAATCGGGTGTTCCGGCACCCGCAAGCCGATGGTGCGCTTCTTCGGGTGCAGCAACAGGCGCGGCACTTCGCGGGTGGCATTCAGAATGAACGTGTAGGGCCCCGGCGTGTGGGCCTTGAGCAGGCGGAACGTGCCGGTGTCGACCTTGGCGAACAGGCCCAACTGGGACAGGTCGCTGCAGATCAACGCGAAGTTGTGGTTCTTGTCGAGGTCACGCAGGCGTCTTACACGCTCTACCGCGCTCTTGTCGCCGATCTGGCAGCCAATGGCGTAGGACGAATCCGTTGGGTAGATCACCACGCCACCGGCGCGAATGATCTCCACGGCCTGTTTGATCAGGCGCGCTTGAGGGTTTTCCGGATGAATCTGGAAGAATTGACTCACGTGTTCTACCTGTTCAGACGGTGGCAATAATGGGGTCATGCTTGAATCGCCCCCACAAAAGCGGCAGGTCGTCCGGGACCTGGCGATACTCGCCAATCTCGGACCAGCCGCCTGGGCCATGAAAATCACTGCCGGCGCTGACCAGCAGACCAAATTCGCGCGCAAGAATCGCCAGGCTACCCACCTGTTCGGCGGGTTGATGCCCGTTGACCACTTCAATTGCGTGGCCGCCCGCTCCAATATAGTCGGCAATCAGCTTGCGGCGCTTGCTGCGGGTGAAATCGTAATGCCAGGGATGCGCCAGGCTGACCCAGGCCCCGGAGGCTCGCAGGGTCCCGACGGTATCTTCCAGGGTCGGCCAGTGTTGCTTGACGTCGCCCAACTTGCCGGCCCCCAGCCATTTACGAAAGGCTTCGGCGCGATCTTTGACAAAACCTTCACGCACCATCCAATCGGCAAAGTGCGGACGGGCCGGTGCGTTGCCGCTGTCACCCAGTTCTTGCTGGATGGCGCGGGCGCCGTCCAGCGCATTGGGCATGCCTTTGAGGCTGAGCTTGCGGCTTATTTCTTCGGACCGCAGCCAGCGGCCATCGTGCAATTGAGCAATGGCTGCCACTAAAGCCGGGGCGTTTTGATCGAAGCCGTAGCCGAGCACATGAATGGTGGCGCCGCCCCAGGTGCAGGACAATTCCACGCCGTTAACCAATTGCATACCCAGGCCATGGGCCGCTTCGCGGGCTTCATCGAGCCCTTCGAGGGTGTCGTGGTCGGTCAACGAAAGGACTCGCACGCCTTTTTCAAACGCACGCGCAACCAGTACCGCGGGCGCCAGGGCGCCGTCGGAGGCCGTGCTGTGGCAGTGCAAATCAACATTCACGGAAGTGTGTAACCTCAAGTCAGCTGGCGCTTTCGCTACCAAGGATGTTTGTTATTATGCCGCCACATCCAGCTTCTGGCTCTTACTGTGAAACAATTCATCGACTTCATCCCGCTGTTGCTGTTTTTCATCGTTTACAAACTCGACCCCAGGGTCATCGATCTCGCCGGCCATGAGCTGACAATCGGGGGCATCTACAGTGCCACCGCCGTGCTGATCATCAGCTCGGTAGTGGTCTACGGCGCCATCTTCATCTCCCAGCGCAAACTCGAGAAAAGCCAATGGCTGACCCTGGTCGCCTGCCTGGTCTTCGGCAGCCTGACCCTGGCCTTCCACAGCGAAACCTTCCTTAAATGGAAAGCCCCGGTGGTGAACTGGCTGTTCGCCCTGGCGTTTATCGGCAGCCATTTCATCGGTGACCGCCTGTTGATCAAGCGGATCATGGGCCATGCCCTGACCCTGCCGGAACCGGTATGGACGCGTTTGAACGTGGCCTGGATCGTGTTTTTCCTGTTCTGCGGCGCCGCCAACCTGTTCGTGGCCTTTACCTTCCAGGACTACTGGGTCGACTTCAAGGTGTTCGGCAGCCTGGGCATGACCGTCTTGTTCCTGGTCGGCCAGGGTATCTACCTGTCGCGCCACCTGCATGACACTGACCCTACTACGCCAAAAACCGAGGACTGACATGCTCTACGCCATCATTGCTACCGACGTTGCCAACTCGCTGGAAAAACGCCTGTCTGTACGCCCGGCTCACGTCGAGCGTCTGAAACAGCTGCAAGCCGAAGGCCGCATCGTATTGGCTGGCCCACATCCGGCAGTGGACAGCAATGACCCGGGCGACGCCGGTTTCACCGGCAGCCTGATCGTCGCCGAATTTGCCTCCCTCGCCGACGCCCAGGCCTGGGCCAAAGCCGACCCGTATGTGGCGGCGGGCGTCTACGCTGACGTGGTGATAAAGCCGTTCAAGCAAGTCCTGCCTTGACCTACCGTTCGTGAGCTGGAGCGCGCCGAACCAATTGCGTTCGGCGCGCTCCTAATTGCTCATTATTCTCGGTAACCTGCCGACAACGTTCTGAATATTCGTGTGGAATCAGGAGTTCCGATGCGCTTACGTCAGTTGTGTTTGTTGGCAGTGTTAATGATCGGGGCTACCGCCCACGCTGAAGAAACCTCGAACACCGGCAGCTCCACGCCCCTGTCCTTGAGTGCCGGCAGCCAGATCACCGAGTTGCAGCAACGCTTGAAAGAAAGCGAACGGCTGCGTGAAGAACTGAGCAAACAACTGCAAAGCGCAGATACTGCGCGTGAAAGCGCCCAACTGAGTCGCTTGCGTCAGGAGAACCAACGCCTGGCCCAGCAACTCAAAGAAACACAGGGCGGCACCTTGACCCGATGGCTGACCGAGCAACAGCAGTGGTTTGTCACCGGCGGTGCCGTCGCACTGATCGCGTTGCTGTGCGGGATCTTCGCCAGCGGTGGGCACCGTCGCCGTCGACAATGGCTAAATTGAGTGAGTCATGAGCGAGCTGTTACTGATAGATGATGACCAGGAGCTCTGCGAGCTGCTGACCAGTTGGCTAAGCCAGGAAGGTTTCCAGGTGCGCGCCTGCCACGACGGCTTGAGTGCCCGCAAAGCCTTGGCCGACAGCGCCCCCGCGGCGGTGGTACTCGATGTGATGCTGCCCGATGGCAGTGGCCTGGAGTTGCTCAAACAATTGCGCAACGACCACCCGGAATTGCCGGTGTTGATGCTCTCGGCCCGAGGCGAGCCACTGGACCGGATTCTCGGCCTGGAACTGGGCGCGGACGATTACCTGGCCAAACCCTGCGACCCACGCGAGCTCACCGCCCGCCTGCGCGCCGTGCTGCGCCGCAGCCACCCGGCTGCCGTGTCGAGCCAGCTGGAACTGGGTGATCTGTGCTTCAGCCCGGTGCGTGGCGTGGTCACCATCGATGAGCAGGAATTTGCCCTTACCGTCTCCGAAAGCCGCCTGCTGGAAGCCTTGCTGCGCCAGCCCGGCGAACCGCTGGACAAGCAGGAACTGGCGCAAATTGCCCTCGGCCGCAAGCTGACCCTTTACGATCGCAGCCTGGACATGCACGTCAGCAACCTGCGCAAGAAAATCGGCCCGCACCCGGATGGCCGGCCACGGATCGTGGCACTGCGTAGCCGTGGCTATTACTACAGCCTCTGAAATCGGGAGCCTGTGGCTCCCGGTTTTGTCAGTTCACCCCAAACCCCTCTTTACCCAAGCTTTACCGTCCCCTGACCGCCGCTGACCTTGATCTCCGTAATCTACTCACATCCGGACTCACCGGAATAGAGACAGGAGAATCACCATGCGCAAGACCCTTATCGCTCTGATGTTCGCCGCTGCCCTGCCGACCGTTGCCATGGCCGCAATGCCAGAAGGCCCAGGCCCGATGGGCGGCCCAGAAGGCCACATGATGGGTGGCCCGGGCCACGGCGGTGAACACGGTCCGCGTGGCAAAGGCGGCCCCTTCAGCCAGTTGGACCTGACCAAGGAACAGCGCCAGCAAATCGGCAAATTGATGGGTGACCAATGGCACGCCCGCAAAGACCTGGTCAAAAAGTACCTGGACAAACTGCCGGCCGCTGACCAGAAAGCCATGCAGGATGAAATCGCCGCCGGCAAACAGAAAACCCAGGCTGACATCCGTGCCGTGCTGAAACCCGATCAACAGAAGAAATTCGACGAGATCGTCAAGAAACAGGCCGAGCGCCGCGCCGAGTGGAAGGAATTCCAGGCCTGGAAAGCGCAACAGCCGCAAAAAGCGCAATAATGCTCTAGCGTTACCTACCCAGCCCAGTGGCCCTCGCCGCTGGGCTTTTCCTGTTTGAGGGTTTCCTGTGCGTTCATTGTTCTGGCGCATCCTGGCCAGTTTCTGGCTGGCCATCGCCTTGGTTGCCGGGTTGTCGATCCTGCTTGGGCATATGCTCAACCAGGACGCCTGGATTCTCAGCCGCCACCCCGGCCTCAACAACCTGGCGCAAGAGTGGACCCAACTCTACGAAGCGCAAGGCGAAGACGCCGCCCAGGACTTACTGCAACAGCGCAAGCGCCAGTATCACATCGACGTGCAAGTGCTGAATGAAAGCGGCGAGCCGGTAGTGCGTGGCACCTTCCCGAAGCGCGCCGCCGCCTTCGAAGCTCGGCAGAATGACAGCAAGGACGGCCACCTGCCCTGGCGCCGGCTGACCGCCGAGTACACCAGTGAAAAAACCGGCGACACCTACCTGCTGATCTATCGCATTCCGCACCCGGAACTCGACGAATGGCACCGCAGCAGCCTGACCTGGCCCTTGAGCGCGCTGGCGATTGCGCTGGTGGTGCTGACACTGTTCAGTTTGCTGGTGACGCTGTCCATTACCCGCCCGCTCAGCCGACTGCGCGGCGCGGTGCATGACCTTGGCCAAGCCACCTACCAGCAGAACAGCCTGGCGCAGCTGGCTAACCGGCGCGATGAGTTCGGCGTGCTGGCCACTGACTTCAACCGCATGGGCGCGCGCCTGCAAAGCCTGATCGGCAGCCAGCGCCAGTTGCTGCGGGACGTGTCCCACGAACTGCGCTCGCCCCTGGCCCGCTTGCGCATCGCCCTGGCCCTGGCCGAACGCGCCAGCCCCGAAGAACGGGAAAGACTCTGGCCGCGCCTGACCCGCGAATGCGACCGCCTGGAAGCGCTGATCAGCGAAATTCTGGTATTGGCCCGCGTCGATGCCGACAACGCCAGTGCGGAAGAGGTGGACCTCAACCCGCTGCTCAAAACCCTGCAAAAAGACGCCCAACTCGGTGCCCCGGACCAAGTGGTGCAGCTGTCGGCTGACAACGAGCTGCACCTTAAGGGCTGGCCGACCATGATCGAACGCGCAGTGGATAACTTGCTGCGCAACGCCCAACGTTTCAACCCGCCAGGCCAGCCGATTGAGTTGAAGGCCCAACGCCAGGGCGAGCGCATTCTGATCAGCGTGCGCGACCATGGCCAAGGTGTTGACGCCGAACACCTGAGCCAACTCGGCGAACCGTTCTACCGCGCGCCCGGCCAGACGGCCCAAGGCCACGGCCTGGGCCTGGCGATTGCGCGGCGCGCAGCAGAGCGCCATGGTGGCAGCCTGATCCTGGCCAATCACCCCGACGGCGGTTTTATCGCCAGCATCGACCTGCCACTGGTGCCCGGAGTTGTCACACCCGTGTGAGGATCTTCTATAGTGGCCCTTCTCTTACGGAGGGCCTTTGATGACTGACCTGCTGACTCCCATCCAAGCCGCACTCGATTTACCGCAAGTCGCGCTGACCTTTACCGAAGCCGGCGCCCTGCCCTCGACTTTCGCCGTGACCGAACTGGCGGCCGCCAGTCTCGGTGCCGCCGGCCAAGCCGTCGCCCAACTTATTCAGCAGCAGACCGGGCGCTTGCCCAGCGTCAGCGTGGACCGGCGCCTAGCCTCCTTCTGGTTCTCGTCCTCGATTCGCCCGGTGGGTTGGCAAGTACCGCCGCTGTGGGACCCGGTCGCCGGCGACTATGCCTGCGCCGATGGCTGGATTCGTTTACACACCAATGCGCCCCATCACCGCGCGGCCGCCGAGCGCGTACTCGGCAAGGTCAATGACCGTGCCGAGATGGCCAGCCACGTCGCGACGTGGAACGCAGCAGAACTGGAACAGGCGATTGTCGATGAAGGCGGCTGCGCAGCGCAGATGCGTTCGTGGCAAGCCTGGCAAACCCATCCGCAGGGGTTGGCGGTCAATGCGCAGGACCTGGTGCAGCGCAGGACCTTCGATGCCACGGCCGACAAACCCTGGCTCGGTTCCGTGGCGCGGCCGTTGGCCGGCATCAAGGTGCTGGACCTGACCCGCGTACTGGCCGGCCCCGTGGCCAGTCGTTTCCTCGCCGGCCTTGGCGCCGATGTCCTGCGCATCGACTCACCCAGCTGGAACGAGCCGGGCGTGGTGCCGGAAATGACCTTGGGCAAACGCTGCGCTCGCCTGGACCTGAAAAGCCCCCAGGACCGGCAGATTTTCGAAAGCCTGCTCAAAGAGGCCGACATCCTGTTCCACGGCTACCGCGCCGATGCCCTCGAGCAACTCGGCTACTGCGCCGATGACCTGCAAACCCTCGCCCCCGGCTTGATCGACGTAAGCCTCAATGCCTACGGCTGGAGCGGCCCGTGGCGTAATCGTCGCGGCTTCGACAGCCTGGTGCAGATGAGCAGCGGGATTGCTGACGCAGGCATGGCCTGGAAACAGTCGGATAAACCGGTACCGCTGCCGTTGCAGGCGCTGGATCACGCCACCGGGTATTTGATGGCGGCCAGTGCGATTCAGGCGCTAAGCGAGCGCTTGAAAACCGGGCGTGGCGGTTCGGCGCGGTTGTCGTTGGCACGCACCGCGAAGCTGTTGGTGGAGGCCGGGCAAGTGCCGGAGCAACCGGCGTTACGGGCTGAAGACGCGGGCGATCAGGGTGTGTTGGTGGAGCAAACGGCCTGGGGCCAGGCCCATCGTTTGCTCGCGCCGGTGACCATCAGTGGCACGCCTTTGCAGTGGGATTTGCCAGCGGGGGAATTGGGGTCGCACCGGCCGCAGTGGTGATTTGAAAACCGCTTTCGCGAGCAAGCCCGCTCCCACACTTTACCGAGTACATCCTTTGGAATACGGTCAAAATGTGGGAGCGGGCTTGCTCGCGAAGAGGCCCTGGCAGACGCTATCAATCCGCCCGACTCAACGACGTCCACAAATGCTGCGCGGCATACGCCCGCAAAGGCCGCCACGCCTCAGCCCGCGCCAACAACGCGCGCGCGGTTACCGGCCCACCTTCCAACGCCGCCAGCGCATTGATCAATCCGATATCCCCCGAGGCAAACGCATCCGGCTCGCGCAACTGGCGCATGGCGATGTACTGCGCAGTCCAGTCGCCGATTCCCGGCAACGCCACCAGCCGCGCCACGCCCTCCTTGAGGCTGGCTTTGGGCTCAAATAACTGCGGGTCATCCAATAAAGCCTGGACGACACCCGATAAGGTGCGACCCCGAGCCTTGGGCATGCCCAACGTCGCCAGGTCCGCCGCTGCCAAGACGTCGGGCGTCGGGAAAACATGGGTGATACCGGCGTGTGGCGTGTGCAACGGCTGGCCATACTGCGCCACCAATTTACCCGCCAGGCGAATGGCCGCCACCACCGTGATCTGTTGCCCCAGCACGGCACGAATCGCCAGTTCCAGACCGTCCCACGCACCCGGCACGCGCAGGCCAGGACGGCCAGCAACAAGCTGCGCCATTAACGGGTCGGCGGCCAGTTGCGCATTGATCAACTGCGGCTGGGCATCCACATCGAACATCGCCCTCACGCGCCGCTCGATCTCGGGAAGCGCGGCGGTGTCAGGAAACTCGACGCCGACCTCCAGCCAATCCCCGGCCCCCGGCGCAACACTGATCCAGCCGTGGGAACCTGCGACGCTGATGCTGCGCCGATACACACCGGCCTCGACAATCTCCAACCCGCTGATTGCCCGCAAGGATAAAAAGTCCACCATCGCCGCCCAGTCATAGGGTGGCTGATAAGCCAGTCTCACAACGACAATACCCCGCTGTACAGCCCATACGCCGCCAGCCCCGCGCCCGCGACCACGCAACTGAAAATGCATTTTTCCATGTGGGTAAACAAGGGCTGGCCCTGCTCGCGCTTGGCCAGGGCAAATAGAATCACACCGGGCGCATACAGCAGTGCCGAGAGCAGCAGGTACTTCAAGCCGCCTGCGTACAGCAGCCATACCGCGTAGCCGAGGGCAATCAGGCTGACCAGCAAATCCTTGCAGCGTTGGCGCGGGGCGCCGTCATAGGTTTCGCCACGCCCGCTCAACAGCACTGCATAGGCTGCCGACCACAGGTAGGGCACCAGAATCATTGACGAGGCCAGGTAGATGAGGTTGGTGTAAGTGCTGTGGGAAAACAGCGTGATGACCAGGAAAACCTGGATCATTACGTTCGTCAGCCACAACGCGTTGGCCGGCACCTGGTTGGCGTTTTCCTTTTTCAGGAAGGCCGGCATGGTCTTGTCATGGGCCGTGGCGTAAAGAATTTCTGCGCACAGCAGCGCCCAGGACAGCAAAGCCCCCAGCAACGACAACGCCAGGCCGATGCTGATCGCCACCGCGCCCCAAGGTCCGACAATATGTTCCAGCACACCTGCCAAGGATGGGTTCTGCAATTGCGCCAGTTCCGGCTGGCTCATGATCCCCAGCGACAACACATTCACCAGTACCAGCAGCGCCAGCACCCCAAGAAACCCGATCAGCGTGGCCCGGCCTACATCCGAGCGTTTCTCGGCCCGCGCCGAATACACACTGGCGCCCTCAATGCCGATGAAGACGAACACGGTGACCAGCATCATGTTGCGCACCTGATCAACCACGCTGCCGAATTGCGGATTGCCCAAGCCCCAGATATCGCGGGTGAAGATATCGGCCTTGAACGCGACGGCGCTGATGACCACAAACATCACCAGCGGCACGATTTTCGCCACGGTGGTGATCTGGTTGATGAACGCCGCCTCCTTGATGCCGCGCAGCACCAGAAAATGCACGGCCCACAACAACAGCGACGCGCAGCCAATAGCGACCGGCGTATTGCCCTGGCCGAACACCGGGAAGAAGTAACCCAGGGTGCTGAACAGCAACACGAAATAACCGACGTTGCCCATCCAGGCACTGATCCAGTACCCCCAGGCGGACGAGAAACCCATGTAATCGCCAAAACCGGCTTTGGCGTAGGCATACACCCCGGCATCCAGTTCAGGTTTGCGATTTGCCAGCGTCTGGAACACGAAGGCCAGGGTCAACATGCCGACGGCAGTGATCGCCCAGCCGATCAACACGGCGCCCACTCCGGCGCGCGCGGCCATGTTTTGTGGCAAGGAGAAAATCCCACCGCCGATCATTGAGCCCACCACCAGGGCGATCAGCGCGCTGAGACGGAGTTTCTCGACCGATTCAGACATAACAACTCCTATAGAAACAATAATTGAGCGGACAACCGTGTACTCAACTAATTCATTCAGCGAGTGCAACGTTTATTTAAGACGGTAATAAAACCCACAGGCTCATAACATAACGGCATGAAAGTTTGTAAAGTTTAGGTTTATTAACAATTTAAAGACGCAGGCCTTTGGCCGCTATCTAGCGAGCTTCTCGGCGCGTTGTTTAAAAGTTTGCATATTCTGCAAAACGGACTAGTTTCAAACGTCCATCACTCGGACTAAATCATTAGTCATCACGCAGAGACCGCTCTAGAAAGCGTCTTCCCGAGAAAAGTGCCCCTCAAGTGTTCCCCCCCTAAGTCATTAATTCACAATGAAATGTGCCAATGACGTGATCTAAGTCAGCTGTTTGATCAGCGCACAGAATTATTCTGTGGTCTCTCTTCTCCTGCATTGGAGTCATGCAATGTCTGAATCTCCCGGAAAACTTCGACTGGGCGCACTGGTTGCCTTGGTCGTGGGTTCAATGATTGGCGGCGGGATCTTCTCACTTCCGCAAAATATGGCGGCCAGTGCCGATGTCGGCGCGGTGCTGATCGGTTGGGTGATTACCGCCATCGGCATGCTGACCCTCGCTTTCGTGTTCCAGACCCTGGCCAATCGCAAGCCTGACCTCGACGGCGGGGTGTATGCCTATGCCAAGGCCGGCTTCGGCGACTACATGGGCTTCTCGTCCGCCTGGGGGTACTGGATCAGTGCCTGGCTGGGCAACGTCGGGTACTTCGTGTTGCTGTTCAGCACCCTCGGTTACTTCTTTCCGATCTTCGGCGAAGGCAACACGCCTGCGGCGGTGATTGGCGCCTCGGTGTTGCTGTGGGCCGTGCACTTTCTGGTGCTGCGCGGGATCAAGGAAGCCGCGTTCATCAACCTGGTGACCACCGTCGCCAAGGTGGTGCCGCTGGTGCTGTTCGTGTTGATCGCCGTGTTCGCGTTCAAACTGGACATTTTCACCGCCGATATCTGGGGCGTGAAAAACCCGGACCTGGGCAGTGTGATGAACCAGGTGCGCAACATGATGCTGGTTACCGTGTGGGTATTCATCGGCATCGAAGGTGCGAGCATCTTCTCGTCCCGTGCGGAAAAACGCTCCGACGTGGGCAAGGCTACCGTCATCGGTTTTATCACCGTGCTGCTGTTCCTGATGCTGGTGAACGTGCTGTCCCTGGGGATCATGACCCAACCGGAATTGGCCAAATTGCAGAACCCGTCGATGGCCGCCGTGCTGGAGCATGTAGTCGGTCACTGGGGCGCGGTGCTGATCAGCGTCGGCTTGATCATCTCCCTGCTGGGGGCGCTGCTGTCGTGGGTGTTGCTGTGCGCGGAAATCATGTTCGCCGCCGCCAAGGACCACACCATGCCGGAGTTCCTGCGTAAGGAAAATGCCAACCATGTGCCGGTCAACGCCCTGTGGCTGACCAACGCGATGGTGCAGGTGTTCCTGGTGATCACGCTGTTTTCCGCCAGCACTTACCTGTCGCTGATTTACCTCGCCACGTCGATGATCCTGGTGCCCTACCTGTGGTCGGCAGCCTACGCCTTGCTGCTGGCGGTGCGCGGTGAGACCTACGAAAACGCGCTGCGCGAACGCAAGAAAGACCTGTTCATCGGCGCCGTCGCCCTGATCTACGCGATCTGGCTGCTCTACGCCGGTGGCACCAAGTACCTGCTGCTGTCCGCCCTGCTCTACGCGCCTGGCGCGATCCTGTTCGCCAAGGCCAAGCATGAACTGGGCAAACCGATTTTCACCAACGTCGAGAAGCTGATATTCGCCGCGGTAGTCGTGGGCGCCCTGGTGGCGGCCTACGGGCTCTACGCCGGCTTCCTGACACTGTAATTGTTCTCACTGGAGGATCTGTAATGACCACGGAAAAAGTGAAGTACGGCGTACATTCCGAAGCCGGCAAACTGCGTAAAGTCATGGTGTGCTCCCCAGGTTTGGCCCACCAGCGGCTGACCCCCAACAACTGCGATGAACTGCTGTTCGATGACGTGCTGTGGGTCGCCCAGGCCAAGCGCGATCATTTCGACTTCGTCACCAAGATGCGCGAGCGGGACATTGATGTGCTGGAAATGCACAACCTGCTGACCGATATCGTCACCATCCCCGAAGCCCTGGACTGGATCCTGCAACGCAAGATCACCGCGAATACGGTTGGCCTGGGTCTGATCGATGAAGTCAGCTCCTGGCTGCGCAGCCTGGAGCCGCGCAAAATCAGCGAATTCCTGATTGGCGGCGTGTCGGCCGATGACCTGCCGAGCAGTTTCGGTGGCAAGACCATCGAGATGTTCCGCGACTTCCTCGGCCACGCAAGCTTCATTCTGCCGCCGCTGCCGAACACGCAGTTCACTCGCGACACTACCTGCTGGATCTACGGCGGCGTGACGCTGAACCCGATGTACTGGCCGGCGCGACGCCAGGAAACCCTGCTGGCCTCGGCCATCTACAAATTCCACCCCGAGTTCACTAACGCAGACTTCCAGATCTGGTACGGCGACCCCGACCAGGAACACGGTGCCGCCACGCTGGAAGGCGGCGACGTCATGCCAATTGGCAATGGTGTCGTGCTGATCGGCATGGGCGAACGTTCGTCCCACCAGGCGATTGGTCAACTGGCACGCAACCTGTTCAAAAACAAAGCCGTGGAACGCGTGATCGTTGCCGGCCTGCCGAAGTCCCGCGCCGCGATGCACCTGGACACCGTGTTCAGCTTCTGCGACCGCGACCTGGTCACTATCTTCCCCGAAGTGGTCAACCAGATCATTCCCTTCACCCTGCGCCCTGATGACAGCAAGCCACACGGCATCGATATCCAACGGGAAAAAACCAACTTCCTCGAAACCGTGGCCGCAGCGCTCAACCTCAAAGCGCTGCGTGTGGTCGAGACCGGCGGCAACAGCTTCGCCGCCGAGCGCGAGCAATGGGATGACGGCAACAACGTGGTGGCCCTGGAGCCTGGCGTGGTGATCGGTTACGACCGCAACACCTACACCAACACCCTGCTGCGCAAGGCCGGTGTGGAAGTCATCACCATCAGCGCCGGTGAACTCGGCCGCGGCCGTGGCGGCGGCCACTGCATGACCTGCCCGATCATCCGCGATCCAATCGACTACTAAACCTAACTTTTAACTTATTACGACCCGGCGCTGTGAAAGCGTAGCGAGCGTAGGAATGACAAGGCAAAAACAGGCGAGGAAGCGGAGTTTACTGGTTGTAAATGAGTATTCCGAGCCTGTTTTTAACGCAGGATTTCCAAGCGCAGTAGCTTTCACAGTGTCGGGGAAGGAGATCCATCATGGCTTTTAATATGCGCAACCGCAGCCTGCTCTCGCTGATGCACCACACCACTCGCGAGCTCAACTACCTGCTGGACCTGTCCCGCGACCTCAAACGCGCCAAATACACTGGCACCGAGCGTCCGCACCTGCAGGGCAAAAACATCGCGCTGATCTTCGAAAAAACCTCGACTCGCACCCGCTGCGCGTTCGAAGTGGCGGCCCATGACCAGGGCGCCCACGTCACCTATATCGACCCGGTGTCGTCGCAAATCGGCCACAAAGAAAGCATGAAAGACACTGCCCGCGTATTGGGCCGGATGTTCGACGCCATCGAGTACCGTGGCTTTGAGCAGGAAATCGTCGAAGAGTTGGCCAAGTTCGCCGGCGTGCCGGTGTTCAACGGCCTCACCGCCGAATTCCACCCGACGCAAATGATCGCCGACACCCTGACCATGCGCGAACACAGCGACAAGCCACTGCATGACATCAGCTACGCCTACCTGGGCGACGCGCGTTACAACATGGGCAATTCGCTGCTGATGATCGGCGCCAAGCTGGGCATGGACGTGCGCATCGGCGCGCCGAAAGCGTTGTGGCCGCATGAAGATTTCATCAAGCAGTGCCAGGCGTTTGCCGACGAAAGCGGCGCACGCATCACCATCACCGAAGACCCGAAAGAGGCGGTCAAAGGCGTCGACTTCATCCACACCGATATCTGGGTGTCGATGGGCGAGCCGGTGGAAGCGTGGGACGAGCGTATCGAGCAACTGCTGCCGTACCAGGTCAACGCCAAGATGATGAAGGCCTCGGGCAACCCTCGCGTGAAGTTCATGCACTGCCTGCCGGCGTTCCATAACAGCGAAACCAAAGTCGGCAAGGACATTGCTGCGCGCTACCCAAACCTGGCCAATGGTGTGGAAGTGACCGAGGACGTGTTCGAGTCGCCGGCCAACATCGCGTTTGAGCAAGCGGAAAACCGCATGCACACCATCAAGGCGATCCTGGTGTCGGCGCTCGCGGATATCTAACCCAACACCGCTCCCACAGTCGGAACACAGTCAATGTGGGAGCGGGCTTGCTCGCGAAAGCGCAGTGTCAGGCAGCACCTGTATCAACTGATCCACCGTCTTCGCGAGCAAGCCCGCTCCCACATTTTGTCCTGTGTTCACAACGATGATTTTCAGAAGGACATTTATTATGCGTATCGTCGTTGCACTGGGCGGTAACGCCCTGCTCCGCCGTGGTGAACCCATGACCGCGGACAACCAACGCGCCAATATCCGAATCGCCACTGAACAGATCGCCAAGATCCACCCCGGCAACGAGCTGGTGATCGCCCACGGCAATGGCCCGCAAGTCGGCCTGCTGTCGTTGCAGGCAGCGGCCTACACCCAGGTTTCGCCTTACCCGCTGGACGTGCTGGGCGCTGAAACCGAAGGCATGATCGGCTACATCATCGAACAGGAACTGGGCAACCTGCTGGACTTCGAAGTGCCGTTTGCGACCCTGCTCACCCAAGTGGAAGTGGACCCCAAAGACCCGGCCTTCAAGAACCCCACCAAGCCTATCGGCCCGGTGTACACCAAAGCCGAAGCCGAAAAGCTCGCTGCCGAAAAAGGCTGGGCCATCGCCCCCGATGGCGATAAATACCGCCGCGTGGTGGCGAGCCCGCGCCCGAAACGTATCTTCGAAATTCGCCCGATCAAGTGGTTGCTGGAAAAAAGCGCCATCGTGATCTGCGCCGGTGGCGGCGGGATTCCAACGATGTATGGCGAAGACGGCACACTGCGCGGCATTGAGGCGGTCATCGACAAAGACCTGTGTTCCTCGCTGTTAGCCGCGCAACTGGACGCCGATCTGCTGGTGATCGCCACCGACGTCAACGCGGCCTTTATCGACTTCGGCAAGCCAACCCAGAAGGCCATCGCCCAGGCTCACCCCGACGCAATGGAAAAACTCGGCTTCGCCGCCGGCTCCATGGGGCCGAAGGTGCAAGCGGCGTGTGAGTTCGCCCGCCAGACTGGCAAAACCGCCGTCATCGGTTCACTCTCGGACATCGAAGCCATCGTCCAGGGCAGCGCCGGCACACGCATCAGCACGGCCAAACCCGGGATCAGTTACCTGTGAAGTAGAGGAGAAATGCCTATGGCCACCTTTGAACCTGGTCACCTGCACATCGAACGCCACGCGCTCAACAAGGACGACTACAGCTACAACCTGTGTATCGACTACGAAGTCAGCCAGGATCCAGAGGAAGGCAAGGGAATGCTCTTCAAGATGCACGGCTCGGTGCAGGGCAAGGAGCTCAAGGAGGAGTTCTTCTTGCCCAAGGATCAATCCTTCGACTTCGCCAGGCACGCAATGAAAATCGCGCAGAACTATGGGATGCCGAAGGTTGCGACGCTCAATGGCACGATGCATAAACAGTACGATTTGATGTTTGAAGATGTGCGGCATCAGTTGGATGTGAAGGCGGGAGACCCCATCAAACCGGAACACCTGGGGTAACCTGCTTACACTGACACAACACCCTCAATGTGGGAGCGGGCTTGCTCGCGAATACGGTGTATCAGCCATCTATGTGCCGACTGACACACCGTATTCGCGAGCAAGCCCGCTCCCACATTTTGATCTCCATCAGCGCCAAGGCATACTGGCCACCCTCCGCACTCCAGAATCAAGATCCGCCCCATGCGTATCCACGTCAGCTTCATCGACCGCGTCGGCATTACCCAGGAAGTCCTGGCCTTGCTCGGTGGGCGCAATCTCAACCTGGATGCAGTGGAGATGGTGCCGCCCAACGTCTACATCGACGCGCCGACCCTCAGCGCAGAGGTGCTGGAGGAACTGCGCGACGCGTTGTTCAGCGTGCACGGCGTGCAAGCGGTCACCGTGGTGGATATCCTCCCCGGCCAACGCCGCCACCTGCAACTCGATGCCCTGCTGGCCGCCATGACCGACCCGGTGCTGGCCGTGGACAGCGCGGGCAAGATCCTGCTGGCCAACCCGGCGCTGATCGCCCTGTACGGCCGCGAGCCGGCCGGGGAAAGCATCAGCGAACTGTTCAACGACCCGGCGCTGTTGGACACCTTGCTGGAGCAAGGCTTTCGCCTGCCTCTGCGCGAGATCAGCGTCAATGGCCAGACCCTGCTGCTCGACGCCACGCCGATCACCGACGCCGGCGCCCTGCTCACCCTGTACCCACCCAACCGGATCGGCGAACAACTGTCGGCGCTGCACCACGACCACGCCGAAGGGTTTGACGCGCTGTTGGGCGAGTCGCCAGCAATTCGCACCCTGAAGGCGCGTGCGCAACGGGTGGCGGCGTTGGATGCCCCGCTGTTGATCCAGGGCGAAACCGGCACCGGCAAAGAGCTGGTGGCGCGTGCCTGTCATGCCATCAGCGCACGCCACAGTGCGCCGTTCCTGGCCCTGAACTGCGCGGCATTGCCGGAAAACCTCGCCGAAAGCGAGCTGTTCGGTTATGCCCCGGGCGCCTTTACCGGTGCGCAACGCGGTGGCAAACCTGGGCTGATGGAACTGGCCAACCAGGGCACCGTGTTCCTGGATGAAATCGGCGAAATGTCGCCGTACTTGCAGGCCAAGCTGTTGCGGTTTCTCAATGACGGCAGCTTCCGCCGCGTGGGCGGTGACCGCGAAGTGAAGGTCAATGTGCGCATTCTCAGCGCCACCCACCGCGACCTGGAAAAGATGGTCAGCGAGGGCACCTTTCGCGAAGACCTGTTCTACCGACTCAATGTGCTCAACGTCGAAGTCCCGCCGCTGCGTGAACGCGGCCAGGACATTCTGCTGCTCGCCCGCTACTTCATGCAGCAGGCCTGTGCACAAATCCAGCGCCCCGTGTGCCGCCTGGCACCGGGCACTTACCCGGCGCTGTTGGGCAACCGCTGGCCGGGCAATGTGCGCCAGTTGCAGAACGTGATCTTCCGCGCCGCCGCCATCTGCGAAAGCAGCCTGGTGGACATCGGCGACCTGGACATCGCCGGCACCTCGGTAGCCCGCCAAAACGACGGCGAGGTCGACAGCCTGGAACAGGCGGTGGAAGACTTCGAGCGTAGCCTGCTGGAAAAGCTCTACGCCAGCTACCCCTCGACCCGCCAACTGGCGAGCCGCTTGCAAACCTCTCATACTGCCATTGCCCATCGGCTGCGCAAATACGGCATCCCCAACAAGCCCTGAACGCACCCGATCTAAATGTGGGAGCTGGCTTGCTCGCGAATGCGCTGTGTCAGCTGACACATCGGGTGACTGAACCACCGCAATCGGGAGCAAGCCCCCTCCCACATTGGATTGCATTCAAAGTTTGGTCTGAGAACGACATCCGCTGTACTGAAAGCGCTACAGCGTAACGATATCGCTACAACCCTGTTTTTTGCGCGCCATGCAAGGCTTTGATCCACATAGGCTTTTTTTCGCTCGCCCAGCTGTAGCGAAATCGCTACAGCCAGAACGCATAACCTCATAACCAATTTCATTAACTAGTTGATTTATAACGATTTAATGAGATTGGCCGCGATATTGCTAAGCAACTCCCCATTATTCCAATCCCGTCCACCAGACGAATCTGGCCCTGAGGAGTTTCCATGAGCGAGTTGCGTTTCACTGAAGATCACGAATGGCTGCGCGCCGAAGCCGATGGCAGCGTCACCGTGGGTATCACCGCTTTCGCGCAGAACGCGTTGGGTGATGTGGTTTTCGTGCAACTGCCGGAGTTGCAGTCCTACGAGAAGGGCGCAGAAGCCTCCACCGTTGAATCGGTCAAGGCCGCGAGTGGCGTCTACATGCCGCTGGACGGCGAAGTCCTCGAAGTCAACGTCCAACTCGATGGCAGCCCCGAGCTGGTCAACGAAGACCCGATGGGCGAAGGTTGGTTCTTCCGCTTTAAACCCGCCGATGCCGATGCAGTGGCTAAGCTGTTGGATCAGGATGCGTACGACCGCCTGATCAAAGCCAACGCTGAAGCCTGAGGAGCGCGCCATGACTATCAACTTGAGCACCGCCAACGAATTCATCGCCCGTCATATCGGCCCGCGCCAGGAAGACGAGCAGCACATGCTTGCCAGCCTGGGCTTTGACTCCCTGGAAGCCCTGAGCGCCAGCGTGATCCCGGAAAGCATCAAGGGCACCAGCGTGCTCGGCCTGGAAGACGGCCTGAGCGAAGCCGAGGCCCTGGCCAAGATCAAGGCCATCGCCGGCAAGAACCAGCTGTTCAAGACTTACATCGGCCAGGGCTACTACAACTGCCACACGCCTTCGCCGATCCTGCGTAACCTGCTGGAAAACCCGGCCTGGTACACCGCCTACACCCCGTACCAGCCAGAGATTTCCCAAGGCCGCTTGGAATCGCTGCTGAACTTCCAGACCCTGATCAGCGACCTCACCGGCCTGCCGATCGCCAACGCCTCCCTGCTCGATGAAGCCACCGCCGCCGCCGAAGCCATGACCTTCTGCAAGCGCCTGAGCAAGAACAAAGGCAGCAACGCGTTCTTCGCCTCCGTGCACAGCCACCCACAAACCCTAGACGTACTGCGCACCCGTGCCGAGCCGCTGGGGATTGACGTGGTGGTGGGCGATGAGCGCGAACTGACCGACGTCAGCCCGTTCTTCGGCGCCCTGCTGCAATACCCGGCCAGCAACGGTGACGTGTTTGATTACCGCGAGCTGACCGAACGCTTCCACGCCGCCAACGCGCTGGTGGCCGTGGCTGCCGACCTGCTGGCCCTGACCCTGCTGACCCCGCCGGGTGAGTTCGGCGCCGATGTGGCCATCGGCAGCGCGCAACGCTTCGGCGTGCCGCTGGGCTTTGGTGGCCCGCACGCGGCCTACTTCTCCACCAAGGATGCGTTCAAGCGCGACATGCCGGGCCGTCTGGTCGGTGTGTCCGTCGACCGTTTCGGCAAGCCGGCCCTGCGCCTGGCCATGCAGACTCGCGAGCAACATATCCGCCGCGAGAAAGCCACCAGCAACATCTGCACCGCCCAGGTATTGCTGGCCAACATCGCCAGCATGTACGCCGTATACCACGGCCCTAAAGGCCTGACCCAGATCGCCCAGCGCATTCACCAGCTGACTGCGATCCTGGCCAAAGGCTTGACCGCCCTGGGCTTGAAGGTCGAGCAGGAACACTTCTTCGACACCCTGACCCTCAACACTGGCGCCCACACGGCCGCCCTGCACGACAAGGCCCGCGCCCAGCGCATCAACCTGCGTGTGGTCGATGCTCAGCGCCTGGGCCTGTCGGTCGACGAAACCACCACCCAGGCCGATATCGAAACCCTGTGGACCCTCTTTGCCGACGGCAAAACACTGCCGGACTTCAATGCCAAGGTCGACAGCACCCTGCCGGCCGCGCTGCTGCGCCAATCGCCGATCCTCAGCCACCCGGTGTTCAACCGTTATCACTCGGAAACCGAGCTGATGCGCTACCTGCGCAAGCTGGCCGACAAGGACCTGGCACTGGACCGCACCATGATCCCGCTGGGCTCGTGCACCATGAAGCTCAACGCCGCCAGCGAAATGATTCCGGTGACCTGGGCCGAGTTCGGTGCCCTGCACCCGTTCGCCCCGGCCGAGCAAAGCGCCGGCTACCTGCAACTGACGTCCGAGCTGGAAGCCATGCTCTGCGCAGCCACCGGTTATGACGCAATCTCGCTGCAACCGAACGCCGGTTCCCAGGGCGAGTACGCCGGCCTTTTGGCCATCCGTGCCTACCACCAGAGCCGTGGCGAAGAACGCCGTGACATCTGCCTGATCCCATCGTCGGCCCACGGCACCAACCCCGCTACCGCCAACATGGCCGGCATGCGTGTGGTCGTGACCGCGTGCGACGCACGTGGCAACGTGGACATCGAAGACCTGCGCGCCAAGGCCATCGAGCACCGCGAACACCTCGCCGCACTGATGATCACCTACCCGTCCACCCACGGCGTGTTCGAAGAAGGCATCCGCGAAATCTGCGGCGTCATTCACGACAACGGCGGCCAGGTGTACATCGACGGCGCCAACATGAACGCGATGGTCGGCCTGTGCGCACCGGGCAAGTTCGGCGGCGACGTGTCCCACCTGAACCTGCACAAGACCTTCTGCATTCCTCACGGCGGTGGCGGCCCGGGTGTTGGCCCGATTGGCGTCAAATCCCACCTCACGCCATTCCTGCCCGGCCACGCGGCCATGGAACGCAAGGAAGGCGCGGTGTGCGCGGCGCCATTCGGCAGCGCGAGCATCCTGCCGATCACCTGGATGTACATCAGCATGATGGGCGGCGCGGGCCTCAAGCGTGCTTCGCAGCTGGCGATCCTGAATGCCAACTACATTTCCCGTCGCCTCGAAGAGCACTACCCAGTGCTGTACACAGGCAGCAACGGCCTGGTGGCGCACGAGTGCATCCTGGACCTGCGCCCATTGAAAGACAGCAGCGGCATCAGCGTGGACGACGTGGCCAAGCGCCTGATCGACTTCGGCTTCCATGCGCCGACCATGTCGTTCCCGGTAGCGGGCACGCTGATGATCGAGCCGACCGAAAGCGAATCCAAGGAAGAGCTGGACCGCTTCTGTGACGCGATGATTGCCATCCGCGAGGAAATTCGCGCGGTGGAAAACGGCACCCTGGACAAGGAAGACAACCCACTGAAAAACGCCCCGCACACGGCGGCCGAACTGGTGGGCGAATGGAGCCACCCGTACAGCCGTGAACAAGCGGTGTACCCGGTTGCGTCGTTGATCGAAGGCAAGTACTGGCCGCCGGTTGGCCGGGTCGACAACGTGTTTGGCGATCGCAACCTGGTGTGTGCGTGCCCGTCGATCGAGAGCTACGCCTGATCTGACTGGAGGGATGCGGTCAAAAATGTGGGAGCGGGCTTGCTCGCGAATGCGGTGGATCAGTCACTGGATGTATCAACTGACACTCCGCTTTCGCGAGCAAGCCCGCTTCCACTTTTGACCGCGTTCATCCGATAAATAATAAGAAACCGGAGAACAACCATGTCCCTTAGCGTGTTCGACCTGTTCAAGATTGGCATCGGCCCCTCCAGTTCCCACACTGTTGGCCCGATGCGCGCTGCCGCCCGATTCGTCGAAGGCCTCAAGCGCGATAACCTGCTGAGCGCCACCACCGGCATCAAGGTGGAACTCTATGGATCGCTGGGCGCCACCGGCAAAGGCCACGGCAGTGACAAGGCCGTGCTACTGGGCCTGGAAGGCGAACACCCGGACACCGTCAATACTGAAACCGTGGCTGCACGCCTCGCGCAAATGCGCAGCGACGGTCGCTTGAACCTGCTCGGCGAACACAGCATTGCGTTCAATGAGAAAGAACACCTGGCGATGATTCGCAAACCCCTTGCCTACCATCCCAACGGCATGATTTTTCGTGCCTTCGATGCGGCGGGTATCCAGATTCGCAGCCGTGAGTACTACTCGGTCGGCGGCGGGTTTGTGGTGGATGAAGATGCCGCCGGCGCCGACCGCATTGTCGAAGACACCACGCCGCTGACCTTTCCCTTCAAGCACGCCAAGGACTTGCTGGGGCATTGCGCCACCTACGGGCTGTCGATCAGCCAGGTGATGCTGACCAATGAAAGTGCCTGGCGCCCGGAAGCGGAAACCCGCGCCGGTCTATTGAAAATCTGGCAAGTGATGCAGGACTGCGTCGACGCCGGCTGTCGCAACGAAGGGATTTTGCCCGGCGGCTTGAAGGTCAAGCGCCGCGCCGCCGCCCTGCATCGCCAGCTGTGCAAGAACCCGGAATCGGCGCTGCGCGATCCGCTGTCGGTGCTCGACTGGGTCAACCTGTACGCACTGGCGGTCAACGAAGAAAACGCCAATGGCGGCCGCGTGGTGACCGCGCCCACCAACGGCGCAGCCGGGATTGTGCCGGCCGTGTTGCATTACTACATGCGGTTTATCCCCGGCGCGAATGAGGACGGCGTGGTGCGCTTTCTGCTCACCGCCGCCGCCATCGGCATTTTGTACAAGGAAAACGCGTCGATCTCCGGGGCCGAAGTCGGCTGCCAGGGTGAAGTCGGCGTGGCCTGCTCGATGGCGGCCGGCGCGTTGTGCGAAGTGTTGGGCGGCAGCGTGTCCCAAGTGGAAAACGCCGCCGAGATCGGCATGGAGCACAACCTCGGCCTGACCTGCGACCCGATTGGCGGGCTGGTGCAGGTGCCGTGCATCGAGCGCAATGCAATGGGCTCGGTCAAGGCGATCAATGCGGTGCGGATGGCTTTGCGCGGTGACGGGCAGCACTTCGTCTCGCTGGATAAAGTCATCCGCACCATGCGCCAGACCGGCGCCGATATGAAAAGCAAATACAAGGAAACCGCCCGTGGCGGTTTGGCGGTCAACATTATCGAGTGCTGACGCCTACAAGCGCGTCCGCACGTTTTTCAGGAGCTGAACATGTCCACCGAAACCCTGTTGAAAACCCCATTGCACGCCCTGCACCTCGAACTGGGCGCGCGCATGGTGCCCTTCGCCGGCTACGACATGCCGGTGCAATACCCGCTGGGCGTGATGAAAGAACACCTGCACACCCGTGAACACGCCGGGTTGTTCGATGTGTCCCACATGGGCCAAATCCGCCTGACCGGCGCCAATGCCGCCAAAGCCCTGGAAACGCTGGTGCCCGTCGACATCATCGACCTGCCGGTCGGCATGCAGCGCTACGCCATGTTCACCAACGACCAGGGCGGCATTCTCGACGACCTGATGGTGGCCAACCTGGGTAACGACGAACTGTTCCTGGTGGTCAACGCCGCCTGCAAGGACCAGGACCTGGCGCACCTGCGCAAACATATCGGCGACCAGTGCACCATTGAGCCGCTGTTCGAAGAGCGCGCCTTGCTGGCCCTGCAAGGCCCGGCGGCCGTGAAGGTCCTGGCGCGCCTGGCCCCTGAAGTGACCAAGATGACATTCATGCAGTTCGCCAGCCTGCGCCTGTTGGGTGTGGACTGCTACGTCAGCCGCTCCGGTTACACGGGCGAAGACGGTTTTGAAATCTCGGTGCCGGCCGCCAACGCCGAAAGCCTTGCGCGCAGCCTGCTGGCCGAAGCCGAAGTGCAAGCCATCGGCCTGGGCGCCCGCGACTCGCTGCGCCTGGAAGCGGGCCTGTGCCTGTACGGCCACGACATGAACACCGAGACCACCCCCATCGAAGCCAGCCTGCTGTGGGCGATCTCCAAGGCCCGCCGTGCCGACGGCGCACGTGCCGGTGGTTTCCCGGGTGCCGAGCGCATTTTCAGCCAACAGCAAGCCGGTGTGAGCCGCAAGCGTGTCGGCCTGCTGCCACAGGAACGCACTCCTGTGCGTGAAGGCGCTGAAATCGTCGATGAACACGGCACCGTGATCGGTAGCGTGTGCAGCGGTGGCTTCGGCCCGACGTTGGGCGGCCCGCTTGCCATGGGTTACCTGGACAGTGCGTTTATTGCACTCGACACCGAAGTGTCTGCGTTGGTACGTGGGAAAAAGGTGCCACTGCGTGTAAGTAAAATGCCATTTGTACCGCAGCGTTACTATCGTGGCTGATTGACTGTTCCTATAAGTAACGCGGTTGCGTTAACGTGCACTAAACTGTAACGCAACCGCCATAAAACAGTGCATCCGCGATAGTCAATCTAATAGGGGCCCACCGATAACAAGTGATCAACTCTATCGAATAAGCAGGTTCCATATTGTTGATCAAACAGCCATGAAGCCAAGCAAACGCTGGGCTTTTGCCAGGGCTTGTTTTTTCTCCATTAGTTGGCGTAGAGTTTGCTCACTGTGTTTGCATGGGTCGCTTTGAACCTGGACCTGGGCAGTAGCCAAAGTTTGCTACAACCCGTTCGACGTCTCTTACTTTCCTGCAACCCAGCCCAGTACTCTTTCATGTGAAAGGGGCTGTCATTAATTTTTAGCGTCAAGGAAATAAGAAAATGGCTGATCGTCAGAGCGGTACCGTCAAGTGGTTTAACGACGAGAAAGGGTTTGGTTTTATCACTCCAGAAAGCGGTCCGGATCTGTTCGTCCATTTCCGCGCTATTCAGGGCAACGGCTTCAAGAGCCTCAAAGAAGGCCAGAAGGTGACTTTCATCGCAGTGCAGGGCCAGAAAGGCATGCAGGCTGACGAAGTACAAGCAGAAGGCTGATCCCTGCTGCGACAAAAAGCCCCTGATGGTGACATCAGGGGCTTTTTTATAAGCGTTTATCCGTAAAATGGCTTTTTTCTCAAGAGAAACTGCCATGTCCAAACCCCTGCTGAGCCCCCAAGGCGAGTTTCCCGCCGTCGGCCTGGGCCGTCGTCTGGCAGCGATGTTCTATGACTTTCTGTTGTGCACGGCCCTGCTGATCGTCACGGCGTTTATCTACAAGATGGTGTGGATGGCGTTTATCGGCGAAGCCAAGATGCGCACGCTCACCGAATCCGGCGCGCTGGACGGCGACCCGCTGCTGTCGACGATTTTGTTTTTTGTATTGTTTGGTTTTTTTGCCAAATTCTGGACCCATTCCGGGCAGACGCTGGGCATGCAGGTGTGGGGCGTGCGCGTACAGAACGCCGACGGCTCACGCATCAGCCTGTGGCAGGCGCTGTTGCGGTTTGTGGTGTCGATTGCGTCGTGGTTGTGCGTGGGGCTGGGGTTTATCTGGTCGCTGTTTGATAAACAGAAACGCAGCTGGCATGACATTTATTCGGATACCCAACTGGTGCGGATTCCGAAGCAGAAGAAATAAACGCTGAATAGTGGAGATTCAAATGTGGGAGCGGGCTTGCTCGCGAATGCGCAGTGTCAGTTGATATATCTGGTGGCTGAACCACCGCATTCGCGAGCAAGCCCGCTCCCACAATTTTGACCGTATTTACAGCTTGGGTCAGGCGTTGCCGGCGAGCTTCAAGCGCGCAGCCTGGGTGAAGTCCAGCATGCGCTTTAACGGGCGCACGGCGTGTGGAATCACCGACGGCTCGACGAAGATCTCATTACTGCCCTCACGCAGGCACTGCAGCGTGCGCTCCAGCGTGTTCATCGCCATCCACGGGCAGTGCGCGCAACTGCGGCACGCCGCGCCGTTGCCGGCAGTAGGCGCTTCGATGAAGACTTTATCCGGGCACAACTGCTGCATCTTGTAGAAAATGCCGCGGTCGGTCGCCACGATAAACGTCTTGTTCGGCAAACGCTGTGCGGCGGCAATCAGCTGGCTGGTGGAGCCCACCGCGTCCGCCAGCTCGATCACCGCGGTCGGCGACTCCGGGTGTACCAGAATCGCCGCGTCCGGATACAGCGCCTTCATGTCTTCAAGCTGCTTGGACTTGAACTCCTCGTGGACGATGCACGCCCCGTCCCACAGCAACATATCCGCGCCGGTCTGGCGCTGGATGTAGGTGCCCAAGTGCTTGTCCGGGCCCCAGATAATTGTCTCGCCGTTGTCCATCAGGCTTTCGACGATTTCCAGTGCGCAGCTGGAGGTCACGACCCAATCCGCCCGGGCTTTGACCGCCGCCGAGGTGTTGGCGTAGACCACCACGGTGCGCTCGGGATGCTGGTCGCAAAATGCCGAAAACTCATCCACCGGGCAGCCCAGGTCCAGGGAACACGTGGCTTCCAGGGTGGGCATGAGGATGCGTTTTTCGGGGGTGAGGATTTTGGCGGTCTCGCCCATGAACCGCACACCGGCAACCAATACGGTCTTGGCCGGGTGGGCAGCGCCGAAGCGCGCCATTTCCAGGGAATCGGAGACACAGCCGCCGGTTTCTTCGGCCAGGGCCTGAATCACCGGGTCGCAATAAAAGTGGGCAACCAGCACCGCGTCTTGAGCCTTGAGCTCGGCGGCGATGGCGACACGCAGGCTCGCCTCTTCTTCGGCGCTGAGGGCCTTGGGCTGCTTGGCGTCGAGGTGAGCTTGAACCAGTAGGCGTTCGGAAATTTGCGTCATGTTCGCAAGACCTGCAGGCGCAGTTGCGCGAAAGTCGAGTGTACCACCGGCTCTGGAGCCCTTCGGGCGCCGCCGGACGAAGTGATTGTGTTCATCAAGCACGGGTGAAGCTGCGCAAGGCTACAGAATATCGAATGGATTCAAAAGCCTAATCTGGCATTCACAGGTGCATCGGTCGGGCAAAAAAAAACGGGAAACCCGACGCAGGGGTTTCCCGTTTTCCAACCGGTGTCAGCGCTGCAGTACGGAAGGGTCTTCCTGCAGCATCACCGAGTCATGCAGGCTCGCCAACGCATCCTTTAGCGTTGACTGCTCCAGCGCATCCTTGGATTTTTTGCTTTCCTGGGCCGCGTGCTCAAGCAACGCCAGGTAGTCGCGCCTGGATGAGCCCTCCTTCGGCACCACGGTGTCCTCTACCAGCTTGGCCATCACATATTTCTGCGTATGGGTGTTCTGTACAGCCGTTTGCGAGACAGACGCGCTGGCCAGTTGGCCATCTTTGTAGGCGAAGCTCGCCGTACTGCTGGCCTTGTCCTGCACTTGCACATACAGGTAGTTCTGCGATTCACGGTTGCCGTCAAAAACCGGCGGTTTGCCACCGTTGAGGCTGGTGTGGAAGTTCGCAGAAAGCGCCGACTGCTGGTGCTGGGTAACGCTACGATCTGCGGTACTGCGCCCGTTGACCTGGGTTTTCTGCGACACGTTGTAGGAAAAGCTATCGACTTCCGACGGGCGCATTGGGTTGGTAGCGTCAACAGCCTGCTGGATCGAGGCTTTGAAGTCAGCCAGGCCAGTCAACAGGCCTTTGTCGCTTGAGTTGTTGCTCAAGGCGGCGGGAGCGGTCGTGCCTTGTGGATAGTTGCTGTTCATGGCGCTGAATGCGTCCTTGAATATTGCCATCAAGTCCGCATTGGCACTGCCGCGCTGTTGCACCCGGTCAAATTGGGCAAGGTAGGTTTTCAGCGCCTTGGCTTGTTGTTTGGCATCGCCAAGGATCGTCGCGTTTTTGAGGTCCACTGCCAGATCAATGTTACCGGCCGGGCCACTCATTCGTGTGGTACGGCTCTGACTGTCGGCATGAAAAGCCAGGCTCAGGTCCTTGCCGTCCAGGGCCTTCAGGTTGGCATTGAGGTCGACGGAAGCCAGCACCTGGGTATCGAACTGGGTCAACTTGCTCAGATCGAGTTTTGGCGGCACGGCGGTCAGCCCGTCCACCGAGGCCTGGAAGGCACTGCCCAATTGACCGACGGCCTTGAGCTCATCAGCCGTCAAGTCGCCGCCCTCTACCGTGGCCTGCACACCCAGGCCATCTTTCTGGCTGGACAGGCTGAAGGTGACTGTCTTGCCGCTGGCGGTCTTGATGCTGAGGCTGACCTGATTGTCGGCCTTGTTGTGCAGTACCGTCTGGTCGGTCTTGATCGCGCCGGCGTCCCCGGCCCGGGCAGCCGTGGTGTTGAGCACGGACTGTGAAATACCGACACCGCCGCCCTGGGTGAATTGATCCACCAACGCCGCGCCCAGGCCGCTGTAGCGACTGGCCGTGGAGATCGAATTAAAGCTGCTGTTGATGGCCCTGGTCACTCCATCCTGGCTGCTGTTTTCCCAGGCCCGCACCGTTTCCTGGCCGGGCATCTGCCCGTCTCGAGAGTAGATATCGACGACATCAGCCGCTGGATTGCCGAGGCTGACCACCGCAGAGGGCCGAACCGGTGAGACATCGACAGTGTTCGCCACGGTGGCCGGCGACGGCGTGGTGGCCGCGCGAACGATGAGGGGATTGGTAGCGATGATAGGCGTTAGCGTAGTCATGACAGTCCGTGTCTTGAAAGCTGAGTAGTATTCAATTTAACCAAGACGCATCGGCATTGACAGCATTGAAGCCGAAATAAATAGCAAAGAGCCATGCCAAAAAACCGGCTCTTTGCCGTGTTGCGCAGAACAGAACCGGTAAGTCACCGAACCGCCAAGATCATTGGCGCTGTTTTCATACCTGGTGTCGCAGGTCAGGCCACATGCTGGTGGGGTCTGGCGAACCTTGATCGGTTCTTCTTTCAAGTCTGCCCGCGGTTTATTGAGCACACGCCCGTGTAATCACGCTCAAGTCGCTGGTGGGATAGGTATCGTAATGACATGATGAAGGCCATTTAACGCATTCGGCCAAACTCAAATGAATAGCACCGTCGGGATGGGCCCCGATGCAAGTCACGCGCCCAATCCCATCAAAGGCGGCGCAAGCGAGCTGGCCACCACTGGCTTGGGTAGAAACGAAGCGTTCACCGAGCGCGTGCTGGCCAGCATCAACGATTGCATCAAAGTCCTGGACCTGGACGCCCGCCTCACCTTCATGAGTGAAGGTGGCCAGAAAATCATGGAAGTCAGCGACTTCAACAGCATCCGCGGCTGCCCCTGGCCCGACTTCTGGCAGGACCAGGGAAACCTGGATGCCAAGGCCGCCGTGCAGGCTGCCCAAAACGGTGACAGCGCGAGCTTTATCGGCCCCGCCCAAACCTTGGCCGGCAACCTGAAATGGTGGCATGTGCAGGTCAGTCCGATCCTGGACAGCGACGGCCGGCCGGAGCAGATCCTCTGCGTCTCCCGTGATATCACCGCCCTGCGTGAAGCCGAAGAGTCACTGCGTAAACTCAATGAATCCCTGGAGCAGCGGGTGGTGGAGCGTACCCGTGATCGCGACCGTATCTGGCGTCTGTCGCCGGACCTGATGCTGGTCGCTCAGCTCGACGGTGTTATCTCTGCCGTCAACCCGGCCTGGACACGCATGCTCGGTCACACCGAACACGACCTGGTGGGCAGTCAATTGCTGGCCCTGGTGCACCCGGACGACCTGGCCGTCTCGTCATCGGCGGTCAGCCGCCTGGGAGATGGCAAGAACTTTCCCAACTTCAAGAATCGTTACCGCCACCAGGATGGCAGCTACCGCATGATCGCCTGGACCGCTGTGCCCGACAGCGACTACATCCACGCGGTGGGCCGTGATATCCAGGCCGAGGAAGAGGCCAAGGAAGCCTTGCGCTTGTCGGAAGACGCCCTGCGTCAATCACAGAAACTGGAAGCGATTGGCCAACTCACCGGCGGCGTCGCACACGATTTCAATAACCTGCTGACAGTGATCAAGTCCTGTGCCGACTTGCTCAAAACGCCTTCGCTGAGCGAAGTACGGCGCATCAAGTATGTGGAAGCCATCGCCAATACCGTGGACCGTGCCGCCCGCCTGACGGCGCAGCTGCTGACATTCGCCCGCCGCCAGGCCCTGCGCCCGGAAGTCTTCAACGTCGGCGACAGCGTATTACGGGTGGGCGAAATGATGGACAGCCTGACCGGTTCACGCATCAAGGTCACTATCGAGGTGCCGCAGAAACCGCGCTTTATCAACGCCGATGAAAGCCAGTTCGAGACCGCCCTGGTGAATATGGTGGTCAACGCACGCGATGCCATGGCTGGCAATGGCCAATTGTCGATCAACGTGGCGACGGCCAACTGGCTCCCTTCGGTGCGTGCCCATCCGGTACGTGTCGCCGACTACGTGACCATTGAGCTAAGCGATACCGGTTCAGGCATCGCGCCGGAAAAGCTCGACGCAATCTTCGAACCGTTCTACACCACCAAGGGCATCGGCCAGGGCACCGGCTTGGGGTTGTCACAGGTGTACGGTTTTGCCAAACAATCGGGGGGTGAAATCCTGGTGCAGAGCGAATGCGGCAAAGGCAGCCAGTTTGTTTTGTACTTGCCTGAAGTCGAGGCGGGCGTGACGTCAGCCACCCCGGAAAACCAGTGCGCCCCGATTGCTTGCGACTTGTGCGTGCTGATGGTCGAGGACAACGCCGACGTCGGCCTCTACACCTCGCAGACTCTGGAGCAAATGGGTTTTAAAGTGCTGTGGGTGCCCGATGCCAACAGTGCACTCGACGCCCTGGCGCCCAACCCGGAGAGCTTCCAAGTGGTGTTCTCCGACATCTCGATGCCAGGCATGAGCGGGCTGGAGTTGCTCGACGCGATCGAAGCCCTCTACCCGTGGCTCCCCGTGGTACTGACCACAGGCTACAACGATGAATACGCACGCATCGCCCAGGAAGAAGCGCAACGCTTTGTGCTGCTGCAAAAACCCTATTCCACCGAGGCGTTGGCAGTGCAGCTGCACAAAGTGGTCAAGAGCCGCCTGAACCTGATTCCACAAGACTGAGCCTGAGCCGCTTGTATAAACACGCCGATTAAACCGTTATTTCGCAACAATCAAAAACCTCGCACCACTCCGTTAATACGAAAGAACCCGCAAAACCAACCCCATCAGGTGCCCACAGGGCACCTGCGCACCACCTTTGTGCATTTTTTTGCTGAATAACGCGGCATTCCTCACGTTTTACGTAATAAATCCTACAGACGATGTAACAAACCGTTTATTGATAACTCAAGTGCGGCAAGTCCCCGAGTTGATGGTTTGGCTCGATGGGCATGAATCGAGTGTATTTCTACGTTAAGGATGTCGAGTGCCGAATCAGCCCTCAACCAATCGCCCGTGTTGTATCCAGAAAATAGGCGCCGCCCTGCTCTGCCTGTGTGCGCTGCCGGTGGCCGCCGCCGAGGGACCGCAGCTCGGTCAGGAAGCCCTGCGCCTGCAGCAACAACAGCAGCGCGACTTGCAACAACTGCAACTCGAGCAACGCCAGCGGCAGATACAAAGAGGCAGTTTCGGCGCGCAACCAGCCACACCGGCCTTGCCTGAGGGGGTCGCCAAAGACCAACGCTGTTGGTCCTTGCGCGGTACACGCGTGGCCGGTGTGACCTTGTTCAGTAACGCTGAGCTGAACAAACACGTCGAACCCTATGTGGCCGCCTGCATGGGCGTCACCCAGATCAACCGCCTGTTGGCCGAGATTACCCGCCTGTACGCTGAGGCCGGCTACATCGCCAGCCGCCCGTACCTGATCAGCACGCCGGCCGCTGGGCACCCGCTGGATATTCACGTCGAAGAAGGCTACGTCGAAGCCGTCGAATTGACTGACCAGAGCCTGCCCGTGTCGTTACGCGGAGCGTTTCCCGGGATGCTCGGCAAGCCGCTGAACCTGCGCGACCTGGAACAAGGCCTGGACCAGCTCAATCGCCTGCGCTCGGTGGACCTCACCGCCGACATCGCCCCTGGCAGCGAACCTGGCGCATCGCGAATCATCCTGCACTCGCGCAGCACGGCCTCGCGTTGGGGGCTCGGACTGGGTGTGGATAACCTCGGCAGCGCCGGCACCGGCCGTGATCGCAATGCCATCAGCCTGAGCCTGGACAGCCCGTTGGAACTCAACGATTCGCTCAACCTGAGCTTCAGCGACACGCTCAATCACGGCCCGCGCTACAGCCGCAGCAACAGCCTGTTTTATTCCATCCCTTACGGCTACTGGACCTACAGCCTGTTCGCCAGCCATGCCGAATACCGCTCGCCCTTCAAGCTCAGCAGCGCCACGTTTTATAACAGCGGCCGCACCGATCAGGTCAGCTTGCGCACCGACCGGGTGTTGTGGCGCGACCAGGGCCATCAACTCAGCGCCAACCTGCAACTGGCCTACAAGGACGTCGACAGCTACCTGCAAAAGGTTCGCCTGGGCATCCAGAGCCCAACGCTGACCGTGGCCGAGGCCGGCGTGAATCTGTTCTGGCTCAACAGCGCGGTGTGGAACCTCGACGTCAATTACGCCCAAGGCCTGACCTGGTTCGGCGCCGATCGCGATGCCGACCACGTGCAGAAAAACCTGCCCCAGGCGCAATTCCACAAGTACCGCGCCAACCTGACTCAATGGCGCAACGGCCAATGGCTGGGCCAACCGTGGCAGTGGCAGAGCCAGCTGTCGGCGCAATACAGCCCGGACACGCTGCCCGCCATTGAACAACTGCTGGGCACCGACGACTCGGCCGTGCGTGGCTACCGCGAAAACAGCGCGTCGGGAGCCATCGGCGCGGTATGGCGCAACACCTTGCGCCTGCCGCTCAACAGCGACCTGGCGGTCAAGATCACGCCACGCCTGGGCCTGGACAACGGCTGGGTCAAACGCGAACACGGCGCCCAAGGCCAACGCCTGAGCGCTGCCAGTGCCGGGCTCAACCTGAGCTGGAAGAACGTGCAGCTCGACCTCGATTACCAACACAACCTCAACACCCCCGCAGGTTTTGCCCAGGAGCCGGATGTGTGGCTGACGCGCCTGAGCCTGCAAATATGAGCCGATATCTGTTTAGCCTGAAATAACCGTAATCCCTGACCACCACAGCAGCGTTGCAACGAACAACGCACGTCGCGGATCAGCCAACACAGAGCGAAATTATTTATGCCGACTGACACACATACGTTTCACCTTTCACCTCAAGGCAGACTGCGCTGGGCCATCGCCAGCCTGTTTCTGCTGCCGCAACTGGTGGTGGCCGCAGGGTTGACCGTCGTCGAAGGGCCCGGCGGTACGCCGCAACTGCAAAACCAGGGGGGCGTGCCGATCATCAACATCGTCGCGCCGAATGCCGGTGGCCTGTCCCATAACCAGTTTCTGGACTACAACGTCGACCGCCAGGGCGTCGTGCTGAACAACGCCTTGCAGGCCGGCCAATCCCAACTCGCCGGGCAGTTGGCAGCCAACCCGCAGTTCCAGGGCCAGGCGGCGAGCGTAATCCTCAACGAAGTGATCAGCCGCAACGCCTCAACCCTCAACGGCGCCCAGGAGATTTTTGGCCGGGCGGCCGACTATGTGCTGGCCAACCCTAACGGCATCTCTGTCAACGGCGGCAGTTTCATCAACACCCCGAATGCCAGCCTGGTGGTGGGCCGCCCTGAACTCAACGACGGCAAGCTGCAAGCCTTGAACACCCGTGATGCCCGTGGCCAGCTGACGGTACAAGGCCAGGGCCTGCAAAACCGCGAGGGTTCGATCAACCTGATCGCGCCGCGCATCGACAGCGACGGTCGCCTGAGTGCGCGTGATCAATTGAACCTCACCGTCGGCCGCAACCAGGTCGACTACGCCAGCGGCCAGGTGCGCCAGGTAGACCCGGCCAGCAAAACCCAGGACCAGCGTATCGACGCCCGTCTGTTCGGGGCGATGCAGGCCGGGCGCATCAACATCGTCAGCACCGCCGACGGCGCCGGCGTGCGCGTGGGTGCCGTAAACGTGGAGGGGCGTGATGGGGTGAAGATCAGCTCGGCCGGCGACCTCGATATCAGCGGCCAAGTCCACGCCAACAGCCTCGACGCCACCCGCGCGAGCGTGCAAAGCCGCCAGGGCGATGTCGACGTGCACAGCGCCAAGGACCTGAGCCTGGCCGCCACCGATGTCAGCGCGCGCAACGTCAAACTCGACGCCGGCCGCAACCTGACGCTTGGCAGCCTGGAAAGCCGCAAGCTCCAGGAAAAGCGTGAACAGTGGGACAACAGCAACTTCCTGTTCACCTATGAAACCTATGACCGCACCACCACCGACAAGGACTCGCGCCAGCACGGCAACAAGGTCGTAGCGCAACAGGACGCAGCGCTCTCGTCCGGCGCCAAAACCGAGATCAAAGCCAGCAACGTGGAAGCGGGGGCTGCTTTACACGTCAACAGCGGCGCCGACCTTCAGGTGATCGCTGCCACCGAAACCCATGAAACACGCGATCAGGGCAATCATCGCAAGCACCTGTGGAAAGCCAACTGGGACACCTCCAGCAGCGAACAGCGCAGCGTCACCAGCAGCCTCAAGGCCGGCAAGGCCCTGGAGCTGACCAGCCAGCAGAAACTGCAATTGCAAGGCGCCGAGCTGAAAACACCGGGTGACCTCCAATTGGCCGCCCGCCAAGTGGACATCACCAGCGCCAGCCGCACTCAGCGCAGCAGTAATACCGCGTACTCCGGCGACCTGACAGGTGGCAGCTTCTTCGGCAAAAACGGCGACGGGGATAAAGGCAAAACCTTGAACACCGGCAGCAAGGTCAACGCCGACGGCAAGCTGATCGTCAAGGCGGATGAGGTGCGCATCAGCGGCAGCCAGGCCCGTGGCGGCAAACAGGCCAGCGTGATCAGCGACAAAGGTTCGCTGGTGATCGACGGCGTACAAGACACGTCCCACGACAATAGCTACAGCAAGGACAGCAAATTCTTCGGCATCTCCAAGGATGAAAGCCGCCAGAACCTCAAGGACAGCACCGTGGTTGCCAGCAACCTGCGCTCGGACAGCAACCTCAAGCTGCAAAGCGCCAAGGACATCCACGTCAGTGGCTCACACGTGTCCGCCGCCGGTGAACTGCAGGCGGATGCCAAGGGTGATATCAAGGTCACTGCTGCTGAAAACACCTCCCACGACACCACCAGCACCCACACCCGAGGCTTCGAGGGCTACGCCAGGGAAACCGCCGATGGCACCCGCCAGTACCGCGCGGGCGTGAGCTACGAAGACCAGCAGCACACCAACAAGACCGACACCACGCAACAGCAGGCGTCCAGCCTCAGCGGCGGCAGCGTGGCCGTTACGGCCGGTGGCGACGTAAGCATCAAGGGCTCCGACCTCAAGGCCACCGAGGGCGATGCGACCTTGAGCGGCAAAAACGTCGAACTGCTGTCGGCCCATGACAGCACTCACAGCGACACCGACCAGACCACCATCGGCGGCGGCGTCTACTACACCGCAGGCCTTGACCGCGCCGGCAACGGCGCGCAGTTCAGCCACCAGAGCAGCAATGACACCCGCAGTACAACCACCGCGCAAACCAGCAACGTCGCGGCGGCCGGCAAACTGACCCTCAACGCCGGCAACACCCTCACCAGCCAGGGCGCGCAGGTGCAGGCCGGTGCCGAGTTAGTGGTCAATGCAGGTCAGGTCGATAACCAGGCGGCGCACAACAGCGAGACCAGCACCCACAAGGAGAACGGTTGGACCGCCGATGTCGGCGCCAATGTCGAATACAAAGGTGTCACCCGGCCTATCGAAAAAGCGATCGAAGGCATGGCCCAGGCCAAATTCCATCAGCCAGGTTTGCTTGATGCCTTCGAGCAACCCAATGTCGGGCTGGATGTGGAAGTCGGTCATACCAGCAAAAGTCGCACACAGCAGGACAGCACGGCCGTGGTCAGCCAGTTCAGTGGTGCCACGGTGCAGGTCAATGTTGCCAACAAGTTGCAGGATGAAGGCACTCAATACCGCGCCACCGATGGCGGCCTGAAGATCGATGCCGGCGAGCATGTCGCCACGGCGGCGGCCAATACCCACAGCAGCAGCGAGCAAGGCGTGGACGCCAAGACGGGCGTGCGGGGCTACACCACCACCGGTGAAGACCTGAACCTACGCGGCAGCGGCACAGGCGGCAGCAGCGACGTGCGCCAAACCGCCAGCACGGCGGTGGTCGGCAGCTACGCCGCCACCCAAGGCGTGAACATCGAGGCCAAGGGCGATGCACGTTATGAGGGCAGCCAGTTCAACGGTGGCCAGGCGGGCATCAACCTCAAGGCGGGGGGTGAGTTGGCGCTCAATCAGGCCAACGATACCCAGAGCGAAACCAGCAGCAGTCTGCGCGGCAATGGTTCATTGACCGTGGGCACGGCGCCAGGCGCGAACGGCACAAACGTCAACCTCGGTGCCGGTGTGCAGTTGGACCATAAGCAACTGGACACCCGCGACAGCCAGGCACGTGTCGCGACGCTTCAGGGCAGCGGGCCCGTCGCACTCAGCAGCGGCGGCGACATGACCCTGCAAGGCACCCAGGTCGGCAGCAGCACCGCCAACACCGGCGATATCAGCCTGACTTCCGGCGGCAAGCTGGACCTGCAAGCGGCAACCGACACCCACGTGAGTAACGGCAGCAACCTGGGCGGCGGCCTGACCGTCGGTGCCGGCAAGACCAGCAGTGCCGAAAGCAGCGGCAAGACCGGCAACCTGAGCGCCAACTTCAACATCGGCAAGGTCGCCGAAAACGATCAGACCGCAGTCGTTGGGCAGTTGCACAGCAACGGCAAGGTCAGCCTCGCCAGCGGCGCGGATGCGAAGGATGCCATCCACTTGCAAGGCACGCAGATCACCGCTGCCAGCGTCAAACTCGACGCGCAAAACGGCGGCGTCCTGCAAGAGTCGGCGCAGTCCACTCAGGCCCATGACAGCTGGGGCGTCACCCTCGGCGCGGGCGGCAGTGGCGGCAAGACCACCCTGGCCGATGCCGGTGAGCACGACACACCCAAGACCCAACTTGGCATCAATGCCCGGGCCAAGGTCGATGTGGATCACCTGCAAAGCACTGCACAGCACGACAGCCTGATCAAGGCAGATAGCGTGACGATCAACAGTGCCGGCGATACCCACCTGGCTGGCGCACGGATCGAAGCGGGTCAGGTGAGCGGCAAGGTTGGCGGGGACTTGGTGGTCGAGAGTCGCCAGGACCACATCAGCAGTACTCAGGTCAATGTCGATGCCAAGCTCGACGTCGAGAAAAACCAGCCCGGCGTGGTCAACAAACTGGCCAAGACCACCGGGCCGCTCAAGGACAAGGTGCAAGCCAAGGCCGAGGGCGCCTTCGACAAGCACCGCGAAAAGCTGGAGAACGCCGTCGACAAGGGCACCGAACACCTCGCTTCGGCCAGGGAAAACGTGGCCAACGCCAAGGAGCGCCTGGGCGAGAAACTCACCCGTAGCGACAGCTACGACGTGAACCCGCAACCCCGTGGAGCGATCGGTACCCGCGTCGACAAAGCCAAGACGTACCTCGCGGACAAGAAGGATGCTTTGGGCTCTCACCTGTCCAACCTCAAGGATAAGGTTTGGCCAAAAACCAGTGACAGCGTTGCCGTCAGTGGCAAGAACACCCCTGGCAGCTCGGTGGCTGATACCGCAGAAAGCGTGCTGTTCGGTGACAAGAGCGGTAAAACCACCTACACCCCGACCTTGAACCTGGATGTCAGCCGTGTCGCCAAAGACAGCGTCGCTCAAGCGTCCGGTATCCGGGGTACTCAGGGCGTCAATCTGCAGGTGAGCGGTGAAACGCACCTGACCGGCGCACGGATCAGCGCGCCGGCAGGCAACGTCGATCTGGGCGGTTCCAAGGTGAAGGCAACGACGTTGGCAGGCAGCGATTATCGCGTCGATGTCGGGCTGAACGTTTCAAAATCACCGGTCAACCTGGTGCTGGGCGCCAAGGACGAATTAACCCAGAAACAGGACGACGCCACACGTAAGGATCAAGCCATCAACCTTGGGCCGCTGCGGGTAGGCGGGCACAGTGACAGCCAGCAATTGCAGGCGGGGATTGATCAGGACGTCAACTAAGCAGCAATGCCCCGGTGGAAAACGTTAAGCCCTTTTCACCGGGGTAAACATTTCTAAATGTTTCTTCATAAAGCCAAACCGTCATTAAACAGACACATCCCAGGAATTAAATCGTCACGTCTTAGACAGGTGGACCTATCCACTTACCCCTTCCTTGAGGTGTTGTCGTGATGTTGCCGAGCAAAAAAAGTCTGTCCGTTTTGTTGACCGCCCTGTGCCTGAGCGGCGTGGCCCACGCCACTGACGTTACCGGTGCCGGGTCGAGCTTCGTCTACCCGGTGCTGTCCAAGTGGTCACAGGACTACAGCAAGAACTCCAGCAACCGCATCAACTACCAGTCAATCGGCTCCGGCGGCGGTATCGCCCAAATCAAGGCGGCCACCGTTGACTTCGGCGCCTCTGACGCGCCGCTGTCCGCCGATGAACTCAAAGCCGGCGGCCTGGGCCAGTTCCCCAGCGTGATTGGCGGCATCGTGCCGGTGATGAACGTCGAAGGTGTGGCCGCAGGCCAGTTGAAACTCGATGGTGACGTCCTGGCGAAGATCTTTCTCGGTGACATCAAGGCCTGGAACGACCCGGCAATCGCCGCGCTCAACCCCGGCTTGAACCTGCCGGTGGCGAACATCACCGTGGTGCACCGCTCCGACGGCTCGGGCACTTCGTACAACTTCACCAACTACCTGTCCAAAGTCAGCGAGAGCTGGAAAACCAAGATCGGCTTCGGCACCACCGTGCCCTGGCCGGTCGGCGTGGGTGGCAAGGGTAACGAAGGCGTTTCTGCCTACGTGAAGCAGATCAAAAACTCCATCGGCTTTGTGGAATACGCCTACGCCTTACAGAACAAGATGACGTACGCCCAGTTGAAGAATGCTTCGGGGAAGTTCGTCAAACCTGACGCCAAGGCGTTCCAGGCCGCCGCAGACACCGCCGACTGGGCCAACGCCAAAGACTTCAACCTGATCATGACCAACGCGCCAGGCGAAGGCGCGTGGCCAATTACGGCCACCACCTGGATCATCATGTACAAGCAGCCCAAGAACGCCGAGCAGAGCCAGGCGGCGTTCAGCTTCTTCAAGTGGTCACTGGAAAAAGGTCAGCAACAGGCAGCGGCACTGGACTACGTAGCATTGCCGGACTCTCTGGTGACGCGAATCGAAGGTTACTGGAAGTCTGACTTCACCAACTGATTCGCCCTATGACCGCCTTCCTCATTGCTTGAGGAAGGCGGTGAGCACATCTGATATGAACGAAAGCGTCCAAACCCTGGTTATGACAACTCACGCCGGCGACTCAAGGAGCGACAGCCGCGCGGCCCGCGATCAACGCCACGATCTGTGGTTCAAACGCACACTGTTCGGCGCAGCCATGTTGGTCTTACTGCTGCTGGCAGCCATTGCAGCCTCGACGCTTTGGGGAGGCGCACTGGCGTTCAAGACCTTTGGTTTCGATTTCATCACCAGCACCGAGTGGGATGCGGTCAATAACCACTTTGGCGCCGTGGTGCCGATCTACGGCACCCTGGTGACCTCGTTTCTGGCCTTGCTGATTGCCGTCCCGGTCAGTTTCGGCATCGCGATTTTTCTCACGGAAGTCGCGCCGCCCTGGCTGAAGATGCCGGTCGCATCAGCCATTGAATTGCTCGCTGGTATTCCATCGATCATCTATGGCATGTGGGGCCTGTTCGTTTTCGGGCCGTTTATGGCCGAACACCTGTCGCCCTTGATCAATGACTACCTGGGCGCCCTGCCCTTTGTCGGCTCGCTGTTCCAGGGCCCACCGCTGGGGATTGGCATGCTGACCGCCGGCATCGTGCTGGCAGTGATGATCATGCCGTTTATCACGTCGGTGATGCATGAGGTGTTTCGCAGTGTGCCGACGCAATTGAAAGAATCCGCTTACGCCTTGGGCAGCACCACCTGGGAAGTGGTGTGGGACATCGTCTTGCCTTACACCCGGTCGGCGGTGGTCGGCGGCATCTTTCTCGGCCTGGGTCGTGCCCTTGGCGAGACCATGGCCGTGACCTTCGTACTGGGTAACGCCCAGCAGTTTTCCGCCTCGTTGCTGATGCCCAGCAGTTCCATCGCGTCCGTCATCGCCAACGAGTTCAGCGAGGCCTACACCGACCTGCATCGCTCGGCGCTGATCGCCTTGGGCTTCCTGCTGTTTATCGTGACCTTCGTCGTGCTGGCGTTGGCGCGGCTGATGCTGATGCGCCTGTCGCGTAAGGAAGGGCTATGAACGCGAACGAACGCCTTTATCGAAAACGCGCGCTTAAAAACGGCGTGGCCATGTTCCTCAGTTGCGGCGCTACGGCCTTTGGCCTGCTGTGGCTGGCGTGGATTTTAGTGACGACCATCATCAACGGCTTCCAGGCGCTCAACCTGCGCCTGTTTACCCAGATGACCCCACCGCCCGGCACCGAAGGCGGCCTGGCCAATGCGTTTTATGGCAGCGCACTGATGTCCGCTATCGCGTTGCTGATCGGCACACCCATCGGGCTGATGGCGGGCATCTGGTTGGCAGAGTTCGCACGACACTCGCGCCTGGGAACTACCGTGCGGTTCATCAACGACATCCTGCTGTCCGCGCCGTCAATTGTGCTGGGGCTGTTCATCTACACCGGCGTCATCTTGCCGCTGAACCTGCTGACCAATCATCAGGTCGGCTTTTCTGCCATCGCGGGGGCATTGGCCTTGGCCCTGCTGGTAATACCGGTGGTGGTACGCACCACCGATGAAATGCTCCAACTGCAACCCTCGACCATGCGCGAGGCGGCCCTGGCACTGGGTGTGCCGCAATGGAAGCTGACGCTGCAGATCGTGTTGAGGGCGGCCAAAGCCGGCGTGGTCACCGGCATCCTGCTCGCGCTGGCCAGGATTACCGGGGAAACGGCCCCGCTGCTGTTCACCGCCTTCGGCAATCAGTTCTGGAGCAGCAACCTGCTCAAGCCGATTGCCAGTGTGCCTGTGGTTATTTTCCAGTACGCCATGAGCCCGTTCGACGACTGGCATGCGCTCGCGTGGGCCGGTGCATTGGTCCTCACGCTGTTCGTGCTGGTACTCAGCCTGGCATCCCGCCTGATTCTTTTACGCAATAGGTCTCACTGATGGACGCCATCGGCATTGCTCACGAAAAAACCAAAATCCAGGTGCGCGGGTTGGAGTTTTTCTACAACAACCAACGCTCCCTGAAATCCATCGACATCGACATTCCGGAAAAGCGCATCACCGCCATCATCGGTCCCTCGGGCTGCGGCAAGTCCACCTTGCTGCGGGTGTTCAACCGCATCTACTCGATGTACCCCAAGCAAGAAGCGCGTGGCGAAGTGCTGCTCAATGGCGAAAACATCCTCGCCCCCGGCTACTCGATGAACCGCCTGCGCAGCCATGTGGGCATGGTGTTCCAGAAGCCCGTGCCATTTCCAATGTCGATCTTCGACAACATCGCCTACGCGGTGCGCCATCATGAAAAATTGTCCCGGCGCGAAATGAATGACCGCGTCGAGCAAGCCTTGCGCGGCGGCGCCCTGTGGGATGAAGTGAAAGACAAACTCAACCAGAGCGCGCAGAGCCTCTCGGGTGGCCAGCAACAACGACTGTGCATCGCGCGCACCATTGCCCTGCGACCGCAGGTGTTACTGCTGGACGAACCGACCTCAGCGCTCGACCCCATCTCGACCGGGCGCATCGAGCAGTTGATTACAGAGTTGAAGACGCAGTACACGGTGATCATCGTGACCCACAACATGCAGCAAGCCGCGCGGGTGTCGGACAACACCGCGTTCATGTTCATGGGGGAATTGATTGAGTATGGGAATACGGACGAGATCTTCACCAAGCCGCAGATGAAGCAGACGGAGGACTATATTACCGGGCGGTTTGGCTGAGGGCCGCCGATGCACGGCAGTCGGCCGCGTCTGTGCAGGCGGCTTTTTCAGAAGGCAAAAAAAAACCCGGAAATCCTCACTTGCGTGGGCCTTCCGGATTTTCTAAACCGCCAAAAATGGTGGGTCGTGTGGGATTCGAACCTACGACCAATTGGTTAAAAGCCAACTGCTCTACCAACTGAGCTAACGACCCGCTGTGTTGTGGCGCGTATAATACTGATTTCTAAGGATTATTCAACACCTTATTTGAAATAAATCAGAAATAACGCGTTGGGTCTGTAATTCCAGCCGTTTGGAAGCCTTCTGCACGCAGTCGGCAAGCGTCACATTTCCCACAAGCGCGGCCAGCATCGTCTGCCTGGTAGCAGGAAACAGTCAGCGCGTAATCCACGCCAAGTCCTACGCCAGCCTTCACAATGTCTGCCTTGCTCATGTTCTGCAGCGGGGCCTGGATACGAAATCTTTGCCCTTCCACACCAGCCTTGGTCGCCAGGTTGGCCATGCGCTCGAATGACTCGACGTACTCTGGACGGCAGTCCGGATAACCGTTGTAGTCCAGTGCATTGACGCCGATGAAGATGTCACGGGCATTCAAGACTTCGGCCCAACCAAGGGCCAGCGACAGGAACACGGTGTTGCGCGCCGGCACGTAGGTCAGCGGGATGCCTTCGCTGGGCGCCTCGGGCACATCGATGCTGCTGTCGGTAAGAGCCGAGCCGCCGATGCCATTGAGGTTGAGTCCGATCACTTTGTGCTCGACCACACTCAGGTCACGGGCGACACGCGCGGCGGCGTCCAGCTCGGCGCGGTGGCGTTGGCCGTAGTCGAAGCTCATGGTGTAGCAGCGGTAGCCTTGCGCCTGCGCCATGGCAACCATGGTGGCGGAGTCAAGGCCGCCGGACAGCAAGATGACGGCGCGCTTTTGATCCGTCATGTCAGCGCCCCGGCTCGTCATTCCACAGGTATTTATGCAACTGCAATTGCAGGCGTACCGGCAGGTTGTCCGCCACGACCCAGTCGGCCAGGTCGCGGGCGTTCAGGTCATGATGGCTCGGCGAGAACAGCACTTCGCCGGCACGGCGGTCGAGGCCGTATTGGATCAGCTTGGAAGCCGCCCAGTCATAATCGTCACGCGAACAGATCACGAACTTGACCTGATCGTTGGCCGTCAGCAGATCGATGTTCTCGTAAAGGTTACGGTGCGCTTCCTTGGAGCCTGGGGTCTTCAGATCGACCACTCGGCTTACGCGCGAATCCACAGTAGAGATGTCCAGAGCACCGCTGGTCTCCAGCGAGACTTCGTAACCGGCATCACACAGTTGCTTGAGCAACGGGATGGCATTGGGCTGGGCCAGAGGCTCGCCACCGGTCACGCAGACGTAGCGCGGCTTGAAGCCGGCAACCTGCTCAAGGATATCGTCGAGAGTGCGCACAGTGCCGCCACTGAAAGCGTAGGCGCTGTCACAGTATTGGCAACGCAACGGGCAACCGGTCAGCCGTACAAATACGGTGGGCAGGCCAGCGGTTCGCGTTTCACCCTGCAACGAGTAAAAAACTTCGGTAATACGTAATGTGTCTTGCATAGTCGCCACGGGCGTAACAGCTAAACAGGCTGTCCGCCTCCGTCAGGCACTTCAAGGGATTGCGCCAACGCGCCAACCCCGGGAAGCGTGTTTCATAAAAGGGCGTGGATTCTAACGAAAAAACCCGCGCCAGGCGCGGGTTTCTTCTAAACGGGCTACATCGCTTACAAGCGCTGCAGATCCCGCTGGGCCAACTGGGCAGCAGACGTACCCGGATATTGGGCAACCACTTGCTGCAGAATGCCTTTGACCTTGTCGGTATGACCCAGGCGGCGCTCTACGTCAGCCAGTTTGTACAGCGAGTCAGGCACCTTGGCGTGCTTTGGGTACAGCTGGCTGACCTTGGCAAATGCCTGGCCCGCCGCTTGTAAATCACCCTTTGCCAGGTTCACCTCACCCAACCAGTACTGGGCATTGCCCGCGTATTGGCTGTTCGGGTATTTGCGCAGGAATGCGGTAAAAGCCTGGCTGGCCTTATCGAAATCCTTGGCTTTGATCAGGTCGAAGGCTGCATCGTAATACAGTTTTTCCTTCGCCGGATCACCCGGTTCGCTGCTGGCGGCAGGGGCTTGGCCAGCAGCCGCTGCCCCTGCTGCGGCACCACCGGCGGCAGCGCTTGGCGCACCACCGGCAGAAGAATTATCAGGAGTTGCGGCAGGTGTTACGCCGGCTCCAATACGTCGATCAAGATCCTGGTAACGCTCCAGGCCTTCTTGCTTCAGCTGGTTCACTTGATTCTGCAGAACTTCAATGGTGCCTTGTTGCTGCGACAATTGATCCTGCATGCGTTGCAGCTGGTTGAACAGTTCGCCCTGTGCCGAGGGGGCGGACGTAGCCGCCCCCCCAGCATAGGCGCCGTTCGTGCCATAACCCGCTGGCGGATAACTGCTCCCGCTATTGTTATAGCCAGAGTTGCTATCTTCCACAGGAACCGCAGCCCACACCGCAAGCGGTGCGAGGCTGAGAGCCAATACAGTTAGAGCACGACGGCACGTTCGCATGACGAATTACTTACGCAGTTCGACGCGACGGTTTTGAGCCCAGGACTGCTCGTCGTGGCCAGTAGCAACTGGACGCTCTTTACCGTAGGAAACCAGTTCCAGTTGGCCCGGAGCAACACCTTGCAGTACCAGGTAGCGCTGAACGGCTTTCGCACGACGCTCGCCCAGTGCCATGTTGTACTCACGAGTACCACGTTCGTCGGTGTTACCTTCCAGAACAACGCGAGCGCCGTTAGCTTTCAGGTCCTTCGCGTGAACGTCCAGAGCGCGCATGGCTTCTGGCTTCAGGTCCGAACTGTCGTATTCGAAGTAGAAAGTGGTGATAGCGCGCAGAGCAGCTTCTTCGCTCAGGGAGCCGTCAACTGCACCAGTGTTAGCGCCGTAACCAGCGTTTGGATCAACAGCTGCGCCTTCACCGGCATTGTCGCCGCCTTTAGACGAGCAACCAACGGCTACGGACAGAGCCAGAGCCAGAGCAGCAAACTTACCAAACTTCAGCATTTCCATCGTGAAACTCCTAATGAACCCCAGTGTGTTAAGCAAATCTTTTTGTAGCGCCGCGTCAGTTCAGGTAAGGGGACCAGGACGGTTCTCTGACTTCGCCTTGTGCGGTAGGAAGCGGGAGCCTTACGCGTCCATTAATGGACACGAGCATCAAGACTCCCCGGCCCTGCTGGCGGGTGGCGTAGATTACCATGGTGCCGTTGGGCGCAACAGTAGCTGACTCATCAAGGTTGGTGTCTGTGAGGATTTTTACCGTTCCACGCTGCAAATCCTGGGCCGCAACCCGGAAATTAGTGAAACCATCCTGACGGTGAATCATCACCAACGTCTTTTCATCAGCCGAAAGCTTAGGGTTGGCATTGTAGTTACCAATAAAGGTCACGCGTTCTGCGCCACCGCCACCTACGCTTGTTTTGTAGATTTGAGGCTTGCCGCCACGGTCAGAGGTGAAATAGATGGTCGAACCATCCTTACCCCAGAACGGTTCGGTGTTGATGCCCGGGCCGCTGGTAACTCGGCTGATCTGGCGCGAAGCCATGTTCATCACGTAGATATCCGGGTTGCCATCCTTGGACAGCACGAATGCCAGGCGCGAACCATCCGGTGACCATGCCGGTGCACCGTTGAGGCCTTCGAAGTTGGTGATCTGCTCACGACGGCCAGTATCGATGTGCTGGACGAAGATACGCGGACGGCGCTGTTCGAAAGACACGTAGGCAATACGCTTGCCATCCGGCGCGAAGCGCGGCGACAGGATTGGCTCACGGGACTGCAGCAAGGTCACGGCACGTGCACCGTCGTAGTCCGAGCGCTGCAACGTATAACGAGTGTTGTCTACAGAGAAACGCTCAGCCGTTACATAAAGCAGGCGTGTCGAAAACGCACCTTTGATACCGGTGAGCTTTTCAAACGACTGGTCCGAGATGTAGTGGGCCATGTCCCGCAGTTGTTCGGCGGTGCCGGATACGCTGCCGGTCAAGACCTGCTGCTCGGTAGCCACGTTGAACAACGTGTACTGGATCTGCAGGCGACCACCGGCTGGCGTGATGTTGCCGACCATCAGGTACTGGGCGCCAACGGCCTTCCAGTCACGGAACACAACTTCGCTGGCCTGGTTCGGCTGGCTGATCATGTTGCCTTTCGGAATCGGCGCGTAGTAGCCGGAGTTGCGCAGGTCGTCGCTGACGATCTGGGCCATGTCGTCCGGCAGCACGCTGCCGCCCTGCCAGCCGAACGGTACTACCGCGATCGGGGTGGCCCGATCACTACCGCTGGTGACCAGGATGTTCTTTTCATCCGCCGCCGCTATCCCTGCCATACAGCAAATAACGACAAGCATTCCTCGAAGAAGGTTTCTCACAAGGCTAGATCCTCAGGTGTGAATGTCATCTTGAATGAACGATAGGGAGCGAAGTCGCTTGGTTTCATTCCCTGCATCTCGGTCAACCGGCCAATGTTCTTGACCGCGGCAACCGCCGAACTGTCGAACGAACCGTCACCACTGGACTTGGCCACGCTGACCGAAGTCACCGTACCGTCCGGCAACATGCCGATCTGCAGCACTACTGTCATGCCTTTGCGTGCCGAAGGTGGACGTGTCCAGCCTTCCGCTGCCCGTGCCCGAATCAGGTCGTCGAAACTGCCCGCGACTTCATCACCACGTTCATCGGCCAAGGCTTGCTGACGCTGCGGCGTGTCGGAAAGCAAATCTGCCAAGGCCTGGGCCTTTTTCTCTTCGGCGGATTTACGTGCTGCTTCCTGGGCCTTTTTCTTGGTGGCGTCGGCGGCAGCTTTCTTCTTCGCGTCGTCGGCGATCTTTTTCTTCGCCTCGTCTGCTTCAGCTTTTTTCTTGGCGTCTTCGGCGGCTTTCTTCTTCGCGTCTTCGACTATCTTTTTCTTGGCGTCTTCAGCGGCCTTTTTCTTGGCCTCTTCTTCGGCCGCTTTTTTGGCTTCTTCTTCAGACTTCTTCTTGGCTATATCAGCCAATTGTTTCTCTTCAGCCTTTTTAGCTTCGGCAGCTTTGTCGGCTTTCTTGGCTTCATCAGCCTTTTTCGCCTCGTCAGCCTTCTTGGCTTCGTCAGCCTTTTTCGATTCCTCGGCCTTTTGAGCCGCCTCTTCTTTCTTTTGTTCCGCAGCAGCCTTCACCGCTTCCTGCTCGACCTTCTTCTGTTCCATCTGCTCGACTTCGGTCTGGCGCGCAGCCGACTTCTGGGCCTCACCCGCAATCTTCTGATTGGTCTGGGTAGTGGCCTGACTTTTCGATTTCAGCTGATACAGGGTCGCCTGCACGATCGGCTTGGCTGGCGGCAGGTCCGGGGTCATGGCAAAGCTGACGAACAGCATGCCAAACACCAGGACGTGCAGGGCAATTGCCCAGACGCTAGGCCAGAAGAAGCTTTCCGAGGCGGACGGCTCTCGCTGTTGGTGCATCAGGGCGCCTCGGTAATCAAGCCAACGTTACCGACGCCGGCCTTCTGCAGCCCACCCATGGCGCCCATGACGGAGCCATAGTCGACCACTTTGTCGCCGCGAATGAACACTTGCGTGTGCTTGCCGCCTTCGTTGCCGGACCGGATGATCTTGGTCACGGCGTCGGTCATCTGCGGCAAGGTCATGGCCTTGTCCTGCTGTTTCTGAGTGTCGACTTCGCTGCCAAGGTTCCAGTAATAGGTCTTGTCAGCCTTGATCGAAATGGTCAGGACCTGAGTGTTGTTGTCTTGCGGCAAGGCTTCGCTGGAAACCTTGGGCAGATCAACCTTCACGCCCTGATTGAGCATCGGCGCGGTCACCATGAAGATGACCAGCAGCACCAACATCACGTCGATGTAGGGCACTACGTTCATCTCGGCGACCGGCTTGCGCTTTTTGCGAGCTCGAGCGATTAAAGCCATTGGGAATTACCTGCTTATTCTTCGCTGGTGTGCACTTTACGGTGCAGGATCGCCTGGAACTCGTCGGCGAAGGTGTAGTAACGGCTGATCAAGGTTTCGCCGCGTGCGGCAAAACGGTTGTAAGCGATTACTGCTGGGATAGCAGCGAACAGGCCGATCGCGGTAGCGACCAGGGCTTCGGCGATACCCGGGGCCACAGTGGCCAGGGTCGCTTGCTGGGCCTGAGCCAGGCCACGGAAGGAGTTCATGATCCCCCAGACGGTGCCGAACAGACCGATGTACGGGCTGACGGAGCCGACGGTAGCGAGGAACGGCAGGCTCTGCTCCAGTTTCTCTTCTTCGCGTGAAATCGCGACGCGCATGGCACGGGCCACACCTTCCATGACCGCTTCAGGGTCGACGCCCGGCTGCTGGCGCAGGCGCGAGAATTCCTTGAAACCGGCGCGGAAGATCTGCTCGACGCCCGAATCCGGGTCCGGGTTGCTGCCCGCCTGACGGTACAGCTTGGACAGGTCGATACCCGACCAGAAGCGCTCTTCGAAGCTCTCCAGGGCACGTCGACCGGCACGCAGCAAGTTGCTGCGCTGAAAAATCATGACCCAAGAGGTAACCGATGCGGCTACCAGGATCAGCATTACCAGTTGAACCACAACACTGGCATTGCTGACCAGGCTCCACATGGAGGAATGGTCGACGACGGTAGGTTCCACGCTAAATCTCCTGCTTTGATTGTTTACCCGCGCCGCTTACGCCGGCAAAGGCCGCACGTAGAGCTTCGGGAATGGCCCGGGGTTTCAAACTATTGGTGCGCACACAGGCCACCAGGAACTGCCCCTCACAGAGCAGCGTTGCATCCGTTGCCCGCCTGACTTGCTGTTTAAAGCGCAGGCTGACACGGTTCAATTCGATTACTTGCGCGCTGACCAGCAATTCATCGTCCAACCGCGCCGGCGCGTGGTAACGCGCCTCGCTGGAATGCACGACAAACAACAGGTCTTCCCCCGCAAGCGTGGATTGGGCAAAGCCCAACTCCCGTAGCCGCTCGGTTCGAGCCCGCTCCATGAACTTGAGGTAGTTGACGTAATACACGATGCCGCCAGCATCGGTGTCCTCGTAATAAACGCGACAGCGATGTACGAACGACTGATCCCCGTTTTGCGCGCGCATACTCTAGTGCTTACTCCTCAGGTTGCCAATCCGGCCAGGCAACTGTTTTTTCATTCCAAGCAACATTTCTAACGACTGAATGACGACACCAGCCACTAGGACAGCACAAACTTCAGATAAATCGACTGGCGTGACCTTTTTAATCGTCCACTGCATCGAGGAATTCGTCTACTACAGGCATCTCGCCCAATCGTGACGGAATGTTTAACCCGAAGTGCAGATAGGCGTGACGCGTCACCACTCGCCCCCGTGGCGTGCGCATGATGTAGCCCTGCTGGATCAGGTACGGCTCCAGCACATCCTCAATGGTATGGCGCTCTTCACTGATCGCCGCCGCCAAGCTGTCGACGCCTACCGGGCCGCCGTCGAACTTCTCGATCATGGTCAAGAGTAGACGTCGATCCTGATGATCGAAGCCATGCTCGTCCACATCCAACAGGTTCAAGGCCAGGTCGGCCACGGCCTTGGTGATATGCCCCTTGGCCCGCACCTCGGCAAAATCGCGTACGCGACGCAACAAACGGTTGGCGATCCGTGGCGTGCCACGGGCCCGGCGGGCGATTTCAAAGGCGCCTTCCGGGTCCAGGGGCAAGCCGAGAATGCTCGCAGACCGGCTGACGATGGTCGCCAGGTCAGCGGTGCTATAGAACTCTAGACGTTGAACAATGCCGAAACGGTCTCGTAGCGGGTTGGTCAGCATGCCCGCGCGGGTGGTTGCGCCGACCAGTGTGAAAGGCGGCAGGTCGAGCTTGATCGAGCGGGCCGCCGGGCCCTCGCCGATCATGATGTCGAGCTGGAAGTCTTCCATGGCCGGGTACAGCACTTCTTCGACGATCGGCGACAGCCGGTGGATCTCGTCGATAAACAGCACGTCGTGGGGTTCAAGATTGGTCAGCAACGCCGCCAGGTCACCCGGACGCTCCAGCACCGGGCCGGAGGTGGACTTGATCGACACGCCCATTTCATGGGCGATAATCATGGCCAGCGTGGTTTTACCCAGCCCCGGCGGACCGAAGATCAACGTGTGGTCGAGGGACTCACTGCGCCCGCGCGCGGCCTGGATGAACAGCTCCATCTGCTCGCGCACGGTGGGCTGGCCAATGTAGTCGGCCAGGCTCAGGGGGCGGATGGCGCGGTCCTGGACCTCTTCACGGTCGCGCGGGCCGGTGGCCGCGATCAGACGATCAGCTTCAATCACTTAAATCATTCCCTTCAGGGCTCGGCGGATCATGTCTTCGCTGCTCAGGTTCTTATCCTTGATGGCCGACACTGCTTTGCTGGCCTCCTGCGGCTTGTAGCCCAGGGAGATCAACGCGCTGACGGCATCGCTTTCGGCACTGGCAACCTGCCCCACCGGCATATCCGGCTGGTTCGGCACCAGGGCAAACATGCTCGGTACGACTTCCCAGGCCTTGAAGCGGTCCTTGAGTTCCACCAGCAGGCGCTCAGCGGTTTTCTTGCCGACACCCGGCACCTTGGTCAGCGCGGAGGTGTCCTGGGCCGAAACAGCGCGTACCAATTCATCCACTTCCAGGCTCGACATCAACGCCAGCGCAAGCTTGGGCCCCACGCCATTGAGGCGAATCAGTTCGCGGAAGAAGTCGCGGTCGCGCTTGCCTATGAAACCATAGAGCAATTGCGCATCTTCGCGCACCACCAGATGTGTGTGCAGCGTTATTGGCTCGCCGATCGACGGCAGGCGATAGAGGGTGGTCATGGGCACTTCCAGCTCATACCCCAACCCATTTACATCCAGAATCAGGTGCGGCGGCTGTTTTTCAGCCAGGGTGCCGCGCAAGCGTCCAATCACGGTTCAGATCCTTAAAGCTTGGGGTCAGAACAAGGCCTGACCGGAAATAACGATTGCGCTGATGCTATCAGAGACGCAGCCGCCCGCCACGACTGCGTGCCGTGCCCAGGCCATGTGGCAACAGGCTGGAGCGGGTGTGGGCATGGCAAATGGCAATGGCCAGGGCGTCGGAGGCGTCGATTTGCGGTTTTGAGGTGAGCTTGAGCATGTGCATGACCATCATCTGCACCTGCTCCTTGTTTGCCGCACCGGTGCCCACCACGGCCTGCTTGACTTGGGTCGCCGTGTATTCGGCGATTTCCATGCCCTCTTCCGCACCGGCGACGATCGCGGCGCCACGGGCCTGGCCGAGTTTCAGGGCGGAGTCGGCGTTTTTGGCCATGAAGACTTTTTCGATGCCCATGGTGACCGGCCCGTAGGTCTGGATCACTTCACGCACGCCGCGATAGACGATCTGCAGGCGCTCGGCCAACTCGCCCGCGCCAGTGCGGATGCAGCCCGAGGCAACGTAGACGCAGCCACGCGGGGTGTGTTGCACCACGCCAAAACCGGTAATGCGCGAACCGGGGTCGATACCTAGGATTAAAGTCATAACGCCTGCGGGGTGGGGGAAACACAATTCTTGCGGCCAACATCGATCAACTGTGGGAGCTGGCTTGCCTGCGATGCAGGCACCTCGGTGCGTCTTCTAAACCGAGGTGATGCTATCGCAGGCAAGCCAACTCCCACATGTTGATCTACATCATTCTTCAGACTAGCTGTACTGCGACTTCTTCTGGAATGTCGGCATTGGAATAAACGTTCTGCACATCGTCCAGGTCTTCGAGCATATCGAGCATCTTCAGCACTTTCTGCGCGCCGTCCAGGTCCAGCTCGGCGCTGGTGGTCGGCAGCATCACGATTTCCGCGTCAGTGCCTTTGAAACCGGCCGCCTCCAACGCATTACGCACGGTATAGAACCCGGCAAACGAGGTGAATACGTCGATGGAGCCGTCTTCGTTGGTGACTACGTCGTCGGCGTCCGCTTCCATGGCGGCTTCGATCAGTGCGTCTTCGTCCACGCCCGGGGCGAAGGAGATCTGCCCCTTGCGCTCGAACAGGTAGGCCACCGAACCGTCGGTGCCGAGGTTGCCGCCACATTTGCTGAACGCATGGCGCACGGCTGCCGCCGTACGGTTGCGGTTGTCGGTCATGCACTCGACCATCACCGCCACGCCACCCGGGCCATAGCCTTCATAGCTCAGCTCGACCATGTCGTCGGTGTCAGCTGCACCGGCACCACGCGCCACGGCGCGATCAATAATGTCGCGGCTCATGTTGGCGCCCAACGCCTTGTCCAGCGCCAGGCGCAGACGCGGGTTGGAGCCCGGGTCACCGCCACCCTGGCGAGCAGCGACGGTCAGCTCGCGAATCCACTTGGTGAAGATCTTGCCTTTCTTGGCATCCTGACGCTCTTTGCGGTGCTTGATGTTCGCCCACTTGGAATGGCCAGCCATAACACAACTCCGAAATTCTCTAGAAACCTTATCAATCCAGCCCCAGGCCGGACTTCTCTCTTTAAAGCACAACCCTTGTAACGCAAAGGCGCATCCGAAGATGCGCCTTTTTAGACTGCGTAAACCTCAGTGCGCTTTCACGCAGCGGCCTTACTCAGCCTTCGGCGCCTCACGCAGACGGATGTGCAGTTCGCGCAGGGCTTTGGCATCCACCACGCCCGGAGCCTGGGTCATGACGTCCGCAGCACTCTGGGTTTTCGGGAAGGCGATCACTTCACGGATCGACTGGGCGCCGGTCATCAGCATCACCAGACGGTCCAGACCGAACGCCAGGCCACCGTGCGGCGGCGCGCCGTATTTCAGGGCGTCGAGCAGGAAGCCGAATTTCTCTTCCTGTTCCGCTTCGTTGATGCCCAACAGGCGGAAGACCGCTTGTTGCATCTCTTTGCGGTGGATACGGATCGAACCGCCACCCAACTCAGTGCCGTTCAACACCATGTCGTAGGCGCGGGACAGAGCGCCAGCGGGGTTGGCTTCCAGCTCTTGCGGCGAGCACTTCGGCGCAGTGAACGGGTGGTGCAAGGCGCTGAAGCTGCCGTCGTCGTTCTCTTCGAACATCGGGAAGTCGACCACCCACATCGGTGCCCACTTGCAGGTCAGCAGGTCCAGGTCGTGGCCCAGCTTGATCCGCAGCGCGCCCAGGGCTTCGCTGACGATCTTGGCTTTGTCGGCACCGAAGAACACGATGTCGCCGTCAACCGCGCCAACGCGATCGAGGATCGCGTTCAGGTTGTCCAGCGGGATGTTTTTCACGATCGGCGATTGCAGACCATCAACACCGTTAGCACGCTCGTTGACCTTGATGTACGCCAGGCCTTTGGCACCGTAGATGCCGACGAACTTGGTGTAGTCGTCGATCTGTTTGCGCGGCATGCTCGCGCCGCCTGGTACACGCAGGGCGGCGATACGGCATTTAGGGTCGTTGGCCGGGCCGCTGAACACCTTGAAGTCGACTGCTTTGAGCTGGTCGGCCACGTCCACCAGTTCCAGCGGGTTACGCAGGTCTGGCTTGTCGGAACCGTAGCGGCGCATGGCTTCTTCGAAGGTCATGTGCGGGAACTCGCCGAACTCCAGGTCCAGCACTTCCTTGAACAGGTTGCGGATCATTTGTTCGGTCAGGCCCATGATCTCTTTTTCATCGAGGAAGCTGGTCTCGATGTCGATCTGGGTGAATTCAGGCTGGCGGTCGGCACGCAGGTCTTCGTCGCGGAAGCACTTGGCGATCTGGTAGTAACGGTCGAAGCCGGCCACCATCAGCAGTTGTTTGAACAGCTGCGGCGATTGCGGCAAGGCGAAGAAGGAGCCGGCGTGGGTACGGCTTGGCACCAGGTAGTCACGCGCGCCTTCCGGGGTGGCCCGGGTCAGGATCGGCGTTTCGACGTCGAGGAAGCCGTTCTCGTCGAGGAAGCGGCGGATGCTGGTGGTCATGCGCGAACGCAGACGCAGCTTCTCGGCCATTTCCGGACGACGCAGGTCCAGGAAGCGGTAGCGCAGGCGGGTTTCTTCGCCCACGTCGGAATACTCGTTGAGTGGGAACGGCGGGGTTTCCGACTCGTTCAGCACTTCCAGCTCGTAGCCCAGCACTTCGATGGCGCCGGAGGCCATGTTCGCGTTCACGGCACCGGCCGGACGCAGGCGAACCTTGCCGGTGATCTTGACAACGTACTCGCTGCGCACGCGGTCGGCGGCGGCGAAGCTCTCGGCGCGGTCCGGATCGAACACCACCTGGGCCAGACCATCACGATCACGGATATCGAGGAAAATCACCCCGCCGTGGTCGCGGCGACGGTGAACCCATCCGCAAAGGGTGATTTCCTGACCTTCCAGGGTCTCGTTCAGTTGGCCGCAATAGTGGCTGCGCATCATGGTAGTGGTTTCACTTCTCGTAATTCGAAATTCGGTGGAGGCTCGCCTCGTCACCGTACAGTTAAGCAGGGGACGGATAATGCAGGAGCCTGCGCGTAGAGTTCAACTCAGTCTGCTTTGTCGCCGCCCGCCAGGTTCTTCTTGGCGCCGGTCTTGAAGTCGGTCTCGTACCAGCCGCCGCCGCTCAGGCGGAAGCCCGGCATGGACAACATCTTCTTCAGCTCAGGAGCCTGGCAGGCAGGGCAATCGACCAGCGGCGCTGCGCTGATCTTCTGAATGGCTTCCAACTGATGACCACAGGAAGCACATTGATAGTCGTACATGGGCATGGAGATGTCTCGGCGATCAGATCGTTACTGCGCCACGCCCTGCCCTGTGGATAAACCCCAGGCATGCGCAGCAAAGCGCGGGATTATATCTGGTAAATCGAGGCAGTGCAGCCGGCTTTCTGCCCGAAGCCTGGCCCGCCTTGACGGTGGACCCGCTTCGCAACGGCCGTATTAATCGAGGTCAAGGGCGCTGACACGCCCTTTTAATACGTGAACCACGCACACCACCCTGACCAGCCCGCTGAAGTTCTTCACCCCTCCGTACCTCAAATGCACTTCCCGGTCGACGTAAGACAGCAACGCACTGACCGAGCAGGCATTGATCCCGGCTATCTCCGTGAGGATATTCCAGTAGATCTGTTCGAGCCGCAGGCAGGTCGAAAACCCGTTGAGCCTGACTGACCGGGACAATGGCTTGGCCAGCCCCATGTCGAACCCTTTTGCAAAGGGGTCGACCTTTATCTTATGAAAACCACCGGCTTCCATCACTCCATTACCCACACCACGTGACATACACCTGACACTCCATTGCCAAACAGCAGCCCACGGGTTTCTCCCATTGGACAGTGGCTCTATAAAACAGCAGGACGAGAGGGGCAGCCAGAAGACGGGGCGTTGATAATCGTAGGACAACGCCAGGAAGCGCAGAGAAACAAGCGAGCGGCGCCAGGAAGGCGCCACTCAGGCACGAAGCTTATTGATTTTCGAGCAGGGAACGCAGCATCCACGCGGTTTTCTCGTGTACTTGCATGCGCTGGGTCAACAAGTCCGCCGTGGGCTCATCGCTGACCTTGTCGAGCAATGGGAAGATCCCGCGTGCGGTACGTGTCACTGCTTCCTGGCCGGCCACCAGCTGCTTGATCATTTCTTCGGCGCTAGGCACACCCTCCTCTTCCTTGATGGAAGACAGGCGGGCGTAGATCGAATAAGCCCCCGGTGCCGGGAAGCCCAAGGCGCGGATACGCTCGGCAATGGAGTCCACGGCCAGTGCGAGTTCGTTGTACTGCTCTTCAAACATCAAGTGCAGCGTACGAAACATGGGGCCCGTGACGTTCCAATGGAAGTTGTGGGTTTTCAAATACAGTACATAGGTATCGGACAGCAGTCGTGAAAGCCCATCGACGATGGATTTACGATCTTCTTCACTGATACCAATATCGATTGCCATGTTTTTCCCCTTCAATTGACGAATATTCATTGATCAGGTGCAGGACCACTCTAGCAAGAGTACCGCCTGTATGCAGCCCACCTCACGCAGGTGCCGTGCGACAAATCGCCCCGCTCCCCCAAGGCGGTCGCTCGCCTGCGACCGGCGGACAAGCCTTTGCGCCGGTCAGGAAACATTCAAAATGTCGCCCGAACAGCCCGCACCTGTCTAGGACAAGCGTTTGCCGCACAAATGCCCCGCTGGCTTTAACGCCCCGAAATGCTTGATTTGAGTAGGCACAGCCTTTGCTGTTAAATAGACGTCGTGTGGCTAGCCGTTTATTTCTGCGGCCGCCACATAGGCTGATACCCGCGCACGTGCTCAACGCCTCCCATTGTTCAGAAGCGAACCGTGCCAGTCAGCTCTTCCTTGTGATCCTTCTTAACGTGAGTTAATCAAAATGTTGAAAATCGTCCACCTGCTAACGGGCGTTGCAGCTTTGCTGCTGTCCTTTATACCGAGCTTGCAACAGGGAAGCCCTCCCTACCTGGAACAACACGACGCTCTGTACCTGGCCTTGTTCGGCCTTCTTAACCTGACGCTGGTACCGGTAATCCCTTACTGGAACAAAGGCACGCGTCATCAACTGCAAAACCTGGTCAGCGCGTTGCTGGTACTGACCGTTGTCGTTCAAACCCTCACCCTCCTGGCACCGATGCCTGAAGTGGGCGGCCACCCGGCCATACTGCTCAGCCTGGTGATTGCTGTGGTCGCCATCGTTCTTCACCTGGCCATCAGCTTCTACCGTTCGTCCCCTGCCGCTGCGTCGCAAAACTACGACATGACCAACCGGGATACCGGGACCGTCAAGTGGTTCAACACCTCCAAAGGCTTCGGCTTTATTTCCCGCGATTCGGGCGACGATATCTTCGTCCACTTCCGGGCCATCCGTGGCGAAGGCCACCGCGTCCTGGTTGAAGGCCAGCGCGTGGAGTTCTCCGTCATGAACCGCGACAAGGGCCTGCAGGCCGAAGACGTGATTGCGGCATTACCGCGTCGCTGATTCCCACCCGCAGCGCAAAAAAAACCGCGATCCAGCTTGGCTGGGTCGCGGTTTTTTATTGCGTGCTTATTAATAGTGAGGCGGCGGCGCCTCTTCTTCGGATGACTCGAACTGGCCACCCATTTCTTCCTGGCGCTTGAGCAGCGCCATCATCTGCAGTTGCAGGCGCTCAACCACACGTTGCTGAGCGACGAGGATGCCATTGAGGGTATCGATGGTGTCGTCCTGAAAGGCCAGGCGGCTTTCCAGGTCGGTGACGCGTTCTTGCAGGTCCATGAGTCAGTCCTGGGTAAAGATGAAGCCGGCGGGCAATAACACGCGCAGTCGGCTGCGGATCGCCGCCACTTGCTCCTCGGTATAAGGCAAGGCCGGGTGTTTGCCCCAGACCGGTGCGGGCCACGCGGCGTCATCCCGTTTGCGCACAATCACATGCACATGCAGTTGGCTGACAACGTTGCCCAAGGCGCCAATGTTCATCTTGTCGGCCACAAAGCCTTCATTGAGCAGTTGCGCCAAGGCCGTTGTTTCTTGCCACAGTGTTTGTTGATCTGCGACATCCAGCTGAAACACTTCACTGATACCCTCAATGCGCGGCACCAGGATGAACCAGGGGTAATTCGAGTCATTGGACAGCAGCAGGCGACAGAGCGGAAAGTCCCCAATGGCCAGTGTGTCTTGTTGCAGGCGTTGATCTAAGGCGAACACGCGGGCACTCCGTTCGGCAGGTCGATATCAGGTGCCCAGCATACCTTTGAATGCTTGAGGCTTCACAGCGAATGCAGGGGAGCCGTGATGCAACCGAATAAAAAACCTGCCCCCTTTCGAGGCAGCCGAATAATTGAGCTACGCTGATTCGGGCCTGAACGGGGTGCACCAAAATGACCCACCTGTGCTTCAAAGAGATCCGCCAACTACCCACTCAAGGGGGTGAACCGGTAACGTTTTGTTCTGGCGCAGGATTTATGTACCTCCTCACCGGTGACATGCCCGGGCGTCAAGCCCAAACCAAACGACGTAAGAAGCCCGTGCTTATGCGGTTTTTACACTGCCGTAACGGTTTTCACGAAAAAATGACATTCGGTTACCGCTTTGTGCACGCTTGTTGCATTGACACCCGTATAGTCGGCAAGGGCACCCGCCTGGAAGCAGGTGTTTCGCGATAAAAATCAGCAGCGTTTGAGTGCACACCAAGGACGAATTCAAACTTCGAAAGCGGTCTGAAAACAGCACTTAAGTTGTCAGCCTTGTTACATTCGGGCTGTGAATTTGCGACATGGAACTAGCAATTTACGACAGCCTCGTAAAGAAGCTGAAAGGATAGATGGGTAAGTATCGTCAATAGGGTCTGCGTGATATAACTTTGCGCCGACACAAAAAAGAAAGAGCCGCCCAGATAAAAATACAGGTGGGACGGCAGTACTCTTCCTAAAACCAAAGGAGCAAATCACGATGCGCGTGATGAAGTGGAGCATGATCGCCCTGGCTGTTTCAGCAGGCACCTCGCAATACGCAATGGCGTCCGCACAAGACGACGCCAAGGGTTTTGTTGAAGACAGCACTTTCAGCATCAACACCCGGTTGCTGTATTTCAGCCGTGACAAGCGCAACAACGACTCCGGCCAAAGCCGCAGCGAAGAAACCGGTCTTGGTTTCAACGGCCTGTACCAATCCGGCTTTACCCAAGGCACCATTGGTGTCGGTGTTGATGCCATTGGCCTTTTGGGCGTCAAGCTCGACAGCGGCAAGGGTCGCGCCGGTACCGGCCTGTTCCCAACCGGTTCTGACGGTCGCTCGGAAGACGATTACTCCAAAGGCGGCGCTGCGGTTAAGTTCCGTATTTCCAACACCGTGCTGAAAGTAGGTGATCAATACACTACCGCACCGGTGTTCGCCTCCGATGACAGCCGTCTGCTTCCAGAGCTGCCGCAAGGCTTCTCTCTGACCAGCAACGAAATCAAAGACCTGAAACTTGAAGCCGGTCACTTCACCTCGATCGTTGCCCAGGACCACACCTACAAAGACAGTATCAGCAGCTCCGAACCCAACACCGGTCGCGGCCTGAGAGATGCGAACTTCGTGGGTGGCGTTTACGCCTGGACGCCTGAGTTCACCACTAGCCTCTACTACTCGAAAGTCGAAGACTATTGGAAGAAACTCTACGCCAACGTGAACTGGACCCACGCGCTTACCGACAACCAGTCGGTGGCCGTTGACTTCAACATCTACGACACCAAGAGCGATGGCGCCGGTCTGCAACGCGCTGAAAAAGACAACACCACCAAGCTCAACAACCGTGCATTCAGCTTGCAAGGCGCGTATACCCTCGACGCTCACACCTTTACCCTGGCCTATCAGAAGGTTAGCGGTGATGGCGACTACGGCTACGGCGTAGATGGCGGCGGCTCGATCTTCCTGGCTAACTCCGTTGCACGTTCCGACTTCAACGCCGAGGGTGAAAAATCCTGGCAAGCTCGCTACGACCTGAACATGGCCAAATTCGGCGTTCCAGGCCTGAGCTTCATGACCCGCTATGTCACTGGCAGCGGCGCCGACAACGGCACCACCACCAATGCCAAAGAATGGGAACGTGATATCGAAGCCAAATACGTGATCCAGAGCGGCCCAGCGAAAGACCTGAGCCTGCGCGTACGTCAAGCGACCTATCGTTCGTCTGATGGTGTGTACTACGGTTCGGCGTCTATCGACGAGCTGCGTCTGATCGCGCAATACCCGCTGAACATCTTGTAATTGGCTGTTTGATTACAACGATGACTTAAGGCTTCGGCCTTAACTAAAAAGCCGCTCCCTTGCATGCAAAGGAGCGGCTTTTTTATTGCAGTTTTATTTCAATGACGGCATAACTAGCAAGCTAACTAACGAGATTAAACGCTTGCATCGAACCTGACCTATCGGCCAAGTTCGACGTTCGGCTGCTTAGTTATTTTGCAACCGGTTCCTGCATCACGCGAATCACTCGCTGCGGGAACGGAATATCAATCCCCGCGCCTTTCAGGCGGTCACGCGACAGTTCATTCAGCATGAACACAACGTCCCAATAATCTGCAGTCTTGGTCCAGCAACGCAACGACACCGTGATCGAGCTGTCGCCCAGGGTCGACACCACGACCACTGCCGCCGGGTCAGCCATTACGCGCGGGTCTTTCGCCAGTTCCAGCAGCACTTCACGGGCTTTCTGCAGGTCGGCTTCATAGTCGACACCCACGTCGAACACCACCTTGCGGGTAGGCTGACGGTTGGTGTTGGTGATGATGCCGTTGGAGAGGATGCCGTTCGGCACGATCACGGTTTTGTTGTCACCGGTGCGCAGCACGGTATGGAAGATCTGGATGCTGTCGACAGTGCCGGAAGTGCCTTGGGCTTCAATCCAGTCACCGATGCGGAACGGGCGGAACAGCAGAATCAGCACACCACCGGCGAAGTTGGCCAGGCTGCCTTGCAGCGCCAGGCCGATCGCCAGGGTAGCCGCACCGATCGCGGCGACGAACGAGGTTGTTGCCACGCCAATCATCGAGGCCACGCTGACGATCAGCATGACTTTCAGCGCGATATTCGCAAGGCTGGTAATAAAATGCTGCAGTGCCAAGTCCGCGTTACGCAGCGCCAGCAAGCGTCCCACCCGGTGCGTCAGTCGGTTGATGAGCCACCAGCCGATGGCCAGGGTGATTACCGCCAGCAACACCCGGCTGCCATATTCCATAATCATCGGGATCCAAGACTGCGAGGTCTTGATCAGGCGATCCACTTCAGCATTCAAATCCATCTACATTCTCCAGTTTTGCGGATGTGCGGCTTTATTGACTACCTGAAAACGCAATTGAGCCCCGTAGGGCTCAAGTGTAGGCGCAGGTTCTGGGGCGTGGGACGTCAAAAACGCCCACAGGTTCCACAAAGTGCCATCAGTCGCGGAAGTTATTGAACTGCAGCGGCATGTCGAAGGTCTTCGCGCGCAGGGCAGCGATTGCTTCCTGCAAATCATCACGCTTCTTGCCAGTGATGCGAACCTGCTCACCCTGGATGGCGGCCTGGACTTTCAGCTTGGCATCCTTCACATGAGCAACGATCTTCTTCGCCAGCTCTTTGTCGATGCCTTCCTTGAGAACCGCTTCCTGCTTCATCAGCTTGCCGGAGGCGTAGGCTTCTTTGATTTCAAGGCACTGCGCGTCAATCTTGCGCTTGACCAGGGACAACTTAAGGATCTCGATCATCGCTTCCAGCTGGAAATCGGCTTCAGCGGTCAGGTTGACGGTCAGTTCCTTTTCCTTGAATTCGAAGCTGCCCTTGCCTTTCAAGTCATAGCGACGGTCCAGTTCCTTGACGGCGTTCTCGACGGCGTTGGTGACTTCGTGTTTGTCCAGTTCGGATACCACGTCGAACGAAGGCATGTCATTTCTCCAATATAAGGGGCGGGCTCAGTAGAGATGGAGCGCGCCCGAGCTAAAATGCGCAGGCATTATAGCGGTTCTTTCGCCCCGTTCACTGTGAGCGACCCTACGGAGCACAAACTCATGTCGACCACCTGGCATATTCTCGGCGCCGGCAGCCTGGGCACACTGTGGGCCACACGACTGGCGCGCGCGGGCGTGCCCGTCAGACTGATCTTGCGCGATCAAACCCGCCTGGCCAGCTATCAGACGGCAAAAGGCCTGACCCTGGTGGAGCAAGGAGTAGAAAGCACCTACCCAGTGATCGGCGAAACACCTGACAGCCCCGAGCCGATTCATCGGCTGCTGGTGGCGTGCAAAGCCTACGATGCCCAGAGCGCCATCGCACAATTGCAACACCGATTGGTGCCGAACGCCGAACTGATCCTGCTGCAAAACGGCCTCGGCAGCCAGGACGCGGTAGCCGCGCAACTGCCCCAGGCTCGCTGCCTCTTTGCCTCCAGTACCGAAGGCGCATTCCGCGACGGCGACTGGCGCGTAGTGTTTGCGGGCCATGGCTACACCTGGCTGGGGGACGTTGGCCACCCGACTGCGCCGCTATGGCTGGAAGACCTGCACACCGCCGGCATCCCCCACGAATGGAGCACCGATATCCTCACCCGTCTGTGGCGCAAGCTGGCCCTTAATTGCGCGATCAACCCGCTGACCGTGCTTTACCAGTGCCGCAACGGCGGCTTGCAAGCCCATCAGTGTGAAGTCGCGACCCTGTGCGCCGAGTTGGCCGAGTTGCTTGAATGCTGCGGTCAACCGGCTGCCGCCGAACATTTGCACAGCGAAGTGGAAAGGGTGATCCAGGCCACTGCCGCCAATTACTCCTCCATGTATCAGGACGTGGCCAACGCCCGGCGCACCGAAATCAGCTACCTGCTGGGCTATGCCTGCCTGGCGGCTGCCCGCCATCAATTGGTGCTGCCACATCTGCAACAGGTGCAGGCGCGCCTGGTCGACTACTTGCACGCACGCGGATTGGCCAGCGACTGAGGCACGCGCTACCCTGCCTACCTGTCTATCACCTGGGAAAACCCTGATGCCACTGCGCCAGCGTCTTGAAAATCTACCGGTAGGGCAGAAACTGCTGGCCGCCCTGCTGGTGCTGTTGACCACTGTATTGCTGGTGGCCAACCTGACGTTTATCAGTGCTGCCTATTGGATCTCCCAGGAAAGCATGGCGCCCCAGGCACTGCAGGCCATCGGTCGGCTGGTTTCGAGCCCTTCACTTGCCGCCGAAGCCCTCGAGTCCCCAGCCAAGGCCGACGCCCTGCTCAATGAGCTGACCAGCTATTCGCCGTTGCGCGCGGCGGCGTTGTACGACGGCGAGGGCACCCGCCTGGCGCAGATGCAGCACGGCAATCGCCTGCATCTGCCGGACAACTACCGGCATATCGAGGCGTGGCGCCTGACCGAGTTTCGCAGCAACCAGGTCATCACCCTGCCCCGAGCCGGCCAGCCTTCCGGGCATTTACTGTTGGTGGCAAGCAGTGAGCTACCGATGGCCTTCTATACCGGCACGTTGACCGCCAGCCTGGGCATCCTGATTTTCAGTGTGTTGCTCTGGCTGGTCATCGCCCGGCAGATCAAACGCCTGATCACTCGCCCGATCCACGAACTGGAAGAACTGTCGCGCCAGGTGACTCGCGAGGAAAACTACGCCCTGCGCGCCGGACGCGGCAACCATGATGAAATCGGCAGCCTGGCCGAAGCGTTCAACACCATGTTGTCGCGTATCGAAGCCCGCGAGCAACAGCTCAAACGTGCGCGCGACGACTCGCAGGCTGCGTACGACCAGGCCCAAGGCCTGGCCGAGGAGACACGCCATACCAACCGCAAGCTGGAACTCGAAGTCCAGGTTCGCAGCAAGATCGAGAAAAAACTCACCGGTTTCCAGAACTACCTGAACAGCATCATCGACTCGATGCCCTCGGCGTTGATCGCGCTGGACGAACAGCTTTATGTCACCCAGTGGAACCAGGAAGCGACGGCCCTTTCCGGCACGCGCCTGGATGAAGCGTTGAATCAGCCGATCTTCCTTGCGTTCCAGCCGCTCAAGCCCTACCTGCCGCAAATCAAGGCGACGGTTGAGCAGCACACGGTGGAGCGCATTGAGCGGGTCACGTGGGTCAAGGATGACGAGCCCAAGCATTACGCCCTGACCTTCTATCCATTGATGGGCGGCGCCGGGCGCGGCGTGGTCATTCGTATCGACGACATCACCCAGCGCTTGTCCCTGGAAGAAATGATGGTGCAGTCGGAAAAAATGCTCTCCGTCGGCGGCCTTGCCGCGGGCATGGCCCATGAGATCAACAACCCGCTGGGGGCTATCCTGCATAACGTGCAGAATATTCGCCGCCGTCTGTCCCCCGACCTGCCCAAGAACCTGGAGTATGCCGAACAGGCGGGCCTCGAGCTGGACACGGTCAACCACTACCTGCAAAGCCGCGAAGTACCGCAACTGCTCGACGGAATTCAGCAAGCCGGCGCCCGGGCGGCGAAAATCGTTACCCACATGCTCAGTTTCAGCCGCCGCAGTAATCGCCAGATGGCGCCTTGCGATTTGCCGGCACTGATTGATCAGGCCGTGGAAATTGCCGGTAATGACTTCGACCTGACGATCGGTTTCGACTTCAAAGGCCAGGCGATCATTCGCCAGTTCGACCCGCAACTGGGCCCGGTTCCCGGCACTGCCAACGAACTGGAACAGGTGCTGCTCAACTTGCTGAAAAACGCCGCCCAGGCCATTCACCTGCGCGAAGACGACCGCGAGCCGGGACGAATCATCCTGCGCACCCGCCTCAATCCGCCGTGGGCGGAGATCCAGGTGGAAGACAACGGCATCGGCATGAGTGAAAACGTGCGCAAACGCACCTTCGAGCCGTTTTTCACCACCAAGGAAATTGGCCAAGGCACCGGGCTTGGGCTGTCGGTGTCGTACTTCATCATCACCAACAACCATAAGGGCCAGATGGAGGTGCACTCCACCCTCGGCCAGGGCACCTGCTTCACGCTGCGCCTGCCTTTGGCCGGCAGCCAAATGCCACCCAATGAACTGACTCAACTGGAGCAATGACCATGGGCTTTCGCCTGTCGAAGATCTACACCCGCACCGGTGACAAGGGCGAGACGGGCCTCGGCGACGGCCGCCGCGTCCCCAAGGACCACCCTCGGGTGGAAGCGATTGGAGAGGTCGACACGCTGAACAGTCAGTTGGGTTTGCTGCTGGCCAATCTTGAAGAGCAGAGCGGCAAGCATCCGGCACTGACGGATGTGATTGAGGTGCTCACACCCTGCCAGCATCGTTTGTTCGACCTCGGCGGTGAACTGGCAATGCCGGTGTACAAGGCGTTGAATGCGGCCGAAATCGATCGGCTGGAAGCCGCGATTGATCGCTGGAATGAGGAAGTCGGGTCGTTGGAGAACTTCATCCTGCCCGGTGGTTCAGCGCTGATTGCCCAGGCCCACGTGTGCCGCAGCGTAGCGCGCAGTGCGGAACGGCGGTGTCAGCATTTGAATGCGGTTGAGCCGTTGGAAGGCTTGGGGTTGGCGTATATCAATCGGCTGTCGGATTTGTTGTTTGTGGCGGCCAGGGTGATTGCCAAGCGCCAGGGTGTTGCTGAAATTCTTTGGCAGGCAGCTGCTAAGCCACACTGATGTTTTTTTAGTGACTGACCTGGCCTCTTCGCGAGCAAGCCCGCTCCCACATTTGACTGCATTCCAACGTTGGAACTCGGTCGAGTGTGGGAGCGGGCTTGCTCGCGAAGAGGCCCGTCAGAACACCATTAAACCTCAGGCCAGAACGCCCGAATGCCCGCCACACCCTGAGCCCCAGCTTCCCAAGCCTGTTCCCGCTCGGCAGGCCCAACCCCACCCAACAGAAACACCGGCTTGCTGAACCCACGGATCAACTCTGCCGCCTGCTCCCAACCCAGTGGCTGGGCATCAGGATGAGTCTGGGTCGGTTGCACCGGCGACAGCGTGACGAAATCCACATCCATCATTCGCGCCAGCGCCAGTTCTTCGGCGTTATGGCACGAGGCCGCCAACCAGCGATCCTTCGGCAGCGGACGGCCCTTGCTCGCATATTTACGCAACTGCGCCGAAGTCATGTGCCAGCCCGCCGCCGGGAAATCCCCCAGCCATTCAAACGGCCCCTTGAGCATCAACTGCGCCTTGCCGGCACACAGGCCTACAGCGTCCACCGCCAGGTCACGGTATTTCGGGTCGTAACCATTGGGCGCACGCAGTTGAATCAGCTTGATGCCACCCGCGATGGCTTTTTGAATACCGCGCAACAGCGTCGGGGTCTCCAGCTCACCCGGGGTAATCAGGTACTCGGCCGGTAAACGCGCCGCCGCAACGATCGGGGCATTGGCCGCAGGGAACTCATAGTTGGGCAAATCCCGAGGAGCAACCCATTCCAACGGTTGCCCTTCGGCACCATGGGGCTCGCCGGTAAAGGCCGATACTTCCCAGACATCCAGCAACACCTGCTTGTCCGAGTAGTCATGCTGCACCTTGATCAGCGGTCGCGCCGTGGTGACCTGAATGCCCAGCTCTTCCTTCAACTCGCGGGACAGCGCAGTGGCGACCGATTCCTCAGCCTCCACCTTGCCGCCGGGGAACTCCCAAAGGCCGCCCTGGTGCTGAGTATCCGCGCGGCGCGCCAGCAGGATTCTGCCATCGACACCACGGATCACTGCTGCTGCTACATGCACTCGTTTCACCGCGCTTATCCTCTTGGCTATCAGGTGCGGTATTCCGCATTGATCTTCACGTACTCGTGGGACAGGTCGGTGGTCCAGATGGTTTCGCTGCACTCACCGCGACCCAGCTCGATACGAATGGTGATTTCTTCCTGCTGCATCACTGCCGAGCCTTGGGCTTCGGTGTAGGTTTCGGCGCGAGCGCCACGGCTGGCAATGCACACGTCGCCGAGAAATACGTCGATCTTGCTCACGTCCAGGTCAGGCACGCCGGCACGGCCAACGGCTGCGAGGATACGGCCCCAGTTCGGGTCGGAGGCGAACAAAGCGGTCTTGATCAGCGGCGAATGCGCCACGGTGTAACCGACATCCAGGCATTCCTGGTGATTGCCGCCGCCGTTGACTTCAACGGTGACGAACTTGGTCGCGCCCTCACCGTCACGCACGATGGCCTGGGCCACGTCCATGCACACCTCGAACACCGCCTGTTTCAGCGCCGCGAACAGCGGGCCCTCGGTGGAGGTGATTTGCGGCAGGTTGGCCTGGCCGGTAGCGATCAGCATGCAGCAGTCGTTGGTCGAGGTGTCACCATCGATGGTAATGCGGTTGAACGACTTGTTGGCGCCGTCCAGCATCAGGCGCTGCAGCACGTCGCGGGAGACTTTGGCGTCGGTGGCAATATAGCCGAGCATGGTGGCCATGTTCGGACGGATCATGCCAGCGCCCTTGCTGATGCCGGTCACAGTAACGGTCACGCCGTCGTGCACGAACTGACGGCTCGCGCCCTTGGGCAGCGTGTCGGTGGTCATGATGCCGGTGGCCGCGGCAGCCCAGTTATCCACAGACAGGTCGTCCAGTGCCGCTTGCAATGCACCTTCGATCTTTTCCACAGGCAGCGGCTCACCGATCACGCCGGTGGAGTAAGGCAGCACTTGGCTGGCGTCGACGCCGGCCAGTTGCGCCAGCTTGGCGCATGTGCGGGCTGCGGCGACAAGACCAGGCTCGCCGGTACCGGCGTTGGCATTGCCGGTGTTGGTCAGCAGGTAACGGATCGGGCCGGCAACGCGTTGCTTGGCCAGGATAACCGGTGCAGCGCAGAAGGCATTAAGGGTGAACACACCCGCGACAGTCGAGCCTTCGGCACAGCGCATCACCACCACATCCTTGCGCCCCGGGCGTTTGATGCCGGCCGAAGCGATACCGAGTTCAAAACCGGCAACCGGGTGCAATGTGGGCAAAGGACCAAGACCAACAGCCATGAATGCGCTCCTTAAAAATAGGTGATGTGTGTGCCGTCGCTATCGACGGTGAATTAATGGCAAAACGCCGCGACGGCAAAAGCCGGTCGCGGCGCGGGGTGTTGCAGCGTCAGGCAAAAATCTTAGTTGATTTCGCCGTGGCAGTGTTTGAACTTCTTGCCCGAACCGCACCAGCACAGTTCGTTGCGACCCAGCTTCTGATCATTGCGAACCGGGGCTTGAGCCAAGGCCACATCGACCTCCTCGCCCAAGACTTCCGGCGCTTCCAGACCTGGTGCTTCGTCATGCTGGAACTGCATGCGCGCGGCCAGTGCTTCGGCTTCCTGACGCAGGCGAGCTTCTTCCTCGATCGGGTCTTCGCGACGCACCTGAACGTGGGACAGCACACGAATCGAATCGCGCTTGATCGAATCCAGCAGCTCGGAGAACAGCGTGAACGACTCGCGCTTGTACTCTTGCTTCGGGTTCTTCTGGGCGTAGCCACGCAGGTGAATACCATGACGCAGGTGGTCCATGGTCGACAGGTGGTCTTTCCACAGGTCATCCAGCACGCGCAGTACGATTTGTTTCTCGAAGGTACGCAGTGCTTCGGCACTCGCCTGCTCTTCTTTCTCGTTGTACGCGGCGAGCAGCTCGGTCATCAGCTTCTCGCGCAGGGTTTCTTCGTACAGGTGATCGTCTTCGTCCAGCCACTGTTGAACCGGCAAGTCGACACCGAAGTCGTTCTTCAACGCGGCTTCCAGGCCGGCAACATCCCACTGCTCAGGCAGGGACTGTGGCGGGATATGGGCGCTGACGGTGGCGTTGAGCACGTCCTGACGGAAATCGGCAATGGTCTCGCCAATGTTGTCGGCGGCCAGCAACGTGTTACGCATGTGATAGATCACTTTACGCTGTTCGTTGTTGACGTCATCGAACTCAAGCAGCTGCTTGCGAATGTCGAAGTTACGGCCTTCTACCTTGCGCTGGGCCTTCTCGATGGCGTTGGTCACCATGCGGTGCTCGATCGCTTCACCGGACTGCATGCCCAGGGCTTTCATGAAGTTCTTCACCCGGTCCGAGGCGAAGATACGCATCAGGCTGTCTTCCAGCGACAGGTAGAAACGGCTGGAACCGGCGTCACCCTGACGACCGGCACGACCACGCAGCTGGTTGTCGATACGGCGTGACTCGTGACGCTCGGACGCGATGACCTGCAAGCCGCCGGATTCGAGCACAGCCTGGTGGCGTTTCTGCCAGTCGGCCTTGATCTGGGCGATCTGCTCAGGGGTCGGGTTGTCGAGCGAGGCCACTTCCACTTCCCAGTTACCGCCCAACAGGATGTCGGTACCACGACCGGCCATGTTGGTGGCGATGGTGAGTGCGCCTGGGCGACCGGCCTGGGCGATGATCTCGGCTTCTTTTTCGTGGAACTTGGCGTTGAGGACCTTGTGCTCGATGCCTTCCTTGTTAAGCAGGTTGGACACGTGCTCGGAAGTTTCGATGGTGGCGGTACCCACCAGGATCGGACGACCCTGGGCCATGCCGTCCTTGATGTCGTTGATGATTGCCGCGTATTTCTCTTCGGCAGTCAGGAACACCAGGTCGTTGAAATCTTTACGCGCCAGCGGCTTGTTCGGTGGAATCACCATCACGGCCAGGCTGTAGATCTGGTGGAATTCGAACGCTTCGGTGTCGGCCGTACCGGTCATGCCGGACAGCTTGTTGTACAGACGGAAGTAGTTCTGGAAGGTAGTGGAGGCCAACGTCTGGCTTTCAGCCTGGATGTTGAGCCCTTCCTTCGCTTCGATAGCCTGGTGCAGGCCTTCGGACAGACGACGACCCGGCATGGTACGGCCAGTGTGTTCGTCAACCAGTACGACCTGGCCGTCCTGGACGATGTATTCAACGTTGCGATGGAACAGCTTGTGGGCGCGCAGGCCGGCATACACGTGGGTCAACAGGCCCAGGTTGTGCGCCGAGTACAGGCTTTCACCCTCGGCCAGTTCGCCGATCTGGGTCAGCATGTCTTCGACAAACTGGTGACCGGCTTCGTTGAGTTCGACCTGACGAGTCTTCTCGTCGATGGTGAAGTGACCTTCTTTGGTCACCACGCCTTCCACTTCCTCGATGTGCTGCTCCAGACGCGGGACCAACTTGTTGATCTCGGTGTACAGGCGCGAGCTGTCTTCGGCCTGGCCGGAGATGATCAGCGGGGTACGGGCTTCGTCGATCAGGATGGAGTCGACTTCGTCGATCACGGCAAAGTTGAGTTCGCGCTGGAATTTTTCTTCCATGCTGAACGCCATGTTGTCGCGCAGGTAGTCGAAACCGAATTCGTTGTTGGTGCCATAGGTGATGTCGGCAGCGTAGGCGGCGCGCTTCTCTTCCGGCGGCTGGAACGGCGTTACCACGCCGACGGTCAGGCCGAGGAATTCATACAGCGGGCGCATCCAGTTGGCGTCCCGGCGGGCCAGGTAGTCGTTCACCGTCACAACGTGCACGCCCTTGCCGGACAGTGCGTTGAGGTAAACACCCAGGGTTGCCACCAGGGTCTTGCCTTCACCCGTACGCATTTCGGCAATCATGCCTTCATGCAAGGTCATGCCGCCGATCAACTGGACGTCGAAGTGGCGCATGCCCATGACACGCTTACCGGCTTCACGGGCGACCGCAAAGGCTTCGGGAAGCAGCTTGTCGAGGGTTTCACCTTTGGCTATGCGGGCCTTGAACTCTTGGGTCTTGGCGCGCAATTGCTCGTCCGAAAGGGCAACCATCTGCTCTTCGAAGGCATTAACCAGCTGCACCGTCTTGAGCATGCGTTTGACTTCGCGCTCATTCTTGCTTCCAAAAAGTTTCTTTAACAAAGGCGCAAACATATCGGCAGGTTCTTCCACACATAGGGATGGAGGGCGCACCGTGAGTGGCCCGAGCAGCCCTCACGGCCGCATGCGAACGCGCATTCTACCCGGAATCGTGGGTGAGGAAAGTGGCGTTGTTCCCCGATGCTGGCATGGTGCTGTGAGAGGGCCTGTTTAAAATAAGGGCTTTTGCTGGAACTTCAACCCATGGAGCGCAGAAGTTAACTATTGATTTCACGGGCATTGCCCTGTTATCGCATTGCCTGGGGCCGCTCAGGCGCTTTCTGCTAAGATAGCCGCTCTGTTACTTAAGGTGTCTAAACATGGCATTTCGCCCTCTTACAGCCCGCGCCCCCAGCGTGTTGCTTCGCGAAGCCAAGCCGTTGAAAGCCATCTTCGGCCACGCGCAACGCTTGGGCCATTTGCAACGCCTGGTAGAAAGCCAGCTGCAACCTGCCGCCCGCGAGCATTGCCATGTGGCGTCCTGGCGCGAGGGTAATTTGCTGTTAATTGTCACCGATGGCCATTGGGCGACCCGTTTGCGCTACCAGCAAAAACGCCTGCAGCGACAATTGATGGCATTTGATGTATTTGCCAGCTTGACCCGTATCCAGTTCAAAGTGCAGCCACCCACCGTACAGCAAGGCGCGGTGGGGCATACGATGGACCTTTCGGAGAATGCAGCCGAAACCATTCAGGCAACGGCTGACGGGATCAGTGATCCGGGCTTGCGCGCGGCGCTCGAGCGGTTGGCCGCCCACGGCAAACCCAAATCCTGAACCCCTATTTGCGCTTGCTGCCGCCCAGCAACGACCCCAACAACCCCCGCACCAACTGCCGGCCCATCTGATTGGCGGCCTGCTGCATCGCCGACTTGAGTGCCTTGCCAGCCGTAGTGCCCAGAAAGGCACCCGCTTTGTCGGTAAAGCTCGGTTCTTCGGCCGCGGGCTTCGCCTCTTCGGTCACCCCAAGCTCTTTGCGCGCCATCAGCACTTCATAGGCCGACTCCCGGTCAATCGGCTTGTCATACCGCCCCAGCAACGGCGAACTGGCGATCAATGCCGCACGTTCGGCCTCACTCAGTGGCCCGATTCGCGACTGTGGAGGCGCAACCAGCACGCGTTGGACGACTTCCGGTGTGCCCTTTTCCTGCAACGTGCCCACCAATGCCTCACCGGTGCCCAACTCAGTCAGTACCGACAAGGCATCGAACGCCGGGTTGGGCCGGAAACCGTCCGCCACGGCGCGCAAGGATTTCTGCTCTTTAGTTGTGAACGCACGCAGACCGTGCTGAATACGCAAGCCCAATTGCGCCAATACCGTGTCCGGCAAATCACCTGGAGACTGAGTGACAAAATACACACCTACCCCTTTGGACCGGATCAAACGCACCACTTGCTCCAGGCGATCCTGCAACGCCTTGGGTGTATCGGCAAACAACAAATGCGCCTCGTCGAAAAACAACGCAAGCAGCGGTTTATCGGCGTCACCGCGTTCAGGCAACTGTTCGAACAGCTCGGCCAGCAGCCACAGCAGGAAGGTCGCGTAGACCTTTGGCGCTTCATGCACCAATCGGCTGGCGTCGAGCAGGTGGATGCGCCCACGGCCATCGCTGGCCGGCTGCAAAATATCCTCAAGTTGCAGGGCCGGCTCACCAAACAAGGCTTCGGCGCCCTGCTGCTCCAGCACAGCCAGGCGCCGCAACAGCGCCTGGCTGGAGCCGGTAGTCATCAGTGCCGCATCATCGCCCAGCAGCTCCGGGTGATAACGCAGGTGGTTGAGCAATGCCTTGAGGTCTTTGAGGTCGAGCAGCAACAAGCCTTCGCGGTCAGCCACCTTGAACGTGGCATAGAGTGCCGACTGCTGGCTGTCGGTGAGTTCCAACAGGCTGCCGAGCAATAACGGCCCCATTTCGCTGATGGTGGTGCGAAGCGGATGACCGGACTGCCCGTGGATATCCCACAGCGTCACCGGATAAGCCTTGGCCGTATAGTTAAGGAAGGGCATACCCGCGATGCGCTCGGCCACTTTACCTTGCGGGTTGGCCGCTGCCCCCAGACCACATAGGTCGCCCTTGATATCCGCGGCGAACACCGCCACACCCGCATCACTGAAAGCTTCCGCCAGGCGCTGCAACGTGACGGTCTTGCCCGTGCCGGTGGCGCCGGCAATCAACCCGTGACGGTTGGCCAGACGCATGGCCTGGGCGATGGGTTGGCCGTCAAGGCCGGCGCCGATAAGGAGTTGCGAGGAATCAGGCATTTCGTCACCTTTGGTTAATCTTTAGTGCCGCCAGGTCGATACAGACGGATGTACGACCCACAAAGTCTAAAAATAGGTCAGATAGCTCCTATAAGGGACCCACAGAGCTATCACAAGAAATATCACACCTTTTTTGACGCTGTCATTTTGCGTATCCCAAGAGGATGCGCTTCGGATATTAAGACCATAGCGGACCCTACAAGCCATGAATAAAAACCTGCGCTTCAGCCACAAGATCCTGCTTGCAGCCTCCCTTATCGTCATCGCCGCTTTCGCGCTGTTTACCCTCTATAACGACTACCTGCAACGCAACGCGATTCGCGACGACCTCAATAATTACCTGCATGAAATGGGCGATGTCACCGCCAGCAATATTCAAACCTGGCTGACCGGTCGCATTGCCCTGGTGGAGAATGCGGCACAAAACATCGCCATCAATCCTGAACCCAGTGTGGTTGCCAGCCTGCTCGAGCAGAAAGCGCTGACCTCCTCGTTCATGGCAACCTACGTGGGCGACAGCAAAGGCGCCTTCACCATCCGCCCTGACACCAAGATGCCGGATGGCTTCGATCCACGGGTTCGCCCTTGGTACAAAGGCGCCCAGAGCAGCAACGGCTCGACCCTGACCGAACCCTACATCGACGCCGCTACCGGGCAGTTGATCATTTCTGTTGCCACCCCCAGCAGTACCAAGACCGGCCAGAGCATCGGCGTGGTGGGCGGCGACCTGAGCCTGCAAACCCTGGTGGATAACATCGGCGCACTGAACTTCGGTGGCATGGGCTATGCCTTCCTGGTCAGTGCCGATGGCAAAGTGCTGGTGCATCCGGACAAAAACCTGGTGATGAAAACCCTGGCTGACGTGTACCCGAAAAACACACCGAAAATCAGCGGGGACTTCAGCGAAGTTGAAGCCAACGGCAAAGACAACATCGTCACGTTTACACCGATCAAGGGCCTGCCGTCGGTGAACTGGTACCTGGGCGTTTCGGTGGATAAAGACAAATCCTTCGCCATGCTCAGCAAATTCCGCACCTCGGCCGTGATTGCCACGATCATTGCCGTGGTGATCATCATCGCGCTGCTCGGCATGCTGATCCGAGTGCTGTTGCAACCCTTGCACGTGATGACCCGTGCCATGCAGGACATCGCCGATGGCGAAGGTGACCTGACACGCCGCCTGAGCATCCAGAATCACGACGAATTCGGCACGCTGGGTAACGCATTCAACCGCTTCGTGGAACGGATTCATACCTCCATTCGCGAAGTGTCCTCGGCCACCGAGCAGGTCAACGAAGTCGCCCTGCGCGTGGTCAGTGCGTCCAACTCGTCCATGGTCAATTCCGACGAGCAGGCCAACCGCACCAACAGTGTCGCCGCCGCCATCAACGAACTGGGCGCCGCTGCACAAGAGATCGCCCGTAATGCTGCGCAGGCTTCCGGCCAGGCCAGCGATGCGCGGCAATTGGCCGAAGACGGCCAGCAAGTGGTTGATCGCAATATCACGGCGATGACCAAGTTATCCGCGATGATCAGCGCTTCCAGCAGCAATATTGAAGCGCTCAACAGCAAGACCGTGAATATCGGGCAAATTCTGGAAGTCATCACCAGCATCTCCCAGCAAACCAACCTGCTGGCACTTAACGCCGCGATCGAAGCGGCGCGTGCAGGGGAAGCCGGACGCGGGTTTGCGGTAGTGGCCGATGAAGTGCGCAACCTGGCCCACCGCACCCAGGAATCGGCGCAACAAGTGCAAAAGATGATTGAAGAGCTGCAAGTCGGCGCCCGGGAATCGGTCAGCACCATGAGCGAAAGCCAGCGCCACAGCCTCGAGAGTGTGGACATCGCCAACCTGGCCGGCGAACGCCTTAACAGCGTGACCCAGCGCATTGGCGAGATCGACGGCATGAACCAGTCAGTGGCCACCGCTACCGAAGAACAGACCTCAGTGGTGGAGTCGATCAACATGGACATCACCGAGATCAACACACTCAACCAGGAGGGTGTGGAAAACCTGCACTCAACCCTGCGGGCCTGTACCGACCTGGAACAACAGGCAGCACGCCTGAAGCAGTTGGTGGGCAGTTTCCGGATCTGATGCAAGCAGCCCGCCGCCTGGCATGGCGGCGGGCCACTATTCTTCCTTGGGTTCGGCTTTAGCCTGTTCGCGCGCCCATAACTCGACCGCACCGGGAAACTCGGTGCCGTCCTCTGCGTCCAGCTCATCCGGGTCGAACCGGCTCAAACACCCCTCCCCCAGCGTCGCTGGGGCTTTGGAGGTGGCTTTGTCCAGCGGATCGCTCATCAATCAATCCTCAATGACGGGCAAAGAAAAAGGGCCTGGGACGATTTAACGCCCAGGCCCCCTATTCTTCAATAAGCACGTCGCTATCAGAACACGACGGTCTTATTGCCGTGCACCAGCACGCGATCTTCCAAGTGGTAACGCAGGCCACGGGCCAGGACCATCTTCTCGACGTCACGGCCGAAACGCACCATGTCTTCGATGCTGTCGCTGTGGCTGACGCGCACTACGTCCTGCTCGATGATCGGGCCAGCGTCCAGCTCCTCGGTGACGTAGTGGCAGGTTGCGCCAATCAGCTTCACGCCACGCAGGGAGGCCTGATGGTAGGGCTTGGCACCCACAAACGACGGCAGGAAGCTGTGGTGAATATTGATCACCTTACCCGCGTATTCGCGGCACAGTTCCGGCGGCAGGATTTGCATGTAGCGCGCCAGCACGACGACGTCAGCCTTATGCTGCTTGACCAGGCGGGAGACCTCGGCGAACGCCGGCTCTTTATCCTGTGGGTTGACCGGTACGTGGTAATACGGGATGCCATGCCATTCGACCATGCTGCGCAGGTCGTCATGGTTGGAGATCACACAGGCAATCTCACAGTCCAGCTCATCGCTGTGCCAGCGGTGCAACAGGTCAGCCAGGCAATGGGACTCACGACTGGCCATCAGTACGACGCGTTTTTTCTGCTCCGTGTCGGTGATGTGCCAGGTCATCGAAAACTCTTCGGCGATCGGCGCAAACGCCTCACGAAAAGCTTCAAGACCAAAGGGCAGCGTGTCGGCACGAATCTCGTGACGCATGAAAAACCATCCGCTGAGATCGTCCGAGTGATGGCTCGCCTCGGTGATCCAGCCGTTGTGGGAGGCCAGAAAGTTACTGACTTTGGCAACGATGCCAACCCGGTCCGGGCAAGCAATCACCAGCCGAAAAGTGCGCATTAGGGGAAAACTCCAGAACTTCGCAAAGGTCGCCATTCTAGCGATTACGCAGAAAAACTGCAGTATTCCTTGCGGCTTAATCTGCACACATGGCCTGGCGACATCCCTTAATAGCGTAAGGTTTTAGCGCCGCTATATGACGATGCCACCTCACACTCAGGCAGTTATCAAAAATAAAACGGGATTATCTTTACACCCACCACCTACTAATTAACTCGATTGCATAGCTTTGCCACAAACATTCAACGTAATTCACATAAATGTCTCCTTAAATGTTTACTTGGGGAAATTGCCTGACTATTATTGGGCCACTCCTGTCAATCAGTGCTCTACATAAGGTAGTCCCCATGTCTCTGATCAACGAATACCGCGCCACCGAAGAAGCTATCAAAGAGCTGCAAGCCCGTTTGAAGAACCTGTCCCAAGACGACAAGCTGCAAACCGAGCTGGAATTCGAAGGCAAACTGCGCACCCTGATGGGTGAATACTCCAAATCCCTGCGTGACATCATCGCGCTGCTGGATCCGGAATCGAAAATCAAAGCACCCCGTGGCGCTGTGAAAACTACCGGCACCAAGCGTGCTCGCAAGGTCAAGCAATACAAGAACCCGCACAACGGCGAAGTGATTGAAACCAAAGGTGGCAACCACAAGACGCTGAAAGAGTGGAAAGCCAAGTGGGGCGGCGACGTCGTTGAAGGTTGGGCTACCCTGCTGGGCTAAGCCTGGTCGGGCTATCGCCTGATATGCAACACATTAAAAACGCCAGCTTGCTGGCGTTTTTTATTGTCCGAATATTCTCCACTTACCTGACTACAGGTCCAGGCGAGCCGCTAAAGAGTCGGCATATTCCTGCCATTGATCCAGCACCTCGCACTGAACCGATGTAGCACTAACGGCCAACTCCTCACGTGCCTGCTTAAATGCCAACAAGGTATTCGGTGCGCCCCATTCCGGGTTTGACAAACGTTGCTGGCAAAAAAGTTTCCAGCGCTGTTGCTCCTCGTTGTTCAAGGTGTCAGGAAAGTTACGTGCGCGGTAGCGGAATAATAATTCCGGCAATCGATGATCATCAAAAGGCCACTGCTGATGTGCTAACTGTGAAGGTTCTGCCGCCCGGACTTGTTCGCATAAACGCCGGTCGCGGTCACCTATAAAACCGTCATAGAGCTGCTGCTCAGGGTCCTGACTCGGCACAAAATCTTCCTCGGCATAAATCGCCGCCAACTTGTCGCGCCAAACTTCCTGTGCGTCAGTTAGTCGCAGCGCCCGCGCCTGGCAGACATCCATATCCAACTGAAGGCGCTCACGATCCTGCGCCCTTAGCACATTCAAGGGCGCAACGACCGGACAACGGTTGATATGCAACAACTTGAGCGGCACCGGCAGTTCACCGTCCGTCAGGTCTTCACGGCGCGTGTAGAGCCGCTGGCGCAAGGTATTGGCGTCCAGGTCCAGTAAACCCTGCGGGTCGAGCCCGAGGTCACAGACAATCAACGCATTGCGATTGCGCGGGTGCCAGGCCAGGGGCAGTACCACGCCCAGGTAATGACGCGCGGCGGAAAAACGACCTGAGATATGCACCATGGGTTGCAACAGGCGAACCTGATCCATCACACGCTGCTTGCTGCGCAGTTGGAATAGCCAGTCATACAGCTTGGGCTGTTTGTCGCGGACCAAACGGGCCAAGGCAATGGTGGCACGCACGTCCGACAAGGCATCGTGGGCCTGGCCATGGTCTATGCCATTGGCTTCGGTCAAACGCTCAAGCTTGAGGGTGACACGACCGTCCTGCTCGGGCCAGACAATGCCTTCGGGGCGCAGCGCATAGGCTGTGCGGACCACATCGATCAAGTCCCAGCGACTGTTACCGCCCTGCCACTCACGGGCATAGGGATCAAAAAAGTTGCGGTAGAGGCTGTAGCGCGTCATTTCATCATCAAAACGCAAGGTGTTGTAACCGGCTCCACAGGTACCCGGCGCGGCCAACTCGGCGTGCACGCGGGTCATGAAGTCGGCTTCGGCCAGGCCCTTTTCCGCCAGGATGCCGGGGGTAATACCGGTTATCGCGCAGGCGGCCGGGTGCGGCAGGATGTCATCGCTCGGCCGGCAATAAAGGTTGACCGGCGGGCCGACCTCGTTGAGTTCGAGGTCGGTACGAATACCGGCGACCTGGAGCGGGCGATCGCTGCGCGGGTTGATGCCGGTGGTTTCATAGTCGTACCAGAAGATGGTGGTCACGGGCTGTTCCTGTCCTGAAGATCGGCAAAGTCTAGGCGCTGTAATACGTCCGGGGCCAGCGATACCTTACCTGTACAAATATCCAGCAAAACCTTGAATGGTTGCTTCCACCGTCGACACTGCTAGCATCCGTGCATTCCAGCCGCACGCACTGCCAAGGATCGCGATGCCATCAGTTCCATTGGATACCCATTACCAGATCGAGACCCCGGAGGGCATAGACTTGCCCTTGCGCCCGGCCGGGCTGATGCCACGTGCACTGGCCTTTGCTTTCGATTTGGGTTTGCGCGGCCTGGTCATGGGCATCCTGCTCGTACCGCTGGCGCTGCTCGGCAATATCGGTTTCGGCCTGGGTTCGCTGCTGCTGTTCCTGATCAGTTGGTGGTACATGGTGCTCTTTGAGGTGCTCAACCAGGGTTGCTCTCCGGGCAAGCAGGTCATGGACTTGCGGGTAGTACAGGATGACGGCACACCCATTGGCTGGTCCGCCTCACTCATTCGCAACCTGCTGCGTTTTGTCGACATGCTGCCTTTCGGCTACTTCCTCGGCGCCATCAGTTGCCTGCAACACCCCCATTTCAAACGGCTTGGCGACCTTGCCGCCGGCACGCTGGTGATCTACCGCGAACAACCATTGGCTCGCCCCAAGGTGCCTCAGGCCGTCGCCCTGCGCCTGCCCTTTACACTGGAGCTCAGCGAGCAACGTGCCATCCTTGGTTTCGCCGAACGCCAAAGTGAGCTCTCCGCCGAGCGGGTACAGGAACTCGCTTCCATCCTTGCAACGCCGCTGCAAGTCTCTCCAGCTCGCGCCGTGGAGCAACTCAATGGCGTGGCTCGCGGCTTGCTGGGGCCGACATGAAGCAGAGCCTGTTCGAAAGCCGCCATCAGCCGCAGTGGCAAGCCTTTGCCGAACAACTCAAGCAGTTGGAGCAAGGCAAGACCAAAGCCAGCGACGTGGCTGACTTTCCACACCATTATAGACGCGTGTGCCAGCACCTCGCGCTGGCCCAGGAACGTGGCTACAGCAGCTACCTGATAGACCCATTGCAACAACTGGCTCTACGCGGCCACCAACAGCTGTACCGCCATCGGAGCCAATTGGGGGCGAACGTATTGGGCTTCGTCCTGGCTGACTTTCCTCGTCTGGTACGTGAACAGTGGCGCTTCGTTTTGATCGCCAGCCTGCTGTTCTTCGGCAGCCTGGTCGGGGTTGGGTTGCTGGTCTACCTGTTTCCAGACCTGATCTACAGCATCGTCAGCCCCCAGCAGGTGGCCGAGATGCACAGCATGTATGACCCGGATGCCGGCCGCCTGGGACGCGCCGCCGATCGTGCATCCAGTGAAGACTGGATGATGTTTGGCTACTACGTGATGCACAACATCGGTATTGCCTTCCAGACCTTTGCCGCCGGCCTGCTGTTCGGCCTGGGCAGTGTGTTCTTTTTGATTTTCAACGGCCTGATCATCGGCGCCGTATCCGGGCACCTCACAGAGATCGGCTATGGCCAGACGTTCTGGTCATTTGTCATCGGCCATGGTGCTTTCGAGCTCAGTGCCATTGCGCTGGCCGGTGCGTCAGGTCTGCAGATGGGCTGGGCATTGATCGCCCCCGGGCAACTGACACGCGGCGAATCTCTGCGCCTGGCGGCACGCAAGAGCGTGCAGATGCTCTGCGGGGTCATGTTATTCCTGTTGATAGCGGCATTTATTGAAGCCTACTGGTCTTCTTCCAGCGCAATCGCCCCCTGGATCAAATACCTGACAGGCGCCGGGCTGTGGCTGCTGATGGCCGCTTACCTGACCCTTGCCGGACGGACTCACCATGCGCCTGAGTGATGCCAGCGTGGTGATTCGACCCCGCACTTCCTGGGAAGCCATGGACCTGGGCGTATTAATGGCTCGGGAACATCGCCTGCTATTGATGACCAGTTGGGCAATGGTGAGCCTGCCGATCTTCATTGTGCTGACCGCCCTGCTGTGGAATTACCCTTCCACCGCCATGTTTTTGTTCTGGTGGCTAAAACCGGCCTTTGACCGGCTACCGTTGTACATCCTGTCAACGGCCTTGTTTGGCGAGACACCCAGCCTCAAGCAGGCAGTACGCCATTGGCCGCGCCTGCTCAAAGGTCAACTGCTGGCCAGCCTGACCTGGAGGCGATTCAGCCTGAGTCGCAGCTTTGTGATGCCGGTGAGCCAACTCGAAGGCCTGGACGGCCAAGCCCGCCAAAGACGCTTAGGAGTGCTCCTGCAGCGCAACGCCGGTGCTGCACGCTGGCTGACCACCATCGGGGTGCATTTGGAAATAGGCCTTTGGTTCGGTTGCATGGCACTGTTCTATCTATTCATTCCGCAACAACTGGAACTGGATTGGGACTGGCAACGGCTGGCACTGGCAACCGGTTCAGAGGGGTTGTGGCTGGAGCATTTGGGCAACGCCTTTTACGCGTTGATCCTGGTGTTCTGGGAACCCATCTATGTCGCATGCGGTTTCAGCCTGTACCTCAACCGCCGCACTGTATTGGAGGCCTGGGACCTGGAATTGGTGTTCCGCCGGCTGCGCCAACGCCTGAGCAGTATCGTACCGTTGCTGCTGATGGCCGGGTTGATGCTTCTACCGTTCAGCCGCCCTGCCATGGCCGACGCCCCGGAATCTCCCAGGCAGGTCACGACCCAGGCCGCCAGCCAATCGATCAAGACGCTGCTGGACACTCCCCCGTTCAAAAATCGGGAAACCGTCACCCGTTACCGTTTTGGCGATGAACCCCCCACTGCGAAGCACAAGGCGCGCGGTGACGGCAAACTTCCGGCCTGGCTTCAGTCACTGCTGGACACCTTCAACAGCAATACTTTCAAACACGCAGCCTTTGGCCTGGAAATATTGTTATGGAGCCTGCTCGCGGGCTGCGTGGCGCTATTGGTCTGGCACTATCGCGACTGGCTGCGCACCTTTGTCAGCCGACGCGGGTCACTCAAACCCAACGTTGCCAAACCGGCACCCACACACTTATTCGGCCTGGCGCTGGGCACCGACACCTTGCCTGAGGACGTCGCCAGCGCTGCCGAAGAGCTATGGCTGACCCAACCAAGGGAAGCGCTTGGCCTGTTGTATCGCGGCCTGCTCAACCGACTGTTGCACGACTTCAACCTGCCTCTGAAAAGCGCGGACACCGAAGGCCAGGTCCTGGAACGCGTTCATCAATTGCAACAACCGCAGCTACTGGCCTTCAGCGATGAACTGACTCACCACTGGCAAAACCTCGCCTATGGCCACCGTCTTCCCCCCACCTGGGTACAACAGCAACTGTGTCGCGATTGGCGTGCCCTCTTCAGCCCGGGAGCCCCCCAATGAACCGACCCATGCTGTGGGTCGGCCTGCTGCTGGTATGTTTGCTGGGAGCCGGAGGCCTTTACGTTTGGCATATCGCAACGCCCTACGACGAGGTAGTCGACCGTGGCCCGTCGCCGCAAGTCATGGCAAACACCTACCTGGCGGCCGAATACTTTCTACGCCAGCAAGGCCTTGCAGTGGAGCATGCCAACAGTCTTGAAAGGCTTGCCGACCTGCCAGCCAAAGGGCACAGCTTGTTGCTGCTGGGTGAGCGCAGCAACATGACGCCACGCCAGGTGGACCAACTGCTGGACTGGGCAAAATCCGGTGGCCACTTGCTGCTGGTCGCCGAAGCGCTATGGGATGAAGAGACAGGCAACAGCGGCGACCTGCTGCTTGATCGGTTGAACATCCACCAAACATTGAGTGAGGCCGCTGACGAACCTACCTCCTCGCGCAAAAAGACAGCGCCGGACCTAACCAAACTCTATGTCGACAATGAAACCGCCCCGGCCTACTTCAGCTTCGATACCGACTTCAACCTCACCGATCCCAAGCACCTGGCGCAGTTTTCCGCCAACAGCGCCAGGTCCAGCCATTTGATGCAACGCAACTTCGGGCACGGCACCGTAACGGTTGTGACCGACAGCGATCTGTGGAAAACCCCGAGTATCGGCAAACACGATAACGCCTGGCTGTTGTGGTACCTCAACCAGGGCACGGACGTAATCTTGCTGTTCAATAGCGACGTGGACAATCTACTGACCCTGTTGATACGCAACTTTCCCCAGGCCCTGGTGGCGCTCATCGCGCTGATTGCCCTGGCACTCTGGCAGGCCGGTATGCGCCAAGGCCCAATCCGTACACCAGCACCCAAGGCACGCCGGCAGTTGCAGGAACACTTGAAGGCCAGTGCCGACTTCCTGCTGCGACGCAGTGGCCAAGGCACGCTGTTGCAAGCGTTACAGGGTGATGTCCAGCGTGCTGCAAGGCGTCGCCACCCAGGCTTTGAACACCTCGAAACCGCTGAACAGTGGCAGGTACTTGAACGCCTGACGCGCCAACCCTCCCACGTCATCCGCCAGGCCCTCGGCCCACTCCCGGCAAAACGGCTCTCCAGCGCCGATTTCAGCCGGGAAGTAGCATGCCTGCAAACTCTGAGGAACGCCCTATGAGCGATTTTCCAACGGCCACTGACCAGACTGCCGAAAGCCTTCAACACGCCAGCCAACAGGCACAGGCCCTGCGCGTTGAACTGCGCAAGGCAGTGATTGGCCAGGATCAGGTGATCGACGACGTGCTCACCGCACTGATCGCAGGCGGCCATGTACTGCTTGAAGGCGTACCCGGCCTTGGTAAAACGCTGCTGGTGCGCGCGCTGGCCCGTTGTTTCGGTGGCGATTTCGCACGCATCCAGTTCACGCCGGACCTGATGCCCAGCGATGTCACCGGTCACGCCGTGTACGACCTGCACACCGAACAATTCAAGCTGCGCAAGGGGCCGCTGTTCACTCACCTGTTGCTGGCCGACGAAATCAACCGCGCCCCGGCCAAGACTCAGGCCGCCCTGCTTGAAGCCATGCAGGAGCGTCAAGTCACCCTTGAAGGTGAGGCACTGCCCATCGGCCAACCCTTCATGGTGCTGGCGACGCAAAACCCCATTGAACAGGAAGGCACCTACCCGCTGCCCGAGGCCGAGTTGGATCGGTTCATGTTCAAAGTGCGCATGGACTACCCCGATTCACAGCAGGAACTGGATATGGTGCGCGAAGTAACGCGCTCATCCCGGGCCGATATGCTGGACGTGCAGCCATTACGCACCGTGCTGCAAGCCGAGGATGTGCTGCAGTTACAGCGGATTGCCAGCGAACTGGCACTGGATGAACACGTACTCGACTATGCCGTACGCCTGGCCAGGGCTACTCGCAGCTGGCCGGGGCTGACCATCGGTGCAGGCCCTCGCGCCTCCATCGCACTGGTACGCGGCGCCCGCGCCCGTGCTTTGCTGCGCGGGGGCGCGTTCGTCACTCCAGACGATATCAAGGGCTGCGCGTTGGCGGTGCTGCGCCACCGGGTTCGTATCGCTCCCGAACTGGACATCGACGGATTGGAAGTGGACCAGGTGCTCAAGCAGTTGCTGGACCAGATTCCGGCACCTCGGCAATGACCCGTCCATGAAGCCGACTCGTCTGCTGCTGATCTGGCTCGGCGTACTGCTGGGTTTGAACACCCTGCTGGGTGCCGCTGCGGCCTTACAATTCAAGGTGCCCGACACCCTGTATTCGGTGGCTTGGGGCCTGCTGCTTGCGCTGTTTCTACTGGCGCTGCTGGACGCCTTGCGCTTAAGCCGCCTGCCGTGTGCTCGCGTGCGGCGGCAGATGCCAGGCAGCCTGGCCCTGGGTCGCTGGGGCGAGGTGCGTCTGACGCTCGAACATAATTACCCACAGCCGCTGACGGTACAGGTATTCGACCATGCGCCTGACGGCCTGAGCATGGAGAATATGCCCCAATCCATCGAACTGCGCCCCGGTCTAAGCAGCGAACTGGGCTATCGCCTGCGCCCCTTACGACGCGGGCACTTCAGTTTCAGCCGTTGTGAGATTCACCTGCCCAGCCCCTTGGGGCTCTGGTCCGCAAGGCGTCTGGTTGAGGCCCGCGATACGACCCGTGTTTACCCGGACTTCGCCCATCTGTATGGCGCACAGTTATTGGGGGTCGACAATTGGTTGAGCCAACTGGGCATACGTCAACGCCAGCGGCGAGGGCTGGGGCTGGAGTTTCATCAGTTACGCGAGTTTCGCGAAGGCGACAGCCTGCGGCAGATCGACTGGAAAGCCACCGCGCGCCAGCGCACGCCAATCGCCCGGGAATATCAGGACGAGCGCGACCAGCAAATTGTGTTCATGCTTGATTGTGGCCGGCGCATGCGCAGCCAGGACGCAGAACTCTCTCACTTCGATCACGCCCTCAATGCGTGTTTGCTGCTCAGCTATGTCGCCTTGCGCCAAGGCGACGCGGTGGGGCTATGCACTTTTGCCTGTGACCAGCCCCGCTACCTGGCGCCCGTCAAGGGCACCGGCCAACTGAACCTGTTGCTCAATGCCGTATACGACCTCGACACCACCCGCCGCACCGCCGACTACCAAGCCGCCGCCAGCCAGTTACTGGCCCGACAAAAACGCAGGGCGCTCGTCATTGTGGTCACCAATCTACGGGATGAAGACGATGAAGAACTGCTGACGGCGGTTAAACGCATCGGCCGGCAACACCGGGTACTGGTCGCCAGCCTGCGGGAAGACGTGCTCGACCAACTGCGCCAATCCCCCGTGCAAACCTTGCCCGAAGCGCTGGCCTACAGCGGCACCATCGACTACCTCAATAAAAGAAACGATCTGCATGAGCGCTTGAGCGCGCACGGCTTGTCGGTACTGGATACGCTGCCCTCAGGGCTTGGAGCTGCCTTGGTGACGCGTTATCTGGGCTGGAAAAAAGCGGGCGTATTGTGAAACATGCGCACGACCACGGCCTGGTTAATCACACCCAGGCCGGGGCGACAGCGCGCAATGTCTAGGCGGAAGCCTGCAAAGGATCAAAACTGAAGTAATGCCACAGGGCATTGATCAATTGCTCATATGCCTCGGGCGCTTCGACCACACTGAACCCTGAGTCATAGTGTTGCGGGTTGACGTCTTCATGGCTCCATAAGCAGGTTGCGGTGAGGTCAATTGCCTGGAAATCACCGTCAGCTGTAGGAATTTTCAAACGCAGCTCAAACGCCACGTCGACCATCATGGGTAATTGGCTGATCAACATCAGCCCGTCTTTGGACACGTTACCCAAGTAGCCAATAGGCTTGTCCGTTAGCCGGTTGAATACTTTCAGGAAACATGACAACTGGTGCCGCTCAATCCGTCGGTCGGTAAACATGTTGAAATCGCCATCCATTGGCCATGAGTCTGGCCGCGCCAGTGATTCGGAACGGGCGATAGGGCCCGCTCTCCCTGGGGATCAGCGCGACTACAGCATGCGCTATGTCGCTCTACAGCTGCCAACCCCAAGCATTCCATTCGTTTGAACATTACCTTGTACAAACGAACACTCAAAGAATAGCTCAAGACTGGCGCCGGGCGAGCTATAGAATGACAAATATCATCAAAGTGACGCCGGGCGTGGTTGCGCAACGCTCGCGCCGGAATAATGTCCCAGTTGCTGCAGGGTGTCGAGCCGGGCACGGGCACGGTAGGCGTACTCGCTGGACGGGTACTGATTGATGATGAACTGGTAGGTTTGCACCGCATCGACAAACAATTTTTGCCGTTCCAGGCATTGCCCGCGCAACATCGAGACTTCCGGTTGCACATAGCGACGGGTACGGCTCTCGCGGTCTACCTGGGACAACTCCAGGGTAACGCGCTCGCAATCACCCACCCCATAGGCACGGTAAGCATTGTTCAAATGATGGTCCATCGACCAGCGGGTACAGCCGACGACACTGACGGCCAAGGCAGCAATGAGCAAAATTCGCATGGGGTTCTCCTGTCTTGTGCAGTGTATCGACCCCTCGTCGAAAATCTTCAAGGATGTTCGTCTATTCGATTGGAGCGAAAACAAGCGAATCATCGATAAGTAGTGCAAACGAACAATGACTACAACCAAAGAGCATAGTAGCCTTCCCCAGCGCTTGAACTCAGGAGTCTGTGCATGTCCGTCCGTCGTACCAAAATCGTCGCCACCCTTGGCCCGGCCAGTAACTCGCCGGAAGTCCTCGAACAGCTGATTCTGGCTGGTTTGGACGTTGCCCGTCTGAACTTCTCCCACGGCACCCCGGACGAGCACAAGGCTCGCGCCAAGCTGGTGCGTGACTTGGCCGCCAAGCACGGCCGCTTCGTGGCATTGCTGGGTGACCTGCAAGGCCCGAAAATCCGTATCGCCAAATTCGCCAACAAGCGAATCGAACTGAAGATCGGTGACAAGTTCACCTTCTCCACCAGCCATTCGCTGACCGAAGGCAACCAGGACGTCGTAGGTATCGACTACCCGGACCTGGTCAAGGATTGCGGTGTCGGTGACGAACTGCTGCTGGACGACGGTCGCGTGGTCATGCGCGTCGACACAGCGACCCCCACCGAACTGAACTGCACCGTGATCATCGGTGGTCCGCTGTCCGACCACAAAGGCATCAACCGCCGCGGCGGTGGCCTGACGGCGCCGGCCCTGACTGAAAAAGACAAGGCCGACATCAAGCTCGCCGCCGAAATGGAAGTGGACTACCTCGCCGTGTCCTTCCCGCGCGACGCCGCCGACATGGAATACGCCCGTAAACTGCGCGACGAAGCCGGCGGCACCGCTTGGCTGGTGGCGAAGATCGAACGCGCCGAAGCCGTGGCCAATGACGAAACCCTCGACGGCCTGATCAAGGCGTCCGACGCAGTCATGGTTGCCCGTGGCGACCTGGGCGTGGAAATCGGTGACGCCGAGCTGATCGGTATCCAGAAGAAGATCATCCTGCACGCACGCCGCCACAATAAAGCGGTGATCGTGGCGACCCAGATGATGGAGTCGATGATCCAGAACCCGATGCCAACCCGTGCCGAAGTGTCTGACGTGGCCAACGCCGTGCTCGACTATACCGACGCCGTGATGCTCTCGGCTGAAAGTGCTGCCGGCCCGTACCCGCTCGAAGCCGTCCAGGCCATGGCGCGTATCTGCGTCGGTGCCGAAAAGCACCCGACCAGCAAGACCTCCAGCCACCGTATCGGCAAAGTGTTCGAAAGCTGCGACCAGAGCATCGCGCTGGCAGCCATGTACACCGCCAACCACTTCCCGGGCGTTAAAGCGATCATCGCCTTGACCGAAAGTGGCTACACGCCGTTGATCATGTCGCGCATCCGTTCCTCGATCCCGATCTACGCGTTCTCCCCGCACCGCGAAACCCAGGCCCGCGCGGCCATGTTCCGTGGCGTGTACACCGTCCCGTTTGACCCGGCATCCCTGCCGCCAAACCAAGTCAGCCAGGCGGCTATCGACGAACTGCTTAAACGTGGCGTTGTGGAAAAAGGCGACTGGGTCATCCTGACCAAGGGCGACAGCTACCACACCATCGGCGGCACCAACGGCATGAAAATCCTGCACGTTGGCGACCCAATGGTCTGAGTGACACGCTGAAAAACAAAAGCCCCGCCATGTGAATGGCGGGGCTTTTTGTTTTGAAGGCTGGCTTATAGGTTGGATTCAGTGGCCTCTTCGCGAGCAAGCCCGCTCCCACATTCGACCGAGCTCCTTCAGGGGGTACGCAGTAAAATGTGGGGCTTGCTCGCGAATACGTCGGTCCCGTCAACGCACATTCATCGCCGAGAAATAAAGGCCGACAACGCCGCAATCGCTTCCGGCGATTTCAAGCGCTGAGTAAACAACGCCCCCTCTTCCTCGATCACCTGCCGCAACTGCTCGCGATCAACACTTTTCATCAGGTGTTTACTGACCTGCACCGCCCCTGGCGCCAGGGTTTCAAAGCGCTCGGCAATCTCTCGCGCTTTGGCCAACGCCGCTTTGCCGCTGCCCAACGCCTCGGTCGCAATCCCCCATGCCGCCGCCTGCTCGCCCGTAAAACCTTCGCCTAGCAGCAACAATTCTGCCGCTTTCGCATGCCCCAACAGACGCGGCAGGATCAGACTTGAGCCAAACTCGGGGCACAACCCCAAATTAACGAATGGCATGCGCAAGCGTGCATCGCGACTGATATACACCAGGTCGCAATGCAGCAGCAGGGTCGTGCCGATACCGACTGCCGCGCCCGCTACAGCGGCAATGACCGGTTTGCGGCAGTTGAGCAGGCTTTTCATGAAGTGGAACGGTGGGCTGTCGAGGTCACTGGGCGGTTGTTCGAGGAAGTCGGCAATATCGTTGCCGGCCGTGAAGCAGTCGCTACTGCCCTGGATCAACACGGCACTGACGCCTGAGTCCGCATCAGCCTGTTCCAGCGCCTCGGCCAGTTGCGTGTACATGGCGCGCGTCAGGGCGTTTTTCTTGTCGGGACGATTGAGCTGCAAGGTCAGCAGCCCGCGTTCGCGTTGCAGCAGGATGGCGTCAGTCATGGCGAATCTCGCGGCTGTAGAATTCAGCGCTCAACCACGAGGCAGGAACACATCGGCCAGCAGTTGATTGCGCGGCAGCCCGGCCAGGAACAGGCGCTTGGAAAACGCCTCTACGCTGACGGGGTGCCCGCAGAGTAAGGCCAGAGTTTGCCGCGAAACAAGCCGCAGTTGCGCCAATACCGAGTCCAGCTCAGCCGAGGTCCACAGCTCAACCGTCAGGTTCGGATGCTGCGCAGCCAGCTGCGCGAGGGGCTCAGCCAAGTAATGCGCCTCGCCATCATGGGCCAGGTGAATCACGCGAATAGCGCCCTGATGATCCTGGCGCAACGCCTCACGCAACACACCCCACAAAGGGCCCAGGCCCGTGCCGGACGCCAACAGCCATAGCGGCCGCGATTGCCAGTCGGGATCGTAGTGCAATGCCCCTCCCCTTAACTCGCCCAACTGCAACACGTCGCCTACCTGCAACTGCCGGGCGATATCGCTGAACTGGCCGGGCTGACGGCAATCGAGATGAAACTCCAGAAATGCATCTTCCTGGGGCAAGCTCGCCAACGAATACGGACGCGCCACCTGCCCCGCCCACACCACCAGATGCTGGCCGGCCCGGTAGCGAAGGCCACGCTCCGGTTGCAGGCGCAGGCGCAGCACATTCACATTCAACCAATCAACACCCACCACCTTGGCCGGCAAACCGTCACGCAGCGGGTCAAACGCGTCGACCTGCACATCTGCGATGACCTGGCACTGGCAGGCCAACCGCCAGCCATCCTGGCGTTGCGCCGGGGTAAGGGCATCGGGTTGCTTGTCTTCGACCTCACCCCGGCACCGCACCAGACACGCATGGCAACTGCCCGCCCGGCAACTGTAAGGCACAGCCACACCCGCCGTATTCAAGGCATCCAGCAGGTTGCTGCCGGTGGCGACCGACCAGTGGCGTTCGCCGACACGCAGTTCAGGCATATAAGGTCTCAATCAGAAGGGGCTGCGTACAGGGAATCACGCCCGACACAGTTTGACCATAGTCGGGTGTATCGGCCACCGCGCCGGGTTATACTGCCGCGCCTTTTTAGCGTCGCGCCTGCTGCACTCGGCGTGCCTTGGAAAGGTGACTTCAGCCGACCGATGTACCCCACTGAAGCCACCTTTATTGAATGTTCCCGTCTTATAGAGGAGCGCGACTCATGACCGTGATCAAGCAAGACGACCTGATTCAGAGCGTTGCCGACGCCCTGCAATTCATTTCCTACTACCACCCCGTTGACTTCATTCAGGCGATGCACGAAGCCTACCTGCGCGAAGAATCCCCGGCAGCCCGTGACTCCATCGCGCAGATCCTGATCAACTCGCGCATGTGTGCCACCGGCCATCGCCCGATCTGCCAGGACACCGGTATCGTCACCGTATTTGTACGTGTAGGCATGGACGTGCGCTGGGATGGCGCCACGATGAGCCTGGACGACATGATCAACCAAGGCGTGCGCCAGGCCTACAACCTGCCGGAAAACGTCCTGCGCGCATCCATCCTGGCCGACCCGGCTGGCGCGCGTAAAAACACCAAGGACAACACCCCTGCAGTCATCCACTACTCCATCGTCCCGGGTAATACCGTGGAAGTGGACGTGGCCGCTAAAGGTGGTGGTTCCGAGAACAAGTCGAAGATGGCCATGCTCAACCCGTCCGACTCGATCGTCGACTGGGTGCTCAAGACCGTTCCGACCATGGGCGCCGGCTGGTGCCCACCGGGCATGCTGGGCATCGGCATCGGCGGCACCGCCGAGAAAGCCGCCGTGATGGCCAAGGAAGTGTTGATGGAATCCATCGACATCCACGAGCTGAAAAAGCGCGGCCCGCAGAACCGTATCGAAGAGATGCGCCTGGAGCTGTTCGAGAAGGTCAACCAACTGGGCATCGGTGCCCAGGGCCTGGGTGGCCTGACCACCGTGCTCGATGTAAAAATCATGGACTACCCGACCCACGCAGCCTCGCTGCCGGTGTGCATGATCCCCAACTGCGCCGCCACCCGTCACGCGCACTTCGTGCTCGACGGTTCGGGCCCGGCGTCGCTGGAAGCGCCACCGCTGGACGCTTACCCGGAAATCGTCTGGGAAGCCGGCCCGTCGGCCCGTCGCGTCAACCTCGACACCCTGACCCCGGAAGACGTGCAAAGCTGGAAGCCGGGCGAAACCGTCTTGCTCAACGGCAAGATGCTCACCGGCCGCGACGCTGCGCACAAGCGCATGGTCGAGATGCTCAACAAGGGTGAAACCTTGCCGGTGGACCTCAAGGGTCGCTTCATCTACTACGTCGGCCCGGTTGATCCGGTGCGCGAAGAAGTGGTTGGCCCGGCAGGCCCGACCACCGCGACGCGGATGGACAAGTTCACCCGTCAGATCCTCGAGCAAACCGGCCTGCTGGGCATGATCGGCAAATCCGAGCGCGGCCCGACCGCCATCGAAGCGATCAAGGACCACAAAGCCGTGTACCTGATGGCCGTTGGCGGCGCCGCTTACCTGGTGGCGCAAGCCATCAAGAAGTCGCGCGTGGTCGCGTTCGCCGAACTGGGCATGGAAGCTATCTACGAGTTCGACGTGAAAGACATGCCGGTCACCGTAGCGGTGGACAGCAAGGGCGAATCCGTCCACATCACCGGTCCTGCCATCTGGCAGAAAAAGATCAGTGAAAGCCTGGCGGTAGAGGTGCAGTAAGCACTTCCCTCGCAAGGATAAAGGCGACTGCGGCCCCATGGCCCAGTCGCCTTTTTTATTGTGTACGCGGTCATGTGGGAGCGGGCTTGCTCGCGAAAGCGGTGGGTCAGTCAATTCAACTGTCACTGATACACCGCATTCGCGAGCAAGCCCGCTCCCACACAAGCCGCGCTCGCCACAAAATACAGTCCTACTCATGCTATGGTGCTTGCCCCTTACCGCGCCTGCCCATCACCGTATGATCGTGATTCCACGCCCCCTGCGCCTGACCTTCTACTCACTGTTGATCATCGCCGGTGCGGTGCTGGCCGCCGCCTTGGCCACCCGCCATGCCGAGCGCCAGGCCCTGGTGGATGGCGCCGCTCGCGCCAACCAACAGCTGGCGCTGTACGCCAACTCCCTGCACACCCTGATCGAACGCTACCGCGCCCTGCCCGCCGTACTGGCACTGGACTCGGAAATGATCAGCGCCTTGAAAGGCCCGCTGGATGCCACCACCCAGGACCTGCTTAACCGCAAGCTGGCGCGCATCAACGGTGCCGCGCAATCCTCCACCCTGGAGCTGATGGACCGCACCGGCCTGGCCGTGGCGGCCAGTAACTGGAACCTGCCCAGCAGTTATGTCGGGCACAACTACGCGTTTCGGCCTTATTTCAGCCAGACCCTGAGCCAGGGCACCGGGCGTTTTTATGCGGTGGGGGTAACCACAGGCATTCCGGGCTACTTCCTCTCCAGCGCGGTGGTCGATGAACACGAACAGTTCCTCGGCGCCATGGTGGTGAAGCTGGAATTTCCCGAACTCGAACGCGAATGGGCCCAAGGCAATGACCTGCTGCTGGTCAGCGACGCGCGCGGCATCGTGTTTATCGCCAATCAACCGGGCTGGCGTTACCGCAACTTGCGTCCGTTGTCGGCCAGCGACCTCACTGAACTCAAAGCCACCCGCCAATACGACAAAAAACAACTGCGGCCGCTGGACACCCAGACGTTGCAGCGCTTCGACGAGAACAGCCACCTGATGCGCGTCAACGGCCCCGACGGCAGCGCCAACTACATCTGGGAATCCCTGCCGCTGAAGGCCGAAGGCTGGACCTTGCACCTGTTGCGCAAGCCGCAGTTCGCCTTTGAAGACCAACGCAATGCCGGGCTTGCGGCTGCCGGCTCCTGGCTGGCGCTGGTGTTCCTGGTGCTGTTCCTGACTCAACGCTGGCGCCTGGCCCGCTTGCGCCAACGCAGCCGCGAAGAGCTCGAACAGCTTGTAGAGGAGCGCACTCAGGCCCTGCGCACGGCGCAAGATGGCCTGGTGCAATCAGCCAAGCTGGCGGCACTGGGGCAGATGTCCGCCGCCCTCGCCCATGAAATCAACCAGCCACTGACCGCCCAGCGCATGCAGTTGGCGACCTTGCGGCTGCTGCTGGACCATGGCCGCGTGGACGATGCCTACAAGGCGCTCACCCCGCTGGACGACATGCTCACGCGCATGGCCGCACTCACCGGCCACCTCAAGACGTTCGCCCGTAAAAGCCCCAGCGGCCTGCGCGAAAGGTTGGACCTGGCGACAGTCGTCGACCAATCCTTGCACCTGCTCGACGCGCGGTTGCGCGATGAAGCCATCGGCGTGGTGCTGGACCTGACCCGCCCTGCCTGGGTCCGCGGCGATGCTATCCGCCTGGAGCAGGTACTGATCAATCTGTTGCGCAACGCCCTCGACGCCATGGCGGACAAACCGCGCAAACGCCTGGAAATCCGCCTGCACGCCGACCAGCAACTCTGGCAATTGACCGTCAGTGACAGCGGCGGCGGGATTGCCGAAGAGCACTTGAACAGTGTCTTCGATCCGTTCTTTACGACCAAACCCGTGGGGGATGGGCTCGGCCTCGGGCTGGCGGTTTCCTACGCCATCGTGCACGAACTCGGCGGGCGCCTGCTCGCCGGCAACCGTGGCGACGGTGCGGTGTTTACCCTGACCTTGCCGATTGTGCTGGAGACGCCTGAGCTATGTTGAACGCGGTGATTGTGGTCGATGACGAAGCCAGCATTCGCACGGCCGTCGAGCAATGGCTGAGCCTGTCGGGGTTTGACGTGCAGTTGTTCAGCCGCGCTGAAGAATGCCTGGCGCAATTGCCCAAGGATTTCCCCGGGGTGATCTTGAGCGACGTGCGCATGCCGGGCCTCAGCGGCCTGGAGCTGTTGGCCGAAGTGCAACGACGCGATGCCGACTTGCCGGTGATATTGCTCACCGGCCATGGCGACGTGCCGATGGCGGTGGAAGCCATGCGCGACGGTGCCTACGACTTTCTGGAAAAACCCTTCAGCCCGGATGCCTTGCTCAACAGCCTGCGCCGCGCGCTGGACAAGCGCGGGCTGATCCTGGAAAACCGCCGCCTGCATCAACAGGCCGACCATCGGGCGCAGCTGGAATCCAGCCTGCTGGGCGTGTCCCGGAGTTTGCAGAACCTGCGGCGCCAGGTACTTGATCTGGCCAGCTTGCCCGTCAACGTGTTGATTCGTGGCGAGACCGGCAGCGGCAAGGAATTGGTCGCCCGCTGCCTGCATGATTTTGGCCCGCGCGCGAAAAAGCCGTTTGTCGCGCTCAACTGCGCAGCGATCCCCGAGCAGTTGTTTGAGGCCGAGCTGTTCGGCCACGAAAGCGGCGCGTTCACCGGCGCCCAGGGCAAGCGCATCGGCAAGCTGGAGTACGCCCATGGCGGCACACTGTTTCTCGATGAAATCGAAAGCATGCCGCTGGCCCAGCAGGTGAAACTGTTGCGCGTGTTGCAGGAACAGAAACTCGAGCGTCTGGGCTCCAATCAAAGTATTCACGTGGACTTGCGCATCATCGCCGCCACCAAGCCCGACTTGCTCGAAGAGGCCCGCGCCGGGCGTTTTCGCGAAGATTTGGCCTACCGACTGAACGTCGCGCAACTGCGCCTGCCGCCGTTGCGCGAGCGCCGTGAAGATATTCCACTACTGTTCGAGCACTTTGCACACAGCGCCGCCGAGCGCCTGGGCCGCAGCGCAGAACCCTTGAGCGGCGCGCAACTGGGGCGCCTGCTCAGCCATGACTGGCCGGGCAATGTGCGTGAGTTGGCCAACGTCGCCGAACGCCAGGTGCTGGGCCTTGGCGAACCGGAGCCGGAAGGTATCGAAGCGGGGCAATCCCTGGCAGCGCAGCAGGAAGCCTTCGAGGCTCATTGCCTGAAAGCGGCGCTGGTTCGGCACAAAGGCGATATCAAGGCGGTACTGGCCGAGTTGCAACTGCCGCGTCGAACCCTCAATGAAAAGATGCAGCGGCATGGGTTGGTGCGGGATACGTTTCTGTAGGCTGAATTTTTTATTGCCTGGCAGGACGCCTTCGCGAGCAAGCCCGCCCCCACATTCGACCGCATCCCTCCAGTTGGAATGGGATCGAATGTCGGAGCGGGCTTGCTCGCGAAGGGGCCAGTAGCGATAAGCGGATTTCCGCTCATCACCCTCAAACTATCAGCGACTTTCCGCTCAAAAAAATCTTGTAACCCTTCTAAACCGGGCCTTCAGCTATTTGGCACAGCTCCTGCTATAGCCGAACCAGGCAGCGTTCGCGCCGCTCCACAAAAACAATTAGATGAAGGATCCTTCAATGGATAACTCCAACACCTTGCCTCTGGGGTCGGCGGCTGCGCCGGCAAAAGAACGCAGTACGTCCAGCCGGATCAAATCGATCTTCAGCGGCTCCGTCGGCAACATGGTCGAGTGGTATGACTGGTACGTCTACGCCGCCTTCTCGCTGTACTTCGCCAAAGCCTTCTTCCCCGCCGGTTCTTCCACCGCCCAGTTGATGAACACCGCCGCCATCTTTGCCGTGGGCTTCATCATGCGCCCGATCGGTGGCTGGCTGATGGGCCTCTACGCCGACTACAAGGGCCGCAAGGCCGCACTGATGGCCTCGGTATTGCTGATGTGCTTCGGCTCGCTGCTGATCGCATTGACCCCGGGCTACGACACCATCGGCATCGGCGCACCGATCATGCTGGTGTTCGCACGCTTGCTGCAAGGCCTGTCGGTCGGCGGCGAGTACGGCACCTCGGCCACCTACTTGAGTGAAATGGCGACCAAGGAACGTCGCGGTTTCTTCTCCAGCTTCCAGTACGTGACCCTGATCTCCGGCCAGCTCATCGCCCTGGCCGTATTGATCATTCTGCAACAAACCCTGACCACCGAGCAGCTGTATGCCTGGGGCTGGCGCATCCCGTTCGCCATCGGCGCCTTGTGCGCAGTGGTCGCGCTGTTCTTGCGTCGCGGCATGGAAGAAACCGAGTCGTTCACCAAAAAGGAAAAAGCCAAGGAAAGCGCGATGCGCACCTTGATGCGCCACCCCAAGGAAGTGTTGACCGTGGTCGGCCTGACCATGGGCGGCACGCTGGCGTTCTACACCTACACCACCTACATGCAGAAATACCTGGTGAACACCGTCGGCATGAGCATCTCCGACTCCACCACCATTTCAGCCGCCACGCTGTTTCTGTTCATGTGCCTGCAACCCCTGGTCGGCGGGCTGTCCGACAAAGTCGGCCGGCGGCCGATCCTGATCGCGTTCGGCATCCTCGGCACGCTGTTCACCGTGCCGATCCTCACCACCCTGCACACCATCCAAAGCTGGTGGGGCGCGTTCTTTCTGATCATGGCAGCGCTGATCATTGTCAGCGGCTACACCTCGATCAATGCGGTGGTAAAAGCCGAGCTGTTCCCTACGGAAATCCGCGCCCTGGGCGTGGGCCTGCCGTATGCACTGACCGTTTCGATTTTCGGCGGTACCGCTGAATACATCGCGCTGTGGTTCAAGAGCATTGGCATGGAGACCGGTTACTACTGGTATGTGACCGCGTGTATCGCGGTGTCGCTGGTGGTCTACGTGACCATGAAAGACACCCGCAAGCATTCGCGGATTACCACGGACTAAAGGCTGGGCGCAGTAAAAAATGTGGGAGCGGGCTTGCTCGCGAACGCGGTGGATCAGTCAATATTTCCGTTGACTGAAACCCTGCATTCGCGAGCAAGCCCGCTCCCACATTTCGTTGCGTAGCGTTTCTTAAACAGGGTCAGGTCAGCTCTACGGACTGCTGACGACCATACCGGCGCTGCGCATACGACGCCCCGGCAATCATCACCACCAGTACCGCCGCCAACACCGCCGATGAACCGATGGTGCCGAAATCCAGCCCGCCCTTTTCATGAGGTTTGGTGAGGAAGTCGCCCAGGGTCGCACCAAACGGCCGGGTCAATACAAACGCCACCCAGAACAACAGCACCGAGGAGATTTTGGTGAAGTATTTGAGTGCCACTACCACCGCAATAGCCGAGCCGATCAGCAAAGCGCCGCCAGCGAAACCCAACCCGGAATCATCCGCGAGGAAGTCGCCCAACGCGGTGCCCAAGGTGTTCGAGAACAGAATCGCCATCCAATAAAACAGTTCGCCCCGAAAAGTCTGGACCTTGTTCACGTTCAGCGAATCACCGCTGACATGCCACAGGGCAAAGATGATCATCAGGATCGCGATCAGGATCATCGAGCCCGTCGCATAGCCAAGGCCCAGGGTACGGTCCATGAAATCCGACATCGTGGTGCCCGCCGTGCTGGTGGACAGAATCACGATCCAGTACAGCACCGGGTTGTAGGTTTTCGACCAGAGCTGTGTCACCAGGGTGACGAGAAACACACTGATCAGGATCATCGAGCTGATGGCGTACCCGACATTCAGGGTCATCGAGAGCAAATCCCCGGCGGTTTCGCCCAGGGTCGTTGCGCAGATTTTCATGACCCAGAACGCCAGGGTGATCTGAGGAAGTTTGTTCATGGTGCAGAAGGCTCCGAAGCTCAGTCTTTCAATGGGCCGACTTAGGGGGGTGTCGACCTGCCGCGCAGACTGAACGTGGCGCTGTGAAAAATAGGTGGGCACTAAATGAAAATTCCATACAGCCGATGGAAATTCGCCGCCATGAATTGCAGTATGGCGCCTTCAACGAACCCAACAGCAGGAACCCCGGCCATGTCTGACGATATCCATTTTTACGAACCCGCCAATGGCCACGGCTTGCCACACGACCCGTTCAATGCCATCGTCGGCCCACGGCCCATCGGCTGGATTTCCTCCCACGACAGCGAAGGCCGTCTGAACCTGGCGCCCTACAGTTTCTTCAATGCGTTCAACTACATCCCGCCGATCATTGGGTTTTCCAGCATCGGGCGCAAAGACAGCCTGAACAACATCGAGCAGACCGGCGAGTTTGTGTGGAACCTGGCCACCCGCCCGCTGGCCGAGCAGATGAACCAGAGTTGCGCAGCGGTAGCGCCGCAGGTGAATGAGTTCGAACTGTCCGGCCTGACGCCGGTGGCCTCGAAAATCGTCGGCGTGCCGCGTGTGGGCGAGAGCCCGGTGTCGTTCGAATGCAAGGTGACGCAGATTATTCAGCTGCAGCGCGCCGACAAGCAGTTGGTGCCAAGCTGGCTGGTGCTCGGCGAGGTCGTTGCCGTGCACATCGCCAAGTGGCTGCTCAAGGATGGGATTTACGACACCGCCGCCGCCGAGCCGATATTGCGTGGCGGTGGCCCGGCGGATTACTTCCAGTTGGGGCCGGAGGCACTGTTCAAGATGTATCGTCCAGGCGCCACTGCGCGCTGATTGGGATGCAATAAAAATGTGGCAGCGGGCTTGCTCGCGAAAGCGGTGGATCAGTCAATATTTCCAGTGACTGACGCTCTGCATTCGCGAGCAAGCCCGCTCCCACATTTGGATCGGCGGTGTTGTTTAGTTGGCGGCTGTTGACCAGGTCAACTGACCCTCTTCGTCCACATCGACCAGCCGCACCAATTGCGCGGCAGCCGCATCGTCGGCGTCGTCAGCGGTCTTGAACGTTTGTCCCTCAAGGACCTTGTGAAAGCGCGGTGCGCCCATGCCATCCAGTGCCTTGACGGCAATGGCAGCGCTGTAGCCACCCTCTTCTTCTCGCACCAAGGCGGAAACGGCTTCGTGGTGGGCAAACTCTTTACGTGCCATGTTGCAAATCCTGGCCAATGGGAAAGTCGGCCATTCTAAAGCACTAACCGGCCAGTTGCAGGTACTCGCCGTAGGCATGCGCAGCGGATGCCTCGGTAAAGGTCTGGAAGTCCATGCTGCGCACGACCATGTCGTTCAACAGCTCGGTAAAGATCATCAGGGCCGGCGAACTGAAGTAGGCGCTCATCGCCTGCTCGCTGCTCCAGAAGCCAGAGACCAGCCATACATCGGGATCGACCTGGGAATGCTGCAATGAAAACTGCAGGCAACCCTGAGCCTGACGGCCCGGTTCGATCAAACTGCTCAAACGTGCACCGAGTTCGGTGCTGCACCCGGTACGGGCGCGGATAAAGGCCATATGGCTCGCGGGAATGGGGGTGGACATGTTCGACTCTCCCGTTGAGAAGTGATGCTCGGCAAACACTGTGAGGGCGTGTTGCCACAGGATCAAAGATAGCGGCGCAGGTGTGGGCGTGGTTAGTCAATTCCTGCAGGCTTATTGCACAATCCTGCGAGAAGCGTAGATAAGACGTTTGGCACCCGGGATTTATTCCATGCACAGGCTCAGTGTTTCAGGCAGATGACAGGCATCGCGCTTGCCTGATTCACGACGTATCGCAGGATCAGGCAAGGATTGTGCAGAATCGACGTAACACTTTTTGAAACGTCACCGCTAAGCTGAGCCCATCAAAGAAGCTTGTAGAGGACACCCCATGTCGTCGCCGGAACATACGTCCATTCCCCTCGATGCCGAGACGGAAAAACAGCGCGTCGAACTCGCCAGCATCGTGCACCGACATACCTGGGAAGATGGCTCCTACGGCACGGCGATTACCTCGTTGTTCCTGAACCGCCACAACACACCGCGCGACTTCATGCCGGTGCTGGTCGAACCGGCCCTGTGCATCCTTGCCAGTGGTAGCAAGGAAGTGCGCCTGGCAGACGAGATTTTTGCCTACGACCCCCTCAACTATTTGGTGTTTTCGGTCGCAATGCCGGTGGCCGGCCGGATCATCGACGCGACGCCGCAAGACCCTAACCTGTCGGTGCGGATCAATATCGACCCGGCGCAACTGACGGCGCTGATTGCCGAGGCCGGCCCAATGGGCGTGCCATCGCGTCCGACTTCTCGCGGCATGTACGTCGACCGCATCGACGCCCAATTGCTGGACGCCGTGCTGCGCCTGACGCGCTTGCTGGACACCCCGAAAGACATCGCGATGCTCGCACCGTTGATCAACCGCGAAATCCTCTACCGGTTGCTGCGTGGTCCGCAAGGCTACCGACTGTATGAAATTGCCGTGGCCAACAGTCAGAGCCATCGTGTGAGCCAGGCGATCAAGTGGCTGAACGGCAACTATGAGCAGCCGCTGCGTATTGATGACCTGGCCAAGGAAGTGAACCTCAGTGTCTCGACCTTGCACCACCGCTTCAAGGCGATCACCGCCATGAGCCCGTTGCAATACCAGAAGCAGTTGCGTTTGCAGGAGGCGCGACGGTTGATGATCGCCGAAGGGCTGGAGGCCTCGGCGGCGGCGTATCGGGTGGGGTATGAAAGCCCGTCACAATTCAGCCGGGAATACAGCCGGTTGTTTGGGGCGCCACCGCTGAGAGATTTGGCCCGGTTGCGCCAAAGCATCTGACCCAAAGGCGTTCAAAATGTGGGAGCGGGCTTGCTCGCGAAAGCGGTGGATCAGTCAAAGTTTTCGGTGACTGACACTCTGCATTCGCGAGCAAGCCCGCTCCCACATTTGATCCTCTGTGTGCTTTAGTCCAGGGTTCGCGGGAGCTTTAAGGTGACTCGCAAACCACCCTCGCGCAGGTTCTGCAAACTCACTTCGCCGCCATGGCTGTGGGCGATGTTACGTGCGATACCCAGGCCCAGGCCATAACCCTGCTGCTGACCCGCGAGGCGAAAATGCGGTTCAAAGACTTGCTCCAGCCGCTGCTCCGGCACGCCTGGCCCCTCGTCATCAACGTGCAGGATGAATTCCGCGCCATCGTCCTCGATATGCAAGTGGGCGTTCTGCCCGTACTTCAACGCGTTATCGATCAGGTTGCCGATGCAGCGTTTAAGCGCCAGCGGCTTGCCCGGGTACGGTGCCAGGGCGCGGCCTTGCTGGGTGATGCGGCCGTTGCCGTTGGGCGCCAAGTACGGTTCTACCAGGCAATCGAGCACGTGATTGAGGTCGACCGGTTCGATGTTTTCATGGATATCGGTGTCTTTCACGCATTGCAGCGCGCCCTTGACCAACAACTCCAGTTCATCCAGGTCACGGCCGAATTTGTTTTGCAGGTTCTCGTCTTCAAGCAGTTCCACACGCAGGCGCAGGCGCGTGATCGGCGTGCGCAAATCATGGGATATCGCACTGAATAATTGGCTGCGCTCGGTCAGGTAGCGGCTGATGCGTTCACGCATGGCATTGAATGCACGGCCCACTTCCACCACTTCACTGCCGCCGCCTTCGGCCACCGGCTCCACATCCGCGCCCAGGGACATGTCGCGTGCCGCCCGTGCCAGGCGCTTGAGCGGCCGGCTCTGCCAGTGCACCAGCAGGCCGATAAACAACAACAGAAAGCCGCTGGTCAACACGATGAACCACACCTGCTGCGAAGGCAGGCCTTGTTCTTCAAGGCTGGTGTAGGGCTCGGGCAACAGCGAGGCAATGTACAACCACTCGCCCGGCGCAAGCTGGATCTGAGTGACCAACACGGGCGGGTTGACCGGTTCGAGCGTCAGCGCGTAATGCGCCCAGGAGCGCGGCAGTTCATCGAGCTTCAAGCCGGCATTGAAAATACGCAGGTCCTCGGCGCTGACGAATTCCACCGAAATATGCACGTCGCTGCCCAGGGTCTGGCGCAGCACTTCGTCCACCGCTTGCAACACCGCCTGCTTGCGCGGGGTCTGCGGCAATATCTGCATATCCAGTGGGCGATCGTTGAGCGTCACCACAAAGCGGGTGCCACCCATGCTGCGCAGTTGATCAAGCACTAACGGGCGGTAGGCCACCGGCAACGAGCGGAAATAACTCACGCTGGCCGTCATCGAATGCGCCAGGCTGCGGGCGCTGGTGACCAGGCCTTCGAGCTGGGTGGCGCGCAGTTGCGAGACCCAGATCACGCTGGACAGCGCCTGGGCGAACAGCACCGCAAGCAAGGTCAGCAGCAACATCCGCCCCAACAGTGAGCGCGGCACCGGGAAGCGCCGGCGACGCTCGGTCAACGGCTCAGTGGGCATTGCCGGCAACCACGCTGGCTGCCAGTTGATAACCGCTGCCGCGCACGGTGCGGATCAGCCTTGGAGGTTTTTCGGTATCGCGCAGGCGTTGGCGAAGGCGGCTGACGGCCATGTCGACGATTCGGTCCAGCGGCATCAGGTCGCGGCCACGGGTGGCGTTGCCGATAGTGTCGCGGTCGAGAATTTGTTGAGGGTGGTCGAGAAACAATTTAAGCAGGGCAAAGTCGGCCCCGGAGAGAATCACCTCTTCACCGTCAACGTGAAACAAGCGATGGCTGATCATGTCCAGGCGCCATTCATCGAACACCCACACATCGCCGCCGATGCTGCGTTCCTGGCCAAACTGGGCACGCCGCAGCAGGGCTTTGATCCGCGCTTGCAGCTCGCGAGGGCTGAAGGGTTTGCCGATGTAGTCGTCCGCGCCCAGCTCCAGGCCGATCACACGGTCGGCTTCGTCGGAACTGGCGGTGAGCATGATGATCGGCACCTGCGCCTGGCGCGGGTGCTGGCGAATCCAGCGGCAGAGGCTGAAACCGTCTTCGTCCGGCAACATCACATCGAGGATGACCAGGTCGCACGGCGCCTCGTTCATCGCCTGGCGGAACCCCGCGCCATCCGGCACGCCACGCACCTGGAAGCCGGCGCGACTGAGGTAGGTTTGCAGCAATTCGCGGATTTCCTGGTCGTCGTCGACGAGGAGAATCGATTTACTGATTACGCTCACGGGGTCCTCCTTGTTGTTATGGCCAAGCTTAAGTCATTTGTTGCCCTTCGACCTATCGCGAGCAAGCCCGCTCCCACACTTGGAATGCATTTCAAAATGTGGGAGCGGGCTTGCTCGCGAAGAGGCCATCAGTACCTATGCAAAAGCTTGCTCCAGCGCCACTCCCGCCCCGGTCAACCCGGAATACGGCGCAGTCACCAGCCACACCGGAATACCGTTGAAGTAATCGCTCATGCAGCCTTTGTCGCGAAAACTCTTGGCAAAGCCGCTGTTGATAAAGAAGTCGGCAAACCGCGGAATCACCCCGCCCACGATGTACACACCACCGCGTCCACCGGTGGTCAACACGTTGTTACCCGCCACGCGGCCCAGCCAGATGCTGAACTGGTTCAACACTTCAATCGCTACCGGGTCGCCGGCCAGGCCAGCCGCGGTAATGGCTTCCGGCGTGTCCAGCTCCGGCGTGTGCCCATCGACTGCACAAATGGCGCGGTACACACGCGGCAGGCCGCCACCGCTCAAGGCCGTTTCGGCGCTGACATGGCCGATCTCATTGTAGATGTGCTGCCACAGCTGGGTTTCACGCGGGCTGCTCAGCGGCAGGTCGACATGACCGCCCTCCCCCGGCAGCGCCGCCCAGCGACCTTCGCCAAAATCCAGCAAGGTGCCAACGCCCAGGCCAGTGCCCGGGCCGATGACCACAGCAGGGCGCAACGGCTCCGGCGTGCCTTCGCAGACCACGCGGAATTCGTCGGGTTTGAGGCGAGTCATGCCCAGGGCCATCGCCGTGAAGTCATTGACCAGCAGCAGCTCATCCACCTGCAAGGTTTTGCAAAATGCAGTTTTGCTCAGGCGCCAGTGATTGTTGGTGAATTTAAATTCATCGCCACTCACCGGCCCGGCGACCGACAGGCACACCGCACCGATGTCCCCGCTTTCCAGGCCCTCTTCCTTGAGGTAGACCTTGATGGCCTCCTCAGGGCTCTGGTGATCCGCAGTGGCATGCACGCGGATCGAATGCAGTTCCTGATCCCGCCACAACGCAAAACGGGCGTTGGTACCCCCAATATCACCGACCAGCGCAAGCTTCACTTAAGCGTCTCCAAGGCAGAGGTAAAGGCGCTGGCGCCTTGCTCTGCGGAGCTTGCGGCCATGCGCATAAATGCAAACAGTTCGCGACCGGCCCCCACGTTATTGCCCAACAGGCCCGTGGCAGGCGTGCGCGCTGCGAATTCTTCGGCGTCCACCTTAAGCTCCAGGGTGCCCTTCACGCCATCGACGCGAATGATATCGCCATCTTGGACCCGTGCCAGTGGCCCGCCGCTCTGAGCTTCGGGGTTGACATGAATCGCGGCGGGGATCTTACCCGACGCGCCGGACATACGCCCGTCTGTTACCAACGCCACTTTGAAACCACGGTCCTGCAACACGCCGAGGAACGGCGTCATTTTGTGCAGTTCCGGCATGCCGTTGGAGCGCGGGCCCTGGAAGCGCATGACCGCGACAAAGTCTTTTTCCAGTTGGCCGGCCTTGAACGCGTCGGCCAAATCCTGCTGATCCTGGAACACCACCGCCGGGGCTTCGACGATCTGGTGCTCAGGCGCCACGGCGGAGACTTTCATTACGCCGCGACCAAGGTTGCCCTCCATCACGCGCAGGCCGCCTTCCGGTGAAAACGCGCGGGCCACGGGGCGCAGGATGGTTTCGTCGAGGCTTTCGATCGGGCCGTCGCGCCAGATCAGCTCGCCGTCGACCAGGAACGGCTCCTGGGTGTAACGGCTCAGGCCCTTGCCGGCCACGGTGTTGACATCTTCGTGCAGCAAGCCGGCTTCAAGCAGTTCGCGGATCAGGAACGACATGCCGCCCGCTGCCTGGAAGTGGTTGATGTCGGCTTTGCCGTTTGGATACACGTGGGACAGGGTCGGTACCACCTCGGAGAGGTCGGCCATGTCCTGCCAGGTGAGGATGATGCCTGCCGACATGGCGATCGCCGGCATGTGCAGGGTGTGGTTGGTGGAACCGCCGGTGGCATTGAGCGCCACGATGGAGTTGACGATGGATTTCTCGTCGACGATCTCGCCGATCGGCGTGAAGCTGCCGCTGGCCTTGGTCAGGCGGGTGACCTGGTGCGCGGCTTCGCGGGTCAGCGCATCACGCAGCGGCGTGTAGGGGTTGACGAACGAGGCGCCCGGCAAGTGCAGGCCCATGACTTCCATCAGCAACTGGTTGGTGTTGGCGGTGCCGTAAAAGGTGCAGGTGCCGGGGCTGTGGTAGGACTTCATCTCCGATTCCAGCAGCTCTTCGCGGGTGGCCTTGCCTTCGGCGTAGCGCTGGCGCACATCGGCTTTCTGCTTGTTGGAAATGCCCGACGGCATTGGGCCGCCCGGTACGAAGATCATCGGCAGATGACCGTAGCGCAACGCGCCCATCATCAGGCCCGGCACGATTTTGTCGCAAATGCCCAGCATCAGCGCCGCATCGAACATGTTGTGGGACAACGCTACCGCCGTGGACATCGCGATGACTTCGCGGCTGAGCAGGCTCAGCTCCATGCCGGGCTCACCTTGGGTCACGCCATCGCACATGGCAGGCGTGCCACCGGCGAACTGGCCGACCGAGCCGACTTCGCGCAGGGCTTTCTTGATGTGTTCAGGGAAGTGTTCGTACGGCTGGTGCGCCGAGAGCATGTCGTTATATGAAGAAACAATTGCCACGTTGGCGGCATTCATCATGCGCAGACTATTTTTATCTTCAGTGCCGCAGCCGGCGACGCCGTGGGCAAAGTTGGCGCATTGCAGCTTACCGCGCATCGGGCCGTCGCTGGCGGCGCCGCGAATGAGCGCAAGGTAAGCCTCGCGGGTTGCACGACTGCGGGCGATAAGCCGTTCGGTGACCTCAATAACGCGGGGATGCATGTGTAGAACTCCAGGCTAACGGATGTGGCGACCTGCGTTCCTATGCTGATCAAACGCCCGCAGCTCATGGGATGGCAGGGTGTCGTTTGAATCATCGGACCAGTTGATTCAGGTCACTCGTTGTAGATTGAACAAAATATTGCCACTAAAAAGGCTTGTTTTCTATTTTTATGCGAATAATCTTGTAATTCTTACAACAAATCGACGACAGGCACTTTCCAATGACTCTTCGTATCGCAATCAATGGTTTTGGCCGTATCGGCCGTAATGTCCTGCGCGCACTGTATACCCAAGGCTATCGCCAGGATTTGCAGATCGTCGCCATCAACGATTTGGGCGACAGCTCGATCAACGCCCACCTGCTCAAATACGACACCGTACATGGCACTTTCGAAGCAGAGGTCGCCCACGATCAGGAAAGCCTGACCGTCAATGGTGACCGGATTGCCGTCAGTGCCATTCGCAACCCGGCCGACCTGCCGTGGGCTGCGCACAAGATCGACGTGGTGTTCGAGTGCACCGGTCTGTTTACCGACCGTGACAAGGCTGCCGCCCATATTACTGCTGGCGCACGCAAGGTGATCATCTCGGCCCCGGCCAAAGGCGCCGATGCCACCGTGGTTTACGGTGTGAACCATGACATTTTGCGTCAATCGCACCAGATCATCTCCAACGCGTCGTGCACGACTAACTGCCTGGCGCCGGTCGCCCAGGTGCTGCACCGCGAGCTGGGCATTGAAAGCGGCCTGATGACCACCATTCACGCCTACACCAACGACCAGAACCTGACCGACGTCTACCACACCGACCCGTACCGTGCGCGCTCGGCGACCCAGAACATGATCCCGAGCAAAACCGGCGCCGCTGAAGCGGTAGGCCTGGTGCTGCCGGAACTGGCGGGCAAACTGACCGGGATGGCAGTGCGTGTGCCGGTGATCAACGTGTCGCTGGTGGACCTCACTGTGCAGTTGAAAAAAGACGCCACGGCCGAGCAAGTCAACGCCCTGCTCAAAGAAGCCAGCCAGCACTCGAAAATCCTCGGTTACAACACCCTGCCGCTGGTTTCCAGTGACTTCAACCATAACCCGCTGTCGTCGATCTTCGATGCCAATCACACCAAGGTAAGCGGCAAACTGTTGAAAGTGCTGGCCTGGTACGACAACGAATGGGGCTTCTCCAACCGTATGCTGGATAACTGCCTGGCGCTGTGCAACGCCGAGTAATGCTCGGCCTGTGTGGGAGCTGGCTTCTATGGGGGCTGGCTTGCCTGCGATAGCATCACCTCGGTTTGACTGAAATACCCAGGTGCCTGCATCGCGGGCAAGCCCGGCGCCCACAAAAAACCCTTCCCACATTTGATCGGTGCTGGCTCACAGCAATAGCCACTTGCCATTTCAGTTGATGATAAGCATTATCATTAACTGCCTATCGGTCTGGTGTCACTGTGAGCCAATCTCGCTTCAACCAAGTCTTTCTCACCCAACGGGTGATTCTGCTACGCACTTTGCAGCGGATGGTGAATAACCCCAGCACCGCCGAGGACCTGTTGCAGGAAACCTATCTGCGCGTCACCCGGGCCCTCAGCGAGCGGCCGATCGACCACCTTGAACCCTTCGTCTATCAAACCGCGCGAAATCTTGCGTTGGATCATCTGCGCTCGCGCAGGATCCAGGCGCGCACGCTGCAGGAAGATGTCCCGCTGGACGTGCTGCAAAGCGTCGCCGATCCCATCAGCACACCCGAAGACGCGACCCAGGCCGAGCAACTGCTCGAACACCTGAGCGTCAGCCTCGGCCAGTTGAGCGCCCGCCAGCAGCAGATTTTCATCCTCAGCCGCCTGCACGGTTGCAGCTATCAGGAGATTGCCGACCAGTTGCAAGTGTCCTTGAGCACCGTGCAAAAGGAACTGAAATTGATCATGGCCATCTGTGTAGGTGTGGCCGAACGTCTGGATCAGCCTTAAGCTTCACCCGACAGAAGTGTCGATCCAGATTGCAGGAAAAATGAATAGAACGTGGCGAAGACCCGAGGAACACCGTGACGGCCCCGAATAAACTGCGTCCCCATGAGCTGGCTCATGAGGTGTTGCAAGACACGGCTATGGACCAGGCTCTCGACTGGCTGATCGCCTTGCAGTGCCCACAACCCGGGCAGCAAGCCGAGTTCGACGCCTGGCTGGCCAGCGACCCGGCGCACCCGCACGCATTCAGCAAAGCCCAGGCCGCCTGGGGTGGCGCGCCGGTGTACAGCGCCGCTGTGGCGCTGGCCGCGCCGCGCAAGCCGACGGTCTGGCGCCGTATCAAACCCCATTGGAAACCGATTGCCACCGCCGCCGTGCTGTTGGTCGGCCTGTTCAGCTTCAGCAACCTGCCCGTTCGCCTGCAAGCCGACCACCTCACGGTGGTCGGCGAACGCCAGCGTCTGCAGTTGGACGACGGCTCCAAAGTGCTGCTGAACACCAACTCGGCGTTTTCCAGCAGCATCAAGGACCAGCAGCGCGTCGCCCGCCTTTACCAGGGCGAGGCGTTTTTCGAAGTGACGCCCAATCGTGGCCTGCCCCTGGAGATTGACGCAGGCCCCGTGCGCGCCAGCGTGCGCGACACCGACTTCGCCGTGCGTTATCTCAACGGCGAGGCCCAGGTGCAGGTGCAGCGCGGTGATGTCGACCTGAGCAACACGTTCGATGATGCCCGCGTTCGCCTGAGCGCCGGCGAGAGCATCCGTATCGGCCCAAAGGGTTTCGGCCAACCCGCCAAGCTGGATGCCAGCAAGGAGCTGGCCTGGGTCCAGGGCCGGCTGGTGTTCGAAAACTGCCCAATGAGCGAAGTGCTCGCCGAGCTGCGACGCTATTACCCAGGCTGGATCGTCAACAACAACGACAAGCTCGCCAGCACCGCCGTCACCGGCAACTACCGCCTCGACCAGCCCCTCAACGTGGTGCGCTCGCTGGCGCACATCACCTCGGCCAAGCTTTCGGAATACCCGGCGCTGGTGATCCTGAACTAAATGAGAATTATTTTTACTCGATAGTAACCGGCGGTACGTCTCGTTATAGCCAATGCAACTGATTCCTATTTGATTCGGTTCGCAACTATAAGATTCGTATCTCCGGAGCGCTCTCGATGTACTCTCGTTTCAACCGCCGGTCCTCTTCGCCCGTCCTGTCCTTGCTGACCGCTGCCCTCCTGCTGGCCAGCGCGCCGGCCATGGCCGCCACCGCCGCCGAACCTGCCGCGCGCAGTCACGGCAATTACAGTTTCAGCATTGAGCAGCAACCTCTGGTTTCGGCATTGAATGCCTTTACCGCCGTGACCGGCTGGCAAGTCGGCCTGCCCGCGGAGTTGGGCCAGGGCGTATCGTCCCCCGGCGTGCGCGGTGCACTGTCGCCGGAAAAAGCCCTGGACCGGCTGTTGGTGGGGACCAACCTGAGCTATCGCAAACTGGGCAATAACACCATCGTCCTGGAGAAACGTGCGGCGGGCAGCGTGCTCAACCTGCAACAGGTGACCATCAGCGCCACCCGTAACGAGCAGGACGTCAGCAGCGTGCCAAGCACCGTCACTGTTCAGGATCGCAAGGCGCTGGACCGCCAGAACGTCAACACCATTCGTGAACTGGTGCGCTACGAGCCCAACGTGTCGGTCGGCGGCGCAGGCACCCGCGCCAGCAACGCGGGCTACAACATTCGCGGCATCGACGGCGACCGCATCCTCACTCAGGTAGACGGTGTGGAAGTGCCGGACAACTTCTTCAACGGCCCCTACGCCAAGACGCGCCGCAACTACGTCGACCCGGAAATCGTCAAGCGCGTGGAAATCCTCCGTGGCCCGGCCTCGGCCCTCTACGGCAGCAGCGCGATCGGCGGCGCAGTGAGTTACTTCACCCTCGATCCGGACGACATCATCAAGCCCGGCCAGGACGTCGGCGCCCGCCTGAAAACCGGCTACAGCTCCGCCGACGACAGTTGGCTGACTTCCGGCACCGTCGCCGGCCGCGTGCAGGACGTCGACGGCTTGCTGCACCTGAGCCAGCGTAATGGCCATGAAATGGAATCCTACGACGGCAACAACGCCACCGGCCTGGCCCGCACCGGGGCGAACCCGGAGGATGCGCGCACCACCAATATCCTCGCCAAGTTGGGCTGGAACTACGGTGACGACAATCGCCTGGGCCTGACCTACGAGAAGTTCAAGGACGATCGCGACGTTAACTTGAAGAATGCCGTGGGCGGACCGTTCATCGGTGGTCGTGGGATGAATCTGTACCGCGCCCGCTCAGGCAACGACACCATCACCCGTGAGCGCTTCGGCCTGGAAAACACCTTTGCCCTTGAGTCGCCGGTTGCCGATCGCATCAAGACCAGCCTGAACTACCAGATCGCCAAGACCGACCAGACCACCGCCGAAATCTACCAGGCGGGTCGTCGCGTATTACGCACCCGTGACACGCTTTACGAAGAAAAGCAGTGGGTCTTCGACGCCCAACTGGACAAGGCTTTCAGCATCGGTGAAACCGATCACCAGGTGACCTATGGCACCACACTCAAACAGCAAAAAGTGACCGGCTCCCGCGAAGGTTCAGCCTCCTGCCTCGCCGTTGGCTCGGGTTGCACGGCCGTCGGCGCCCCAAGCCCCATGGCCGCCGACAGCGTGAAAAAGTCCAGCGACTTCCCGGACCCGACCATTAACACCTACTCGCTGTTTGCGCAGGACCAGATCACCTGGAACAAATGGACCTTCCTGCCCGCCGTGCGCTACGACTACACCCAGCTCAAACCCAAGCTGACCCAGGAATTCCTCAACACCGTCGACCCTAACCGGATCTACGATCACAGCAATGCGGAAAAAACCTGGCACCGTGTCACCCCTAAATTCGGCCTGACCTACGCGCTGACCGATCACTACACCTGGTTCGGCCAATACGCTGAAGGCTTCCGCACACCGTCGGCCAAAGCCTTGTATGGCCGCTTTGAAAACTTGAATGAGGGCTACACCGTCGAGCCCAACCCGAACCTCAAGCCTGAGAGCAGTAAAGGCGTGGAAACCGGGATTCGTGGCAACTTCGACGAAGGTTCGTTCGATATCGCTGTGTTTTACAACAAGTACCGCGACTTCATCGACGAGGACGCCTCGGTTGCCGGCGGCACCGTGCAACAGTTCGAAGCCAACAACATCAAGCACGCCACCATCAAGGGCATTGAAGCCAAAGGCCGCCTGAACCTCGACGCCTTCGGCGCACCGCAAGGCCTCTACACCCAAGGCTCGGTTGGCTACACCTACGGCCGCAACGACGACAACGGCGAGCCGCTCAACAGCGTAAACCCACTTAAAGGCGTATTCGGCCTGGGTTACGAGCAAGAGCAATACGGTGCGTTGGTCAGCTGGACGCTGGTCAAGAAACAGAATCGCGTCGACAGCACCACCTTCCACGCACCTGATGGCAGCACCAGTGCCCCGTTCAAAACGCCTGGCTTCGGCATCGTCGACCTGACCGGCTACTACAAAGTTACCAACGACGTGACCATCAACGGCGGCCTCTACAACCTCACCGACAAGAAATACTGGAACTGGGATGACGTGCGCAGCTACGACGGTGTCGGCGAAGCGGGTGTTACAGCGCCCGCCAACCTCGACCGCCTGACCCAGCCCGGCCGCAACTTTGCGATCAACCTGATCTGGGACATCTGACCACTTCCTCCTTACCTCGCCACGATTAAACAGCGGCGAGGTGAGGATTTTTTACTGTGCCGCGTCTTCTTGTTCGTCTAGTTGATAACCGCTCTCTTTAGGGCACCCAGGCGCTACTCTTCTCAAGGACTTTTTTCGATGACTGCTTCCCCTACCGCAGAACGCCCAAGCCTGCGCTCCCAGCGCCTGAACCAGATCACTCACGTGCCGCACACCCAGCTCGATGCGCTGGTCAAAGCCCACGCCCCGTTCGAAACCCAAGCCAACTTCGCCCGCTTCGTGGTCGCGCAATACCTGTTCCAATCAGAATTGGTAGCCCTGTACAACGACCCCGAGTTGATCAAGATCGTCCCGGACCTGGCCGAACGCTGCCGCGCCGATGCCGCCAAGCTGGACCTCGGTGACCTCGACACTGAAGTGCCAGCACCGGTCGCCGGCGCCGTGAAAAACCCGAGCAAGGCCGAAGCCCTGGGTTGGCTGTTCGTGTCCGAAGGTTCCAAGCTGGGCGCTGCGTTCCTGATCAAGCGCGCCGTAGGCCTGGGCCTGAGCGAAACCTTCGGGGCCCGCCACCTCGGCGAGCCGGCCGGTGGTCGCGCCGAAGGCTGGAAGCGTTTCACCCGCACCCTCGACGGCCTGGCGTTCAGCGCCGAAGAAGAAGCCGCGGTCGAAAAAGGTGCGATCGATGCGTTTGTGCGCTTCACCGTGTTGCTGGAACAGGCGTACGCTACGGCCCCTGAACTGGCGTAACACTCGAATTGAAATGCAATCAACTGTGGGAGCGGGCTTGCTCGCGAAAGCGCAGGGTCAGTCATGAATATATTGACTGACACACCGCATTCGCGAGCAAGCCCGCTCCCACAGTTGAATCTCATTGCATACTGACTTCTGTGATCACCCAACCCATGACCGGCAAAACCCAATCCACCTCAAAAATGGCGCAGATCCTCTTTGGCCTGCTGGCCTACGTCAGCCTGGGCATTGGGTTGGTGGCGATTGTGATACCGGGTCTGCCCACCACCGAATTCATCCTGCTGGCCGCCTGGGCCGCGACTAAAAGCTCGCCGCGCTTGAGTGCCTGGCTGGAAAACCACCGGCTGTTCGGGCCGATTCTGTTCAACTGGCGCAACGGCAAGATCATCGCGCGCCGGGCCAAAGTCAGCGCCACTGTGAGCATGTTGCTATGTGCCGGTTTGATGCTGGTGATGCTCGACCACGGCTGGCCGATCTACCTGGCGATTGCCGGGATGAGCCTGGGCAACCTGTGGATCTGGTCACGCCCGGAACGGCTTGCAACCCCCGTGTAACGCCGCGTTCAAGCTTTTGCCTACCGCTCATCGCCTCCGCCTCATGAAACATCACGTTACGCCGATGTTCCGGACATAGCGCCGAATGGACTTGGCTCGCCCTGCTTGCTTTCTAACAAGTCCAATCGCGAGTGAACCTATGTTCGACACCCTCTCCATCCGCTTGAAAATAGTGCTGCTGTCGGGCCTTTGCCTCCTGGGGGTGATCGCGCTGATCGTCGGCATCAACCTTTACGAAGCCGACCAGAACAACCGACTGGTCAGCGAATCAAGCTCGCGAATGCTCACCAACAGTGTGCAGAACCTGTTGCAGGCCAAGGCCGCTGAACAGGCCGTACAACTGCAAAAAACCTTCGGCGAAAGCCTGGTCGTCGTCACCGCGCTGGCCGACCAGATCAAGGGCCTGCGCAACACGGCCGCCAAGCGCGGGCTGGACGCAAGCGCCCTGCGTGAAGAACTCAACCAGAGCCTCAAGACCGCCTTCGAGCGCAACAGCAAAGTGCTGGGTATCTGGCTGTCGTTCGAACCCAACGCCCTGGATGGCAAGGACAGCGAGTTCGTCGACGACAAAGCCCGCGTTTCCAACGAAAAAGGTCGCTTCTCCAGCTACTGGAGCCGCGCCGGCGGCGATGGCCTGAACACCGTGATGGTCGAAGACGACCTGATCAAGACCACGCCCAATCTCAGCGGTACGCCCTACAACATCTGGTACACCTGCCCACGAGACACGCGCACTGTGTGCCTGCTGGACCCGTACGCCGACGAAGTCGCCGGCAAGCAGGTGCTGATGACCACCATTTCGCTACCGTTAATCGTGGACGGTAAAGTCATCGGTGTGGTGGGCATCGACCTGGCCTTGAATGCCCTGCAAGCCGCCACGGATGCGGCGCAAAAAGACCTGTTCAACGGTGCCGGCTACCTGGAAATCCTCTCCAGCACCGGCTTGATTGCGGCATTCAGTGGCCAACCGGACAAGGTCGGCAAAAACCTGATCGACACCATTGGCGCCGAAGGCAAAGACATCGTGCAACTGCTGGCCAGTGAAACCCGCATGATCCGCGAACAGGACGACACGATTCGCGCCGTGTACCCGGTGAAACCCATTGCCGATGCAAAATCCTGGGGTGTGGTCATCAAACTGCCGAAAGAAGTGATGCTGGCCGACGCACTGAAACTGCAAGGGATACTCGACAAGGCCCAAAACGCCTCCACGCTCAAAGCGCTGCTGGTCGGCGCGGCCGCCGCCTTGCTCGGCTTGCTATTGATCTGGCTGACCGCCACCGGCGTCACCCGCCCAATCAATACCGTCGCCGCCATGCTCAAGAACATCGCCAGCGGCGAAGGTGACCTCACCCAGCGCCTGAGCTATGCCAAGAAAGACGAATTGGGCGAGCTGGCAAACTGGTTCAACCGCTTCCTCGACAAGCTGCAGCCGACCATCGCACAGATCAAGCAAAGCATCACCGAAGCACGTGGCACGGCAGATCAGTCTTCAGCCATCGCGCGCCAGACCAGCGAAGGCATGCAGGTGCAGTTCCGCGAAATCGACCAGGTCGCCACCGCCTCCAATGAAATGAGCGCTACCGCCCATGAAGTGGCCAACAGCGCCTCCAACGCCGCCAGCGCGGCGCGCGGGGCGGATCAGTCGGCGCGTGATGGCATGTCGATCATTGAACAGAGCACCCGTGATATCACCACCCTCGCCGACGAAGTCAGCAAAGCGGTGAGTGAAGTCGAAGCCCTGGCGGTGAACAGCGAGCAGATCGGCTCGGTGCTGGAAGTGATCCGCAGCATTGCCGAGCAGACCAACCTGCTGGCACTCAACGCCGCCATCGAAGCCGCACGCGCCGGGGAAAGCGGGCGTGGCTTTGCGGTGGTGGCCGACGAAGTACGCAACCTGGCCAAACGTACCCAGGATTCGGTGGAAGAGATTCGCCTGGTGATCGAACGCATCCAGAGCGGAACGCGGGGCGTGGTAGCGACTATGCATTCCAGCCAACACCAGGCCCAGAGCAATGCCGGGCAGATCCATCAAGCGGCGCAAGCGTTAGGCAAGATCAGCGATGCGGTGACAGTAATCAGCGACATGAACCTGCAAATCGCCAGCGCCGCAGAACAACAGAGCGCTGTGGCCGAAGAGGTCAATCGCAATGTTTCGGCAATCCGCACCGTGACCGAAACCCTCACCAGCCAGGCCACTGAGTCGGCGGCCATCAGCAGCCAACTGAACGCGTTAGCCAGCCAGCAGATGAAGTTGATGGATCAGTTCAAGGTGTAACGCCTGACTTGAAAATGATGATGAGCAAATGTGGGAGCGGGCTTGCTCGCGAATGCGGTGTGACAGTCACTGGATGTATTGACTGATCCACCGCTTTCGCGAGCAAGCCCGCTCCCACATAAAGCAGATCTGCGCTTTCTTACAGACCAGTCCAGGCTGTAACAAACGGCGTCAGGTCTTCTTTCGGCGCAGTGCGCGGCGGGTTCTGCGGGGTGCCCAGGTAGAGGAAGCCAATCACTTCCTCATTTGCCGTCAGCCCCAGGCCTTTGGCGACGTGAGCCGAGTAGGACAATTCGCCGGTGCGCCACACGGCACCAATCCCCTGAGCGTACGCCGCCAGCAGAATGCCGTGGGCCGCACAGGCGGCCGCCAGCAGTTGTTCGGACTTCGGCACTTTGAAGTGTTCTTGCAAACGGGCAATCACCACAACGACCAGCGGTGCGCGCAATGGGCCGTTCTGGGCCTTGTCGATGGCGGCTTGCGGCGCGTCGGCGTCCTGCAGTCGCGCGGCTTCGGCCAGCAGCGTGCCCATTTGCTCACGGGCCGCGCCTTCCACGGTCAGAAAACGCCATGGGCGCAGTTGGCCATGGTCGGGCGCGCGCATGGCGGCGGCGAACAGCACGTCGCGCTGCTCCTGGGTCGGTGCCGGTTCCAGCAAACGCGGCACGGAAACACGGTTGAGCAAAGCGTCGAGAGCCTGCATTGGCCACCTCCAGATAAAAATGTGCGGCCATTCTAGCGGTAATGAATCGGATTCCACCAAACGATAATTGCTCTTATTCAATCCGCCCTGCCCTGTTAGACTTTGCGGCCTTATTTTCCGCCTTCGTTCAGGGAATTCGATGTTCCGTTCGTTTCTTCGCCTATGCGCAACATTGATGGCCTTGAGCCTGACTGCTTGCGATGACGCCCCACGCTTCACCAAGGCTGAGCCCGGTGAAGCGCGAGCTGGCGGCGCGACGACGGTCAACAAGCGCGACCAGAACGCGTTTTCCCTGCCCTCGGCCAACCTTGCACCCAGCCGCCGCCTGGACTTCAGCGTCGGCAACAGCTTCTTTCGCAGCCCCTGGGTGATTGCGCCGTCCACCACCACTGCGCGCGATGGCCTGGGCCCGCTGTTCAACACCAACGCCTGCCAGAACTGCCATATCAAGGATGGCCGTGGTCACCCGCCGCTGCCCGATGCGCCCAATGCGGTGTCGATGCTGGTGCGCCTGTCGATCCCCGCGCCTACCTCAGACCTGCCGGCCTATGCCAAGCTCATTGAACAGATCGGCGTGGTGCCAGAGCCGGTGTACGGCGGGCAACTGCAAGACATGGCCGTGCCGGGCGTAGCCCCCGAAGGCAAAGTGCGGGTCGACTACACGCCCGTCAACGTGACGTTCAAGGACGGCACGCAGGTCGAGTTGCGCAAGCCCGCCCTGCAAATCACCCAGCTCGGCTACGGCCCGATGCACCCGGATACACTGTTCTCGGCGCGAATCGCCCCGCCGATGATCGGCCTGGGCCTGCTCGAAGCGATCAGCGACGCCGATATTCTGAAAAACACCGACCCGAACACCGCCGACAAAGACGCCATCGTCGGCCGCGCCAACCAGGTCTGGGATGACGCCCGGCACACCACCGTCCTCGGGCGTTTTGGCTGGAAAGCCGGGCAACCCAACCTCAATCAACAGAATGTTCACGCGTTCTCCGGTGACATGGGCCTCACCACGTCGCTGAGACCCTTCGATGACTGCACCGACGCCCAAGTCGCCTGCAAACAGGCCCCTAACGGCAATGGCCCCGACGGTGAGCCGGAAGTCAGCGATAACATCCTGCGCCTGGTGCTGTTCTACACCCGCAACCTCGCCGTGCCGGTACGCCGTGGCGTCAACACGCCGCAGGTGCTGGCCGGGAAAAACCTGTTCTACCAGGCCGGTTGCCAGGGTTGCCATAAACCAACGTTCACCACGGCCGCCAACGCTGCCGAACCCGAGCTGGCCAACCAAGTCATTCGCCCCTACAGCGACCTGCTGTTGCACGACATGGGCGAAGGCCTGGCCGACCACCGCAGCGAATTCAAAGCCAGTGGCCGCGACTGGCGCACGCCGCCGTTGTGGGGCATTGGCCTGACGCAAACCGTCAGTGGCCACACTCAGTTTTTGCATGACGGCCGCGCCCGCAATCTGCTTGAAGCCGTGCTCTGGCATGGCGGCGAAGCGCAGGCGGCGCAGCAGCATGTGTTGTCCTTTAATGCCGAGCAGCGGGCTGCGTTGCTGGCGTTCCTGAATTCTCTATAAGCTTTGCCCCACTTACCGAAGGGAGCTCGACATGTTTCGTCCCAAGTTGTTGTTCACCAGCCTGGCCGCCCTCGCACTCGGCGCCTGCTCGCCTCAGGACCCGCAAGCCGTGACCTCGGCGGCCATCGCCAAGCAAGTGATCCTGCCGACCTACAGCCGCTGGGTTGACGCCGACCGCCAACTGGCCGTCAGCGCCCTCGCCTACTGCCAGGGCAAGGAAAGCCTGGAGACCGCCCGTGCCGACTTCCTCCACGCGCAAAAAGCCTGGGCCGAGTTGCAACCGCTGCTGATCGGCCCACTGGCCGAGGGCAACCGTTCGTGGCAGGTGCAGTTCTGGCCGGACAAGAAAAACCTGGTGGGTCGCCAGGTCGAGCAACTGGTCACCGCCCAGCCGCAGATCGACGCCGCCGCCTTGGCCAAGTCCAGTGTCGTGGTGCAGGGCCTTTCGGCCTATGAATACATCCTCTACGACGCCAGGACTGACGTCGCCGACGAAACCCAGAAAGCCCGCTACTGCCCGTTGCTGGTCGCCATCGGCGAGCGCCAGAAGGCCCTGGCCGAAGAGATCCTGGCCAGTTGGAACAGCACCGACGGCATGCTTGCGCAGATGACCAAGTTTCCGAACCAGCGCTACGCTGATTCCCACGAAGCCATCGCCGACCTGCTACGCGCGCAAGTGACAGCACTGGACACCCTGAAGAAAAAACTCGGCACGCCAATGGGTCGCCAGACCAAAGGCATCCCGCAACCGTTCCAGGCCGATGCCTGGCGCAGCCAGTCGTCCCTGCAGAGCCTGCAGGCCAGCCTCGCGGCGGCCCAGACCGTGTGGGTCGGTGTCGACAACAAAGGCCTGCGTGGCTTGTTGCCGTCGGAGCAGAAGCCGTTGGCCGACAAGATCGACGCCGCCTATGCCGCTTCCCTGAAACTGTTCGCCGGCAACCCGCGCACCCTCAATGAACTGTTGGCCGACGATGCCGGGCGCCAGCAGCTCAACGATATTTACGACAGCCTCAACGTCGTCCATCGCCTGCACGAAGGCGAGTTGGCCAAAGCGCTGGGCATCCAACTGGGCTTTAACGCCAACGACGGTGACTGATGATGCTCAGGCGACAGGCTTTGGCGGTTGGCAGCGTGCTGCTCAGTGCGATCACGCTGGGTGGCTGGACGCTGTTCAAGCAAAAGGACAAAGGGCCGCTGCTGCTGTCGGCGCGCGATGATGCGGACGGCAAGCACTACGCCGTAGGCTATCGCCTGGACGGCAAGCAGGTGTTTGCCACGCAGGTTGGCCAGCGCTGCCACGACATCATCAACCACCCGACGCTGTTGATTGCGCTGTTCGTCGCCCGTCGCCCGGGCACCGAAAGTTACCTGATCGACCTGCGTGATGGCGCGCTCCTGCAAACCATCACGTCGAACGCCCATCGCCACTTTTATGGCCATGCGGTCATTCACAAAAGCGGCAACTGGCTGTACGCAACCGAGAACGACACCTCCGATCCGGGCCGCGGCCTGCTTGGCGTGTACACGTTCGAAGGCGAGCGACTGGTACACAGCGGCGAAATTTCCACCCATGGTATCGGCCCGCATCAGGTGTCATGGATGCCCGACGGCGAAACCCTGGTGGTGGCCAACGGCGGCATTCGCACCGAAGCCGAAAGCCGTGTGGAGATGAACCTCAACGCCATGGAGCCGAGCCTGGTGTTGATGCGCCGCGATGGCAGCCTGATCAGCAAGGAAACCCTCGGCCAGCAGATGAACAGCGTGCGCCATATGGGGATTGCCAGCGATGGCACGATCCTCACCGGGCAGCAGTTCATGGGGCCGTCCCAGGAGCGTTCCGAGTTGCTCGCGATCAAGCGCCCGGGGCAGCCGTTCGTGGCGTTCCCGGTGGCCGATGAGCAATTGCAGGCGATGGGGCATTACACCGCGAGTGTCGCAGTGCACAGCGAACTGCGCCTGGTCGCACTGACGGCGCCACGGGGCAATCGCTTTTTTATCTGGGACATGGACAGCGGTGAGCTGCGCCTGGATGGGCCTTTGCCGGACTGTGCCGGCGTGGGCGCGGTGGCGGATGGGTTCGTCGTCACGTCAGGCCAGGGGCGCTGCCGCTTCTACGATTGCCGCCAGCAGCAGTTGGTCGCCAAGCCACTGGAATTGCCGGCCGGGCTTTGGGATAACCATCTGCACCTGATCTGATCGCCGTCATGCATAGGGCCACGTATGGCCCTATAGCGGTGGCAGCGTCTTTGTTACTTCTTTTTAACTGCGTCTGCGTTCACGCCGGTAGCCAGGTTCTTGAGTGAAAACCCTGAACAGGCAGTGGTGCTGTCGATGTCAAAGCGAACATTGACGACTTGCTCTGTGGTCGGCCAGCCAGGCGCGCCGGACAGGTCCACAGACGTAGTGCCCTGGTTAATAAAGAACCGGGCGCTGTGGCTTTCCATGAACCCTTCAGTGGGCGTGGACCAGAAAATCTGCACAGGCGTGAGTTTTTCCGCTGGGTTGAAGCATTCTGCATCGAAGGTCAACTGATGCGACTTTGAACCCGTGGCCTGTGGGGCCATGGTGAACACGATGAAAGGGTCCGGGCCAGTAATGTCATAGCGCCCTGCCGTTTTCGTCGTTTTGACGTCGTTGATCAGCGAGACCGTGCCCTTGGCGGACGGCACAAACTCATCGCTATTGGGCGACATCGCATACAGCTCAGGCGGCGAAACGAACAAGCCGATTCGCGACCCGCGCTCTACCACGGAATACACAACGTAGTCAGGTTTGAAGCGCTCAACCAATTTGGTCAGGCTGTCACTGTCGAGGGCATCGTGGTGCACCTGAACCACATTGGAAAAGGTTGCGGCCATGAAGGGAGACATCGCGATGCCATACGAATCGCGCAGCCACAGGACCTTTTTATCATTCAGAGCGTCCTTGGAGACAAATAGCTCAGCGTGATGCGGTGGCTCTGATGGCATATTCTGGCTCGTACCCAGCAATTTCCCCGAGTTGTAGTCGTAACGATCAACCTTGATTTTGTATTTTTCGTCAAAGCTCAGGACAACTCTCTGATCACGCGTCGAGTTTTGCACGCGCTGGAACTTGGCCAAATCACCGCCGCCCTGCGGGAGAATAGAAGCCACTTTACCGTCGGCAGGATCCGGCCAAACCAGCTTCGGCTCAGCTTTGCGCAAGTTATCCGCCAAGGCGGTAAAGGCGATCCAGGCACCCAGGTTGTTCCAGTGAGTGTCGGTCTTGAAGTACAGCGGTGGGTTTTTGTCTTTCGCTGCCAGGAGCGGTGTGAACGCATCGACGTACACCCCTTGCGGAGCAACTTTCAGCAACTGCGCGGTCACAGGGTTGGCCGAATGGGCCGCCCAAGCGGGCAAGAATTCCGGGTAAATGGAATCTTTATCGGGGCCAATCAGCACGCGGTACTGCTTAACGCCGTGGTGTTTGTACCACTTGTCCCACTTGGCCTGCGTGTCCGCGACTTTCTCGACAGTGCTGGCCTCTTGCGGCGTCATACCGGTGCGTTTAACCGAAATAGACTTTATGTAGTCATCGCCCAGGAACAGCCAGCCATCCTTGCCCAGGATCACTTCACCCGGATCGATAGAAACGCCGACCATGCTGTAGAGGCTGCCTAACAACGGCATCGCAAAATCAACGTTATAGAGGAACGAGAGTTCCCACCATTTCACATTTTCATCGGTATGGCCGGGCAAGCGTGTTGCAAGATTGAAGACCGGCGAAATCATCAGGATCAGAAATGCAGAAATGAAAAAGACCGCTATTTTATTTTTCATCACGACACCGATCAAAAGTTAAAATACAAGAAGACGGTGCTGGTCGTCTTCAGGGTGGAATACATGGCAATCGCAAATACCAGCGTCATCCAGATGGTTTTTTTCCAACCAAATGCGCCTTCGACTGTCAACGTGAACGAGTTCTTCATCGGGGTGATAATGAAACCAATCAGAATCATCGCGAAGCAAATCGCGTTCACGGCGATACCCTGTGGAAGCAGGCTCAGCAAGTGATCCGACAGCACGCCGCCCCACGCCAGGTTGGCGGTGGGTATGGCGCTGACCGGTGTACCGGTGATGGAGCCGAAATCAAACATTTTGATAATGATGTTATTCGCGTCCTGCATCGAGGTCGCGCGGAAAAACACCCAGGTGATATTGATAAACAGAAAAGTAACCAGCCAGGCCAGCGGGTTCGGCATGCTCATGCCCAACTGCTTCCAGACTCGATGGATAACCAGTGCACCACCGTGCAACGCGCCCCAGATGACAAACATCCAGCTCGCCCCGTGCCACAGGCCGCCGAGAATGAAGGTCAACATCAGGTTCATGTAGATACGCGGGGATGAACAGCGGTTGCCGCCCAACGGGATATACAGATAATCACGCAGGTAGCGACTCAAGGTCATGTGCCAGCGACGCCAGAAATCCTGGATGTCGAGGGACTTATACGGCGAGTTAAAGTTGATCGGCAGCCAGATATTGAACAACAGCGCCGCGCCGATCGCCATGTCGCAGTAGCCACTGAAGTCAAAATACAATTGGAACGTGTACGACAGGCTGGTGGCCCAGGCGCTGTAGAAGTCATGATGAGCGCCGGGTGCATAGCCTGCGTCCGCCCACACCGAGAAGGTGTCTGCCAAAATGACCTTTTTGAACAGGCCCACGCTGAAAATGAAGATACCCATCAGAATGTTTTTGTGGCGAACAAACAACGTCCAGCGCGATTCAAACTGGGACATCATTTCTTTGTGGTGAAGAATCGGGCCTGCAATCAGATGCGGAAAGAACGTCACAAACAAGGCGTAGTTAATGAAGTCATATTCTTTCGCCTCGCCGCGGTAGCTATCGACCAGGAAAGCGATTTGCGTAAAGGTGTAAAAACTGATGCCCAGTGGCAAGATGATTTGCTCAAACCCGACATGACCACCGGCCAGCGCGTTAAAGTTATCAATCAAAAAGTTTGTGTATTTGAAATAGGCAAGCAACGAAAGGTTTATCGCAATCGCACCGGCCAGCGCCCACTTTTTGGCCCGCGCCGTTTGAAGAGCCTTTGTATACGGCGAGACTAACCAACCGCCCGCGTAGTTAAAGACAATTGAGCCCAGCAACAGCGGCAGGTAGGCGACACTCCAGTAACCATAAAAAAACAAACTGGCCAATACCAACCAGATCTTCCCGGCTGATACCAACCTGGCTTTGTTTAAAATAAAGTACACGGCAAACACTATTGGCAAATACACCAATATGAATATAGAAGAGCTAAAAATCATTGACCCACCCCAAAAAAACAAAACTTGCAGTTAAAGACCACTGCGTTCCAACCCTTATAAGAGCCGCAGGTACCTATTCTTCATGTTTACCACTGCAAGCGTTCATCTTGAGCTATTAACGTTCATCAACATTCACCCGTTCCTTCAGCTACCGATATCCGGTCGATTTTCCTTCTCTCCCCCTTCTGCAATACGCAAAGCGTCGACAGAAGCCCCAGTCGCTGGAAAAAAGGAGAGCGAAGATACCATAGCGCGCAGGAATTCGAGCGTTTGAAACAGGAAAATTCCGACACGTCCGCCAGACATTTCCCAAGGACTCCCTGCACCAATGCATGCTATAGGCGTCAATTTTCAAACAAGGTGAGTCATTGGAACGGACGTCTTTCGGCGGGTATCTGCACCTGCAACAACGTAAAAGGCCCCGCAGTGCGGGGCCTTTTACGTTGGCTGTGATGTATTCAACTCTGCGGTCTCATCCCTTGGGACATCCCGAACATGAATAACAGCAAATCATGATCAGGCTTGACCGCCACACTGGCCTTGGCAACACGTGGTAACAGACATTGCCCGCTACCCTGCACCGCGCTCAGCACTTGTGTGCGAGGTTGTTCCCACGCAGCCAGCGCCAGGGCTGCAATGCCCAACGCGCCTACCAGGAACAAACCTCGTGCTATTTCTAGCTTCATCTGGTTAAACCCTTGATAGCGCTGCCAAACGCCGTCTCGTAAAAGTAGCTGAGTTTTTCCCAGTCGGTACTGCTCCACGACGAATGGCGCCGCAGTTGCAGCATGTCATGGGAAGCCGCCCGATAAGCGGTCAAACGCTGGCGGCACTTTTCGAAATCCAGCAGCGCCACTTCCACATTGGCCGCGTCGCCCTCGCCAGTCACCCGTACAAAGATGTGTTTGATGTACAGGCAACCATGCTGCCAGCGGCCCTTGTGCATGCGTGCCAGGGTGTAGGCCAACTCCTTGAGCACGCGTTCGTGAACCAACTCGCCGTACTGCTCGCGGCCACCGGCGGCGTACCAGTTTTCGATTTCATCGAATCCGTCTAATGACGCGGTCACCAACAGCGCTTTCCACTGGTGCTCCGGATCACGGCGCGCGCCGCAGAACACCAGTTCCGGTACGCGTACATCCAACGAGCGCAGGCCCTTCAGGGCATCGCGCTCGCGCAACACGGTCGGACGTCCAAATGGGTGGAGCCAACTGCGGTAGATGTGCCCGGTCTGGCGCTTGCTGTAGAGCAAGCGGCCATTGGGGCTGATCACCCGTTGCACACCACTTTCCCCCCCACGTCGACGGTTGGGCTCCTCGACCCACTCGCCCCGTTGGCGCCAGAAATAATCAAATCGCTCTTCGGGAGCTACGTGACTGCCTGATACGCACTCAACTGCCATCCTGTTACCTCTTACGCAATACATATACTCGCCACATGGCGTAGAGCGGCATGAAGTCCAGGGACTCCTGAACCCGGAAACCGGCCTGCTCAAACTCTGCCTCAACAGTAGCAGCCGGTAACACAAACCGGTTTTGATAACCTTCCTGCTCACCTTTCTCGCGACGTTTCGCTTCGAGGCGCTTGCGTTTCCAGGCCTTGAAATTGCCATCTACCCACAGCGAAACAATCACGCTGTCGCGGGTAACTCGTTGAAATTCCTTCAGTATCGCCAGCCTGTGTTCCGCATCACCAATGTGGTGCAGCAGGCGCATACAGAAAATGCTGTCGACCGAGTTATCCGGTAAATCAATATCGAACGCAGACGTCTGCAAAGGACGTACCCGTTTCACCACGTCAGCCGGTTGGGCAATAGTGGCGACGTTTAACATCGATGCCGAATTGTCGGCCCCGATAATCACCCGATTGGGCTTTTCCGCCAGTAACGGCCAGAAACGTCCAGCCCCACAGGGCAGGTCCAACACCAAGCCTGGCTCGCCGGCCATGGCCAACGCGCCGCGCGCCAATTGCTCGTCGCGTTTGTGGGACAACCGGCGAGCCAGATTGTCCTGATGTTTGAGCAAATATTCCTGCGCGTGCTGATCGTCGTACTTTTCAGAAAAATCGAGCTTGATCGGGGTAGACATCAACGGTTCTCCAGTTGCTGATGCCTACAACCTTAAGCAGCGAAGTGTGACTAACAGGTCAACCCGTTGTGAAAAACTTGTCCTGTCCAGCCCCATACATTTCAAGACTTTACAGACACAATCAGTGGCATGGGGCCATCTTCGCCGAAAAGCGGGGTACCTGCCGCAGGATAGCGGCAGGGAGGGTGCTCAGGGTTTGACCTGGCTCAACTGCACATGAAAGCGGCAGCCATTGGGCTCCATGGTGCTCAGGCTGACGCTCCAGCCCTGGCTCTCGCAGATCCGTTGCACCAACGACAAGCCTAAACCGAGGCCTTCACCGCGCTTTTCGCTGCCGCGCACAAAGGGCTCGAACATCGCTTCACGCTTGTCTTCGGGAATCCCGACGCCGGAGTCTTCCACGACAAAGCCGCTGGGTTCGAGTGTCAGGCGGATAAAGCCTCGCTCGGTGTAGTGCAGCGCGTTGCGCAGCAAGTTGCCCATCACTGCATGCAAGAAGGTGGTGTTGTAGCGGGTATCCAGGGGATTGCCCGGGAGGTAGATCAATTCAAGGCCTTTGTGCTCGATGGGCTCGCGCCAGATGCCGAGCAAATCTTCGGCCACCTGGGTCAGGTTGACCTGGGGCGACATGGCCGCATCATCGTGTTTGGCACGGGCCAGCATCAGGAAGGTTTGCACCAGCTCGCGCATTTCTTCGCAGGCCCGGGCAATGCGCAGCACCTGATTGCGGCCGCGCTGATCAATGGCGGGGTTTTCCAGCAGCAGCTCACAGGAGCTGGCCAACACCATCAGGGGGGTGCGCAACTCGTGGCTTACATCGCTGGTAAACAATTGCTCACGGGACAATGCCTGCCGCAAGCGGCCCAGGGTGGCGTCGAAGGCCACGGCCAGCTCCCCGACTTCATCGGCCGCGTAATCCGGCGCCAGGGGCGGCGCCAGACCCAGCAACTGGTCACGATGACGAACCTGGCGCGCCAGACGCACCACGGGCGCCATCACCTTGCGGGCCAGCACCCAACCGAGGAACACCGCCAGCGCCAGGCTGAGTACAAAACCCACCAGCACTACGGCAAACAGTACGCGCTCGCGCTCTTCGAAATCGCTTTGGTCTTGCAGCAGGACGTAGCGCCGGCCATCGACCACTTCGACCATGGCGTGGTACGACAGCGACTCGCGAAACACCTCATGAAAGCCCGGTTCCAGATGGCGCAAATCCTTGGGCAGTTCGAAATCCCCGGGCCCGCCGCTGAAATAGAACAATTGATCCGGCTCTGGGCGATGGCTCCAGTCCTCGACACTGTCCATCAGCAACAGGCGCTGCAGGTCGCCGCCCAGGCCGGCCGAAATCAGTTTTTCTTCCACCAGGTGCACGGTCGCAACGATGCCCATGGCGAACGCCCCCGCCACCAGTGCGCTCATCAAGGCAAAGGCGATGATGATCCGCTGGGCGAGGCTTTGCTTAAACTCCATCACGCCCCTCGGCCAGGCGATAACCCACACCGTGCACGGTTTGCAGCAACGGCTTGGCGAAGGGCTTATCGATCACTTGGCGCAATTGGTGAACGTGGCTGCGCAGGCTGTCGCTGTCCGGGCAGTCGTCGCCCCACAGGGCTTCTTCGAGAATTTCTCGGCGCAACACGTGCGGGCTCTTTTGCATCAGCACCGCGAGCAATTTCAGGCCCACCGGGTTGAGCTTGAGCAGGCGCCCTTCGCGGGTCACTTCCAGGGTATCAAGATCGTAATGCAGGTCGGCCACTTGCAGCGCGCGACGGCCGCCCCCTTGCGCACGGCGCAGAACCGCTTCGATGCGCGCGGCCAATTCCGACAGGGCGAACGGTTTGAGCAGGTAATCATCGGCCCCGGATTTGAAGCCCTGCAGCCGGTCATCCAGCTGGTCGCGCGCGGTGAGCATAATTACCGGCGTATCGCGACGAGCGTCTTCACGCAGGCGTTTGCACAAGGTGTAGCCATCGATGCCAGGCAGCATGATGTCGAGCACGATCAGGTCGTAATGCTCGGTGGCGGCCAGGTGCAGGCCCGACAAACCGTCCTGCGCACAGTCTACGGTATAGCCTTTTAGCCCCAGGTAATCGGCCAGATTGGCCAGAATATCGCGGTTGTCTTCAACCAATAAAATTCGCATGGGCAGTGTCTCCGTACGCGGTAACGGCCGTGTTGGCTCGCGCAGCTTAAGGCCAAGCGCGGCTCAGGGATAGAGCTGGACGCCACGTCGATATAGGTTTTCAACCAATTATACAAACCAACAAGTTTTTCACTATAGCTTCACAAACTGGCTACAGTGACAGGCCGAATATCGGCGTCCATTGATATAAGGAATATGGACATGGGGTTTTTCAACACCGCGCCGATGCGCTTTCTGCTGCTCGTAACCGGCGCATGGCTGGTTATTTTCCTGCTTACCCGCACTGTGCTGCTGATCACGCATTTGGATGAAGTCGGTGGCAACCTGCTGCCGGTGTTTGGCGTTGGCTTGCTGTATGACCTGGCTTTCCTGGCCTATGCCGCTTTGCCGCTGGGGCTGTATCTGCTGCTCTGCCCACCCGCACTGTGGCGCCGCCGTGGCCATCGCTGGTTCCTGCAGGCGGTGCTGACCATCAGCCTGTTCGCCATGTTGTTTACGTCGGTGGCCGAGTGGCTGTTCTGGGATGAATTCGGCGTGCGCTTCAACTTTATCGCCGTCGATTACCTGGTGTATTCCAACGAGGTGATGAACAACCTGCTGGAATCCTACCCGATCGGCAAGCTGCTCAGCCTGTTGGCGATGCTAGCGATTGTGCTGAGCCTGGCCTTGCGCAAGCCGTTCAACAGCGCCATGAACGCGCCCCTGCCGCCCCTGCGTGGTCGCTTGTTGAATGCCCTGTGCCTGTTGGTAGTCGCCGGTCTCTTCATGCAATTGATCAGTCAGGACAGCCCACGTTCCTCGGGTGGCAACGCTTACAAGAATGAATTGGCGAGCAACGGCCCGTATCAGTTTTTTGCCGCGTTCCGCAACAACGAGCTGGATTACACACAGTTCTATAAAAGCCTGCCCACCGAGGTTGTCGCCAAGCAATTGCGTGCTGAACTCACCGAGCCCAATGCGCGCTTCATCGGCACCGACCCGCTGGACATCCGCCGTGCAATCACCAACCCCGGCACTTTGCGCAAACCCAACATCGTGCTGGTGACCATCGAAAGCTTCAGCGCCAAATACATGGGCAGCAATGGCGACGACCGCAACCTCACACCCAACCTCGACGCCTTGCGTAAACAAAGCCTGTATTTCAATAACTTCTATGCCACCGGCACCCGCACAGACCGTGGCCTGGAGGCGATCACCCTGGCGATTCCTCCCACGCCCGGCCGTTCAATCGTCAAGCGCATCGGCCGTGAAAGCGGTTTCGCCAGCCTGGGCCAACAACTCGGCGCCATCGGTTACGACAGTGTCTTTGTCTACGGCGGACGCGGTTACTTCGACAACATGAACGCGTTTTTCAGCGGCAACGGTTATCGGGTCGTGGACCAGAGCAGCGTGGCGGAATCGGAAATCTCGTTCAAAAATGCCTGGGGCATGGCCGACGAAGACCTCTACCGGCAAACCCTGAAACTGGCCGATGCCGACTACGCCAAGCAGCAGCCCTTCCTGCTGCAACTGATGACCACATCCAACCATCGCCCTTACACCTATCCGGAAGGTCGCATCGATATCAAATCCGGCAACGGCCGTGACGGCGCGGTGAAATACACCGACCACGCCATCGGCGAGTTCCTCGACGCGGCACGCCAGAAGCCGTGGTTCGATAACACGATTTTCGTGTTCGTCGCCGACCACACCGCCGGCAGCGCAGGCAAGGAAGACTTGCCTATCGCCAACTACCAGATCCCGCTGTTTATCTATGCACCCAAGCTGATCGAGGCCCGGGAAACCGCGCAACTGGCCAGTCAGATCGACCTGGCACCTACGTTGCTGGGTTTGATCAACCTGAGCTACGAATCCACCTTCTTCGGCCGCAACCTGTTGCAAGACAGCCCGCTGCCACCGCGCGTAGTGGTCGGCAACTACCAGCACCTGGGCTTGTTTGATGGCAAGGACCTGGCGATCCTCAGCCCACGCCAAGGCCTGCGTCGCCACGATCAGGCCTTGGGCGAGAGCCAGGAGTTACGCGTGGGCACGGATGACCCGTTGATCCAACGCGCAATTACTTACTATCAGGCCGCCAGTTACGGGTTCACACAGCAATTATTGAGCTGGAAAGCGCCCAAGAACGCGGCGCCTGCCATCAGCGTGCGCTGACGCCCTCGTGAGCCCTTGCCTCCCCATGGCAAGGGCGTAACACTTGCGCCCATTCTCCGGCGATGGCGCCCTCTCATGTCCGACACCCTGCTGCTGATTGAAGACGACCGCCCCTTGGCCGCACTGACGGCCGAATTCCTGCGTGCCGAAGGGTTTACCGTGGCGGTTGAGCACCGTGGCGATCGCGCCGCACAGCGCATTCTTGACGAACAGCCGGCGCTGTTGATCCTCGATGTCATGTTGCCGGGCATCGACGGGTTTACCCTGTGCCGACAGATTCGCGATCAGTACCCCGGGCTGATCCTGATGATGACCGCGCTGGATGAAAACGCCGAGCAACTGACCGGCTTCAACGTCGGCGCGGATGACTATGTCGTCAAGCCTGTCGACCCGCTGCTGTTGCTGGCCCGAATTCGCTCGTTGCTGCGTCGCCATCCTCAAGCCCCGCGTGCTTATTACCAGTGGGGCGCCTTTCGGCTGGACCTGAACAGCCATTTCGCCTGGCTCGACGAGACCCCTTTGCAGTTCTCGGTTGCCGAGTTCGAATTACTGGCGATTTTCGCGCGCCATTGCGGGGTGTTGCTGACGCGGGAAAAACTCCTGCAGAGCCTGCGCGGCCTGGAATACGACGGGCTCAACCGTTCCATCGATATGCGTGTGTCGCGCTTGCGTAAAAAGCTGATGAGCCTGGAATGCCCGGTGACCATCCAGACCATCACGGCCCAAGGCTATCTGTTCGTGGAAAGCCCGCGGGAGGCCCGACATGTTGACTAAGGTGCGGCCCTGGATGGTCGCCGTAGCAGGCGCGGGCTGGGCGAGTTTGACGTTTTATCTGTTGTGGCTATGCGCCAACGCCTCGGTGTTTGTCGGCGAAGACAGCTTTTTGCGCCTGATGGCCGGGCCGGCCTACCTGGTAGCCGAACAGCTCAGAGCCTTGCCGGCCGACCAACGTGAAGCACGCATGGACATCCTGCGCGCGCACTTCCAGTACCCGGTAAATCTGATCACGCTGGACGAGGTCGAGTTGCCGCCGGAAGCGTTGGTCATGCTGGAACATAAACAACCGGCACTGAGCAGCGACGAAGACATCAGCTACTTTCCGCTGGATGACGACACCGTGATCCAATTCGGCCCTATGTGGGGCAGTGCCGAGGTCAAGGATCTGCTGAAATTCCCGGTTTACTGGATCACCGCCGGTGTAGCAGGCCTGCCGGTGCTACTGCTACTCGGGATCGGTTTACGCCTGCACCGCCGTCGCACCACTGACCTGAACACCCTCAAGACCTGCCTTGGCACACTGGCACGCACCCCGAATGTGATGTTGCCTGCCATGGGCAAGGAATGGACGCCGTTGCTGATGACGTTGCAGCAGCACGCGCGGGATATCAGCGCCATGAACGAACGCCACCGCGAAGTCTCCCAGGCCGTGTCCCACGAACTGCGTACGCCTTTGGCGCGCATGCGTTTTGCCTTGACGCTTCTGGGTAAAAGCGAAGACCCGCTCACCCGTACACGCCTGCAAGAACGCTTGCTCACCGATGTCGAAGAGCTCGAAGCCCTGGTTCGCGCCAGCCTCGCCTTTGCCCGACTGGCGGGCGCACCGACCGACCTGCAGCATGAGCCGATCAACCTGCGAGAATGGCTGCACCAGGAGTTTGCCTTGCTCGACGGGCACCACCGCCAGTTGAGCCTGGAAACCGAGCCCGCCCACCTTGAACTGATCGGTGACCGTGCCCTGCTGCACCTGATCGTGCGCAACCTGTTGAGCAACGCCATCACCTATGCACGCGATCAGGTGTGCGTCAGTGCCACTTACCACGGCCAACATCACCTGGTGCTGCATGTAGACGATGATGGCCCCGGCATATTGGCGGAGAACCGCGACAAGATCTTCGAGCCCTTTGTGCGGCTTGCCCTGGGCGGCGATGAGCCCACTGGCTCCGGCCTTGGCTTGGCACTGGCCAAGCGCGCAACCCAGTGGCATCACGGTGAATTGTCGGTATCGCGCAGCCCTTTGGGCGGCGCACGCCTGAGCCTTATTCTGCCACTAAGGCCGATGTAACCTGCGTGTTACAGCCTGTGACAGTGAAGCTTTCGCATTGCTCGTAACCTCACCAACTGAATCCCAGGTTGGAGAGTTCTTTCATGCGTCCCCGTAAGAAGCATTTGTCCACGTTGATGCTGTCGCTGTGCATCGTTTCCGGCTCACTCTTGCCCGGCAATGCGTCGGCCTCGCGCCTGGCGGTCACAGACTCGCCATCGCCACGAATGGAAGACAAACACGCTGGCGACCACACCGCGAATACGGCGCGCCCCGCAAAAACCCAGGGTCTGGTCGTCACACCCGCGCCTGGGAGGCGGCCCAGGCCCTCCGCCCCTGAAAAACTCGCGCACCTGCCTGTCCCTCGCCCACTCAAGGAAGTTGCTGCACCGCAACCCCTGGCACTTATGCCGACTGCCCAAGTGACCTTGGCGCGGGGAATGACCTTCAGGAAGCTGTTGCGACGGCGCACCCTCGGCTGATTCATCATCAAGCCCCATAAAAAAAACCCCGCCTGCATCGCTGCAGGCGGGGTTTTTATTAGCCGGGTAAGGCTGGCTTACATCATGCCGCCCATGCCACCCATGCCGCCCATGTCTGGCATACCGCCGCCAGCCGAGCCTTCTTTCTTCGGTGCATCAGCGATTGCCGCTTCGGTGGTCAGGATCAGACCGCCGATGGAAGCTGCTGCTTGCAATGCCGAACGAGTCACCTTGGTAGGGTCCAGGATGCCCATTTCGATCATGTCGCCGTAGACGCCAGTGGCAGCGTTGTAACCGTAGTTACCTTTGCCGTTCTTGACTTCGTTGACCACAACGCTTGGCTCGTCGCCGGAGTTGGCAGCGATCTGACGCAGTGGTGCTTCAACAGCACGACGCAGTACAGCGATACCCACGTTCTGGTCAGCGTTGTCGCCTTTGAGGTCAACCAAAGCTTCCAGAGCACGGATCAGCGCAACGCCACCGCCAGGTACCACGCCTTCTTCGACGGCTGCACGGGTTGCGTGCAGGGCGTCTTCAACGCGGGCTTTCTTCTCTTTCATTTCAACTTCGGAACCAGCGCCAACCTTGATTACTGCAACGCCGCCGGACAGCTTGGCCAGACGCTCTTGCAGTTTTTCACGGTCGTAGTCCGAGGAAGTTTCAGCAACCTGGGCACGGATCTGAGTGATGCGAGCCTGGATGTCCTGCTCTACGCCAGCACCGTCAACGATGATGGTGTTTTCCTTGGAGATGGTCACGCGCTTGGCGCTGCCCAGGTTTTCCAGGGTAGCGCTTTCCAGGCTCAGGCCGATCTCTTCGGAGATAACGGTACCGCCGGTCAGAACAGCGATGTCCTGCAGCATGGCCTTGCGACGGTCGCCGAAGCCTGGAGCCTTGACGGCTGCAACTTTAACGATGCCACGCATGTTGTTCACAACCAGCGTCGCCAGGGCTTCGCCTTCAACGTCTTCGGAAACGATCAGCAGCGGACGGCCGGCTTTGGCAACGGCTTCCAGCACTGGCAGCATTTCGCGGATGTTCGAGATCTTTTTGTCGACCAGCAGGATCAGCGGGCTGTCCAGTTCGGCAACCATGGTTTCCGGCTTGTTGACGAAGTACGGGGACAGGTAGCCACGGTCGAACTGCATGCCTTCTACAACCGACAGTTCGTTTTCCAGGCCAGTGCCTTCTTCAACGGTGATCACGCCTTCTTTACCGACTTTTTCCATGGCTTCGGCAATGATGTCGCCTATGGAGCTGTCGGAGTTGGCGGAGATGGTGCCTACCTGAGCGATAGCCTTGGTGTCAGCGCATGGCTTGGACAGGTTTTTCAGCTCAGCAACAACGGCGATGGTCGCCTTGTCGATGCCGCGCTTGAGGTCCATCGGGTTCATGCCGGCAGCGACGGCCTTGTAGCCTTCGTTGACGATTGCCTGAGCCAGAACGGTAGCGGTGGTGGTGCCGTCGCCTGCGTCATCGTTGGCACGGGAGGCAACGTCTTTGACCAGCTGCGCGCCCATGTTTTCGAAACGGTCTTCCAGTTCGATTTCTTTAGCGACCGAAACGCCGTCCTTGGTGATGGTCGGAGCGCCGAAGCTCTTCTCGATGATCACGTTACGGCCTTTAGGGCCCAGGGTCGCTTTTACTGCGTCAGCCAGGACGTTGACACCGGTGAGCATTTTTTTGCGGGCGGAATCGCCGAATTTAACTTCTTTAGCAGCCATGATCGATATTCCTTAAATTCTTTGGAGTAACGGAAAAATGAGCGGGAAAATCAGCCTTCCAGTACAGCGAGAATTTCGTTCTCAGCCATTACCAGCAGGTCTTCGCCGTCAACTTTCACAGTGTTGCTGCCGGAGTAAGGGCCGAAAACAACCTTGTCACCGACTTTAACGGCCAGCGCACGCACTTCACCGTTTTCCAGAGTCTTGCCTGGGCCTGCAGCGACGATCACACCGTGGTTGGCTTTTTCAGCAGCCGAACCTGGCAGAACGATACCGCCAGCGGTTTTCTTTTCTTCTTCGCTGCGACGGATAACGACGCGGTCGTGCAGAGGACGAAGCTTGCTCATTGTCGATCTCTCCTAATTGTGTTTTTCATCGGCCGGTATTGGTACCGGCGGGTTGTATTCCGGCTGTGCCGGTCGCGCCTCGCCAAGCAAGACGCGGAAGTCTGTCTGGTGTCGCCACCAGAAACCTTGCGGTGACCGTTACATAAGGGCGCATAAGCTTATTTCAAGGGGCCGCGGCGGAAATTTTTTGCGTGTGCCGGGCGGTAAACGCAACACGGCACCCGAAGGTGCCGTGCCGATTAAGCGGTTATTTACTGTCGCGGTGCTCGAACTCACCTTCGATCACATCACCTTCACGCCCCAACGGTTGGCGCGGAGCCGGGCCACCACGAGGTTGCAGGTCATCGGCGAATGCACGCTGGCGAATCGCAGCCTCCTCGGCACGCTGGCGCATCTTGCCGGCCAGCAGCTTGCGGGTGAACGGCAACAGCATGACCAGGCCAACCACATCGCTGATAAAACCCGGCAGGATCAACAGGCCACCCGCCAGGGCCATCATCAGGCCTTCAAGCATGGTCTGCGCGGGCAGTTCGCCACGGTTCAGGCTTTCACGGGCACGCAACGCAGTTGCCAGGCCGGCGACGCGCAGCACCAGGACGCCGAGCATCGAGCCCGCGATTATCAGCAACAGTGCCGGGAAGAACCCGATCGCACTGCTGACTTGAACGAATACGAACAGCTCCAACACCGGAAACAGCAGAAAGAGCAATAAAAAAGGGCGCATCAAATGGTTCCTCAACGCAAGAATGCCTTGCCAGTTCACCTTAGATGACGTCGCCGTTTCGTGATTTCAAGCGTCGGCGGGTTCTTTTTTCGGCCAAACGTCGGCGTGAGCCAATGAAACCAGGGCTTCGCGTACTTGTGTCGGAGTGTTGCAAGGCTCTGCGAAGGGCAGCCAATGCAGGGACTGACCGATACGCAGGTGCATGCCTTCGCTGTCGATACCGGCCAATTGCGCCGGCTCATGTGCAGGCAAGCCGGCGAGTTCGACGTAATGCGCAATGGCCTTGGTGTGGTCGCTGTTCATGTGCTCGATCATGCTGCGCTCGGTCTTGCCGGCGAACGGGTTGGCGAGGGTCAGCTGATCGACCCAGTGAATCGCGCCAAACCCGCCGATATAGCGGTGCCGCACGGGCTTGAGCACCCAGAAGTCGAAATCGTGGGCTTTGTGATAGTTGGCAGAATCCGGGAAGTAGCGGTAATACCGCTCGGCGGCCGCTTCAATCGCAACCTCATCCTCAAGCTTTTCAGCTTCGGCCAGGTAGGTCAGGCGCCCTACCGCTTGTATATCATCGGCCTCGCGCTCACCCACCAGCAGCGAACACTTGGGATCTTTCTGCAGGTTATGGGTGTGCTGGGCGATACGGCTGATCAGGATAATCGGGCGGCCCTGCTCGTCGAGGCAATAGGGCACGACCGAGCCGAAGGGAAACCCGGGCATGGCTTTGGACAATGTGGAGAGAGCCCCACGGTATTCCTTGAGCAACAGCTCTCGGGCGTTCTTGGCAACCTGCGCGCTCAATGTATGACTCCTCGGGTGTTCAGCCGCCCACAGCGTACGACGTCTATGGGAATGAATCTCAACACAAGGTAATCAATATCCGCGCAGGTTGCCAGAGTGACCGATGCAGCTTTTACCAGGCCACGCCGAACCCTGCGGTGTAGCGAGTCTTGTCCAGGCTGCTCTGCGATTCGCCATTGATGATGTCGCGCTCAGCCTTGAGGTTGAGCGAAGCCCATTCAGTGACTTTGTAACGCAGCCCCATTTCCGCATCCAGGGAGTATTCGGACGGCCCGGCAAGTGGTTTGCCCAATTCACCATTGGTGAAGAACTCCACGGTCTTGCCCACCAGGTAGCGGTTGTAGCTCCACTTCATGGCCAGTGAATAGAAGTTGGTCTTGCCGCCGTCGGCATATTCATAATCGGTGCGGTTAACCAGCGAGCCGAGGGAGAACGCGCCCAGCTCATCGTCCCAGAACTGGTAGCCCGGGCCGGTACCGACGGTGCGCTGGCGGGACAAGTCTTCGACTTTGTCGCGTTTGTAGGTCAGACGCCCCTGCCAGAACCAATGCTCGGTGATAAAGCGGTCCAGGTCATATTCCAGCGCCCAGTTATCGGTGGTGGTCACGTCATCCTGGAACTCGCGGTTGTATTCACCCTTCGCGGTATGGCGCCACTGGCCGTGACGGGCCGAGGTCTTGAAGTCAACGTCGTAGTCGTTGGTGTCTTTGTCGGCGCGCTTGTAATCCAGCGCCAGGTCGACGTTGCCCTTCCACACCAGGTCTTCGATGACCGGCTTGGGCTTGATGATTTGCTGGATGCTGGCCAAGTCCACAGTCTTGGGCGCTTCGCCATTGGCGAGAACGACCTTGCCGTCCTCCGCCGCTTTCAGGGACTTGGCTTTCTCGCCGCTGTAGGCGTCCTGCTTGACCAGCAGTTCCTGATCGCTCTCCAGGGTCTTGACCTGCTTCCAATCTACCGGGATCGCCCCCGCGTAGCTGGTCTGAATCAGCAGTTTGCCACCGTCGAAAACTTTGATCTTGCCGGTCAGGCGGTCACCGTTCTTCAGCCAGACGGTGTCGGCGAGCAAGGGCGTGGAGGCGCTGAAAACAGCAAGGCACAGCAGGGTTCTGGACAACATAAGCGGATTCGGGGCTCAGGATTGGCGAAAAAAGGGGCGCTATCGTGTTAGATAGGTACGACTGACTCAAGTATTTATGATGAGTTCAATGCTCACCACAAAGCTTACAGACGTTTCTTACAAATCAACCGACGATACCTACAGTGAATCAACCTGCCGAGACACCACAAAGCCCCGCCGAAATGCGCCGTACGGCGTTGTACCTGACATTGGCGCAAGTGCCCGAAGGTTGCGTGGTGAGTTATGGCGAGCTGGCGCAGCTGGCCGGGCTGGGCCGTGCCGCCCGCTGGGTCGGGCGCACGCTCAGCCAACTGCCCGAGGACACCCGGTTGCCCTGGCACCGGGTACTGGGCGCCGGTGGTCGGATAAGTCTGCCGGCGGGCAGTGCGTCAGGCGACGAACAACGTGCGCGTTTGCGCAGTGAAGGCGTCAGTATCCTGAACAATCGCGTTGATATTCAGCGTCATGGCTGGCGCCCGGTAGAGCACAGCGGTTAGAGTGCGCGCTTTGTTTCCGCAAATCTGAGGCAGACTCCAGCCCATGCCCCGTAAAACCTGGCGCGCCGCGCTCGCCGCCTATGCCAGCCCCTCGACGTTAGTGCTGTTGTTGCTCGGCTTTGCCGCCGGCTTGCCTTACATGTTGGTGTTTTCGACGCTTTCTGTGTGGTTGCGCGAGGCCGGCGTGGCCCGCGAGACCATCGGCTATGCGAGCCTGATCGGCCTGGCCTATGCCTTTAAATGGGTCTGGTCGCCGCTGCTCGACCAATGGCGCCTGCCGCTGCTCGGTAAACTCGGGCGTCGTCGTTCCTGGCTGGTACTTGCCCAGACGCTGGTGATCCTCGGGTTGATCGGCATGGGCTTCTGCGACCCGCAGAAACACCTCTCCTGGCTGATCGCCATTGCCGTCATCGTTGCCTTCGCCTCAGCCACCCAGGACATCGCGGTAGACGCCTATCGCCTGGAAATCGCCGACGACAGCCGCCAGGCCGCGCTGGCCGCCAGTTACATGTCCGGTTATCGCATCGCCGCCCTGCTGGCCACAGCTGGCGCGCTGTTCTTTGCCGAAGGCTTCGGTTCGACCGGCTTCAACTATAAGCACTCGGCATGGACCGGCACTTATGTGCTGTTCGGCTTGCTGATGATCCCGGCACTGCTGACCACCTTCTTCATGCGTGAACCCGATGTGCCACTGCGCACCCAGTTGCAGGCCGGCCGCTACAGCTTCGCGCACCAATTGGTCTCGGTGTTCGTGCTGATCGTACTGCTGGTGTCGGTCCCCGCGATGTTCACCCAGTTGTACAACACGGATTTCGCCAGCGTGCTGTTCCACGGTGTAAGCCTGTGGGAATTGCTGATGGAAGACCGCGCCTTCCTGCGCGCCATCTTGTACATCATCCTTACCACCCTGTGCCTCTCGGCCATGGGCCGGCGTGGCTTGGCGCCGGTACTGACGCCGGTCAATGACTTTATCCTGCGCTACCGCTGGCAGGCGCTGCTGCTGCTCGGGCTGATTGCGACCTATCGCATGTCCGATACGGTGATGGGCGTGATGGCCAACGTGTTCTACATCGACCAGGGCTTTACCAAGGACCAGATTGCGGGGGTCAGCAAGATCTTCGGCCTGATCATGACCCTGCTCGGCGCCGGTATGGGCGGCCTGTTGATTGTGCGGTTCGGTATCCTGCCGATCCTGTTCATCGGCGGCGTAGCCTCGGCGGCCACCAACCTGTTGTTCGTGATGCTCGCCGACATGGGCCCGGACCTGCAGATGCTGATTTTCACCATCTCCCTGGATAACTTCAGCTCAGGCCTGGCCACCTCGGCCTTTGTCGCCTACCTGTCGAGCCTGACCAACCTCAAGTTCTCCGCCACCCAATATGCGCTGCTCAGCTCCATCATGCTGCTGCTGCCGCGCCTGATTGGTGGCTACTCGGGCGTGATGGTCGAGAAGTTCGGTTACCACAACTTCTTCGTCATCACCTGCCTGCTGGGTGTGCCGACGCTGTTCCTGATTGCGTTGCATTGGTTTCAGGAAAGTCGGCGGGCTCGTTTGAGCCCTTCACAGGAAGACTGACACGACTCGGTCACACATACCCCTCTGCATTCTGATACCTGTACTCCAGCAGTTTGCGCCCGTACAATCCCAAGTCATTTCAAGTCCAAGCAACCGACAACGGCCTACCATGCGTACCAGTCAATATTTGCTCGCCACACAGAAAGAAACGCCTTCCGACGCGGTCGTGATCAGCCATCAGCTGATGCTGCGCGCGGGCATGATCCGCAAACTGGCCTCCGGCCTGTACACCTGGCTGCCCATGGGCTTGAAGGTGATGCGCAAGGTCGAAGCGATCGTTCGCGAAGAAATGAACGCCGCCGGCTCTCTGGAAGTGTTGATGCCAAGTACCCAACCGGCTGAGTTGTGGCAGGAGTCCGGGCGCTGGGAAGAGTACGGCCCTGAGTTGCTGCGCTTCAAGGACCGTCATGGCCGCGATTTCTGCGCCGGCCCGACCCATGAAGAGGTCATCACCGACCTGATGCGCAACGAGCTGAGCAGCTACAAACAGCTGCCGCTGAACCTGTATCAGATCCAGACCAAGTTCCGTGACGAAATCCGCCCACGCTTCGGCTTGATGCGCGGCCGCGAATTCATCATGAAGGACGCCTATTCGTTCCATGCTGACCAGGCGTCGCTGCAGGTCACCTACGACCGCATGCACACCGCCTACTGCAACGTGTTTACGCGGCTGGGCCTGAAGTTCCGCCCGGTTGAAGCGGACAACGGCTCCATCGGTGGCGCCGGCTCCCACGAGTTCCATGTACTGGCCGACTCCGGCGAAGACGACATCGTGTTCAGCAACGGCTCCGACTACGCGGCGAACATCGAAAAAGCCGAAGCCGTACCACGCGAAACGTCCCGCCCGGCGCCAAGCGAAGAGCTGCGCCTGGTCGACACGCCAGAAACCAAGACCATCGCGGCCCTGGTGGAAAAATTCAATCTGCCGATCGAAAAGACCATCAAGACCCTGATCGTGCGCGCCGAAGAAGAAGGCAAGCTGATCGCCCTGGTCATCCGTGGCGACCACGAGCTCAACGAAATCAAGGCAGCCCAGCAGCCAGGCGTTGCCAGCCCGCTGGTCATGGCCACCGACTCCGAGCTGCGCGACGCCATTGGCGCCGGTGCCGGTTCGCTCGGCCCACTGAACCTGCCGTTGCCGATCATCATCGACCGTTCGGTCGAGCTGATGAGCGACTTCGGTATCGGCGCGAACATCGACGACAAGCACTATTTCGGCGTGAACTGGGAGCGTGACCTGCCGGTTCCGACCGTGGCCGACCTGCGTAATGTGGTAGCCGGTGATCCAAGCCCGGATGGCAAGGGCACTCTGGAAATCAAGCGCGGCATTGAAGTCGGGCACATCTTCCAGCTGGGCAACAAGTACAGCAAGGCGATGAAGTGCGAAGTGCTGGGCGAGAACGGCAAGCCGATCACCCTGGAAATGGGTTGCTACGGCATTGGCGTGTCCCGCGTGGTTGCCGCTGCGATCGAGCAGAACAACGACGAGAAAGGCATCATCTGGAGCGACGCCCTGGCGCCGTTCCAGATTGCCCTGGTACCGCTGCGTTATGAAACTGAGCAAGTACGCGAAGCCACCGACAAACTGTATGCCGAACTGACGGCTGCCGGTTTTGAAGTGTTGCTCGATGACCGGGACAAGAAAACCAGCCCGGGCATCAAGTTCGCCGACATGGAACTGATTGGCATCCCGCACCGGATCGTGGTCAGTGACCGCGGCCTGGCCGATGGCAATCTGGAATACAAGAGCCGGACCGAAGCCGAAGCCCAACCGTTGCCGGTGGCTGACGTGCTGTCTTTCCTTCAGGCGCGTATTCGTCGCTGAAAACCAGATCAAGAGAAGTCATGTTCAAGCGAAACACCAGAGCCCTGGGGGGCGCCGCCTTGTGCGGCGCCCTGCTGCTCAGCGGCTGCGCCAACCAGATGTCGCAACGCAGTGAGCACGAGGAGCGGGTCGAGCGTAAGTTGCTCGATCACAGCCTGCAAATCGATGTAGGCGAACCCAAAGTATTGGAGCTTCCACAACGCCGGGTTCGCATTCACGAGCAAAAGACCTTCGAGGTCACCGAATTCGAAGTCACCCGCCGTTACGATCGCTACACCCCCTACCAACCCTGGCGCAAACTCTATGAGATGCCCCTGGGTGCGGTCGCCCTGGTGGCGGGCGCAGGCGCCAACGTGGCGAATATCTTCGCCCTCGGCAACTTGCCCACCAGCATGACGCGCGATTGGCTGACGTACGGCGTGGATGGCATCAACCCGTTCATGAACGTGCAATCCCATGGCCGAGCGCAACAGAACCTGGCCGGTATCGATGAGGTCCAGCGCGACAAGCGCACGGAGTATTCGAGCCTGCCTTGGAGCGAGCGTCCGGTACAGGTCACCGCCGGCAAGCAAACCCATGAGCTGACCACCGACCGCGACGGCGTACTGCGCCTGAACCTGTTGGACAGCCCATTTGCCGAGCAGGACCTGAACCGCATCACCACCTTGAAAATCAGTGTGGAAGATGGCCAGGACGACGTGCATTCGGACTCGACCCTGGCGATCAGCACCACTTTGCGCGGCAAGTTGCTGGAAGCTCATGGCCTGATCTACGACGATCTGGAAGACGACGAAGTCAACCAGTGGGTCCACCGGGTCAAGCGCCTGTCGGAACTGGGCCTGGAAGAAGAAGCCAGCGAACTGGAACAAAGCCTGATCGAACTGACCCGTAACGATCCCGAGTTGCAGCAGGAATTCCTGCAAGCGCTGACCAGGGATGCGGGGCGGCTGGTGGCGGACCCTGCGGCGCGCTGAGAGTCCAGGCCGGGTGACAATCCAAAGGTGGGAGCTGGCTTGCCTGCGATGGCGGTGTATCAGTCAAAGCGTGAGTGACTGACACTGCGCTATCGCAGGCAAGCCAGCTCCCACCGTTTTTTGATCCGGTTTCTACCAGGGAAATTGCAGCTGCTCGTTGCCGCTGCTGAGGTCGAGCAACCGCACCCCAATCCCCAACAACCGCACCGGCTTACCGCCGCGATTGAACGCCTGGCTCAACAGCTGTTGATAACTCTCCAGGTCCCGCCCTGCCCCGGCCTGCTCCAGGGTGGTCTGGGTAAAGTCATGAAACTTCACTTTGACGAACGGCTTGCCCGCGCGGTAACTGCTGTCGATGCGCGCCATGCGCCCGGCCAGGGTTTCCATCAGCTCGGGAAGTTTCGCCAAACAACTTGAAAGATCCGGCAGGTCTACATCGTAGGTATTTTCCACGCTGATGGATTGCCGCCGGCTGTCGTTCTGCACCACGCGGTCATCAATCCCACGGGCCAGGCTCCAGAGCCGCTCGCCAAAGCTGCCGAATTCGCGCACCAGTGACAGCTTGTTCCACTCGCGTAATTGCAGGCAGTCTTCAATGCCCAGGCGCGCCAGCTTATCGGCCGTGACCTTGCCGACGCCGTGCAACTTGTTCACCGGTAACTGCGACACAAAATCTTCGACCTGATCCGGCGTAATCACAAACAGGCCGTTGGGCTTTTTCCAGTCGCTGGCAATCTTGGCTAAAAACTTGTTGGGCGCCACGCCTGCGGACACGGTGATGTGCAACTGGTTGGAGACCCGACGGCGAATGTCCTGGGCGATACGTGTGGCGCTGCCGCCAAAATGCGGGCTGTCGGAGACATCAAGATAGGCTTCGTCCAGCGACAGTGGCTCGATCAGGTCGGTGTATTCGCGAAAGATCGTCTGGATTTCCTTCGACGCTTCTTTATAGGCATCCATGCGCGGCTTGACGATGGTCAGGTCCGGACACAGCTTCAAGGCGTGGCGCGAGGACATGGCCGAGCGAACACCATATGCCCGCGCTTCATAGTTGCAGGTGGCGATCACCCCTCTTCTATCCGCCGAGCCGCCGACCGCCAGGGGCTTTTGCGCCAAGCTCGGGTCGTCGCGCATCTCGATGGCGGCGTAGAAGCAATCACAGTCGACGTGGATGATTTTGCGCTGCGTCATATAAACAGAGGGTGTAATCCAACGGGTGGCCAGTATCGCACTCACCCCTGTATATAGCACCAGTAGTTTGAATCTTCCGTTCGAGCGGTAGGAAAACGCCAGGTTGAATTTATTTTTTCAATCGAAATCAGCCTACCGATAGAGCTGAAACCCTCGGCCAGACTGGCCCGGAGGCGTTTCTACCAGCGCTTTGGAGAGCTAACCGATTGAACCACAAGCGCTTTTCTTCAATTCACAGGTTGACACACCTGCGTTCCGCTGTAGAATGCCGACACACAGACGCGGGATGGAGCAGTCTGGTAGCTCGTCGGGCTCATAACCCGAAGGTCGTCGGTTCAAATCCGGCTCCCGCAACCAAACATCAAAAAAGGCTACTCGAAAGAGTGGCCTTTTTTGTGCGCCTCAATTTTACCCCTGTATAAAAATTGTAAGACAAAAAACTCTTTCCCCATCGCGGACTTACCGCACATAGGCAACACGCAGCGGCTAATTCACACTTATTTGACCCATCGGCCGATTAACGGTTGACACCCCGCCGCTGGGCTGTAGAATGCCGGCCACAGACGCGGGATGGAGCAGTCTGGTAGCTCGTCGGGCTCATAACCCGAAGGTCGTCGGTTCAAATCCGGCTCCCGCAACCAAACATCAAGAAAGGCCACTCGAAAGAGTGTCCTTTTTTGTATCCGGTTAAAAAAGTTCTTCTGAAACAATGGCATGGCATCTTTCATGAAACCGTATACGGTTTGCAGAGTCCATGTCATTGCAAGCTATGCTCAGTACTCAAGCACGACCCTCTACGACCAATGGCCGCATTCGCCCCACCCGGCGATAAGCGTTAATATTTGTAATTATTTTGTCCATAGGGATTGGTAACTTGGCTGGATACCTCCATCCTGTCGCGCACAATCCACGAGGTGATTGATGCGCGCCAACTCGTCTGAACCACAAGACACCGTCACAGCGGAACAACCGATTACTCCCACCCGTTTGCGTTGGCTGGATCTGTTGAGCAAATACCGTCAACCCATCGGGCTGGCCGTCACCCTGTTGCTGTTCGCAATTGCCCTGATCGCCTGCCGACACCTGCTGCTGGAACTGGACCTGTACGCCCTCCACGACTCGATCCTGGAAGTGCCCAAACCGGCATTGCTGGGCGCGTTTGCGGCCGCGGTCGCCGGTTTCATCATTCTGTTGGGTTACGAGTTCTCTGGCGCCCGCTATGCCGGGGTGAAACTGCCTGCCAAGACGCTGGCTCTGGGTGGGTTCACGGCCTTTGCGATTGGCAACGCCATAGGCCTGTCGATGCTTTCCGGCGGCTCGGTGCGTTACCGCTTATATGCACGCCATGGCATCGGGGCCTCGGAAGTTGCCCACATGACCGTATTCGCCAGCCTGGCCCTGGGCACTGCCCTGCCGCCGCTGGCCGCACTGGCCACGCTGAGTAACCTGCCGGCTGCGTCCACCTACCTGCATCTGTCGCAAGGTTTGCTCGGCAGCATTGCCGGCGTGGTATTGCTGTTGTCGGTCGCGCTGTGCATCGGCATTTATCGTCGCCGCCTGCCGGAACAACCCTACCCGGACAACCTGCTGGTCAAGGCCGGGCGCCGCACGCTGCGCCTGCCGGGCCGGCGCCTGACCTTCCTGCAGTTGATCATCACCGCACTGGACGTGGCGGCTGCCGCCACTGTCCTCTATATGTTGCTGCCGGAAGCGCCGCCGTTCGGCCCCTTCCTGCTGGTGTATCTGCTGGCCCTGGCCGCCGGCGTACTCAGCCATGTTCCGGGCGGCGTGGGTGTATTCGAAGCGATTCTGCTCGCCGCCTTCGCCGACAAGCTCGGTGCCGCGCCTTTGGCCGCGGCCCTGCTGCTGTACCGGATGATCTACGTGGTCCTGCCGCTGCTGATCGCCTGCGTGTTCCTGCTGGTCAACGAAGCTCAGCGCCTGTTCCAGACCCAACAGAGCCTGCGGGTGGCATCCGGCCTGGCCGCACCCGTGCTGGCCGTACTGGTTTTTTTGTCCGGCGTGGTCCTGCTGTTTTCCGGCGCAACGCCGGAAATCGACACACGCCTGGAAAACATCGGTTTTCTGATTCCCCACCGCCTGATTGATGCCTCGCACTTTGGCGCCAGCCTGATCGGCGTGCTCTGCCTGTTGCTCGCCCAGGGCCTGCGTCGGCGCTTGTCGGCTGCGTGGATGCTGACCATGGTGTTGCTGCTGACCGGCGCCCTGCTCTCGCTGCTCAAAGGCTTCGACTGGGAAGAAGCCAGCCTGATGATCATGACGGCGGTGCTGCTGGCGATCTTCCGTCGCTCGTTCTACCGCGCGAGCCGCCTGACCGAACTGCCGTTCTCGCCGTTGTACCTGGTGGCCAGCGTTTGCGTGCTGGGCGCCTCGATCTGGCTGCTGCTGTTTGCCTATCAAGACGTGCCGTACAGCCATCAACTGTGGTGGCAGTTCACCCTGGATGCCAACGCCCCTCGCGGCCTGCGCTCATTGCTCGGTGCGGCAGTGTTGCTGGTGATCGTGTCGTTGACCTGGCTGCTGCGTACTGCGCGGCCGGTGATCCACTTGCCGACACCCGACGAACTGGAGCGCGCCACCAAGATTCTGATGGCCTCGTCCCAGCCCGACGGCGGCCTCGCACTGACCGGCGACAAGGCGCTGCTGTTCCACCCTAACGACGAAGCCTTCCTGATGTACGCCCGTCGTGGGCGCAGCCTGGTGGCCTTGTATGACCCGATCGGCCCGACCCAGCCCCGCGCCGAGATGATCTGGCAGTTCCGCGACCTGTGCGACATCCATCACGCCCGCCCGGTGTTCTACCAGGTGCGCGCCGAGAACCTGCCGTACTACATGGACATCGGCCTCACCGCGATCAAGCTGGGCGAAGAAGCCCGCGTCGACCTGAAACGCTTTGACCTGGAAGCCAAGGGCAAAGAGATGAAGGATTTGCGCTACACCTGGAACCGTGGCACCCGGGACGGCCTGTCCCTGGAGATCTGCGAACCGGGCCAGGCGCCGATGGATGAACTCAAAGTCATCTCCGATGCCTGGCTGACCGGCAAGAACGTACGGGAAAAGGGCTTCTCCCTTGGCCGTTTCAGCGACGACTACCTCAAGCACTTTCGCATTGCGATCATTCGCTTCGAAGGGCGCCCGGTGGCCTTCGCCAACCTGCTCGAGACCTACAACCATGACCTGGCCAGTCTCGACCTGATGCGTGCGCACCCGGACGCGCCGAAGCTGACCATGGAGTTCATGATGGTCGGCCTGATTCAACATTATAAGAACCATGACTACGCCCGCTTCAGCCTCGGCATGGTGCCGTTGTCGGGCCTGCAACCACGCCGTGGCGCCCCGCTGACCCAACGCCTGGGCTCAATGGTGTTCCGCCGTGGCGAGCAACTGTATAACTTCCAAGGTTTGCGCCGCTTCAAAGACAAGTTCCAGCCTGACTGGGAACCCCGTTATATGGCCGTGCCCGCAGGACTTGATCCGCTGGTGGCACTGGCCGATACCGCCGCCCTGATTGCGGGCGGCTTGACTGGATTGGTGAAACGCTGATGATTCGACGCTCCTGGCGGTATGTATTGGCCTTTGTAGTGCTGCTCGCCCTGATCGCAGGCGGCGGCTTTTGGTTCTGGAACCGCCCTGCCCCGCAACCGACCCTGGAACAACTGCCACAGGCTGATGGCACGGTTATGACCCGTGTGACACCCAACGGCTCGGCAAAAGCCCGTGTGGCCGTGGCCGTGATGGCTGATGAAACCCTGACCGACAGCCAGCTGATTGCACTGAGCCAAGGTGGCGCTGCGCAAATCGTTCAAGTGATCCTGCCGAAGGATGACTGCAAGTTGCAGGAACAAGCCCTGCAAAGCGCCCTGGGCCAGCTTAAAGGCCCGGCAACCCTGGTCAGCGGCATTGGCCCTGGCGCTGCGCTCGCCTGGCGCTGGCTGGCCACACAGAACGATGACAAAGCCAACGCCATCTCCGTCGGCTTCACCCTGGTACAGGAAGGTTGCAAGGACCCGCTGCCGAAAACCTCTGCCCATGGCAACTGGCTGGTGGCCTGGAACGACAACCCTGACGACGAAAGCGCCAGTTTCGTACGCGACACCCCGCGCGCAACCACCAGCATCAGCGACTACGACATTCACTACCCGCAAGTGTTGAACAACGAACTGCGTAAGCAACTGGTCGGTTCGGACAACGGCGGCCTGGCGATTCCTGTAGTGGAAGTACCGGCTGGCCAAGCCAAAGATACCGTCACCCTGTTCCTCTCCGGTGACGGTGGCTGGCGTGACCTGGACCGCGACGTGGCCGGTGAAATGGCCAAGATCGGCTACCCGGTGGTCGGCATCGACACGCTGCGCTACTACTGGCAGCACAAGACCCCGGAACAAAGCGCCAAAGACCTCAGCGAACTGATGCAGCACTACCGGCAGAAGTGGGGCACCAAGCGTTTCGTACTGACCGGCTACTCGTTCGGCGCCGACGTACTGCCCGCCATCTACAACCGCATGCCGGAAAACGAACAGCAGCGTGTCGACGCCATTATCCTGCTCGCCTTCGCGCGCACCGGCAGCTTTGAAATCGAAGTGGAAGGCTGGTTGGGCAACGCAGGCAAAGAGGCCGCTACCGGCCCGGAAATGGCCAAGCTGCCCGCTGACAAGGTGGTGTGCATCTACGGTGCCGAAGAAGTCGACGAGAGTGGCTGCACCGACAAGACCGCTGTGGGCGAAGCCGTGAAGCTGCCGGGCGGGCATCACTTTGATGAGAACTACCCGGCGCTGGCCCAGCGTTTGGTGGACATCATCGTGAAGCACCAGGCCAAGGATAAAGCCGAGTAATCCTGCGCTGTACGCCAAACAAACGGTGTGCTGGCTTGTGTGGGAGCTGGCTTGCCTGCGATAGCATCACCTGGGTGTGTCAGTCACACCGCAGTGATGCCATCGCAGGCAAGCCAGCTCCCACATTTGGTTTTGCGGTGCTGGTCGGATTTAGCGCGGTTCGATATGCGCGATCATCAACTGCACGGTTTCCTGCCCACGAAATTCGTTCACGTCCAGCTTGTAGGCCAATTCCACCCAACGCACCGTCGGGTTAGGCCAGACCTCTCGGTCCACGCCAAACGCAATGCCATCGAGCTTCACTGACCCGCATTCGCTCTTGAGCACCACCTTGAGGTGCCGCTCCCCTACTACGCGCTGCTCGACCAACTGAAACACACCGTGAAACAGCGGCTCAGGAAAGTGCTGGCCCCATGGCCCGGCATGCCGCAATGCGCGCGCCAGTTCCAAGTGAAACTCTTCCACAGCCAAGGTGCCGTCGGACAACAGCCGCCCGGTGAGGTCTTCTTCGCGCAGTTGCCGACGCACTTCAGCGTCAAAGGCTTCGGCAAACAGTGGGAAATTCGCCTCGGGCAAGGTCAAACCGGCCGCCATCGCATGGCCGCCGTATTTGGCGATCAGGTTGGGATGCTGGCTCGCGACGACCGCCAGGGCATCACGGATGTGGAAACCCTGCACAGAGCGCCCTGAGCCCTTGAGCAGGCCATCACCGGCGTCGGCGAAGGCGATGGTCGGGCGGAAATACCGCTCTTTCATGCGCGACGCCAAAATGCCGATGACGCCCTGGTGCCATTCCGGGTCGAACAGGCACAAACCGTAGGGCATCGATTCCACCGGCAAGTCCTTGAGCTGGGCGAGCGCCTCGCGCTGCATGCCCTGCTCGATGGATTTACGGTCCTGGTTCATGCCGTCCAGTTGCGCCGCCATTTCCCGTGCCGCCGCGAAGTCGGTGGTGAGCAGGCATTCGATGCCCAGGCTCATATCATCCAGGCGGCCGGCGGCATTCAGCCGCGGCCCAAGAATAAAGCCAAGGTCGGTCGAGGTGATACGGGCATGGTCGCGCTTGGCGACCTCGAGGATCGCCTTGATTCCCGGCCGGGCGCGACCGGCGCGAATACGCTCCAGCCCCTGATGGACCAGGATGCGGTTGTTGGCATCCAGCGGCACCACGTCGGCGACGCTGCCCAGGGCGACCAGGTCGAGCAATTCACCGATGTTCGGTTGCGGCGTGTTGTCGTACCAGCCCAGGCTGCGTAAACGCGCGCGCAAGGCCATCAACACATAAAAGATCACGCCGACACCCGCCAGCGCCTTGCTCGGGAACTCGCAGCCGGGTTGGTTCGGGTTGACGATGGCATCCGCCGCCGGCAATTCATCGCCGGGCAAGTGGTGGTCAGTGACCAACACCTTCAAGCCCGCCGCTTTTGCCGCCGCCACGCCTTCGACGCTGGAGATGCCGTTATCCACGGTAATCAGCAGCTGCGGCGTGCGCTGCAGCGCCACGGCGACGATTTCCGGCGTCAGGCCATAACCGTACTCAAAGCGGTTGGGGACCAGGTAATCGACATGGGCCGCGCCGAGCAAACGCAGGCCCAGGGTGCCCACGGTGCTGGCCGTGGCGCCGTCGGCGTCGAAGTCACCGACGATCAGGATGCGCTGGCGCTGCTCGAGGGCGGTCACCAGCAGGTCCACCGCCGCGTCGATGCCCTTGAGCTGCTGGTAGGGAATCAACCGCGCCAGGCTCTTGTCCAGTTCGGCTTCCGACTGCACCCCGCGTGCGGCGTAGAGACGGGTCAACAGCGGTGGCAATTCACCGAGAAACGGCAGGACAGCGGGCAACGGGCGAGGATCAATACGCATGGGGTGACGGAAGCTTCTCTTCTGGTACAACGGTTAAACAAAGATATTCACAGCGACATAGAACAAATGTGGGGCTGGTTTGCCGGCGATGCAGACACCTCGGTAGGTCAGTTACGCTGCGGTGATGCTTTCGCGAGCAAGCCCGCTCCCACACACGCCAGCTCCCGCATGTTTAATCACGCTCGCCGACCAACCATTCCAACTGCACTTCATGCTGGCCACGATCATCCGTCACGAAGATCGTGCCTTCGCTGATCATCACGTCCCACTTGATAACGCGCGGCATGTCCTTGGCCAGGGTCTCGAGGATTTCCTGAGGCACAGCGGCGATGTGTACGTTCTTCAGGTTTTTTGCCACCGGCACCACTTTGCCTTCCCACACACGCAGGCTGCCGTAGGCCAGCAAGCTGGTGCGTTCGGTACGGCGCGAGCACCAGGTGAGACGATCGGCGTCAGGCTGGCCGACCTCAATCCAGTGCAGAACACGATCATCCAGGCTTTTTTCCCACAGGGCTGGCTCGTCCACATCTGACAGACCACGGCCGAACGACAGATGCTCGTTGTACCAAAGTGCGTAGGCCAACAGACGCACGGTCATGCGCTCTTCGGTTTCCGAAGGATGGCGGGCGATGGTCTGTTTGACGCTCTCGTACACCGAGCGATCAAGGTCGGTGAGGTTGAGTTCGAATTTGTAGGTCGTGGACGGCTGGGCCATGAACGGGCTTCTAGAGACAGGGAAAGGCGGCCAGTCTAACCGATGGCGCGGCCATTCAACGAATACTGCGCTGCATCATCCTTATCCCTGGGCCGCTCGCCTATGTTAAAAGGCATCACACCACCGTTCCACGCTTGATAAGGATCCTCATGTCGTTTAATGCCAAACCGCTGGCCGGCCTGAAAGTCATCGAACTGGGCACCTTGATCGCCGGCCCGTTTGCGTCACGCATCTGCGCCGAATTCGGTGCCGAGGTGATCAAGGTCGAATCCCCGGACGGCGGCGACCCGCTGCGCAAATGGCGCAAGCTGTATGAAGGCACCTCACTCTGGTGGTTCGTGCAGGCGCGCAACAAGCAGTCGCTGACGCTGAACCTCAAGCACCCGGAAGGTTTGGCCATCCTTAAGCAATTGCTGGCGGATGCCGACATCCTGATTGAGAATTTCCGCCCCGGCGTCCTGGAAAAACTCGGTCTGAGCTGGGAAACCCTGCATGCGCTGAACCCGAAATTGGTGATGGTGCGGCTCTCGGGTTTTGGCCAGACCGGCCCGATGAAAGACCAGCCGGGGTTCGGCGCGGTGGGCGAGTCCATGGGCGGCTTGCGCTATATCACCGGTTTCGAAGACCGCCCGCCGGTACGCACGGGGATTTCCATCGGCGACTCGATTGCCGCCTTGTGGGCGGTCATCGGCGCGCTGATGGCGCTGCGTCATCGCGAGGTCAACGGCGGGCTCGGCCAAGTCGTGGATGTGGCACTGTACGAAGCCATCTTCGCGATGATGGAAAGCATGATCCCGGAGTTCGACGTGTTCGGGTTTATTCGCGAGCGCACCGGCAACATCATGCCCGGCATCACGCCGTCATCGATTCATACCACTGCCGACGGCAAGCATGTGCAGATCGGCGCCAATGGCGATGCAATCTTCAAGCGTTTCATGAGCGCCATCGGCCGCGAAGACCTGGCCAATGACCCGCAGCTGGCGAGCAATGACGGGCGCGATAGCCGCCGTGATGAGCTGTACGGCGTGATTGATCGCTGGGTCAACTCGCTGCCGCTGGACCACGTGATTGAGCAACTGAACAAGGCCGAGGTGCCCGCCAGCCGCATCTACAGCGCCGAAGACATGTTGGGCGACCCGCAGTTTCTGGCGCGGGAAATGTTTCTCGAGGCTCAGTTGCCGGGCGGCAAGGGCTTCAAGATGCCGGGGATCGTGCCCAAGCTGTCGCAGACACCGGGTAGTTGTGAGTGGGTCGGGCCGCAGTTGGGCGAACATAACAGCACGGTCCTCAATGAACTGGGTTACGACGCCGCAGCTATCACCCGTTTGCGCGAGGTTGGCGCGATCTGATGGCTCGCCCGTACCAATGCCGGTTTATCCCTCTGTGCCTCATGAGCGTGATGCTCGGCGTGTGGCCGCTCTCGGCGCATGCCGAGGACACGCTGATCTGGCTGTTGCGCGACCTGCCGCCCATCACCATCTTTGAAGGGCCTCAGAAAGGCCAGGGGGCACTGGATGAGTTGTTGCCGATACTCGCCAAGCGCCTGCCGCAATACCGCCACACCGTGATGCACGTCAACCGAGCTCGCGGCATTCAAATGCTGCGCTCGCCTTCCCTGACCTGCGACCCCTCGCTGCTGTGGACGCCGGAGCGCGCGAAGTACATTGTGTTTTCGGCCCAGGCATTCGTGGTGGTCAGCAACGGGGTGACGATCCAACGCAGCCAGCAAGAGGCAATGGCACCCTTTATTGCCGAGGGTCAATTTGATCTGCAAGCCTTTCTCGAATCCCATAAAGCACGCATTGGCGCCACCGCCGAACGCAGCTACGGCCCCGCCATCGACGAACAGCTCAAGCACGCCGCTCCCCACACCCTGGCATTGCATTACGGCAATGACGCTCTTGGCAGCCTGTTGCAAATGCAGCGTCTTGGGCGGCTGGAAGCGGTGTTGGGTTACCCGCCGGAAATCCGCTATCACGCCCGGCAACAGGGTATCGCTGCCCAGGACCTGATGTTCTATCCCATCAAGGGCTCAGCGCGTTATCAACGTTCGCATATTGGTTGCTCGGATACGCCTCAAGGCCGTCAGGCCATGCAGCGAATCGATCAGGCGATACGGGATATCCCGCAGGCGCGGGTCCAGCAATCCTACGCATCATGGTTGGACCCCGTGATGCGCGCGCAGTATTTGTTGGACAACCCGAGTTTTTTCCAGAATTCCCCTGAGCCCTGACAAATCGCAGGCAAAAGAAACCCCGAGCAGTGGGGAGACAACTCGGGGTTAAACGTGGCCTACAAAGACCAGTACAACAAGCCACAAACACCGGAGCACAATGTTTGCTCTTGCTGTTATGAAATCTGACCGGGCATGGGGTAGGAAGTTTCCATCATTAAACAATTCTTCATGCGAGGGCGGCGCCACGGGTTTGGGCTGCGTTACGCAATGCTGCGATAACCGAGGGTTCCAGGCGCCCTTCAGCGATTTTCAGATCGCGTAGCAAGCAATCCACCACATCCACCAGTACACGCTTATCGGTCAATTGGGCCCGATCGACTTCACGCTCGACGACGATAGCGCCAGCAGGGTTCTTCACGGTCACCAGGCACTCGCCCTGTAGGCCCGAGGTGGTCAACGTAACCTGATAAGGGCTCAGTGCTTCTTCGAGCAATAGGCTGATACTTTCCATCTCGATCACCACTCAATCATTCGAATAAGGTTCGAAAAACAAAAATGTCATTAAGGTGCTTACATTCAAGTGACCCGTGCTCAAAGCAGAAAGTTCGACCTTTTGTGTAGCCTCCTGCCCGAGTCAAGCGAGCATGCACGGCAAAGATGACAGAGAGAAAACATCCACCGACAGGCTAGAATCCCTGGATTACCCTGGGAGCCTGCCTTGAAAGCCGCGTCTGAACAGCCACTGCGCATCGTCCTTGCCGACGACCACCCGATTTTCCTGATTGGCTTGCGCGCCGTTCTGGAGCAGGACGAGCATGTGCGCATCGTGGCAGAGGCCAATTCACCCCAAGCCCTCATCGAGCTGCTACAAACCTGTGCCTGTGATGTACTGGTGACCGACTTCATGATGCCCGCCGAGCCTCACGCCGACGGGCTGCGCTTGATCGGGCAACTGCGCCGGCACTATCCGGACCTGCCCATTGTGGTGGTGACCATGCTCAATAACGCCGGCTTGTTCCATTCCATTCTGGAACTGGGGGTCATGGGGCTGCTGAGCAAAGCCAGCCTGGCGGGTGAGCTGCCGGAGGCGATTCGACAAGCCCGGCAACAGCGCACGTACGTGGCCCACGCCATTCGTCAGGCACTGAGCCTCGCGGGGGAAGTTGGCGCCGATCGCCTGCATTCCCAGGAACAGCTTTCACCTCGGGAACTGGAGGTCATCCGCCTGCTGGCCGCCGGGTTGACGGTGGGCGAGATCGCCGCGCAACTGCATCGCAGCAAACAGACCGTCAGCGCGCAAAAAGTCAGTGCCATGCGCAAGCTCGGCCTGGGCAACGATGCCGCGCTGTTTATCTATGTGCAGGAACACGGGCTGGCATAGCCTGAAACGCGATCCATTGCTTGAGTGCCTCGGCATCCATCGGCCGGGCAATAAAACACCCTTGCAGCCAGGCTGCTCCGAGCTTTCCTACGGCGTGATAGTCGGCGGCGCTTTCAACCCCGGTAACCACGACACCGACATCCAGGTGCGCAGCCATGCTCATGGCGCCCGCCACCACCGCCGCTTTGCGATCGTCATTGGCCATCCCGCTGGCAAACGCCGGGGGGATTTTCAATTCGGTGAAGGGCAGTTCCAGCAAGCTCTGCAGGCTGGTGCCGCCCACGCCGAAATCACCAATGGACAACTGGCAACCCATCATTCGCAAGCGCAGTAACCCCGTTACGTGGGCGCTGTCGGTTTTCAACCTTGAGGTCTCCACCAGCTCCAGGGTAAGGCCGTGGGCAGGCACGCCGTGAAGTTGCAGCAAGCCTTGCAGCACTTGGGGAAAGTGCGAGCGTTCCAGCATCCGCCCAGGAATATTCACCGCCACCGGCAACAATTGGCCCGTCTGGCCCATGACCTGGCCAGCCAGCCCCAGCGCCTGCTCCAGCACATGCCAGGTAAAGGCTTCCTCCATGCCGGCAAATTCCAACACCGGCAAAAAATCGTCAGGCAGCAGCAGGTCATTCCCGCACGACTGCCAGCGCGCCAGTGCCTCGACCCGTTGCAGCACACCCGCCTGGCTGACGATGGGCTGATACCAGACCCTGCCACAACGCGCGATACCGGCCTGGCTGACATCCGCCGAGGGTGGCAACGCGTCCCTTTCGTCAAGATCCAGCAAATGGCGCACCCGCGCCCATGACAACACCGGCGGCCCCGGACGCAAACGCGCCTGGCAGTCCGTTAGCACTTGCCCGATCAGCGTAGCCGACGCTGGTTTCTGCAAACATGCCAGCACGTTCAAACCCTGTTGCCGTGCCATATTCGCCACACCTTCGAGCACGTCCGGCTCAGCATTGCTGAGCAGTATCAGCACTTGAGCCAGACCGTGCTCGGCCAATTCACGGATCAACTCCAGGCCATCGCCCTGCTCCAGGTACAGATCGCAAATAGCAATGTCCACGGGGCCTTTGCTTTCCAGGGACTGGCGGGCTGCCTCGACGGTCTCGGCGGTCAGTACATTGAACACGCCGTTGGCGTTAAGCATCTGATGCAGCGCCATCAATTGAAACGGGTTGTCTTCAAGGATCAGGACTTTGAGGGAACGCATAGGCAACTCTGTCGGCATCGGGCAAAGACGGCACAGTAACCAAAAGCGGCAGGGTGCCCCATAGGACGTGTCCTAATCGTGTGAATCCAGATAAGGCTGCAGATCACGTCGAAACGTCATCAGGGTTTCGGACAACCGCAGCCAGGGTGCTTGAAGTTCGGCGCCGCGCTGCTCGCGCGCGCAGCGTTCAAGGGCCATGCAGGCCTTGGCCAGCGGCAGTGCGTCCACCAGCGAGCAAACGCCCTTGAGCCGATGCAGCGCCGCATTCAAACGCGCCATGTCCTGCTCGGCCAGGGCCAACGCCAATACCTCATGTTCGTGGTCCAGGCTCTTTGCCAATGCCTGCAACATGCTGTGCAGGACCGGCCAGTCGGCCTGGGTCATGGTACGCAACGTCTCGATATCGAACGAGCGTTGCGCCGTTACGCGTGTCAGTACCTCGGCCCAGTGCTGCAACGTAATGGGCTTGACCAGCAATTCATCCATACCGGCCTCCTCGCCGCGCCGTTGTTCATCATCCAAGGCATTCGCAGTGCAACCTATGAGTGCGCAACGGGGCCGTTGTGTCTCGGCTTCGATCCGCCGGACGGCCTCGCTCAGGCCATAGCCGGACATGCCCGGCATCTGGCAATCGGTCACCAGCACGTCAAACCGCTGATCACGCCAATAGTGCAAAGCGGCTTCAGCCGAATCGACGGCAATCACCTGATGACCGAGGAACTCGAACTGCTGCGCCAACACCAGACGATTGGCAGCCAAATCATCGACAACCAGCACCGACAGATTGCGACCAGCGGGTGGCAAGGACGTGGCGGCCAGCACGGGCACATTGTCAGTGCTGACCCGAGCCAGGCACAGGTCGATACACACCTTAGTACCCTCGCCGATGACACTGTTGAGGCGAATGCTACCGCCCATCAGCTCCACCAACTGCTGGCAGATACTCAGGCCCAAACCAGTTCCGCCGTGTTCGGCAGCAGTCAGTGCACTTGTCTGAATAAAAGGCTTGAACATCGTTGCCTGCTGTTCAACGCCAACCCCCGGGCCGCTGTCCTCGACGCATAAATGCAAGTATTCAGCGCCCGCCTCATCGTGCTGGCAGGTGACACTGACACGCACCCCGCCCTGCTCGGTAAACTTCAGCGCATTGCCCAACAGGTTGTGCATGACCTGGCGCAAACGCAGCGGGTCGAACCAGTAATAGCCCTGCGCCGCCGGATCAAACGTCAAGGTCAGGAGCAGGCCTTTTTTTTGCGCCGTGGCTTCGAACAGCCGTTGGATGCCCTCGAAAAACCCTTTCAACTCGGTAGACTGCGGCGCCAGTTGCATATGACCCGCCTCGATCTTGGCGAGGTCCAGGCTGTCGCCCATCAACGCGATCAACTCACGCGCCGAACGATGGACCACCTGCAACCCCTCGGATATAGGGAAACCGGCTGCCAGGCAGCGTTCCTGTTCCAGCTCGAGCAAACCAATGATCGCGGTCATCGGTGTACGAATCTCGTGGCTGAGAGTGGAGAGAAACGCACTTTTTGCGTAATTCGCCTCGTCGGCGACCTGGCGTGCATCCATCAATTGCTGCTCGAGTACTTTGCGCTCGTTGATGTCGATCCAGCCGCCAAGCAGTCCCTGCAAGCGATTCTCAGCGTCGAAGAACGGCACCGTCCACTGGTAGACATGAAAGCTGCCGCCGTTGAACTCCAGTTGCCGGTCGACAAACAACGGCTGTTGCGTGGCCAACTGCTCCATATGGCCGGCGTGCAGGCGCGCAGCGGTCGCTTCGGGCATCACCCCGCTTTCCATCAAGGTCAGACCCTGGATCTGTTCAAGCCGGGTTGCCAATTGCTGCTCATAACTTTTGTTGCAGGTCACCAGGCGCCCAGCCAGGTCGCGGACAAACAGCGGGTTGGGCATGCCATCGAGCAAGGCGCGTTTGAAGGCCAACTGATCGTTGAGCCTGCGCTCGGCCTCCAGCCGCTGACGTATCTGGCGCTTGAGCCGGCTGTTCCACACCTGCGAGACCAGTACAAACAGGATCGCCATGGCGACCGTCCAATAGGCCCAGGCAGGCACCCGTTGCCAGGCAGGCACGGGAAGCGCGACCGCCCCGATCCAGCGCAGGTGCAACGCGCTCAACTCGGCCACCGGCAAGGCCTCCAGGGCTTTGTTCAGGATACTCAGCAGCTCCGGCTGGTCCTTGGGCACCGACAGGCTGTTGGCCGACCACATGCCATCGACACTGCGACCTATACGCAAGTCATCCTGCGGGTAACTCTGCACTTCCACTTCGGTCTGGAGCGTCGCCGCCGCCTCACCTCGTCGCACCAACTCTCGGGCCTGGGCATAATTGCCGACCAACCGCAGCTGGATTTGCGGATGCATCTGGCGAAGGTAGCCCTCAAGCACATGCCGCGCCGGCAGCGCCAGGACCTTGCCGGCCAACTGATCCAGACCGGTCAGCGGTGCTGCATCGACAGGCTCGACAAACACCCAGCCGGAGCCGCCGAAACTATGGCTGAAATTGAGCAGCGCCTTGCGCTCCTGGCTCTCGGCCAGGGTGGTGTTCATGTCCGCCCTGCCCGTTTCCAGCCAATTCAGGGTTTGCGCGGTGGAATGCACCTCTTCGAAGACAAAGCGCAAACCGGTCATGCGCGAGATCCGATTGAGCAGGTCAACGTTCAGGCCAACCCACCGACCGTCCTTGTCCTTGAACACGTAAGGCGATAGCTGCTGGGCCGCGACCACAATATGCCGATGGCGTACTACCCACGCCTGCTCCGAAGCGGAAAGCTCAATGCGTTCAGCACCGATACCCACGCCAAGCCCAGTGGTCCAGCGTGCAAGGATTTCGCGCTGCACTGATTCCTCAATGCTCCCCAGAGCGCGGTCCATCATGGCGCCCAGCAATGGGTCGGCCTGACGGGTGGCGAAGGCGAAACCGATGGGGGGCAGCCGACTCTCTTCCTTGATTTGCAAGCCCAGGTAAGGCCGCAGCGACTTGTAGGCACGCACAATCACTTCATTGCCGATAAACGCATCGGCGTCGTGTTGCTTAAGCGCTTCCAGCCCGCTGTAGAGGTTGGGCGCAAGCATAATGTCGCTGCCAGGATAGGCCGCGTGCACGTTCTTGACGTTGGCATAGCCGTCGAGCAACACCACCTTCTTGCCCGCTAGGTCGTCGCCCCGGGTGTCGTCTCGGCGCAGCACCACCACCGAACGGTCAGGCATGTAGTCGCGGGTAAACTGCAGGCCGGGCACATCACGCTCATAGCCGTTGGCGCTGGTGAGAATATCGATAGCACCGCTGCGCAACGCTTCAACCGCCTGGGCTCGTTCGGCAAAGCCCAGCACCTGCATCGGCATATCCAGACGCGCGCCGACCAGGCTCAGGTAATCGGCACTGATGCCCTGGTAGCGATTGCGGTCGCGGGTAATATCAATCGGTTGATAATCATCAATCGAAATGCCCACCTTCAATGTCGGATGAGCGGCCAACCACTGCTGCTCCGCCGGTGCCAGGGGCAAAGGCTGCAGCGGGATAAACGCCGGCACCAGCTTGAAAGGCAGGCTGACAGCCGCCTGGCCCATAGACAGATGGCCGAGCAACAGCACGCAAGCCAGCCGCACCGCCCATTGAATCACTACACGCACCGATTGAGTTTCCTTGAGTTTGCTGGTTGGCCGCCCGCGCAAGTATGGCTCGCCAGAATGAAAAAGCCCGTCACGAAGACGGGCTTGACCTACCGCGTAGCAAGCTGTGGATCAGAGCGGCTTACCGCGATTGCCGTGCTGGCTGACAAACGCCTGCATGGCTTTCAGATCGTTCGCCAACACCGTGCAGCGCTCTTCACGCTCGAACAGGTCAGCCAGGTGCTCGGGCAACTCCAGCGCTTTGCCAACACCGGCCTTCTCCACCGCTTCCGGGAATTTGACCGGGTGGGCAGTGCCCAGAATCACCATCGGGATGTCCAGGCTGCGACGGCACTCGCGTGCGGCCTTCACACCGATGGCGGTGTGTGGGTCGAGCAGTTCGCCGGTCTGGGCGTAGACCTCAGCGATGGTTTCACAGGTCTGCGCATCGTCCACGGCCAGTGAGTCGAACAGCTTGCGGGTTTCGGTCCAGCGCTCTTGCTCGACGCTGAAACCGCCACCTTGCTTGAAGCTGTCCATCAGGCCAGCCAGGGCGGCGCCATTGCGACCGTGCATGTCGAACAGCAGGCGTTCGAAGTTCGACGACACCATGATGTCCATGGACGGCGACAGTGTGGCGTGCAGGGTTTCCTTGACGTACTGGTTGCCGCTCATGAAGCGGTGCAGGATGTCGTTGCGGTTGGTGGCGACGATCAACTGGTTGATCGGCAGGCCCATGTTGCGCGCCAGGTAGCCGGCAAAGATGTCGCCGAAGTTGCCGGTCGGCACCGAGAACGACACCGAACGCGCCGGGCCGCCCAACTGCAGGGACGCGTGGAAGTAGTAGACGATCTGGGCCATGATCCGGGCCCAGTTGATTGAGTTCACCGCCACCAGGCGCGTACCTTTCAGGAAGCTCTGGTCAGCGAAGCTGTTCTTGACCATTTCCTGGCAGTCATCGAAGTTGCCTTCGATGGCGATGTTGTGAATGTTTTCACCGAAAATGGTCGTCATCTGGCGACGCTGCACTTCCGACACGCGCTTGTGCGGGTGCAGGATGAAGATGTCGACGTTTTCGCAGTGCTTGCAACCTTCGATGGCGGCCGAACCGGTATCACCGGACGTAGCGCCGATGATCACCACACGCTCGCCGCGCTTTTCCAGCACGTAATCGAGCAGGCGACCCAGCAATTGCAGGGCGAAGTCCTTGAACGCCAGGGTCGGGCCATGGAACAGCTCCAGCACCCATTCGTTGCCGTTCAGCTGACGCAGAGGGGCGATGGCGCTGTGGGAAAACACGCCATACGTCTCTTCCAGAATCTTTTTGAAATCCGCATCCGGAATGCTGCCGGTGACGAACGGGCGCATCACCCGGAACGCCAGCTCGTGGTACGGCAGGCCCGCCCAGGACGCAATTTCTTCCTGGGTGAAACGTGGCAGGTTTTCCGGTACATACAGGCCGCCGTCAGTGGCAAGGCCTGCCAGCAAAACGTCTTCGAAATTCAGGGCCGGTGCCTGGCCGCGGGTGCTGATATAACGCATGACTGGCTCCTCTAAAACATTCTCGAACAGAGGCCGCCGAACACACGGGGCCCCTGGATCAAATCGGTTAGTTCAAGTGTTCAACGCGAATCCGCACCACCGGGCCCACCACGCCTTGCAGGGCTTCGAGGGCGGCGATGGCATCGTTCATGCGTTGTTCGAGCACGCGGTGGGTCAACAGGATCATCGGCACCTGGCCGTTTTGCTCCTCGACTTCCTTCTGCATGATCGACTCGATATTGATGCCGCGCTCCGACAGGATGCTGGCAACCTGGGCCAACACGCCCGGATGATCCTGAGCCTGGATGCGCAGGTAGTAGGCACTTTCGCAGGCTTCGATCGGCAGGATCGGGTGGGCCGACAGCGAGTCCGGCTGGAAGGCCAGGTGCGGCACGCGGTTTTCCGGGTCGCTGGTCATGGCGCGGACCACGTCCACCAGGTCGGCGATGACCGAGGAGGCCGTCGGTTCCATACCGGCACCGGCGCCGTAGAACAGCGTGGAGCCGGCTGCATCACCGTTGACCATCACGGCGTTCATCACGCCGTTGACGTTGGCGATCAGGCGGTCGGCCGGGATCAACGTCGGGTGCACACGCAGCTCGATACCGGCCGGAGTGCTGCGCGCCACGCCCAGGTGCTTGATGCGGTAGCCCAGGGCTTCGGCGTAGTTCACGTCGGCAGTGGTCAGCTTGGTGATGCCTTCGGTGTAGGCCTTGTCGAACTGCAGCGGGATACCAAAGGCGATGGAGGCCAGGATGGTCAGCTTGTGGGCCGCGTCGATGCCTTCCACGTCAAAGGTCGGGTCGGCTTCGGCGTAACCCAGCGCCTGGGCTTCGGCCAGCACGTCTTCGAAGGTACGGCCCTTCTCGCGCATTTCGGTGAGGATGAAGTTGCCGGTGCCGTTGATGATGCCGGCCACCCAGTTGATACGGTTGGCGGACAAGCCTTCACGGATCGCCTTGATCACCGGGATGCCGCCGGCCACAGCCGCTTCGAACGCAACGATCACGCCCTTCTCGCGCGCCTTGGCGAAGATCTCGTTACCGTGCACGGCGATCAGCGCCTTGTTGGCGGTGACCACGTGCTTGCCGTTCTCGATGGCCTTGAGCACCAGCTCGCGGGCCACGGTGTAACCGCCAACCAGCTCGATGACGATATCGATTTCAGGATTGGTGGCCACGGCGAAGACATCGTTGGTAATCGCAATACCGGTCGTTTGGAACTGAGGCTTTGGCGTACGCGTGGCAATTTGTGCCACTTCAATCCCACGCCCTGCACGGCGGGAAATTTCTTCAGCATTACGCTGAAGTACGTTCAAGGTGCCGCCACCGACGGTCCCTAACCCACAGATGCCTACTTTGACCGGTTTCACTGAAGAACTCCCCATGAAACGGCCGACTCAAGGTCGGCCGTGGTAAACAGCCGCACAACTGCGGCTCTCAATTAATGCCCCGTCGACTGTTCGGCGGGGCATGATCGTCAAAGGCTCGACGATGACTGCTTACTTTGCACCCAGCGCCAGTTTGGCAACTTGTGGCGCAGGCTGGTAGCCCGGAATTACTTGGCCATCAGCCAAAACGATGGCCGGTGTACCGTTCACACCAATCGACTGGCCCAGGGCGAACTGCTTGGAAACCGGGTTGGCGCATTTGGCCGACTTGATTTCCTTGCCATCGACCATTTTGTCCATGGCGGCTTTCTTGTCGGCCGAGCACCATACGGCTTGCAGTTGTTCGTCACCCGGCGAGCCCAGGCCCTGGCGCGGGAACGCGACGTAGCGCACTTCGATACCCATTTTGTTCAGCGCAGGCACTTCGGCGTGCAGCTTGTGGCAGTACGGGCAGGTGGTGTCGGTGAACACGGTGATGTGAGTCTTGGTCTCGCCGATGGCCGGGTAAACCACGGTTTCAGCCACTGGAATGCCGTTGATCAACTTGGACACGCCCAGGCGCTCGGCTTTCTCGGTCAGGTTGACCGGCTTGCCGTCTTTCAACTGGAACAGGTAGCCCTGGACGATGTACTGGCCATCGGCACTGGCGTACAGCACACGGCTGCCCTTGAGCTTGACTTCATACAGCCCGGCCATCGGGCTGGCACTGATACTTTCAATCGGCGTGTCGAGTTGCAGGTTGGCCAAGCTCTTGCGAATGGTCTGCTCGGCGGCGTCATCGGCGACAACAAAGGTGGAAACCAACGCAATGGCTGCGGCGGCAATAATCTGGGTCAAGCGCATGGGAACTCCTGAAGGCAGATGCAGGGACGGGCGCATGAACACCGATCTGGAAACACGGGGCTGTCAATACGAGCCTGGGCGCCGTCCCCTTTGCGAACCGGCAAAGCCTACCACAGTTGGGCCGGGGGGCAGACTGCGGCAGGTAAATTGGGCCTTTTCCGACGTAATTTTATCCGCGAGGGTGATGCTTGGCGTGCATCTCCTGCAGACGTGCGCGCGCGACGTGGGTGTAAATCTGGGTTGTGGATAAGTCACTGTGCCCCAGCAGCATTTGCACCACACGCAAATCCGCACCGTGGTTGAGCAAATGGGTGGCAAACGCGTGGCGCAACGTATGTGGCGACAGCGCCTTGCCGATCCCAGCCACTTTGGCCTGGTGCTTGATACGGTGCCAGAAAGTCTGGCGGGTCATCTGCTCACCGCGCAGGCTGGGGAACAGCACGTCGCTGGGCCGCCCGCCGAGCAATTCGCCACGGGCATCACGCATATAGCGCTCAACCCACACAATCGCCTCCTCGCCCATCGGCACCAGTCGCTCCTTGCTGCCTTTGCCCATGACGCACAGCACGCCCTGACGCAAGTTGACTTGCTCCAGCGTCAGGCTGATCAGTTCAGTCACCCGCAGGCCGCAGGCGTAGAGCACTTCGAGCATGGCGCGGTCACGCTGGCCGATGGCTTCACTCAGGTCGGGCGCGGCGAGCAAGGCATCGACGTCGGCTTCCGACAGGGATTTGGGCAATGGCCTGCCGAGTTGCGGCATATCGATTTGCAGGGTCGGGTCGACCGCGATCAGCTTTTCCCGCAGCAGGTAGCGATAAAAACCACGCACGCCAGATAGAAATCGCGCAGTGGAGCGAGGCTTGTAGTTCTGCTCAAGGCGCCAGGCCAGGTGATCAAGGATCAGCTCGCGACCGGCATTGATCAGCTCGAGGTTTTTCTCCTGCAGCCAGCCGTTGAACAGGGCCAAGTCACTGCGATAAGCCTGGCGAGTGTTGTCCGACAGGCCTTTTTCCAGCCACAGGGCATCAAGGAAGCGGTCGATCAGGGGGTGGTCAATGGCGGGCATAGGGGCTCAAGCGAATGAATGTAGTGTCGGGGAGATCCTATCGCAGGCAAGCCAGCTCCCACATGGGTTTTGTGTCATGCCTGATCTCATGATCAACATCGATCAAATGTGGGAGCTGGCTTGCCTGCGATGGCCACGACTCGGTTTCAGATCAGTCTACAAACCCAGGCAACACCGGTACCGGCCGCTTATCGGCATCAATCGCGACAAAGCTGAACACACCCTGGATTGCCTTTTCGCGGCCATCGGCACTCATGCTTTCCACAAACACTTCGACTTCAACCTTGAGGCTGGTGTTACCGACTTTGACCACGCGCCCGATCAGCTCAACGATGGAGCCGGCCGGGATCGCGTGATTAAAGTCGATCCGATCAGTGGAGACCGTCACCAGCGGCAAACGACAAAAACGCGTCGCCGTGATGAACGACACTTCATCCATCCACGCCAGCGCCGTACCGCCGAACAGGGTGTTGTGGTGGTTAGTGGTCGGCGGGAACACGGCCTTGGTCACGTGGGTCACGGACAGGTCGGTACGACGCTGGATTTCTTCGAGGCGGGTGGTCATGGGAAAATACCGGCAAATTGACAAATTTCAGGCACAAAAAAGCAGCCCGTAGGCTGCTTTTTTCTGCATCGGGAAGCTGGACTTAAGCCAGTTTTTCCTTGATGCGAGCTGCTTTACCGGACAGGTCACGCAGGTAGTACAGCTTGGCTTTACGTACGTCACCGCGACGCTTAACGGCCATGCTGTCGATTTGCGGGCTGTAGGTCTGGAAAGTACGCTCTACGCCAACACCGTTGGAGATTTTACGAACAGTGAAAGCACTGTTCACACCACGGTTACGCTTGGCGATTACCACGCCTTCGAACGCTTGCAGACGCGAACGGTCGCCTTCCTTCACTTTCACCTGAACGACAATAGTGTCGCCCGGGGCAAAGGTAGGGATCTCTTTGGTCATCTGCTCTGCTTCGAGTGCAAGGATGATTTTGTTAGTCATGCTGTGCTCCTAAGGTAAGTCATCGGACCTACCATCGATACGTTGTTAACTATCGTCCCGCGCGAGGATGTATTCCTCGAGCAGCTTCTTCTCTTCTCCAGAAAGCGAGCGGCTTTCCAGAAGATCGGCGCGTCGTTCATAGGTCCGACCAAGGGACTGCTGTAAACGCCAACGCCGGATGTGTGCGTGATTGCCACTTAGCAATACGTCGGGAACACGCTGATCCGCATACACCTCCGGTCGGGTGTAGTGCGGGCAATCCAGCAAACCATCCGTGAAGGAATCTTCCTCCGCGGAGTCCGCATGCCCTAAAGCTCCAGGCAGCAGTCGTGTAACCGCATCTATCAGGACCATCGCCGGCAGCTCGCCGCCAGACAGGACATAGTCCCCAATCGACCACTCTTCATCGACATGAGCTTCAATAAACCGCTCGTCAATGCCTTCATAGCGACCGGCAATCAGGATTAATGCTTCCTCATTCGCCAGTTCGCGAACCCCAGCCTGTTTCAGCTGACGGCCTTGAGGGGACAGGTAAATTACCTTCGCCTTCTCCCCGGCAGCTGCCTTGGCCTGGGCCAACGCGTCTTCCAGGGGCTTGATCTTCATCACCATGCCCGGGCCACCGCCAAATGGGCGATCGTCCACAGTGTGATGTCGATCCGTCGTGTAGTCTCGCGGGTTCCAACAGGTAAGCTGCAACAGCCCCTGTTTCACCGCCCGACTGGTGATGCCGTACTCGCTGATGGCGGAAAACATCTCGGGAAACAAACTGATCACTTCAATGCGCAAATTAGCCACGCTTAGAAGTCCGCGTCCCATTCCACCTTCATCTCGCCCGCTGCCAGGTCGACGGCCAACACGCATTGCCCGGTATACGGCAACAGGCGTTCGCGATCATCCAGGCTGCCAGCGCAAGGCTTGACCACCATTACATCATTGGCGCCGGTTTCCAGAAGATGATCGATTTTCCCGAGCAATTGCCCCAGTTGATCAATAACCTTCAGACCTTCCAGCTGGTACCAGTAGTACTCGCCGTCGGTCAATTCAGGGAACAGGTTGCGCGGCACGCAGATCTCATAACCGGCCAGAAGACGAGCTTCTTCACGATCATCAAAACCCTTGAGCTTTGCGACCAGGAACTTATCGCTCCCGCGTCCACTGACCAGCTCGACCTGTTTCACACTACCTTCGCGCTTGAGCGTCCAGGTTTTGTACTGCAACAGGTTTTCAGTCGGATCAGTAAAGGAATACACCTTCACTTCGCCGCGAACGCCATGAACAGAGTAAATCTTGCCGATAACGATCAAATCATCAGCAACAGCTGGCGTCGCGTTCATATTGCTCAGGCTGCGGCCTTAGCCGAGTCCTTCAACAACTTGGCAACACGCTCGGATGGCTGTGCACCAACGCTCAGCCAGTAGGCTACGCGCTCTTGGTTCACGGACAGACGAACTTCTTGACCACGAGCAACAGGGTTGAAGAAACCAACCTGTTCCTTGTGCGAACCGTCACGCGGGTTGCGGCTGTCGGTTACGGTCAAGTGGTAAAACGGGCGCTTTTTGGAGCCGCCAAGGGCAAGACGGATTGTTAGCATGTGAACATCGTTCCTGTAGTCGGTGCTGCAAATCTAAATGCACAGCGGGCATAGGTGCCCGAAAGGCCGCATATTCTAAGGAATATCCGGACTTTTGCAAATGTCTTTTTCTGGCGCCTATCAGCGTGCCACTCAGATCTGCTATAGAGCCGTCGGTTAAAACGGCGAGTCAGCTCCCGCTAACCGCGGGTTTGCTGGAGATCCCACATCCTTGTGGGTCGGAGCGCAAGCATGCTTGCGCTCGAATACTTTACATTTTGGGCATGCCACCGCCGGGCAACATACCACCCATGCCGCGCATCATCTTGGCCATTCCGCCTTTGGCGGAGAATTTCTTCATCATCTTCTGCATCTGCTTGTGCTGCTTGATCAAGCGACCGATGTCCTGCACCTGGGTGCCGGAGCCCATGGCGATCCGACGTTTGCGCGAACCACTGATCAGCTCAGGGTCACGGCGCTCGGCCGGGGTCATGGAATTGATGATGGCTTCCATCTGCTTGAATTGCTTCTCTGCCGCGCCCTGGGCATTGCCCATTTGCGCCAGGTTCACACCGCCGATGTTCGGCAACTTGTCCATCAGGCCGCCGAGGCCGCCCATGTTTTTCATCTGTTGCAGCTGGTCGCGGAAGTCTTCGAGGTCGAAGCCCTTGCCCTTCTTCAGCTTTTTGGCCAGTTTGTCGGCCTTGTCTTTGTCGAGTGTGGCTTCGGCCTGTTCGATCAGGCTGAGCACGTCACCCATGCCGAGGATGCGCGAGGCGATCCGCTCTGGGTGGAACGGCTCGAGCGCGTCGCTCTTCTCGCCCATACCAATGAACTTGATCGGCTTGCCGGTGATGGCACGCACCGACAGCGCGGCACCGCCACGGGCGTCGCCATCGACCTTGGTCAGGATCACGCCGGTCAGCGGCAGTGCGTCACCGAAGGCCTTGGCGGTGTTGGCCGCATCCTGGCCGGTCATGGCGTCGACCACGAACAGCGTTTCGACCGGGTTGATCGCGGCATGCAGCGCCTTGATCTCGCCCATCATCTCTTCGTCGATGTGCAGGCGACCGGCGGTATCGACGATAACCACGTCGATGAATTTCAACTTGGCTTCTTTAATAGCCGCGTTGGCGATGTCGACCGGCTTCTGGCTCAGGTCAGACGGGAAGAAGGTCACCCCCACTTCGCCGGCAAGCATTTCGAGTTGCTTGATGGCCGCCGGACGGTACACGTCGGCCGACACCACCATCACGGACTTCTTCTTGCGCTCTTTAAGGAAGCGCGCCAGCTTGCCGGCGGTGGTGGTTTTACCCGCACCTTGCAGACCAGCCATCAGCACAACCGCTGGCGGTACGGCGCTGAGGTTCAAATCTTCGTTGGCCGCGCCCATCAGGCTTTCGAGTTCGGCCTGGACGATCTTCACAAAGGCCTGGCCCGGGGTCAGGCTGCGGGACACTTCGGTGCCGACCGCGCGCTCTTTGACCGAGTTGACGAAGTCCTTGACCACAGGCAAGGCCACGTCGGCTTCCAGCAACGCCATGCGCACTTCACGCAGGGTGTCTTTAATATTGTCCTCGGTCAGCTTGGCCTTGCCGGTTACGTGGCGCAGCGTCTGCGAGAGACGGTCAGTCAGGTTTTCAAACATGCGCGATCCTTTCAGGCCCTATTCATCGAAATGCAGTGGTGACCGAGGTAATGGCGGCCCAGGCTGTGGTAAATCGCTATTAAAAACAGCGCTCGGCGAGCCTGCGGCGTGGGCAGGTCGCGGATTATAGCGAAGACTGCGCCTGTGCACACCCGCTGTCTGGCCCGGGAGTCTTTCGTGGAGCGCAGGTGTGTGCCAAACTCAGCGCCTTTCGGGCTTGTCTATCAGGATTTATGGTCCCCTTGTCACCCAGTTTGCTACCCAGCCTCGCCGCCGCCCTTTTGTATGCCGCTGCGACTCTCTATCAGGGCACTCGTCTGGCCCAGGGCACAAAAGCCGACAAACGCCTGCTGGTGGGCTTTGGCGTCATCGCCCTGCTGGCTCACGCCGCCAGCCTGTTCACGCATCTGATGACGCCGGTCGGCCTGGGCCTGGACTTTTTCAGCGCCGCCAGCCTGATCGCCGCAGCCGTCATCGCGCTGACGCTGATGGCCTGCTATCGCATCCCCGTCGAGAACCTGTTGGTGCTGCTATTCCCGCTGGGCATGCTGACGGTACTGCTGGCGCAATTTGCCCCGACCGGCACCGTGCAGGTCATCGACGAGGAACCGGGCATCCTCGCCCACATTCTGTTGTCGATTCTCGCCTACGGCATGTTCACCATCGCCGTGTTCCAGGCATTGCTCGTGCTGCTGCAAGACCACCAGCTTAAAAACAAGCACCCGTCCGGGCTGATCAAGAACTTCCCGCCGCTGCAAACCATGGAAAGCCTGCTGTTCGGTTTCCTGTGGGCCGGCTGGACACTGCTGTCGTTGTCGCTGATTTCCGGTTGGCTGTTCGTCGAAAACCTGTTCGCCCAGCACCTAGTGCACAAAACCTTGCTGGCGTGCCTGGCCTGGGTCGTGTTCAGCGTCTTGCTGTGGGGTCGCAACCGTCTCGGCTGGCGTGGGCACAAAGCGATCCGCTGGACCCTGGCCGGTTTCTGCCTGCTGATGCTGGCCTATTTCGGCAGCAAGCTGGTTCGCGAATACATCCTGCATATCTGACGGGCAGCGATCATGGACAACTTGCCCCTTGGGCCGATGCTCGCGGTAATCACCTTGCTGGTGTTATGGGCGGCGCTGTTTACCGCCATCGAAGCCGCACAACAACACCTGCTGGCACTGCGTCCTGGTACACGCCAGGGTGACAAGGCGGCCGCCCGCCTGAACTTCCCGCGTCACAGCCTGATCCTGTGCAACAGCTTGTGTCGCGCTGCAGTGGTTATTCTCTGCACCTTGCTGGCGATCTATGCCTGGGCGCAGAACGGCCCGTGGCTCGGTTGGCTGATTTCTTGCGCAATCCTGCTGGTGCTCGCCGACTACCTGCCCCGCGCCCTCGCGGTTCGCCATCCCCAGGCCGTACTGGGCTTTGGCAATACGCTGCTGGGCGTGCCGCTGAAAATTCTTTATCCGCTGGCGTGGCTGCTCAATGGCATCAGCCTGCTGCTGCTGCGCCCCTTCGCACGCAAAACCGGCGTGGTGAAAAAAAGCGACGAGCCGCTGCCCAATCACGATGATGAACCGGAGCCCGAGTCCGACGACAACCGCACCCCCGGCATGCCCGGTATTCACGCCCTGGACAACATCACGGTCAACGACATTCTGGTACCGCGCAGCGAAGTGGACGGCATCAACCTGGACGATCCGGTTGAAGAAATCATCGAGCAATTGCGCGCTTCCCAGCGCACGCGCCTGCCGGTGTTCCACAGCGACATCAACCAAGTCGAAGCGGTGCTCAACACCCGGCAGATCCAACACCTGCTGCCTGATGCCAGCCTGACCAAAGATGCCTTGCTCGCCGCTTGCCACGAACCTTACTTCGTCCCGGAAAGCACCCCGCTGCAACTGCAGCTGCTGAATTTCCACAAGCAGCAGCGACGCCTGGGCATGGTGGTAGACGAATACGGTGAAGTGCTGGGCATCGTCACCCTGGAAGACATCCTCGAAGAAATCGTCGGCGAATTCGAAAACGATCAGACGGTGGATAACCCGCATATCGACGCGCAACCCGATGGCCGTTTCATCATCGACGGCGCCGCCTCGATCCGCGAACTGAACAAGAGCCTGGGCTGGCACCTGCCCAGCGATGGCCCCAAGACCCTCAACGGGTTGGTGACCGAAGCGCTGGAGACCATTCCGGATTGCGCGGTGTGCCTGAAAATCGGCCGCTATCGCCTGGAAATCCTCGAGACCGAGGACAACCGCGTCAGCAAAGTGCTGATCTGGCACACCAGCCGCGTTCCGGTCGCCGCATAACCTCTTGGCATAACACAATCCAATGTGGGAGCGGGCTTGCTCGCGAAAGCGGTGGATCAGTCAGCTCATCTAGACCTGACCCACCGCTTTCGCGAGCAAGCCCGCTCCCACAGTTGATTTGCAGCGTTTGATAGATCGTGATTGAGCCCCTTGTTCTCTGTTCAACCCCCTTCCTATAATCGGCTCGGCTTACCCAAGCCCCGCCCGACCGCGTGCTACCCGCACTCAGCGCGTCCAGGCACCGCTTTACCGTGTCTGACCGGTGTTTGCTCCCATCCCGAGCCGCCCCGTCTACGCCCCTGATCCTTGGGTGTTCGACCAATAATAATCCGCGTCCAAACGCGCAATGACCGTCAGGGATACCGCCATGAGCACCACCTATAACGAGGCTGCAACCGCCGCCCCGCTCAACTCGACCGCACGGGTCGCGACCGCGAGCATCGTCGGCACCGCCATCGAGTTCTACGATTTCTATATCTACGCCACCGCTGCTGCGCTGGTGATCGGCCCGGTGTTCTTCCCGCAGACGTCCGGTACCGCGCAGATGCTGGCGTCGTTCCTGACCTTCGGCATCGCCTTCATCGCCCGTCCATTGGGCTCCGCGCTGTTCGGCCATTTCGGTGACCGTATCGGGCGCAAGTCAACCCTGGTCGCCTCGTTGCTGCTGATGGGGGTGTGCACCACACTGATCGGCTTGCTGCCGGGCTACGACAGCATCGGCGCCTGGGCCCCGATTCTGTTATGTGTGCTGCGTTTCGGCCAGGGCCTCGGGCTTGGCGGGGAATGGGGTGGCGCGGCATTGCTGGCGACCGAGAACGCCCCAAAGGGCAAGCGCGCCTGGTTCGGCATGTTCCCGCAACTCGGCCCGTCGATTGGTTTTCTGGCCGCCAACGGCTTGTTCCTGATCCTGGCCATGAGCCTGAACGACGAGCAATTCCGCAGCTGGGGCTGGCGCATTCCGTTCATCCTCAGCGCAGCGTTGGTGATGGTCGGCCTGTATGCGCGCTTGAAACTGCATGAAACCCCGGTGTTCGCCAACGCCGTGGCCAAAGAAGCACCGGTAAAAGTGCCGTTGGTGGAACTGTTCAGCCAGCATTGGTTGCCGGTACTGCTGGGCGCGGCGTCGATGGTGGTGTGTTATGCACTGTTCTACATCACCACTGCGTTTTCCCTGAGCTACGGCGTTTCCACCCTGGGCTACAGCCGCGAAACGTTCCTGGGCTTGCTGTGCTTCGCCGTGCTGTTCATGGGCCTGGCCACGCCGTTGGCAGCCTTGGCCAGTGACCGCTACGGGCGCAAGCCGGTACTGATCGTCGGCGCAGTGCTGGCGATTCTGTCGGGCTTCACCATGGAACCCCTGCTGACCCACGGCTCGACCTGGGCGGTGGCGTTGTTCCTGGCGCTGGAGCTGTTCCTGATGGGCGTGACCTTCGCGCCGATGGGCGCCTTGCTGCCGGAACTGTTCCCGACGCGCGTGCGTTATACCGGCGCTTCGGCGGCGTATAACCTGGGTGGGATTGTCGGTGCGTCGGCGGCGCCGTTCTTCGCGACCAAGCTGGTGGCAATGGGCGGGCTGAGTTATGTCGGCGGGTATGTGTCGGCGGCAGCGTTGCTCAGCTTGATCGCTGTGCTGTGCCTGAAAGAGACGCGGGATAATGATTTGAACAAGGTCGCCTGATAGACCGCCTTCGCGAGCAAGCTCGCTCCCACATTCGACCGCATTTATCCTGTAGGAATGCGGTCAACTGTGGGAGCGGGCTTGCTCGCGAAAGGCGCGCCTCGGTTACAGCTCTACGACAACAGCTTTGGAAGCACGGGTAGCCTTCGCACGAGCCGCCTCAATCGACTCATCCCGCGCCAACGCCACCCCCATCCGACGCTGACCATTCACTTCTGGCTTACCAAACAGACGCAACGCCGTGTCCGGCTCGCTCAAGGCGGCGCCGAGGTTGGCGAATGCCGTCTGGGTGGACTGCCCTTCCACCAGGATCACCGCCGAAGCCGAAGGCCCGAACTGACGGATCAATGGAATCGGCAGGCCCAGAATCGCGCGAGCGTGCAGGGCAAATTGCGACAAGTCCTGAGAAATCAGGGTCACCAGGCCAGTGTCATGCGGGCGCGGCGACACTTCGCTGAACCACACCTGATCGCCCTTGATGAACAACTCCACGCCAAACAGGCCGCGACCACCCAGCGCCTCGGTGACCGCTTTGGCCACGCGCTCGGATTCCGCCAGGGCAATCGGGCTCATGGCTTGCGGCTGCCAGGACTCCTGGTAGTCGCCCTTCTCCTGACGGTGGCCGACCGGCGCGCAGAAGGTGGTGCCGCCGATGTGGCGCACGGTCAGCAGGGTGATTTCGTAGTCGAAGTCGATGAAGCCTTCGATGATCACGCGACCTTTACCCGCCCGCCCGCCTTCCTGGGCGTAATCCCAGGCTTTCTGCACGTCATCAGTGCTGCGCAGCAGGCTCTGGCCCTTGCCCGACGAACTCATCACCGGCTTGACCACGCACGGGAAGCCCAGGTCCTGCACGGCCTTGCTGTAGTCTTCGAAGGTGTCGGCAAAGTGGTACGGCGAAGTCGGCAGGTCCAGCTCTTCAGCGGCCAGGCGACGGATGCCTTCACGGTTCATGGTCAGCGACGTGGCGCGCGCAGTCGGGATCACGGTGAAGCCTTCGGCCTCCAGCTCCACCAGGGTGGCGGTGGCGATGGCTTCGATTTCCGGCACGATGAAGTGCGGTTTTTCCGCTTCGATCACGGCACGCAGGGCGGCGCCGTCGAGCATGTTGATCACATGGCTACGGTGCGCAACCTGCATGGCCGGCGCGTTGGCGTAGCGATCCACGGCAATCACTTCAACGCCCAGGCGTTGCAGTTCGATTACCACTTCCTTGCCCAGCTCACCGCAGCCACACAGCAAAACGCGGGTCGCGGTTGGCGACAATGGAGTTCCGATTCGGGTCATCTCAGGTCCTCAGGGGAGCGGATCATGGGGAGAAAGGCCGGCATTTTACATGAACTGTAAAAATTGGCCTCAGTTGGCGACGGCCCGTTTGCGCAAACGCCACGCCATGATCAGCCACACCACCGTGACCCCGGCGAATTTCGACACCAACGCCGTGCCGGCCACCGCTGGCGTCAGCGCGCCGATCAGGCCAAAGAAGATAAAGGTATCGATGGGAATGCTCAGCGCCGAACTTATCCACAGGCGATCATGCAGCGGGCGCTTGGTGATGCTGAACACCAGCCAGTCGATGCACTCGGACACCGCGAATGCCGTGGCGCTGGCCAGGGCGATGGACGGGTCGGAGGTGATATACGACAGCACCAGCGCCGCCAGCATGGCAATGATCGCGCCGTGGCCGAAACGGGTTTGCACCATGTCGCGCAGGATAAACACCAGGCCACCCCAGGCGGACCAGATAACGTCCAGGTGCGGGGCTGTGGAGAAAGCGAAGTTAATCAGCACGACACTGCTGATGTAGGCGATCAGGAAGAACATGAGGGGATTGGCCTGTGGGTAATGCGCAACAGGGTACACAAATAAAGGGATATCGTCTGGCAGGGCCTCTTCGCGAGCAAGCCCGCTCCCACACTTTGACCGTATTCCTACAGGATAAACATGATCAAATGTGGGAGGGGGCTTGCTCGCGAAAGCGGTCTATCAGGCCCCCGACTTACCGGGCATCATCCACACCAACCCACTCGCCTTCGCCCGCTCATGGCACAACCCCAGCACCACCCGGCGTTCGGTGTTGTCCATGCGACTCCAGCGCGTAATCTCATCCACGGTGCGCTGGCAGCCGGTGCAAATATCGTCATCATCCAACGCGCAAATACTCACGCACGGTGAGGCGACAGGCCGTTCTACCGGGTTCATTCTTCTTGCTCAGCCAAATCACGCGCATACCGCTGCGCGTTATGCACATAGTGTGCAGCGCTGGCTTCGAGCATACGCTTTTGCGCTTCGGTCAGTTCCCGCACCACCTTGCCCGGCGAGCCCATCACCAACGAGCCATCGGGAATTTCCTTGCCTTCGCCGATCAACGAATTGGCGCCGATGATGCAATGCTTGCCGATCCTGGCGCCGTTAAGGACGACTGCGTTAATGCCGATCAAACTGTAGTCGTCGACGGTGCAGCCATGCAGCATGGCGTTATGACCGATAGTCACGCCGGTGCCCAGGGTCAGCGGATAGCCCATGTCGGTGTGCATCACGCTGCCGTCCTGCACGTTGCTGTTCTTGCCGATCAGGATCAGTTCGTTGTCGCCACGCAACACCGCGTTGAACCAGACGTTGGCGCCCTCCTCCAGCTTGACCTTGCCAACCAGCGTGGCATTCGGCGCCACCCAGCTGCGTGGATGAGTCTCGACGCGGGCGTCGCCCAGGCGGTATTTCATGGTTTTTCCTCACGGCTGGCCATTCAAGCGATGGCTTATATATTGATAAAGCTCTTGGGCGGCTGATGCAGGCTGATCTTCGCGTCGTCATAGAGCAGGTTGATCAGCTCGACAATCATGATCGCCGTCAGCCCCCAGATCTTGTATTCGCCAAACCGATAGCTGGGCACATACCAACTGCGGCCCTGGTAATCGATTCGGTGGGTATGTTCGCGCGGGTCCTGACGGAAAAACTCCAGGGGCACGCTGAAGACCGCAGCGATCTCGGCATCATTGGCCAGGTATTCGACGTAATCGGGGATAACCCCGACATAGGGCGTTACACGGATGCCGTGCAGGGAAATCAAGGGGCTCAACGGGCCGATGACCTCCACCAGGCCAGGCGGCAAGCCGATTTCTTCTTCGGCTTCACGCAGTGCGGTAAAGATCAGGTCCGGGTCTTCGGGGTCACGTCGCCCGCCCGGAAACGCCACTTCGCCACCGTGGGTCGACAGGCCGCTGGCGCGCAAGGTCAGGATCAGCTCAGGTTCGTCACTGCGAGTAATCGGCACCAACACCGCGGCCTCGGGAAAACGCCCGTCGGTCTCCAGCGTGTGAGGGGTGTGATTGCTTACCCGGCGGAGTAGCTCGTCCAGCATGAGTCATCTCGGTCTGTTGGCTACCTTGCATCATGCACCAAAGCGTGCAGGTGCCCAACCCCAAAACCCGGTGCATGTCGCGAAACGACAACTTGCAGGAAAGCCTGGCACCGAGCCAAGATGTGCCGACTCTCCAGGAACCCCAGCATGAACTTCTGCAGCCAGTGCGGTAAACCGGTTACCCAGCGCATTCCCGAAGGCGACGCACGCCTGCGCTTTGTGTGTGATCACTGCTCGACCATTCACTACCAGAACCCCAATATCGTCGCCGGCACCGTACCGGTGTGGGGCGATAAAGTGCTGCTGTGCCGCCGCGCCATCGAGCCCCGCCTGGGTTACTGGACACTCCCAGCCGGTTTCATGGAGAACGGCGAGACCGTGGAACAGGCCGCCATGCGCGAAACCCTGGAAGAGGCCTGCGCCCGCGTGCGCAACCTGAGCCTCTACACCCTGATCGATGTGCCGCACATCAGCCAGGTGCATATCTTCTACCGCGCAGAGCTGGTCGACCTGGACTTTGCCGCAGGCCCCGAAAGCCTTGAAGTGAAGCTGTTCGATGAAGCCGACATCCCTTGGTCAGAGCTGGCTTTCCGCACAGTCGGGCGTACCTTAGAATGCTTCTTCGCTGACCGTCAGCAACAGCTGTTCCCGGTTCGCAGCGAGTCGGTGCCGCCCATGACGCGGCCGGCCAAATAACAACACTCCAGGCAGCACCTTTACTAGGGAAACCGTTTTAATGCGTTGGTTGCTCGCTCTTATCTGCCTGTCGTTCGCTACCCTGTCTTCGGCCTCTTCGGTGGAAACCCTCGGCGGCAAACCTGTCGAGAAAATCCTGGTGCTCAAGTCCGCCCATCAGTTGCAACTGATCAACGACGGCAAGCCGCTCAAGAGCTATCGCATCTCCTTGGGCAAAAACCCTAAAGGCACCAAGCAGTTCGAAGGTGACCGCCGCACGCCGGAAGGCTTTTATTGGATCGACTGGCGCAAGACCAGCGACCGCTTCAACCTGGCCATGCACATCTCCTACCCGAATATCAGCGACTCCGCCCGTGCGCGCCGCGAAGGCGTGAGGCCAGGCAGCATGATCATGATCCACGGTACGCCCGACACCGAGGAATACCCCGAGCAGTGGTTCCACACCCTGGACTGGACCGACGGCTGCATCGGCATGCGCAATGTGGATATGCGCGAAGTCTGGAACCTGGTCAAAGACGGCACCATGATCGAGATTCGGCCGTAAAGCCGTACCGCTCGTAAAATAATTCAAAAATAATTTCCTGCCCACGGCAGCACCTGCCGGTGAATACCAGTTCACCGCGCGGGCTGCGCACTTGCGCGCGTCATAAAGACCTCTCTAATACCACTTGATACCAGGCACCATTAAAGCGCCCTGAAACCGGCACTCGCACCGTTTTGGCAGCATTGACATGGTATTTAAGTGGTATTAATTTCCGGCCATTACCGGGCGACAACACTCCAATAACCGCATCGGAAACTTCACAGATGAACCCTATCCTGACGCTGCGCCCCGACGACAAACAATCCACGCCGCTGTACCTGCAACTGGCCCGCAACCTTGAAGCGGCGATCCATGCCGGCCAGTGGAAATCCGAGCAGGCACTGCCATCGGAACGCGCCCTCAGCGAGCAATTAAGCATCTCGCGGGTCACCGCCCGTAAAGCGCTGGAAGTGTTGTTTGCCCAAGGCCTGATCCGCCGCAGCCAAGGTTCTGGAACCTTTATCACACCGCGCCTTGAACAACCGCTGTCACGCCTCTCAGGCTTCAGTGAAATGTTGCGCCTCAAGGGGTTTGTGCCGAGCTCCCAGTGGCTGGAGCGCGATATCACCCAGCCAACCCACGAAGAGCTGATCCGCCTGGGCCTGTCGCCCACTGACAAAGTGGCGCGCCTCAAGCGTCTGCGTAAAGCCGACGACACCGTCATGGCGATTGAAATGACCGCCATGCCTGCCTCAGTGCTGCCGCACCCGCAAGCCATTGGCAATTCGCTGTACGAATACCTGGAAAGCATCGGCAAGCCCATCGTGCGCGCCCTGCAACATATCCAGGCGATCAATGCCTCGGATGAGTTCGCCAAGCTGGTGGGCATCGCCCCCGGCACCGCCATGTTGCTGATGACCCGCGTCGGCTACACCGCCGACAACACGCCGATTGAAATCACCGACACCTACTGCCGCAACGATTACTACGACTTTGTCGCAGAGCTGCGCCGCTACGATTTTGCCGCTGAATTGCGGCCTTAGAGAACTGCCCATGTCCGAAGATAATATCCTCACGCCCCACGGCTGGATTCGCGGCCGCCTGGTGCACGAACACGGCAAGGTGGTCGCCATTGAAGGCGCGCCGTGCGACCCCGCTGAAAACGATTTGCCGTACCTGCTGCCGGGCTTTATCGACCTGCATGTGCACGGCGGTGGCGGCAAAGACATCATGGAAGGCGTCGACGCCTTCGAGACCATCACCCGCACCCACGTGCGTTTTGGCACGACGTCGCTGCTGGCCACCACGATGACGGCACCGGTGGACGAAATCTCCCGCGTGCTTGGCCAGCTCGGCACTTTCTGCGAGCAGCGCCCCACCGGCAGCGCCCGTGTACTCGGCGTGCACCTGGAAGGGCCGTACATCAACCCCGGCAAACTCGGCGCCCAACCCAACTTCGCCCACACCGCGCTGATGGCCGAAGTGGAGGCCTATCTGCGCCTGGCGCCGATCCGGGTGATCACCATTGCTCCGGAGATCGCTGGCCACGATGCCCTGATCCGCGCCCTCAGCCAACGCGGTGTGCGCATGCAGATCGGCCACACCCTGGGCAGTTATGAAGAAGGCGTCGCCGCCCTCGCTGCCGGCGCTACCAGCTTCACGCATTTATATAACGCCATGAGCCCGCTGCATCACCGCGAACCGGGCATCGTTGGCGCCGCCCTGGCGCACGCCAAATACGCTGAGTTGATTCCGGATTTGCTCCACGTACACCCCGGCGCCATCCGCGTGGCCCTGCGCTCGATCCCATGCCTGTACTGCGTCACTGATTCCACCGCCGCCGCCGGCATGCCCGACGGTGAATACAAGCTGGGCAGCCACACCGTGACCAAATGCCTGGGCGGCGTGCGCCTGGCGGACGGGACCCTGGCCGGCAGCACCCTGACCATGGATCAGGCGCTGCGCAACCTGGTGAAAATTGGCCTGCCCATCAGCGAAGCCTCACAACGCCTGTCGCAATTTCCTGCGGATTACCTGGGCCTGGAAGAACGCGGGCGCCTGCAACCGGGCAGCTTTGCCGACTGCGTGCGCCTGGACCGCTCCCTGCACCTCACCGACGTAATGGTCGAAGGAGAAACCATTGACTTCAAAAATGCTTGAAGAGGCCTTGGCCTCCTGTGACGCCGTCGCGGCGCAACTGCAACGCCTGAACCCGATGCTGGAGGAAGTGGCCGGGCGCCTGCGCCGCCAGCCACCGCAAGTGGCGATGACCATTGCCCGTGGCAGTTCGGACCATGCCGCCAGCTACTTCGCCTACCTGGCCATGCAGCATGTCGGCATTCCGGTGGCGTCGTTGCCGATGTCGGTGGTGACGTTGTTGCAGGCGCCGCTGAAAGTCAGCGGCCAGGTCGCGTTCGGTTTCTCCCAATCGGGGCAAAGCCCGGACCTGGTCAACAGCCTGCGCTTGCTGCGCAAACGCGGCGCCTTGAGCATTTCGATGGTCAACGCCGAGGACTCGCCGCTGGAAGCCGCCTGCGAATTCCATGTGCCATTGTGCGCTGGCCCGGAACAAAGCGTGGCCGCCACCAAAAGCTTTATCGCCACCCTCAGCGCCAGCGCGCAGTTGATCGGCCACTGGAACCAGGACCTGTTGCTGCTGCAAGCCTGCCAGGCGTTGCCCGCCGGCCTGCGCGAAGCCGCCACACAGGATTGGACCCCAGCGATCGACGCCTTGCGCACCAGCCAACGGCTGATTGTGATTGGCCGAGGCGCCGGTTTTGCCATCGCCCAGGAAGCTGCGCTCAAGCTCAAGGAGACGTCGGCGATCCAGGCCGAAGCCTTCAGCAGCGCCGAAGTGCGCCACGGGCCGATGGCCTTGATCGACCAAGGCTACCCGTTGCTGGTGTTCGCCCCACGCGGTGCAGAGCAAGCCGGCCTGCTGAGCCTGGCCGCCGACATGCGCCAACGCGGTGCCCGCGTGCTGCTGGCCGCGCCGGACGATATCAGCGAGCGCGACCTGACCCTGACCCGCGCCGAACACCCAAGCCTTGACCCGATCCTGGCGATCCAAAGCTTTTACGTAATGGCCGCTGGCCTGGCTGAAGCGCGGGGCATGGACCCGGACCAGCCACGTTACCTGAGCAAAGTTACCCGCACTCACTGAGTAGCGTTTTCCTGATGAGTACCGTGCCCATGTCTTACAAAAATAATGAATTGACCCTAAGCGCCCCACTCAGTGGCCCGGTGCTGACCCTGGGCAACGTTCCCGACGAAGTGTTCGCCAGCGGCGCCATGGGCGACGGTATTGCCATCGACCCGCTGAACGACTGCCTGCACGCGCCCTGTGACGGGGTGATTATCCATGTCGCCCGCACCGGGCATGCGCTGACGATTCGTGCCGAAAACGGTGCCGAGGTGCTGATGCATGTGGGCATCGACACCGTGGAGCTGAATGGCGAAGGGTTTGCGCTGCTCGTAAAGGAAGGCGCACGGGTGAGTCAGGGCCAGGCGCTGGTGCAGTTCGATCTGGACCGGATTGCGCGCCAGTGCAAGAGCCTGATCAGTCTGATCATTCTGACTAATGGCGAGCACTTTGAGCTGCGGCCGGTGGCGGGAAAAATCGTCAAGCTTGGTGAGCCGTTGCTACACATCGTGGCGCGCTCGGCAACACCGGCTCAAACGCCTGTGGATAACGCGTTCACCGAAGTCCGTGCCAGCGTGCGTATCACTCACCGGGGTGGTTTGCATGCGCGCCCCGCCGCGTTGATCCGCAAGACCGCCCAAGGTTTCAGCAGCCAGGCGCAGCTGCACTTCGCCGGTAAATCGGCGGCGTGCGACAGCCTGATCGGCCTGATGGGGCTGGGTATCGGCGAAGGCGACGAGGTACGTGTCACTTGCCGCGGCAAGGATTGCGAGGCCGCGTTGCAGGCGTTGGTTGCGGCACTGTCTGTCGCCATCAGCGAAGAACCGCACGCGCCGGTTGCCGTCGCGCCACGCAAGGCAAATACCGAAGCCGGTGTATTACAAGGCGTGTGTGCAGCGCCCGGCCTGGTGTGCGGGCCGCTGTTTCGCCTGACCGGTATCGAGCTGCCGGCAGACACCGGCAACCATCGTGCCGACGAACAACTGCAACGGCTGGATACGGCCCTTGAGCACGTGCGCGGCGAGATCCGCACTACGCTGGACCACGCACGCCAACGCAAAGCCGTCGAGGAAGAAGAGATCTTCGCCGCCCACCTCGCGCTGCTGGAAGACCCGACGCTGTTGGACGCCGCCACCGGTGCCATCGAACACGGCAGCGCCGCCACCCACGCCTGGCGTGATGCGATCCAGGCGCAATGCGCCGTGTTACTGGCGCTGGGCAAACCGCTGTTTGCCGAGCGCGCCAATGACCTGCGGGATCTGCAACAACGCGTGCTGCGCGCACTGCTGGGGGAAACCTGGCACTTCGAATTGCCCGCCGGTTCGATTGTCAGCGCCCATGAACTGACGCCATCCGACCTGCTGCAATTGAGTGCGCAAAACGCCGTAGGCATTTGCATGGCCGAAGGCGGAGCCACGTCCCACGTCGCCATTCTAGCCCGCGGTAAAGGCTTGCCTTGCGTTGTGGCATTGGGCGCCGCAGTGCTCGATGTGCCCCAAGGCCAACGCGTGGTACTCGATGCCGCCAACGGTCGCCTGGAACTGGCTCCCAGCGAGGCGCGCCACGCCGAAGTGCACCAGATTCGCGACGCACAAACACTGCGCCGCCAACAGCAACAGGCCCACGCGCAGGAACCGGCCCGCACCACCGATGGCGTGAGCATTGAAGTCGCCGCCAATGTCGCCTCCAGCGCCGAAGCCCAAGCGGCCTTTGAAAACGGTGCCGATGGCGTCGGCCTGTTGCGCACCGAATTCCTTTTCGTCGACCGTCGCACCGCGCCGGATGAGCAGGAGCAGCGCCAGGCCTATCAAGCCGTGTTGGACGCTATGGGCGACAAGTCGGTGATCATCCGCACCATCGACGTGGGCGGCGACAAACAGCTCGACTACCTGCCGCTGCCCGTCGAAGCCAACCCAGTGTTGGGCCTGCGCGGGATTCGCATGGCTCAGGTGCGGCCTGAACTGCTCGACCAGCAATTGCGCGCCCTGCTGCAAGTCAGCCCGCTGGAACGTTGCCGCATCCTGTTGCCGATGGTCAGCGAGGTCGACGAACTGCTGCAGATCCGTCAGCGCCTGGATGAATTGTGCGTGGAGCTGGAATTGACCCAACGCCCGGAGCTGGGGGTGATGATCGAAGTCCCCGCCGCCGCGCTGATGGCCGAGCAGTTGGCCCAGCATGCGGACTTCCTGTCCATTGGCACCAATGACCTGTCCCAGTACACCCTGGCCATGGACCGCGACCACGCCGGCCTCGCCGCACGGGTCGATGCGCTGCACCCGGCCTTGCTGCGGCTGATCGCCCAGACTTGCGCGGGGGCTGCTAAACATGGGCGTTGGGTCGGCATCTGCGGCGCCCTCGCGTCCGACCCGCTGGCCACGCCGGTACTCATCGGCCTGGGTGTCAGCGAGCTGTCCGTCAGCCCGCCGCAAATCGGAGAAATCAAGGACCGTGTCCGCCACCTGGACGCGGCTCAATGCCGGCAATTGAGCCAACGCCTGCTCGACCTGAGCAGCGCCAAAGCCGTTCGCCAAGCCTGTCAACACCACTGGCCGCTGAGCTGAAAACAACAAGAATAGGGAGACACGCCATGCACCAACACTTTATCGAAGGCTTGCAACGCCTCGGCCGTGCGCTGATGTTGCCGATCGCGATCTTGCCGATCGCCGGCCTCTTGCTGCGCCTGGGCGACACCGACCTGCTCAACATCGCCGTGATGCACGATGCCGGGCAAGCGATCTTCGCCAACCTCGCGCTGATCTTCGCCATCGGCATCGCCGTGGGGTTTGCCCGCGACAATAACGGTACAGCGGGCCTGGCGGGCGCAATCGGTTACCTGGTGATGGTCTCCACGCTCAAGGTGATGGACACCACCATCAACATGGGCATGCTCGCCGGTATCGCCAGCGGCTTGATGGCCGGCGGGCTGTACAACCGCTTCAAGGATATCAAGCTGCCGGAGTACCTGGCGTTCTTCGGCGGGCGGCGGTTTGTGCCGATTGCCACGGGTTTTTCGGCCGTTGCGCTTGGGGTGATCTTTGGTTTGATCTGGCCGCCGATCCAGCACGGCATCAACAGCTTCGGTGTGTTGTTGATGGAAAGCGGCAGCATTGGTGCCTTCGTATTTGGCGTGTTTAACCGTCTGCTGATCGTCACCGGCCTGCACCATATCCTCAACAACATGGCGTGGTTTGTGTTCGGCAGCTTCACCGACCCGGTAACCGGTGCAGTGGTCACCGGCGACCTGACCCGCTACTTCGCCGGCGACCCGAAAGGGGGCCAGTTCATGACCGGTATGTTCCCGGTGATGCTGTTCGGCCTGCCCGCCGCGTGCCTGGCGATGTACCGCAACGCGCTGCCGGAACGCCGCAAAGTCATGGGCGGGATTTTCCTGTCGATGGCGCTGACCTCATTTTTGACCGGTGTGACTGAGCCGATTGAGTTCGCCTTCATGTTCCTCGCGCCGTTCCTGTATTTGATCCATGCGCTGCTGACGGGCCTGTCGATGGCGGTCACTGACCTGTTGAATATCCACCTGGGCTTTACCTTCTCCGGCGGCTTTATCGACATGGTGCTGGGCTGGGGCAAGTCCACCAATGGCTGGCTGGTGTTCCCGGTCGGGTTGGCTTATGCGGTGATCTACTACAGCGTGTTCAACTACTGCATCCGTCGCTTCAACCTGAAGACACCGGGTCGCGAAGATATCCCGGTGGTGCAGGCCGAGGCGATGAGCGAGAACCAGCGGGCCGGTGCGTACATCCGTGCGCTGGGCGGTGCGGCTAATTTGTTGAGTGTCGGCGCCTGCACCACGCGCCTGCGGTTGGACATGGTGGATCGCAACAAGGCAGTGGACGCGGAACTGAAAGCACTTGGCGCGATGGCCGTGGTGCGGCCGGGCAATGGCGGGAGTTTGCAGGTGGTGGTGGGGCCGATGGCCGACAGCATTGCTGATGAGATTCGCTTGGCCATGCCGTCATTTGTTGCCACTGCACCGGTAGCGGCTGCGCCTGTGGATAAGCCGGTTGCGGTGAATGTGCACGAGGCCGAGAAATGGCTCAACGCCTTGGGTGGACGCGGGAATGTGCGGCAGCTGGAAGCTGTGGCGATGACCCGGTTGCGCGTGGAGTTGGGGGATGACTCGGTGTTGTCCGAGGCCGACCTGACTGCACTGGGTTGCCAGGGTGTGAGCCAGCTGGACAGCGGGGTTTGGCACCTGTTGATTGGTGACAAGGCCTTGGGGTTGGGCGAGGCGCTGGAGCGGTTGGTCAGTGGCCGTGAGGTCGGCGCCAGGGTCTAGAGGTGTAGCGGCTGTTCTGGCCTCATCGCGGGCAAGCCCGGCTCCCACATTTTGATCGGTGCCCGACTTGGCAATGCGATCAAATGTGGGAGCGGGCTTGCTCGCGAATGGGCCTAAAAGGCACCCGATCACTTCTGTTCAGGCACCTCAACTAAATCCAACACCCGATCCACCATCAACTGGATACCCTCCAGCATCCGATGAATCCCCAGCACCGCATCACGCTGCGGGCCGTCGATATCAAACGCCAGATTGCCCGCCAGCGCCTGCACGGATGCCAGGTCTTGGGAGGCGTTGGCGAGCAGGGTTTCGCTGTTCAGGTTGGGCAGTACGGTGAAAATATGGTCGGTAGATTGAGAATCAGATGGAGGATTGGGACTGTCTTTGATCATGGTAAACCTCTGGTGTGAGATGAGAACTACCAGCATCACTTGCAGTGTGATGGGTGGCAGCTGTGCGCAGGCCTGCAAGACCAAGATTCACCAGCAAATCCCGGTAGACCCGAAGGTCTCCCGCACACAACCGCCATAAATGGCGACCATGAAAAAACGCCGCAATTATAAAGGCGCTTTTGACTAACTGGTGAGGTTTCGACGGGCTTGCAGTCCCGATCGCTGAATTGGCAGCGACTGGCGAAGGTTAATGAGGCCAGTTCCGAGGGACAACCTGAAAGGCCTGTGGGAAATCTCCGAGACTTGAAGAAATCGCAGACAATAAAAAACCCGGTCTAAGCCGGGTTCTTTGATCGCCCTGTACCCTATCATCCCTCGGCAAAGAATCACTCAACCCGAGCAAATCGTTCAATCACAGGCTGCTCTCGATGCTCTGCCTGCCACAGGTCATAGCTGCTCTGCATGGACAGCCACATCTGCGCTTTGCTGATGCCTGCACGCTCAAGCCGTACCGCCAGATCAGGACTGACGGGGGCATGTCCATGAAGAATCCTCGAAAAGGTTTCCCTCGCGAAACCCAGGCGTCGAGCAACTTCAGTGATCGTCATTCCCAGGCTGGGAATGACATCCTCAAGCAGTATTTCCCCAGGGTGAGGAGGATTGTGCATACCCATAAACAGAGCCCTTCTCAGTGGTAATCGAGATAGTCGACCAGCTCGACTTGATCGTCAAACATGCGAAAAATGATGCGCCAGTTACCACTGATGCTCACCGACCAATAGTCGACAAGGTCCCCTTTCAAGCGATGGAAGCGCCAACCTGGCAGTTCCAGATCACTCCAGTGACTCGCGCTGTTTAAAATCAGCAAGACACGGCGCAGGCGGTTTACATGGTTCGTATTGATCCCTTTCGTAGAGCCAGTCTCATAAAAAACACGAAGGCCTTTATGTTTCCAGCTAACAATCATGGGTAATTGTGATGTGATACATCACACCCAGCAATAGCCGCCTATCAGTTTTGATCGTCAGACTCATCACTTTCCACCGCAGAGAAGATTCAAAGCAGGAAGGCTAGAAGGACAGGTTCCGAGGGACAACCTGAAAGGCCTGTGGGAAAGATCTCAGGCGCCTGTCCCGGCGCGTTCGCGAGCAAGCTCGCTCCCACGTTTGATCGGTGCCCGACGTGGCAATGCGGTCAAATATGTGAGCGGGCTTGCTCGCGAATAGGCCCTTGCAAACAACAAAAAACCCGCTGACCAAACTGGCCCAGCGGGTTTCTTGTTTCTGCAATCTGCGAATCAAAAATCCGCCAACTGCCACACCTCATACGCCGGTGTCTCATAGGGATGGCTCAGTTTCAACGCGGCCACAACCGCCACGATCAACTCATCTGCCACCACCAGCTCAACCTTCCATTCTTCAACCACTTCAACCTGGCCGACTTGCCCGATAAACGGCTGACTGCCGTCCAACGCGCGAAATTGGCCCTGGCCCAGCACCTGCCAGGCACAGCTGTCGTAATTGCCGATGCGCCCGCCGCCGGCGGCAAAGACGGCGGTTTTCACCGTCTCCACATGGCTTGCGGGCACAAAGAAGCTGAGCTTGTACACCGCCTTAGTTCACCCACACGCGGGCGTTGCGGAACATGCGCATCCAGGCGCCGTCTTCGTTCCACTCTTCCGGACGCCACGAGTTCTGCACGGCGCGGAACACACGCTCCGGGTGCGGCATCATGATGGTCACGCGACCGTCGCGGCTGGTAAGGCCGGTGATCCCGCGCGGCGAGCCGTTCGGGTTGGCCGGGTAGCTTTCAGTGACCTTGCCGTGGTTGTCGACGAAACGCATGGCCACACAGCCGGACAGGTCGGCTTCGAGCAAGGCTTCTTCGCTGGAGAACTCAGCGTGACCTTCACCGTGGGCAATGGCGATCGGCATGCGCGAACCGGCCATGCCTTGCAGGAAGATCGAGTTGGATTCCTGCACCTGCACCATGGCGACACGGGCTTCGAACTGCTCGGAACGGTTACGCACAAAGTGCGGCCAGAACTCGCTGCCCGGGATCAGCTCGTGGAGGTTGGACATCATCTGGCAACCGTTGCACACACCCAGGGTGAAGCTGTCGTTGCGCTCGAAGAAACCCTGGAACGCATCGCGAGCACGGCTGTTGAACAGGGCCGACTTGGCCCAGCCTTCACCGGCACCCAGCACGTCGCCGTAGGAGAAACCGCCGCAGGCCACCAGGCCTTTGAACTCGTTGAGGTCAACGCGACCGGCAAGGATGTCGCTCATGTGCACGTCGATCGCATTGAAGCCGGCGCGGTCGAACGCGGCCGCCATTTCCACCTGGCCGTTGACGCCCTGCTCACGCAGTACCGCAACTTGTGGGCGGATGCCTTTCTTGATGTAAGGCGCGGCGATGTCCTGGTTGACGTCGAAGCTGAGCTTGGTGCTCAGGCCCGGGTTGTCTTCTTCCAGGATCACGTCGAATTCCTGCTCGGCGCACTCCACGTTGTCGCGCAGACGCTGGATCTGGTAGCTGGTTTCAGCCCACTGGCGTTGCAGCAGACGGCGCTGGCCGGCAAACACCGTGTCGCCGTTGAAGGAGATATTGATCTCGCCATTGTTGATCGGCTGGCCGATCACGGCCACGCAGTCGTCCAGGCCAGCGGCGCTGAATTGTGCGAGTACGTCCGGCGTAGCGTCCTGGCGAACCTGGATCACGGCGCCCAACTCTTCGTTGAACAGGATGCCGTTGATTTCGGAGGCGTCCTCGGCAACGCTGTCGAGCACGATGTTCAGGCCGCAATGACCGGCGAAGGCCATTTCCACAACGCTGGTCAGCAAACCACCGTCCGAACGGTCGTGGTACGCCAGCAGGTGGCCGTCGGCATTCAGGCCCTGGATGACGGCGAAGAAGGCTTTCAGGTCTTCAGCGTCATCCACGTCCGGCGCGTGCTTGCCGAGCTTGCCATGGGTTTGCGCGAGGATCGAGGCGCCCATGCGGTTCTGGCCACGGCCCAGGTCGATCAGGATCAGATCGGTGGTGCCCTTGTCCATGCGCAGTTGCGGGGTCATGGTTTGGCGGATGTCGGTAACCGGTGCGAAACCGGTGACGATCAGCGACAGCGGCGAGGTGACGCTCTTGTCGGTGCCGTCTTCGTTCCAACGGGTGGCCATGGACATCGAGTCCTTGCCCACCGGAATGGTGATACCCAGTTCAGGGCACAGCTCCATGCCGACCGCCTTGACGGTGTCGTACAGGCGCGCGTCTTCACCCGGGTGACCGGCAGCGGACATCCAGTTGGCCGACAGCTTGATGTCGGACAGCTTGCCGATGCGGGAAGCGGCGATGTTGGTGAGGGTTTCACCAATGGCCATGCGACCCGACGCCGGGGCGTCCAGCAGGGCCAGCGGCGTGCGCTCGCCCATGGCCATGGCTTCACCGGTGTAGACATCGAAGCTGGTGGCGGTGACGGCAACATCGGCCACCGGCACTTGCCATGGGCCGACCATTTGGTCACGGGCAACCAGGCCGGTGATGGTGCGGTCGCCGATGGTGATCAGGAAGCTTTTGCTCGCCACGGCCGGGTGGTGCAGCACGCGTTCGATGCTGTCGGCCAGTTCCAGCGTGCTTGGGTCGAAGTCATCGCCCAGCTCGGCTTCACGTACCGCCGAGCGGTGCATGCGCGGGGCTTTGCCCAGCAGCACTTCGAGTGGCATGTCGACCGGGCTGTTGCCGAAGTGACTGTCGGTAACCGTCAGTTGCGGCTCGGCAGTGGCTTCGCCGACCACGGCGAACGGGCAACGCTCGCGTTCGCAGATGGCCTGGAAGCGCGCGAAGTCTTCAGGGCCGACGGCCAGCACGTAGCGTTCCTGGGATTCGTTGCTCCAGATTTCGTGCGGGGCCATGCCCGGCTCGTCGTTTGGAATGTTGCGCAGCTCGAAACGGCCACCACGGTCGCCATCGTTGACCAGTTCCGGGAAGGCGTTGGACAAACCGCCGGCGCCGACGTCGTGGATGAAGCTGATCGGGTTCTTGTCACCCAACTGCCAGCAACGGTCGATGACTTCCTGGCAGCGGCGTTCCATTTCAGGGTTTTCGCGCTGTACGGAAGCGAAGTCCAGGTCAGCCGAGCTGGTGCCGGTGGCCATGGAGGAAGCTGCGCCGCCGCCCAGGCCGATCAACATCGCCGGGCCGCCGAGTACGATCAGCTTGGAGCCGACCAGGATTTCGGCTTTCTGTACGTGTTCTTCACGGATGTTGCCCATACCGCCGGCCAACATGATCGGCTTGTGGTAGCCGCGCACTTCATCGCCACGCGGGGTGGTGATGGACTGCTCGAACGTACGGAAATAGCCGGTCAGCGCCGGGCGCCCGAATTCGTTGTTGAACGCGGCGCCGCCCAGTGGGCCTTCGATCATGATGTCCAGCGCGGTAACAATGCGCTCAGGCTTGCCGTACGGCACTTCCCACGGCTGTTCGAAGCCCGGGATCTGCAGGTTGGACACGGTAAAACCGGTCAGGCCCGCCTTTGGCTTGGCGCCACGGCCGGTAGCACCTTCGTCACGGATTTCGCCACCGGAACCGGTGGCGGCGCCCGGGAACGGGGCAATCGCGGTCGGGTGGTTGTGGGTTTCAACCTTCATCAGGATGTGCACCGGCTCCTGCACCGCGCCGTACTGGCGGGTTTCAGGGTCCGGGAAGAAACGCCCGGCGACGGAGCCGACGATCACCGAAGCGTTGTCCTTATAAGCCGACAGAACGCCTTCGCTGTGCATCACGTAGGTGTTCTTGATCATGCCGAACAGGCTTTTTTCCTGGCTTTCGCCGTCGATGTCCCAACTGGCGTTGAAGATCTTGTGACGGCAGTGCTCGGAGTTGGCCTGCGCAAACATCATAAGCTCGATGTCGTGCGGGTTGCGCTTCAAGCCAATGAAGGCGTTGACCAGGTAGTCGATCTCGTCTTCAGCCAGGGCCAGGCCCAGTTCGGTGTTGGCCTTCTCGAGGGCGGCGCGGCCACCGCCCAGCACGTCAATCGCGGTCAGCGGCTTGGGTTCGGCGTGGCTGAACAGACCGGCAGCCTGTTCCAGCTGGCTGACGATGATCTGGGTCATGCGATCGTGCAGGCTGCTGGCGATCAGCTCGGCCTCGGCATCGCTGAACTGGCCGGCGACGTAGAAAGCGATACCGCGTTCCAGGCGCTGGATTTTTTCCAGGCCGCAGTTACGCGCGATATCACTGGCCTTGCTCGACCAGGGCGAGATGGTGCCGAACCGCGGCAGAACCAGGAACAAGCGGCCGGTCGGCTCTTGAACGGGAACGCTGGGGCCGTACTTCAGAAGGCGTGCGAGCACTTGCTGTTCGTCGGCGGTCAACACGCCGGTAACGTCGGCGAAGTGAGCAAATTCAGCATACAAGCCTGTAACCGCTGGAACCTTTTGGCTCAATTGCTCAAGGAGTTTGCTGTGGCGAAAGGCAGAAAGGGCAGGAGCGCCGCGCAGGATCAACATCTTCGGGACAGCCTCGGGAAGGGGTGTGCTTTGAGGCCGTGCATTCTAGCGTAAACCGCCGCCAACGGCACCCGAAACGGCACGGCTGGCGGCTGCCGAACGTCAGTTGGCACGGATTGCACGGTATCGGAGCGTTTTCCAAGGGTTTGCGCGCAGTTATTTTAACCGTCACAAACCCTCGTCAACCCACGTTTCTGCGGGCTTCAGCCCGGTTTTGCGGGCGCTAGCAGACAAGTCCCCTGCTGTCGAGATATGGCGCCGAGGGTCGTTTGCGTATACTGCGCAGATGTTCTCCCCTACTGCTTTACGCCCGCGATACGCCAAATGGCTCATCGCAACCGGACTCTTCCTGATGCTCAGCGCCTGTGTTGATAAGCCCAGCACGCTCGAGCGAATCAAGGAGGATGGCGTATTGCGGGTGATCACCCGGAACAGCCCGGCGACCTATTTCCAGGACCGTAACGGTGAAACCGGTTTCGAGTACGAACTGGTCAAGCGTTTTGCCGATGACCTGGGTGTGAAGCTGGAGATCGAGACCGCTGATAACCTCGATGACCTGTTCGGCCAATTGGGCAAACCCAAGGGCCCGGTTCTGGCCGCCGCCGGCCTGGTCAGCAGCGAGCAACGCGCGCAGCAGGTGCGCTTCTCCCATCCGTATCTGGAAGTGACGCCGCAGATCATCTACCGCAATGGCCAGTCTCGCCCGACCACCCCGGCGGACCTGGTGGGCAAGAAGATCATGGTGCTCAAGGGCAGCACCCACGCCGAGCAATTGGCCGAGCTTAAAAAGCAGAACCCTGCGATTGAATACGAAGAGTCCGACGCCGTTGAGGTGGTCGACCTGCTGCGCATGGTGGACGAGGGGCAAATCGACCTGACCCTGGTGGACTCCAACGAAGTCGCGATGAACCAGGTGTACTTCCCCAACGTGCGCGTGGCGTTCGACCTCGGCAATGCCAGCAACCAGAGCTGGGCCGTGGCGGCGGGAGATGACAACAGCCTGCTCAACGAGATCAACAGTTACCTGGACAAGGTCGAGAAGAACGGCACGCTGCAGCGCCTTAAAGACCGCTATTACGGGCACGTTGATGTACTCGGCTATGTCGGTGCCTACACCTTCGCGCAGCATTTGCAGCAGCGCCTGCCCAAGTACGAAAAGCACTTCAAAGCCTATGCCAAGGAAGAAAAAGTCGATTGGCGCTTACTGGCAGCCATCGGCTATCAGGAATCGCTGTGGCAGCCGGCCGTCACCTCCAAGACCGGCGTGCGCGGCCTGATGATGCTGACCCAGAACACCGCCCAGGCGATGGGCGTGTCCAACCGCCTGGACGCCAGGCAAAGCATCATGGGCGGCGCCAAGTACCTGGCCAAGATCAAGGATGAGCTGGACGACAGCATCGCCGAGCCGGACCGCACCTGGTTCGCCCTCGCCGCCTACAACGTCGGCACCGGCCATCTGGAAGATGCGCGTACGCTGGCCAAGCGAGAAGGCCTGAACCCGAACAAGTGGCTGGATGTGAAGAAGATGCTGCCGCGCCTGGCGCAAAAGCAGTGGTACAGCAAGACCCGCTACGGCTATGCGCGCGGCGGTGAGCCGGTGCACTTTGTGGCGAACATCCGGCGCTACTACGACATCCTCACGTGGGTGACCCAGCCGCAGCTGGAAGGCAACCAGGTGGTCGAAGGCAACTTGCATGTGCCGGGTATCGACAAGACCAAGCCGCCTGAAGACACCCCGCCGTTGTAAATCCAATCATCAAAACAGCCTAAAACCAATGTGGGAGCGGGCTTGCTCGCGAAAGCGCTGGATCAGCCAATACATCTGGCGACTGACACGCCCTTTTCGCGAGCAAGCCCGCTCCCACATTTTTGATCTCCGCCTGGCTTAGAGGCCGGTGAGCAGATGCACGACGCCGCCAGTCAACACCATCACCCCCGCAACACCCGCCGCCTTCAGCGCCTGCGCATCCAACCGCCCGGCATCCTGCAGCTGCACGCGCACCCGCGTCAGCGCCACGCGCTGCTGCGACTTGAGATTATCCGCGCCACCCAACGCATTCAGCATTTCGGCCGACAACAAACTCGGTGGCGGCGCCACCACCGTCTCAGCAATCAGATCCGGGGTCAGGGCTTTCCAGAACGCCCGCTGCAATTTCTCGAACATGCTCAGTGCTCCACGACAGGTGAGGTTTCAACGGTGGCCGCGTGATAGAGGCGCAGGGCCTCGCGCACTTGGGCAGCTTCTTCCAGGCCGAGCACCTGGCGGGCGATGATCTGGCAGTCGGCCAGGTCCAACTCGCGCACCGTGGCCTTGATGGTCGGGATCAGCGGTACGCTCACTGACAATTCATCCACGCCAAGCCCGATCAACACCGGCACCGCCAGCGCTTCGGACGCCAACGCGCCGCACACGCCGACCCACTTGCCATGCGCATGGGCGGCCTTGACCGTGGTGGCGATCAACCGCAGTACCGACGGATGAAAACTGTCGGCCTGGCTGGCCAGCCGTGGGTGGTCGCGGTCCATCGCCAGCGTGTATTGGGTCAAGTCATTGGTGCCGATAGAGAAGAAATCCACATGCGGCGCGAAGACGTCCGCCATCAACGCGGCAGAAGGCACCTCGATCATGATCCCCAGCTTCGGTAGTTCGCAGAGCCCCAGCGCCAGCGCTTCTTCTTCAAGAATCTTGCGCGCCAGGTGCAGCTCCGACAGCAGGCTGACCATCGGCAGCATGATATGCAGCCGCGCAAACCCGGCACTCGCCAGGATCGCACGGAACTGCTCGCGCAATAACGCGGGGCGTTCCAGGCACAGGCGAATACCGCGCAAACCGAGGAAGGGGTTGGTCTCGCTCTCCATCGGCACGTAGGCCAATGGTTTGTCGCCACCGACGTCCAAGGTGCGCACGACCAAATTGCGCTCGGTGCCCAGGGCGCGGGCGATAGCGCTATAAGTACCGGCTTGCTCCTCGGGGCTCGGTGCGCGATTGCGGTCCAGGTAGAGGAACTCCGAGCGCAGCAGGCCGACGCCTTCACCGCCCAGGCTCAGGGATTGCTCCACCTCCTGCAACGACGCGACGTTAGCCGTGACCTCAACGTGATGACCATCGCGTGTGGTGGCCGGTAAGGCCGCCTGTGCCACTTCGCGTTGACGGCGCAGCACCTGCTGCTGGCGGGCTGCCTGCAGTTGTTCAATTTCGGCCAGGTCCGGGTCCAGGTGCAGCTCGCCTTTGTCGGCGTCGAGCAGTACTTGTTTGCCGTTGGCCAGCGCCAGCACGTGCGCTGGCACACCGCAAATAGCCGGAAGACCCAGTGCCCGGGCGAGGATCGCGACATGGCTGGTCGCGCCGCCGCCGACCGTGACAAAGCCCAGGACCTTGCGTGTGTCCAGGCTGGCGGTCTGTGACGGGGTCAGTTGCTCGGCGATCAGGATGGTTTGCTCAGGCAAGTCCCAGGCACGCTCCTGGACACCGAGGATCAGTTTAAGCACGCGCTGGCCGACATCCGCCAAGTCTGCCGCGCGCTCGGCGAGCAGCGCGTTGCCCAGGCCCTGGAACAATGTGGCGGTGTTTACCGTGGCGCGGTTCCATGCAAAGGCAGCGCTTTTGCCATTGGCCAGCAGAGCATGGGCTTGCTCCAGCAGGGTTGGATCTTCAAGCAGCTCTTGATGGGCGCGGAAGATCTCCGCCTGGGCACTGCCGGCCGCCTTGGCCTGCAAGGCTTGCAGCGCCTCGGTTGCCGCCAGCAGGCCACGTGCCAATATGGCCCGCTCGGTCGCCTCTCCTGCGCCCGCTTCAGTAATCGTCAGCTCAGGCTCGGCCACTTGCACCACCTGGCCAAACGCCGACCCCGGGGACGCACATACGCCCCGCAGCAAGGTCGCCGACGATACCGGCGCAACAGCCTCGACCACCTCGGCCGGTGCCGCGACCGTCTCGCCACACCCTTCAGCCAGTAGCGCGACCAATGCCTCGATCGCCGCCTCGGCATCCTCACCCGCCGCACTCACCTGCAAGGTATCGCCCTGCACGGTTTGCAGCGCCATGATCGCCACCAGCGACTTGGCGTTGGCACTTTGGGTTTGCTTGTGCAGGTAAATGCTGGCACTGAACCCTTTCGCCGCCTGAGCAAAGACCGCCGCAGGACGGGCGTGCAAACCGTTGGTATTGGGCAAGGTCAGCGGCTTGGAAAACCGCGCATCGCCCTCCTCCTCGACCGCTGCGGGAGCGCCCTCCCCCGGCGATACTCGCAACAGCGGCTGGCCTGCATCCACCACACCGCCGTCCTCGGCCAGCAGCGTAAACGGTTCGCCACTGACCACCAGCATCAAGGTCAGCAAACTGCGCGCATTGAGCGCCACGTAGTCGGCATCGAACTCAATCAGCGGCTGCCCGGCCTCCACCCGCTGGCCTTCCTGCACCAGCCGGCGGAAGCCCTGACCCGCCAGGTTCACGGTGTCCAGGCCGATATGCATCAGCACCTGGACGCCATTGTCGTCGGTCACGCTGACCGCATGACCACTGTCCTGGATATTGGTGATCACCCCGGCCAACGGCGCGCACAGGGTTTGCGAGGTGGGATCGATGCACAGGCCGTCGCCGATCACGCGACTGGCGAACACTGGGTCGGGCACCTGATCCAGCGCCAGCAGCACCCCGGACAGGGGCGCCAGCAGTTCCAGGGGTTGAGTTGTGGTCATGACTTCACCTGCTGTTTTGTTCTGTAAAAATCATAGGGTGGATGTGAGTCCTGGGATGACGAAGATCAAATGTGGGAGCGGGCTTGCTCGCGAATGCGGTGTATCAGGCGACACATGTATTGGATGACCCACCGCTTTCGCGAGCAAGCCCGCTCCCACATTTAGTCCGCGTACATTTACAGATTTACTTCCACCAGTATTCGACCTGCACACCCACATTCGACCCGTGCCGCGCCGTACCGTACGCGCCGGTGTCGGACAACGCCGAACCTGCCGCCAGTTCATTCGCCGCGCGCTTGGCCGCTTCGTTCCAGGTTGCATAGGTGTAGTACAAACGCACCTCCGGACGCGCCCAGAAATCCGGGCCGTTGGGCGACCAGGTCGGGGCGAAGGTAAATTTGCTCAACTTGCGCGTACCACCGGCGGCCTCAACCTGATCATGCCCAAGTTCGGTGACCAGTTTGAACTGCTCGCTGATGGCGTACGCCGGGCGCACGCCGATGGACATCCAGGTCTGGTCCTGGCTGCCAGGACGGATGTCTTTCTGGTACACCGCCTCGATCTGCCCGCCGAATCGCGGGGTCACCTGCCAGTCAAAAAACTCCACGGCGCGGTAACTTTTGCTGCTCTTGTCCAGCGCGGTGTCGCCGGTATAACCCAAGCCCGTTCCGGGGCCTTCGCCGTACTGCAAGGCGAATTTGTTCTTACCGCCAAGGAAAGGTTTTTGCACGTGCTGAGCCGTGATCGCCCAACCGCTGTTGGCGTCACGCCCGCCGGCTTTTTCGATGTAGCTCAAGCCGAACTCCAGCTCACCGCCGGGGTTGGTCTTGAAGCCTGCGACGTTGAAGTCGTGACGGGTGGCGTATTCCTTCTGGTACAGGTTGTCCTTGCGCGAGAGGGCGTAGCTGTACTTGAGGTCACCGATCAACACGTCCTCGATACCGCCGCCCGTGGCGCTCTGGTTCCAGTAGTAGAAGTCGGAGATATGGATGTCGTTACGCTTGTAGTAACGCCGGCCGGCCCACAACGAACCGCCATTGAGACTGGGCAGGTTGGACCACTGCGCATACATCTGCGGCATGCGCGCCGAGCCGTTGTCTTCACCCTGGAATTTCAGGGCGCGGTCGTACTTGTTGTACAGGGACGCCATGGCATCGACGCTGAGCACCGAGCCGTCGTCGAGGGTCAGCAGGTCCTGGCGCAATTCAAATTCAGCGTACTGCTCGCATTCGTTACCCAGACGGTATTTCGATTGCGCTCCCGGCAGTTGGAAACACTGTTGCTTGCCACTGCCCGTCGACGTGCCCGCGCCGCTGCGCAAGTAACCGGCAAATTCGAGGGCCTGAGCGGCAAAAGGGGCGGTAAGACACGACGCAATAAGGCCCAGCTTTATTGTTGTTTTCATGAAGCACTCCAATATTTTTATTATGTTTTGGTGAAGCGCCCCTGCACTCCCATACAGGGGTTGAAGCGGGTCTCAGTCCTTGAGGTGCAGCACAAACGACTCATAAGGTCGCAACACCACCGTGCTCGAACGCAATGGGCATTCGGGGTAATTGCTGATCAGCAGGCGTTGCTCGTTCGCCGCACTGATGACGCCTTCCGGCAGTTGGATTTCGCAGGGTGTGCCGTAAAAATTGTTCAGCACCAACAAGCGCTCGCCATCGCCTTCGCGCAGATACGCCCAGACCTGGAGGTGGTCTTGCAGCAGTTGGCGATAAACACCCTCCTGGATCAGCGGCTCGTGACGACGCAACGCAATCAGCGCGCGGTAGTGATGCAGCACCGAATCCGGGTCGTCCAGTTGGCTTTCGACGTTGATCTGCGCCGCGTTGTCCGGAATACCGATCCACGGTTCCCCGCTGCTGAAACCGGCATTGGCCTGCGTGCTCCACTGCATCGGCGTGCGGCCGTTGTCGCGCGACTTCTGCATGATCGCCGCCATGCTCGACGCCTCGGACTCACCGGCATCGCGCTTGAGCCGGAAGATGTTCAGCGTCTCGACATCTCGGTACTGATCAATCTTGTCGAACCCCGGATTGGTCATGCCCAGTTCTTCGCCCTGGTACACATACGGCGTGCCCTGGAGGAAGTGCAGCGCGGTGGCGAGCATCTTGGCCGAGACCACGCGGTACTCACCGTCGTCACCAAACCGCGAGACCACCCGCGGCTGGTCGTGGTTACACCAGAACAGCGCGTTCCAGCCGCCACCGGCCTGCATGCCCAGCTGCCAGTCGGAAAAAATCTGCTTGAGTTGCAGGAAATCGAAGTCAGCCTTCACCCACTTTTGCAGGTTCGGGTAATCCACTTTCAGGTGATGAAAGTTGAAGGTCATCGACAACTCTTTCGATGCAGGATTCGAATAGCGGATGCAGTGTTCCAGGCTGGTCGACGACATCTCGCCAACGTTGATCAGGTCATGGCCCTCGAAGACTTCGCGGTGCATTTCCTGCAGGTATTCATGCACGTTCGGGCCGTCGGTGTAGAAGCGGCGGCCGTCGGTGTTGTCTTCGGGGAAATCGGCAGGCTTGGAGATCAGGTTGATCACATCCAGGCGGAAGCCACCCACGCCTTTGTCACGCCAGAAGCGCATCAGCTTGAACACTTCGGCACGCACTTTGGGGTTGTCCCAATTCAGGTCAGCCTGGGTGTGGTCGAACAGGTGCAGGAAGTACTGGCCGGTTTGCGCCTCGTATTCCCAGGCCGAGCCGCCGAACTTGGATTCCCAGTTATTCGGCTGGTCGCGCCAGATGTAGAAGTCGCGGTACGGGTTGTCGAGGCTGCTGCGCGCCTGCTGGAACCACTCATGCTCGATGGAGGTATGGTTGACCACAATGTCGAGCATCAGCTTGATGCCGCGCTTGGCCGCTTCGCTGATCAGCAGGTCACAATCGGCCATGGTCCCGTAGCTGGGGTCGATGGCGTAGTAGTCGCTGATGTCGTAGCCGTTATCGCGTTGCGGCGAGCGCAGGAACGGGGTGATCCACAGGCAGTCCACGCCCAGCCATTTCAGGTAATCGAGTTTGTCCACGATGCCCAGCAGGTCACCGGTGGCGTTACCCGCGTGGCTGTGGAAGCTTTTCGGGTAGATCTGGTAGATCACCGAGTGTTGCCAGTTTTGCATGGTGGACTCCTTCAATTAAGTTGTGTGTTGGCTTTGAGGGCCTCATCGCGGGCAAGCCCGGCTCCCACTTTGATTTGTGAACACATTCAAATGTGGGAGCTGGCTTGCCTGCGATAGCGATCGATCAAGCGACGCGATACCCCGGCCGCACAATCTTCATGCTCAACGCACAGGTCAGAACAAACGGCACCACAATCGCGATGACCATGCCGATGACAAAAACCGGGATGTACTGCGGAAGAATTGAGATAAACGCCGGCAAACCACCGACGCCGATGGCCGAGGCGGTCACCTTGTTCAACGACAGGAAAATGCTGCCCAACGCCGAGCCCAGCAGCGCGGCATAGAACGGAAACTTGAAGCGCAGGTTCACCCCGAACATCGCCGGTTCAGTGATACCGAAGTAAGCAGAAATGGCCGAGGTGGAAGCCATGCTTTTGTCCCGCGCGTTGCGGGTCATGTAGAACACACCAAGCGCGGCGCTGCCCTGGGCCAGGTTGGACATCACGATCATCGGCCAGATAAAGGTGCCCCCCTGGGTCGAGATAAGCTGCAGGTCCACGGCGAGGAACATGTGGTGCATGCCGGTGATAACGAGCGGCGCATACAGCAGGCCGAAAATCGCTCCGCCGACCATCGGCGCCAGGTCAAACAGGGTGACTACGCCTTCGGTGATCAGGATGCCGAGGTGGCGGGTGACCGGGCCGATGATTGCCAGGGCCAGCACGCCGGTGACGACGATGGTGGTGATGGGCACAACGAGCAGTTGAATCGCATTCGGCACCCGTGCGCGCAGCCATTTTTCAATCACGCTCATCACATAGGCCGCCATCAGAATTGGCAGGATCTGCCCCTGGTAGCCGACTTTTTCGATCTTGAACCAGCCGAAAATATCGAAGTAAGGCAGGCTCTGGCCATCGAGCCCGGCGACTGCCTTGCCGTAGTTCCACGCGTTGAGCAGATCGGGGTGCACCAGCATCAGGCCGAGCACGATGCCGAGGATTTCACTGCCGCCAAAGCGCTTGGCCGCCGACCACCCCACCAGCGCCGGCAGGAACACGAACGAGGTGTTGGCCATCAGGTTGATCAGGCTCCACAGGCCGTCCAGGTTCGGATAGGCCTCCAGCAGCGTCTTGCCCTCGATGAACATGCCTTTGGCGCCCATCAGGTTGTTCACGCCCATCAGCAGGCCGGCGATGATCAGTGCGGGCAGGATCGGCATGAACACATCGGAGAACACCCGCACCAGACGCTGCATCGCGTTGGTCTTGTCGGCGCCCTTCTTCTTCACGTCGGCGATGGTGGCGGCGGCGAGGCCGGTCTGTTCGCGCAGTGCGGCGTAGACCTTTTCCACTTCACCCGGGCCGATCACCACCTGAAACAAACCACCGGTGAAGAACGAGCCTTTGACCAGATCGACCTGGTTCAACGCACTGCTCTTGACCAGGCTCGGGTCCTTGAGCGCGAGGCGCAGACGCGTCACGCAGTGGGCAGCTTGCTCAAGGTTGTCGCTGCCCCCGAGGTTCTCGAGAATCTCGCGGGCGATATTCGAATAATCGTGGCTCATGCTTGGTATCCACTTTGATTTTTTTATTTGGGGGCAGTCATTGGCAGCACGCCGAGGGCAAAAATACTCGTCTGTACGAGTTAAAGCAATAACTCGTCTGTACGAGTTAAGAAATGTTTATTTTTCTGAGTTTTAAGTCAGACATTTCTCTTATTCCACTTGGGCCCAATGGACAAAGCCCACCTCTGCCACTAAGGTTCCTGCCTTGAACACCGTTCACCCTTCATCACGTCGGGCACAGAGCCATCGCCATGAGCAAATACAACCAGATCTATACCGATCTGCTTGCCAACATCACCACTGAACGCCTGCAACGCGGCACGCGCCTTCCCTCCGAAACCGAACTGATGGACGTCTACCAAGCCAGCCGTGGCACCGTGCGCCGCGCTATCGAGCAGCTGCAGGAACGCGGGTTTGCGCAAAAAATCCACGGCAAGGGCACCTTCGTGCTGTCGCCCAACCCGATCGAGTTCCAACTGGGTGGCATCGTCAGCTTCCACGAAACCCACGCCGACCTGGGCGATGACGTACGCACCGACGTCGTCGAATTCAGCCAGTTGCCGCTGGAAGGCTCACTGCTGCAACACATCGAAGCCGAGCCCGGCACGCTGATCACGCGGATCAAACGGGTACGACGCATCGGCGGCAAACGGGTGATCCTCGACATCAACCACTTCGTCGCCGACCTGATCCCAGGCCTGGACCGTGACATCGCCGAGCAGTCGATCTATGCGTTTATCGAAGACACCTTGCAGCTGCAGATCAGCTACGCGCAGCGCACCATCGAAGCCCTGCCCCGCAGCAAAGACGACCAGGCACATCTGGACCTGGATGGGCAAAGCCATGTGATCGTGGTGAGTAACCAGACGTTTTTGCAGGACGGGCGGCAGTTCGAGTACACCGAGTCACGGCATACGTTGGATAAGTTTTATTTTTCGGACATTGCCCGGCGCTGAGGCCCGAGCGAAGATCAAATGTGGGAGCGGGCTTGCTCGCGAATGCGGGGTATCAGTCACCTGTTCATCAACTGACACACCGCATTCGCGAGCAAGCCCGCTCCCACACTTTTGATCGATGGTGTTTGATTTAGCGTATTCCAGAAACACAAAACCCCGGCACATGGCCGGGGTTTTGTTATTCAGCGCTCACCTGCTACGCAGGATCACTCCCACTCAATCGTCGCCGGCGGCTTGCTCGACACGTCATACGTCACGCGCGAAATACCTTCGATCTCATTGATGATACGGCCGCTGACAGTTTCCAGCAGTTCGTACGGCAGGTGCGCCCAACGTGCGGTCATGAAGTCGATGGTTTCTACGGCACGCAGGGCCACAACCCAGGCGTAACGACGGCCATCGCCTACAACGCCAACCGATTTCACCGGCTGGAACACCACGAACGCCTGGCTGACTTTGTGGTACCAGTCGGCTTTGCGCAGTTCTTCGATGAAGATGTGGTCGGCGCGACGCAGCAGGTCGGCGTATTCCTTCTTCACTTCACCCAGGATGCGCACGCCCAGGCCCGGGCCTGGGAATGGGTGGCGGTAGACCATGTCGTACGGCAGGCCGAGTTCCAGGCCCAGACGGCGGACTTCGTCCTTGAACAGTTCGCGCAGCGGTTCTACCAGCTTGAGGTTCATTTCCTCAGGCAGGCCACCCACGTTGTGGTGGGACTTGATCACGTGGGCCTTGCCGCTCTTGGCGCCGGCCGACTCGATCACGTCAGGGTAGATGGTGCCCTGGGCGAGGTACTTGATGTTGTCCAGGTGTTTGGCCTGGGCATCGAAGACGTCGATGAAGGTGCGGCCGATGATCTTGCGCTTCTTCTCCGGGTCGGACTCGCCGGCCAGGTTATTCAAGAACTGATCTTCTGCGTTGGCGCGGATCACTTTGACGCCCATGTTCTCGGCGAACATGGCCATCACTTGCTCACCTTCGTGCAGGCGCAGCAGGCCGTTGTCGACGAAGACGCAAGTCAGCTGGTCGCCGATGGCTTTGTGCAGCAGCGCGGCAACTACGGAGGAGTCAACGCCGCCGGACAGGCCGAGCAGCACGTTGTCGGTGCCGACCTGGGCACGCACGTTGGCAATCGCGTCTTCGGCGATTTTCGACGGGGTCCACAGGGCTTCACACTCGCAGATGTCGAGGATGAAGCGCGACAGGATGCGGCCGCCTTGCTTGGTGTGGGTCACTTCCGGGTGGAACTGCACGCCGTAGTAGCCGCGCTCGTCGTTGAACATGCCGGCGATCGGGCAGCTCGGGGTGCTGGCCAGGATGTGGAAGTCTTGCGGCATCTTGGTGACCTTGTCACCGTGGCTCATCCATACGTCGAGGCCGAACAGGCCGTCGGCGTCGATGTGGTCTTCGATGCCGTCCAGCAGGCGGCTTTTGCCGACCACGTCGACACGGGCATAACCGAATTCACGCAGCTCGGAACCTTCAACCTTGCCACCCAGTTGCTCGGCCATGGTCTGCATGCCGTAGCAGATACCGAAGACAGGCACGCCCAGGTCAAATACGGCTTGCGGGCAGCGCGGGCTGTTGGCTTCGTGCACGGACTCGGGGCCACCGGCGAGGATGACGCCTTTAGGTGCGAATTCGCGGATCGCTTCGTCGTCCATGTCGAACGGGTGCAGTTCGCAGTACACGCCAATTTCACGCACGCGGCGGGCGATCAGTTGGGTGTACTGGGAACCGAAGTCGAGGATCAGGATGCGGTGGGCGTGAATGTCGAGGGCCATGAAGTCAGTCTCGTCTAATGAATCAGAAACAACTCGGGGCTGAAAGAACAGCCCCGGTTACTTAACGTTTTGCTGGAAGCCTCAACCTACGCGGTAGTTTGGCGCTTCCTTGGTGATCTGCACGTCGTGGACATGGGATTCAGCCATGCCGGCGCCGGTGATCCGTACGAACTCTGGCTTGGTGCGCATTTCTTCGATGTCGGCGCTGCCGGTGTAGCCCATCGAGGAACGCAGGCCGCCCATCAGTTGATGGATGATCGCGCTCAGGGTGCCCTTGTAAGGAACACGGCCTTCGATGCCTTCCGGAACGAGCTTCTCGGCGCCTGCCGAGGAGTCCTGGAAGTAGCGGTCGGAGGAGCCTTGTGCCTGGGACATGGCGCCCAGCGAACCCATGCCACGGTAAGCCTTGTACGAACGGCCCTGGAACAGTTCGATCTCGCCCGGCGCTTCTTCAGTACCGGCGAACATCGAGCCCATCATCACGCAGGAAGCACCGGCAACGATGGCCTTGGACAGGTCACCGGAGAAACGGATGCCGCCGTCGGCGATCAACGGAACGCCAGTGCCTTCAAGGGCAGCGGCAACGTTGGCGATGGCGCTGATTTGCGGCACGCCCACACCGGCGACGATACGCGTGGTGCAGATCGAGCCAGGGCCGATACCAACCTTGACCGCATCGGCGCCGGCTTCGGCCAGAGCCTTGGCGGCTGCGCCGGTGGCGATGTTGCCGCCGATCACCTGCACGTCAGGGAAATTCTGTTTGACCCAGCGAACGCGGTCGATCACGCCTTTGGAGTGACCGTGGGCAGTGTCGACCACCACCACGTCAACACCGGCAGCGACCAGGGCCGCAACACGGTCACCGGTGTCTTTACCGGTGCCGACTGCCGCGCCAACACGCAGACGACCTTGGTCATCCTTGCTGGCCAGCGGGTAAGCCTTGGCTTTTTCGATGTCGTTGACGGTCATCATGCCTTTGAGGGCGAATTTGTCATCGACGATCAGCACGCGCTCGATGCGGTGCTTGTGCAGCAGTTCGCGCACATCGTTCTTGTCGGCGCCTTCCTTGACAGTGACGAGGCGCTCTTTAGGCGTCATCACTTCGCGGACGGTGACTTCAAGACGGTTCTCGAAACGCACGTCACGGGAAGTGACGATGCCGACCAGGTCGCCATCGTGCAGCACCGGAACGCCGGAGATGTTGTGCAGGCGGGTCAGGTCGAACAGGTCACGCACGGTGGCGTCGGCTTCGATGGTGATGGGATCTTTCACCACACCGGCTTCGTAACGCTTGACCTTGCGCACTTCGGCAGCTTGCTGCTCGATGGTCATGTTCTTGTGGATGATGCCGATGCCGCCTTCCTGAGCCATGGCGATTGCCAAACGGGCTTCGGTGACGGTGTCCATGGCAGCAGAAACCAGGGGAATATTCAGCTCGATGCCACGGGTTAGGCGGGTCTTGAGACTGACTTCGTTAGGAAGCACCTCGGAATAACCGGGCACTAGGAGAATGTCGTCGAATGTCAGAGCTTCTTGGCTGATACGCAGCATCGCGGGGGCTCCCGAGCGGGAAAATGGAAGCGCGCCATTATATACATGCACCCGGTCAGGCTCAATGTAAAACTCTGACAAACTTGGTAATACTGATAGATGGATTAAAGCTCGACTTTGACCCAACTCATCTTCTGGTCCAGCCAGTCGGCAAATTCGTCGATAAAGCTCTGCTTGAAACCCGCCTCCGCCCAATTGTTGAAGATGAAACCCAGGTTGGAAAACCCGCATTCCTGCAGGAACAGAAACCCGTTGATGTCATCCTCATGCCCACACAGCGGGCAGGTGAAGTTGTCGGTGTGGCCGGGCATCCAGTCTTCGAGGCTTTCGAACAGCGCCTCGCCAACTTCCTTGAGGCATTCCGGGCAGCCGGCCTCTTCGAGAAAGCCCTTGGCCGGGGTATAGATGCAGCGCTTGTAGATGATCTCCAGGCCGTTGACCGGCTCGTTGAACGGCAGCGCTTCGGGGTGCAGCACCACGGCGCGGGCGCCATCGGCCAGCGCGTAAGCCATGCGGTTGCCGGTGCGGCCGCAGGTGGTCAGTTCTTCCTTGATGATGTTCTTGCGCACCAGCCAGCGCACGATCGCCCGCGCGCGGGGTTCGTGGACGGGCAAGGTGGAGATTTTCGGGACAAGGATGCTTTGCGAGTTCATGGTGCCTGGGAGCCCTGCGGTGTGGCGTCTGGCGCCTTCGCGAGCAAGCCCGCTCCCACATTTTGATTTGCGAATACATTCAAATGTGGGAGCGGGCTTGCTCGCGAAGAGGCCCTAAAGGCTGGCAGCTTAATCCCTGAAGAAATCAGGTCAAGTGCTCAAGTACCGCCCGATCAACGCAATGCCACTGGCCAACACCAACCACGTCACCAGCTTTACAAAGGCTTCACGGGACATACGCATCGTCAGCCGGCGCCCGAACCACAGCCCCAGGGCCATCGCCGGCAACAGGCACAACGCCAACATCAACAGCGGCACGTCAGCATACACCCCGGCAATCAGAAACAGGCTCAGGCGCACCACCGTGCTGCAACTGATCAGCGCACTTTGCGTGGCGCGCGCCGCGTCCTTGGGTAAACGGCTGTTCAGGTAGATCGCATATAAAAAGCCGCCACTGCCAAACAACGCACCAAACAGCCCGCCGACGGTGCCCATGGGAATCGACCAGCCCGCCGCCAGCTGTGTCGGACGGGTTTTTACCGCCAGGCTGTAGATCGCGTAGGCGCTGATAAACAGCCCCATCAATAGCAGCAACAGGTCTGAATGCAGGTTGAGCAAGAAGATCACGCCGAGTATGCAACCCACCGCCATGCACGGCAGCAATCGCAACAGCTCGGGCGTGTTCACGTCCCGCCGCGATTGCAGCAGGTTGCCAAAGGCGGCGACAAAATCCAGCAGCACCAGCAGCGGGATGATCTTCGACAATGGCATAAACACAATCAGGATCGGCCCCGCGACCAGCGCCGTGCCAAACCCGGCGATACCAAACACGATATAGGCCACGACAATACCGAGGCCGATCATCAGCCAATCAACGCTGCCAAACGACCACTGACTCATCAGCTCAACCGGGCTCATGGGCACTTCCTTGAAAGAGATGGCCGTCACTTTAGCCATCATCGAGCGTTGCGACTAATATCTACAAAGTCCTCCACCCATCTCGAAAAGGCATGACGCGTGATCTCTACTCGCCAACTGCGCTACTTCGTCGAAATTGCCGACAGCGGCAGCTTCAGCGCCGCGGCCGAACGTTTGTTTGTGGCGCAGTCAGCCTTGAGTCGACAGATCAAGGCGCTGGAAAAACAGCTGCAAACTCCCTTGTTCGAACGCACCGCGCGCCAACCCCGGCTCACGGCGGCCGGTGAAGCCTTCTACCCTCGGGCGCGCAACCTGCTGAGCGAGTTGCTCAAAGCCAGCGAAATGGCCACGCAGGTGGGCAATGGCCAGTTTGGCACGCTGCGCCTGAGCCATTCGAGCACCGTGCCGATGAGCGGGCCGTTGCTGCACGGCATCAGCACCTGGCTGGCGCGCTGCCCGGGCGTGTCGATGGACATCGTCAAACTGTCCTCTGAAGCGCAACTGGAGGAAATTGCCGACGGCCGCCTGGACGTTGGGCTGTTGCGCTTGCCGGTGTTGCGCCAGCGCGAAGGTGTGCGTGTGGTGCCTTTATACAGCGAGCAGCTGTTGCTGGCGGTGCCGCCGGATCACCCCTTGGCGCGCAGCGACACACCGGTCGAATTGGCGCAGCTCAGGGAAGAAGCGTTTATCTCTATTCCTCACCCACAACGCGGTGGCCTGAGTTACCTGTCAGCCGAGCTCTGTATGCGCGCAGGTTTTTTCCCCAAGGCGGCGCGAGTGATGTCGCGCAAGACGACCCAGCTGCAATTGATCCAGGCCGGCTTCGGTATTGCCTTGTTACCAAAATCCATGCAGGACATCGCCCCTGCCAATCTGCACTTTTTGCCCCTGGCCGACCCGGACAGCCTCAGCACCGTCGCCCTCGCCTGCCACCAGGCGCCGAGCGCGCTGGTCGAGCAATTCTGCCAAACCTTGCACGAATGCCTATAAACTGCCGCCCATGATTAAAGATCCTTTTGCCCGTCTGGGCCTGGACCGCGAAGTCCTGACTGTCAGCCAGCTCAACGGCCGCGCGCGGGTGTTGCTGGAGGACGTGTTCACCAATATCTGGGTCGAAGGCGAGATCTCCAACCTCGCCCGCCCGGCCTCTGGCCACGTGTATTTCACCCTCAAGGACAGCGGCGCCCAAGTGCGTTGCGCGTTGTTTCGCAACAATGCCGCCAGGGTGCGCCAGGCATTGAAGGACGGCCTGGCCGTTAAAGTGCGTGGCAAGGTCTCGCTGTTTGAGGGCCGTGGCGACTACCAGTTGATCCTCGACACCGTAGAGCCTGCCGGTGATGGCGCGCTGCGCCTGGCCTTCGATGCATTAAAGGAAAAGCTCAGCGCCGAAGGCTTGTTCAGTGCCGAACGCAAGGTGCCGTTGCCGGCGCACCCTCGGCGCATCGGCATTATCAGTTCGCCAACCGGCGCGGTGATCCGCGACATCATCAGCGTGTTCGGCCGCAGGGCGCCGAACGTTGAACTGACATTGATCCCCACTGCCGTGCAAGGCCGCGAAGCCGTTTCGCAGATTGTGCGCGCCCTGAAGCTGGCCGATGCGCGAGGGTTTGATGCGCTGATCCTGGCCCGTGGCGGTGGTTCGCTGGAAGACCTGTGGTGCTTCAACGAAGAAGCCGTGGCGCGCGCGGTGGATGCCTGCGTAACGCCGATCGTCAGCGCCGTCGGCCATGAGACCGATGTGTCGATCTGCGACTTCGTCGCCGACGTGCGCGCGCCTACACCCTCCGCTGCCGCCGAGTTGCTCGCACCCGACGCCAGCCATTGGGTGCGCCAAGTCGAAAACCTGCACCGCCGGCTGGTGATGCTGATGCGCAACCGGCTGTCCCACGACCGTCTGCGCCTGGAAGGCATGGCTCGCCGCCTGCGCCACCCGGGCGAACGCCTGCGCCAGCAGGCCCAGCGCCTGGATGACCTGGACATGCGGATGCGCCGTGCTTTCGAGCGCAGCCTCAATACCCGTCGCGAACGCTTGATCCGCCTGGAAACCCGCCTCGCCGGCCAGCACCCCGGCCGTCAGTTGGCCCTGCTGCGCCAACGCCTGGACAGCCTCGCCGAACGCCTGCCCCGCGCCATGCGCGAAGGTCTCAAGGCGCGTCGCCTGCAACTGCAAAGCCAGGTGCAGACGCTGCAAGTGGTCAGCCCGCTGGCGACTCTCGGCCGTGGTTACAGCATCTTGCTGGACGAGCGTGGCCAGGCGATCCGCAACGCCGCGCAAACCCACACTGGCCAGCGCCTGACCGCACGCCTCGGTGAAGGCCAACTGCAGGTGCGGGTGGAAGATAACCACCTGACGCCCGTCACCCTTTCGTTACTGGATTGATTGATGCCACGTTTATTGAGCTTGTTGATGCTGTTGTGCCTCACCTTCACCGCCCATGCCGACAGCTACATTACTCGGCTGCTGAACAAGCCGGTGCCCGGTGGCGTCGCGGTGGTTGACCTGGGTACTTCAGCGGCAGCGCCTAAAGCCACCTACCAGAACCGGCCAGTGTTAGTGGTCAAGGAACAGAACAACTGGCTGGCGATTGTCGGGATACCGCTGACGGTCAAACCTGGCACTCAACGCATCAGCAGTGGCGGGCAAAACCTGCCGTTTGTGGTGGGGTTCAAGAAGTACCCCGAGCAGCACATCACCCTGAAGAACAAAAGCCAGGTGAACCCGGACCCGGCGCAACTCAAACGCATCGAGGGCGAACTGGCCGTTCAGCTCAAGGCCTACCGCAGCTTCAGCCCGAACACGCCCAGCAACTTGCTGCTGGACAAGCCGGTCAACGGGCCGCTGTCGAGCAAGTTCGGCGTGCGTCGGTTCTTCAATGGTGAAGAACGCAATCCCCATTCAGGCCTGGACTTCGCCGTAGGTGCCGGCACGCCGATCAAGACCCCGGCGGCAGGCAAGGTGATCCTCACCGGTAATTACTTCTTTAACGGCAATACCGTGTTTGTCGACCATGGCCAAGGCTTTATCAGCATGTTCTGTCATATGTCGAAGATCGACGTAAAGGTCGGTGACACACTGGCGCGCGGCGCGGTGGTGGGCAAGGTCGGTTCAACAGGCCGTGCGACCGGGCCACACATGCACTGGAACATCAGCCTCAATGACGCACGGGTGGACCCGGCGATCTTTATCGGCGCTTTCCAGCCCTGAATGACACAATTGCGCGCCCCTTAAAGGGCGCGCAATTAAAACAAGCAACCCAGTTGTTTCCCACCATAAAATCTCGTTTCCCACACCCATAGCAGAACTTCTCTCAATTTTTCTCGACTGCTTGCCATCTTTCACCCCGGCGGTTAGGGTTGAGCTTATGAAAACCTCTCACACCCTCATTCAGCTCCGCCAGCACCGCAGCCTGTGCCTCGTCAGCGCACGACTGCCAGGCTGAATCGTTCTGCCTCGTCCCCAGCTTCGCCCCCAATAACAGTTTTACGGCAGGCCGCCTTTTCTCGGCCCTTACCACAAAGGATTTCCCGATGAGCATGCTCAAAGACCCGTCTTCGAAGTACCGTGCGTTCCCGACCATCGATATCCCGGACCGCACCTGGCCGTCGAAAACCATCACCGAAGCGCCGATCTGGTGCAGCTCCGACCTGCGTGATGGCAACCAGTCGCTGATCGAGCCGATGGACGCGGTGAAAAAGCTGCGCTTCTGGAAGACGCTGGTCGCCGTCGGCGTGAAGGAAATCGAGGCCTCGTTCCCAGCCGCTTCGCAAACCGACTTCGACTTCGTGCGCACCCTGATCGAAGACAACCACATCCCCGAGGACACCACCATCCAGGTGCTGACCCAGGGCCGTGAAGACTTGATCGCACGCACCTTCGAATCACTGCGCGGTGCGAAAAAAGCCATTGTGCACCTGTACAACGCGACCTCGCCGTCGTTCCGCCGCATCGTGTTCAACCAGGACAAGGACGGCATCAAGGCCATCGCAGTCAACGCGGCCAAGCTGTTCGTCAAATACGCCGCGCAGCAGCCGGAAACCCAGTGGACCTTCGAATACTCCCCGGAAACCTTCAGCGCTACAGAGCTGGAGTTCGCCAAGGAAGTCTGTGACGCGGTGATCGAGGTATGGAACCCGACACCAGAGCACAAGATGATCCTCAACCTGCCGGCCACGGTTGAATGCGCCACGCCGAACATCTATGCCGACCAGATCGAGTGGTTCGGTCGCCATATCAACCGCCGTGACAGCGTGATCATCAGCCTGCACACCCACAACGACCGTGGCACCGGCGTGGCCGCCACCGAGCTGGGCCTGATGGCCGGCGCCGACCGTGTCGAAGGCTGCCTGTTCGGCAACGGCGAGCGTACCGGCAACGTCGACCTGGTCACCGTGGCCTTGAACATGTACACCCAGGGCCTTGACCCGCAACTGGACTTCTCCGACATCGACGGCGTGCGCAAAGTCGTCGAGGAGTGCAACCAGATCCAAGTGCACCCACGTCACCCCTACGTTGGCGACCTGGTACACACCGCGTTCTCCGGCTCCCACCAGGACGCGATCCGCAAGGGCTTTACCCAGCAAAAAGCCGACGCGCTGTGGGAAGTACCGTACTTGCCGATCGACCCGGCCGATATCGGCCGCAGCTACGAGGCGGTGATTCGTGTAAACAGCCAGTCGGGCAAAGGCGGCATCGCCTACCTGCTGGAGCAGGAATACGACATCAGCTTGCCGCGCCGCATGCAGATCGAATTCAGCCAAGTGGTACAGGCTGAAACCGATCGCGTCGGCCTGGAAATGACCGCACCGCAGATCTACGCCTTGTTGCAGCGTGAATACCTGCAAGCCAATACGCCGTATGCGCTGGTCAGCCATCGCCTGCAGGAAGAGAACGGCAACAGCACGGTGGAAGTGGAAGTCTCGGGCAAAGGCCAGGGCGAAACCAACCTGCGCTGGCACGGCAAGGGCTACGGCACCCTCGAAGCGCTGGTTGCCGCGCTGCCGATCAAGGTCGAGATCATGGACTACAACGAACACGCCATCGGTGCCGGCACCAACGCCAAAGCCGCGGCTTACATCGAACTGCGCGTGAATGGCGAGCGTCCGGTGCACGGTGTGGGGATTGATGAAAACATCACCACGGCCAGCTTTAAAGCGGTGTTCAGTGCGCTGAACCGCTCGTTGAGCCAGCTGGAAGCAAAAGCGGCGTAAGCCTTACCCCTGAAATGCAAAAGGCCCCTGGGTGAGAATCCAGGGGCCTTTTTATTTGTGGTGTCTACTAGGGCCTCATCGCGGGCAAGCCCGGCTCCCACATTTGGAATGCATTCACCTGTGGGAGCGGGCTTGCCCGCGATAGCGGCCTATCAGACAAACTGAAAGTCATCGGCATCCAGATTCGCCGGAAACTTGGTGCGATACGCCGCCAACTCCGCAGCATTCAGGCACACCTGAAACACCCCGTCCGCCTCCCCCGCGCTCAGCAGTGTCTCACCCTGGAAATCCAGCACCTGACTGTCCCCGGTGTAGGCAAAGCCTTTGCCATCCGTACCCACCCGATTCACTGCAGCCACGTAGCACAGATTCTCGATGGCTCGCGCCGGTAACAGCCGATTCCAATGCTGGCGCCGCGCACCCGGCCAGTTGGCGGTATACAGCAGCAAATCCGTGTCCTGAGCATCTCGACTCCACACCGGGAAGCGCAGGTCGTAGCAAATCAGCGGACGGATACGCCAGCCCTTCAACTCAAACTGCACCTGACGCTCGCCCGGCGTGTAATGGTCGTGCTCGCCCGCCATACGGAACAGGTGGCGCTTGTCGTAATGCAGCACCTCGCCATCCGGCCGCGCCCACAGCAGGCGGTTGCGGTGGCTGCCGTCGGCGGCCTGGATGATCACGCTCCCGGTGACCACAGCGTTGTATTTCGCCGCCTGAGCTTGGAGCCAGTGCTGGGTCGGGCCGTTTTCCCGCTCTGCTAGGGTCTGCGATTCCATTGAGAAACCGGTGGTAAACATCTCCGGCAACACAATCAGATCGGCGCCCCTGGCCTGTTCCAGCAGCAGCTCAAAATGTTCGAGGTTGGCCTGACGGTCATGCCACACCAGGCTGGTTTGGACCAGGGCGATATTCAGGTCGGGCAATGTACTCAAATCACGCATAGTTTCTCCGCCGCTTGTTGCAGCGTCTCCTCGCGTTTGGCAAAACACAGGCGCACCAGGCGCTGGCCTTCGGGTGGGTGCTGATAGAACACCGACACCGGAATCGTCGCCACACCGTGTTCGCGGGTCATCCACAACGACATGGCGACGTCATCCAGGTCCGGGCGAATCTGTGAGTAATCCACCAGTTGGAAGTAGGTACCGGCCACCCGGGTAAAGCTGAAGCGCGATGGCGTCAGCAGGTCGCAGAACAGATCACGCTTGGCCTGGTAAAAAGCCGGCAGTTCTTCGACGTGTTCCGGGTGTTCGGCCATGAAGTCAGCCAACGCGTACTGCAAAGGGGTCACCCCGCAGAAGTTGACATATTGATGCACCTTGCGCAGTTCAGCGGTCAGCGCTGGAGGCGCAACCACATACCCGGTTTTCCAGCCAGTGACGTGGTAAGTCTTGCCGAAGGAACTGACCACAAACGCCCGCTGATAGAGCTCTGGGTGGGCCAGCACGCTGGCATGGGCCACGCCGTCGAACACCAGGTGTTCGTAGACCTCATCGCTGACCAGGTAAATATCACGGTCGCGGATCAGTTCGGCCAATTGGTCCAGCTCGGCACGGTTGATCAGTGCACCGGTGGGGTTGTGCGGGGAATTAAGGATGATCATGCGCGTGCGCGGTGAGAGCGCGGCCTTGATCTTCTCAACGTCCAGGGCGAAGCCTTGCAGGCTCAGTTGCACGTGCACGCAGCGACCACCGGCCAGCTCAACCGAGGGCTCATAGCTGTCATAGCTGGGGTCGAACACAATGACCTCATCGCCGCTGCGAATCACCGCCTGAATTGCGCAGAAGATTGCAGCAGTGGCGCCAGGCGTGATGGTCACTTCGCTGTCGGGGTTGACCGTGGCGCCATAGCTGCGCGCGATCTTGGCCGCCACTTGCTGACGCAGGGCCGGCAAGCCGGTCATCGGTGAATATTGGTTATGCCCGCTGGCAACGTGTTTGCCCACCGCATCCAGCAACGCCTTAGGGCCATTGAAATCAGGAAAGCCCTGGGACAGGTTGAGCGCGCCGGTTTCGGCAGCGAGTTGCGACATGGTGGTGAAAATGGTCGTGCCGACATTCGGCAGCTTGCTGGTGATCATCGGAGGCCCCTGCAGGTGAGACCCAAGTTTTAAGCTGCCGGCCGCGTGGGGTCAAGGCACAAACCGCCAGGCACAAAAAAGGGCTCCAAAGGAGCCCTCTCTTGCAGCGTGTAGCTTACAACTTGAAGCGGCGCTTATTTCTTATCGCGGCGCTTCTTGTCGGCCTTTTTGTGGTGAGTCATCAAACGACGCTTCTTGTTCACCTGACGGTCAGTCAAGGTGTTCTTGTTGCCTTCGTATGGGTTCTCGCCACCCTTGAACTCGATACGGATCGGCGTACCGACCAGTTTCAAGACACGGCGGTAGGTGTTTTCCAGGTAACGCACATAGGACTTTGGCACCTTCTCGATCTGGTTACCGTGAATCACGATAATCGGCGGGTTGGCACCACCCAAGTGGGCGTAACGCAGTTTAATGCGGCGGTTGTTGACCATCGGCGGCGCGTGCTCGCCGACTGCGTCTTCCAGGATCTGGGTCAGACGGTTGGTCGGCCAGCGGGTAACCGCGGACTTGAACGAGTTCTGTACGGAGGCGTAGAGGTTGCCCACGCCGGTGCCGTGCAGCGCCGAGATAAAGTGGATATCGGCGAATTCAACGAAGAACAGGCGACGCTGCAGCTCGATCTTGACGAAATCGCGCTCGCTCGGCGTCATGCCGTCCCATTTGTTGATCGCGATCACCAGGGCGCGACCGGCTTCCAGGGCAAAGCCCAGCAAGTTGAGGTCGTGGTCCACCACGCCTTCGCGGGCGTCCATCACGAAGATCACCACGTTGGCGTCTTTGATCGCCTGCAGGGTTTTGACCACCGAGAATTTTTCAACTTCCTCGTGGATCTTGCCGCGCTTGCGCACACCAGCGGTGTCGATCAGCGTGTACTTCTCGTCGTTACGCTCGAACGGGATGTAGATACTGTCGCGGGTGGTGCCGGGCTCGTCATACACGATGACCCGGTCTTCACCGAGCATGCGGTTAACCAGCGTCGACTTGCCGACGTTCGGGCGGCCGATGATGGCGATCTTGATACCGTCTTTTTCGCTCGGGCCAGGAATGCGCTTGGCTTCCTCACCTTCGGCGACGATCTCTGCTTCGCCCTCTTCTTCCTCGTCGTCATCCTTGGGGAAGTCGCGCAGGGCGATTTCCAGCATCTGGGTGATGCCGCGACCGTGCGCACCGGCGACCGGGATCGCGTCGCCCAGGCCCATCGGGCTGAACTCGGCGCGGGCAGCCTCAGGATCGATGTTATCGATCTTGTTGGCGACCAAATAGGACCGCTTGTTGCGCTTGCGCAGGTGCTCGCCAATCATCTGGTCGGCAGCGGTGTAGCCCGCACGGGCGTCCACCAGGAACAACACAACATCGGCTTCTTCAATGGCCAGCAGCGACTGCTCGGCCATCTTTTCGTCCATGCCATGCTCGTCACCGGAGATACCACCGGTGTCGACAATAATGTAGGAGCGCCCTTGCCACTTTGCCTCACCGTATTGGCGATCACGGGTCAGACCGGACAAGTCGCCGACGATGGCGTCGCGAGTCCTGGTCAGGCGGTTGAACAAGGTGGACTTGCCGACGTTAGGTCGGCCCACCAGGGCGATTACGGGAACCATGCGGCTCTCCACTTCGTTATTTCAGAAAATACAAAAGCCGCTGCAAGGCAGCGGCTGGTGCTCGGGGCAGCATATTCAAATGCCGCATGCCCCGCCGAAGCGGGGCCGCCTGGGTTTTACCCCAAGCATAATTCTTTACTTGATGGTCAGGGCTTCCAGCTTGCCGCTGTTGCCAAACACGTAAAGCATGTTACCCACAACCAGCGGACGTGCACGCAGGCCGTCGCTGTCGATACGCTCGCGGCCGACAAAACGACCGTCCACCTGGCTCAGCAGATGCAGGTAACCTTCGAAGTCACCTACCGCTACGTAGCTGGAGAACACTTCCGGTGCCGACAGTTGACGGCGGGCCAGGGAGTCGTTGCTCCACAATGCAGTGGTGGAACGCTCGTCGACACTTTCAACAGTGCCGGACGCCAGGCTTACGTAGACGCTGCCAAACCCTTGGGCGACACCGGCATAACTGGAAGCATCACGCTGCCAGTTGATGCGGCCGCTTTGCAGGTCCAGCGCAGCAACACGGCCCTGATAGGTGGCGACGTAGATGGTTTCGCCCGACAGCAGCAAGCCGCCGTCGATGTCCACCACGCGGTCCAGTTCGGAACGACCCTGAGGGATTGCCACACGGGTTTCCCAGGCCGGCACGCCGTTCTGGGTATCCAGGGCGACCACTTTACCGGTCGACAGGCCTGCGATGGCCAGGTTGTTGGTCACAATCGGACCACTGGTGCCGCGCAGGGTCAACACCGCAGGGGTGCTGTCGTACAACCAGCGCTGGTTGCCGGTGGCGGCGTCCAGGCCAATCACACGGTCGTCCTGGGTTTGCACCACGACGATATCGCCGTTGGTGGCAGGCGCGGAGAGCACTTCACTGGTCACGCGAGCGCGCCATTTCTCTTCACCCGTTGCGGAGTCCAAAGCAACCACGTCGCCTTTGAGCGTACCCACCAGCACCATGCCGTAGCCGACGCCCACGCCACCGGAAACCGGCAGCTCGAGGTCTTTCTTCCACTTGACGTCGCCATTCATGCGATCCATGGCAATGATCACGCCGGTGGAGTCAGTGGCCACGATGTTGTCGCCGTCGATTGCCGGCTGCAACAGGTTGTACAGGTCGCCCTGACCATCACCCACGGAGCGGCTCCACTGCTTTTGCAGGACCACTTCTTCCTTGAAGCTGGTCAGCTCGGCAGGAGGCAGTTCTTTTTTACTGTTGCTGCTGCAACCCGCGGCCAGAACGGCCAGAGCCAGCAATGCTGCATGTTTCCAACGGATCACGTCACGCATCCCCTTTGGCCAAGTCGTCCAGCTTGATTTGTAAGCCACCGACCGCCGCTTCATCAGACAGCGCCGCCTTGGCTTTTTGGTACGCAGCATGGGCTTCGTCGGTACGACCCAATTGGACCAAGAGGTCGCCCTTGAGCTCTTCGCGAGTGGCCACGAATGCCTTGTCAGCATCGCCGTCGAGCAGTTTGAGTGCTTCGTCAGCCTTGTTCTGTGCCGCCAACACCTGGGCCAGGCGCTGACGTGCGATTTCACCCAGGGTCGGGTTCGTCGGCTTGTCGGCGATGGCCTTCAGCTCAGTGGCCGCGTCGTCCAGTTTGCCGGTGTCGACCGCGACTTTCGCGACGAACAGGCTGCCGTACTGGGCGTAAGTGCTACCGCCAAATTCGCTTTTCAGCTTGCCGGCCAGGTCCGCCACTTGGGCAGGATCGGGCTTGCCGTCCGGCGTCAGGGTGGTTTCCAGCAATTGCTGATAGAGGACCGAGGCGCCTTGGGACTGGTTGGCCTGATACTTGTGCCAGGCTTGCCACCCGAACACCACCACTAAAGCCAGCAGGCCGCCAGTAACCAGGGGCTTGCCGTTACGCTGCCACCAGTCCTTGAATTCGGCCATCTGCTCATCATCAGTACTCGACACCCCAATACTCCTTAATCGCTAAATTCGGCTGTTCGACAGCTTCAACCCTGCACGACGCAGGTGGCCAAGTGCGCGGCGAGCGCATCAAAGGCAATGTTCTGTTGCTCGCCCTGACCACGCAGGGGTTTGAAACCTATCACTTGCTGGGCCAGTTCGTCATCGCCCAGGATCAGTGCATACAGCGCACCGCTCTTGTCGGCCTTCTTGAACTGGCTCTTGAAGCTGCCGGCGCCGGCATTGATCTGCAGGCGCAGGTTCGGCAGCTGGTCGCGCACTTTTTCGCTCAGGGCCAGGGCTGCCAGTTCGGCGGCCTCGCCAAAGGCGCAGAGGTACACGTCCACCTGACGGGAAATTTCTTCCGGGACCTGCTCCAGGGTTTCCAGCAGCAGGATCAGCCGCTCGATGCCCATCGCAAACCCTACGCCCGTGGTCGGCTTGCCGCCCATTTGCTCAACCAGGCCGTCGTAGCGACCACCGGCACATACGGTGCCTTGGGCACCAAGCTTGTCGGTGACCCACTCGAATACGGTCTTGCTGTAGTAATCGAGGCCGCGAACCAGCTTAGGGTTGATCACGTAGGGAATACCGGCCGCATCCAGGCGAGCCTTGAGGCCCTCGAAGTGCGTGCGGGATTCGTCGTCCAGGTAGTCGGCCATTTTCGGCGCGTCGACCAGTACGGCTTGGGTGTCGGCGTTTTTGGTATCGAGGACGCGCAACGGGTTGGTTTTCAGACGGCGCTGGCTGTCTTCATCCAATTTGTCCAAGTGAGCAGACAGATACTCGACCAGGGCGACGCGATAGCGACCCCGGGATTCGCTGGTGCCCAGACTGTTGAGTTCAAGCTTGACCGCGTCGCGGATGCCAAGCAGGCCCCACAGGCGCCAGGTCAGCACGATCAGCTCGGCGTCGATGTCCGGACCGTCGAGGTTGAACACCTCGAGGCCGATCTGGTGGAACTGGCGATAACGGCCTTTCTGCGGGCGCTCGTGGCGGAACATCGGGCCGATGTACCACAACTTCTGCGGCTGGCCACCACCGGTGAGGCCATGCTCAAGCACGGCACGCACGCACGCAGCGGTACCTTCCGGACGCAGGGTCAGGGAGTCGCCGTTACGGTCTTCAAAGGTGTACATCTCTTTTTCGACGATGTCGGTCACTTCACCGATGGAGCGCTTGAACAGCTCGGTGAATTCAACGATCGGCATGCGGATCTGCTTGTAACCGTAGTTATCCAGCAGGCGCGCGACCGTGTTCTCGAAGTAGCGCCACAGTGGCGTCTGCTCCGGCAGGATGTCGTTCATGCCACGAATGGCTTGCAGAGACTTGCTCACATCTAATCCTTAAATTCGTTCTTAGCCGCGCGCGATCAGCGCTGCGTCAGCCGCGACCTTTTCGGCCGCTTTCTGGCGGATCAGCTTTTCCAAGTGATCCACCAGATTCTCATTCGTCAACTTCTGCGACGGCTTGCCGTCGATGTAAATCAGGTTTGGCGTACCGCCAGTCAGGCCGATGTGCGCCTCTTTGGCTTCACCCGGGCCGTTGACCACGCAACCGATCACCGCAACATCGAGCGGCACCAGCAGGTCTTCAAGGCGCAACTCCAGGTCGTTCATGGTTTTCACCACGTCGAAGTTCTGCCGCGAGCAGCTCGGGCAGGCAATGAAGTTGATGCCACGGGAACGTAAACGCAGGGATTTGAGAATGTCGTAGCCGACTTTCACTTCCTCTACGGGGTCTGCCGCCAGCGAGATGCGGATAGTATCGCCAATCCCTTCGGCGAGCAGCATACCGAGACCCACCGCAGATTTCACTGTGCCTGAGCGCAAACCGCCCGCTTCAGTGATACCCAGGTGCAGCGGCTGCACGATTTCCTTGGCCAGCAGGCGGTAGGCTTCTACCGCCATGAACACGTCGGAGGCCTTTACGCTGACCTTGAAGTCCTGGAAATTCAAGCGCTCAAGGTGTTCAACGTGGCGCAGCGCCGATTCAACCAGCGCCGCCGGAGTCGGCTCGCCGTATTTCTTCTGCAGGTCTTTTTCCAGGGAACCGGCGTTGACGCCGATACGGATCGGAATCCCGCGGTCACGGGCTGCATCCACCACCGCGCGCACACGGTCTTCACGACCGATGTTGCCCGGGTTGATGCGCAGGCAGTCGACGCCCAGTTCGGCCACGCGCAATGCGATCTTGTAGTCGAAGTGAATGTCGGCAACCAGCGGCACCTTGACCAGTTGCTTGATGCGACCAAATGCTTCGGCAGCGTCCATGTCCGGCACGGAAACCCGCACGATGTCCACACCGGCCGCTTCCAGACGGTTGATCTGGGCGACGGTGGCGGCGACATCATTGGTGTCGCTGTTGGTCATGCTCTGCACCGCGATAGGGGCATCGCCACCCACCGGCACCGAGCCGACCCAGATCTTGCGCGATACGCGACGTTTGATTGGAGATTCGCCGTGCATGACTATTGTCCCAACTTGAGGCGAGCGGTCTCGCCACTGGTGAACGGCGCCACGTCCACAGGCTGGCCGTTGTAGGCCACTTGCGCGCCACGGGCATAACCCAGACGCAGCGTCAAAGGAGGCTTGCCGCCCTGGTCAAGCGTATCTCCCTTACGCTTCAAACCGCTAAACAGCACTTTGCCATTGCCATCGGTGACTTGCGTCCAGCAGTCAGAGATGAAGGTAATCTGGATATGCCCATCGCCGGCCACCAATGCGGGTGTGCTGGACGGCGAGACTGCCGGCGTTGCCGGTGCAGCTGGAGCAGTGGTCGCTGGAGCCTGTGCCGGAGCGACTGGAGCATGCGCCTGGGCAACGGGGGCCACCGGAGTGGCAGGCACCGCCGGTACTGGCACAACGGCGGTCGCAGCAGCTGCCGTGCCGGCTTCCGGAACGGGCTGCTCGGCAGTGGCTGGCGCTTCCGGCACGGCCTGGCCTTGAGCAACGGCCTGGTCTTCCGGCTCATCCAGCGGATGAATCTGGGTGGTGCCGTCGGCGCTTTCGACTTCGACATGCTCCAGGGCGTTACTGGTCAGGTCCTTGGTGCGCTGGGAGGCCTGATCCTGCCACCAGACGAAGCCTCCGCCGATCACGGCGATCAGCAGCAAGAGGCTGACAATACGCAAAATCGTGTGGGAAACCCGCACCGGCTCTTCGATGCGACCGAGGCCATGCACATTGCTGCCCTGGGAGTCGGTGCCGGTGAATTGGTCGAACGCTTGGACCAGTACGGTTTGGTCAATGCCCAGCAACTTGGCATAGGCGCGAATATAGCCGCGGGCAAAGGTGTGCCCAGGCAGCTTGTCGAACGCGCCGGCTTCCAGGTTGCCCAGGGACGTGGCGGTCAAATTGAGCTTGAGGGCCACTTCTGCCAGCGACCAACCATTGCTTTCGCGGGCCTGACGCAAGGTCTCGCCTGGGTTTACGCGATTAGCTGCTACAACTTCCGGGTGCGCCGCTTTCATCATTGCTCCGACAGGTATTGCTGATATTCCGGCGTACCGGGATAGAGTCGTTCGAGTTGCTGGCCAAAACGTGCGGCCGTGTCGCGTTCTTCATGAACCGTCGCCAGCCGCACACCGAGCAATAGACTACGTGCATTTTGCCCGCTGAGCAGGCTAAAACGCTCGTAATAGTCACGTGCCGGCACATAATGCCTGTCTTCGTAAGACAACTCAGCCATTTCGAGCAACGCGCGTGGCTGGCTACCGTTCAGGTGCAGGGCTTTTTCCAGCTGCCGACGGGCGCTGTCGCGCTGGCCAAGACGCATTGAGGTCACCCCAAGGTTCTCGAAGACGCGCGAGCGTTCAGGATAAAGAGTATCGGCGCTGGCTTGTTGGAAATAACGGGAGGCCTGGTCATAACGTTTCTGCTCGAACAGGAAGCTGCCGTAATTGTTCAGCAGCCGAGGGTCGGCAGGACGCACGGACAAGGCCTTGTGGAAATACTGATCAGCCAGCTCGGGCTCGGCCTGCGCCTGGAATACCAAAGCCAGTGCTGCATTCGCGTCGGCATCGGCGCTGTCCAGCTCCAGGGCCTTTTTCAACGGCACCTTGGCCTGCTCGCTCATGCCTTGGCGCAGATACCCCAAACCCAGTTGCACATAGGCAACTCGCGCCTCATCACGGCCTTTATCGGTGTGCAAAGGGCTGTCATGGCCCGATGAAACACAACCGGCCACGAGGCCGGTAAAAAGTAAAAGCAGCGCAAGGCGCAAGGGCATAGAGATCCTCTCTCAGATTCGATTCACAGCAATTTGCGGCAAATCTTCGGCGGCGTTAAGTTCGCGCACGGCGATATAACGTTCGCTGCGACGGGTGCGATCCAGCACCTGCCCTACCAATTGGCCACAGGCGGCGTCGATGTCTTCACCGCGAGTGGTGCGTACGGTGACGTTGTAGCCGGCCTGGTGCAGTTGATCCTGGAAACGGCGGATGGCGTTGTTGCTCGGCCGCTCGTAACCAGAATGTGGAAACGGGTTAAACGGAATCAGGTTGATTTTGCACGGGGTGTTCTTGAGCAGCTCGATCATCTCGACCGCGTGCTCGACCTTGTCGTTGATGTCCTTGAGCATGGTGTACTCAATGGTCAACACACGCTTCTCGCCCAAGGTCGCCATGTAACGCTGGCAAGATTCGAGCAGCATCTTAAGCGGATACTTCTTGTTGATCGGCACCAATTGGTTACGCAATGCGTCATTGGGTGCGTGCAGCGACAACGCCAGGGAGACGTCGATGTGCTTGGCCAGCTCATCGATCATCGGCACCACGCCTGAGGTCGACAGGGTCACACGGCGCTTGGAGATGCCATAGCCCAGGTCGTCCATCATCAAATGCATGGCGGCAACGACGTTATCGAAGTTCAGCAGCGGCTCACCCATGCCCATCATCACCACGTTGGTGATGGCACGGTCGACGGTCGCCGGGACGCTGCCAAAGGATTTGTTGGCAATCCACACCTGGCCAATGACTTCGGCGGCGGTGAGGTTGCTATTGAAGCCTTGCTTGCCGGTGGAGCAGAAACTGCAGTCCAGGGCACAGCCAGCCTGGGACGAAACGCACAATGTGCCGCGCTTGCCCTGGGGAATGTAAACGGTCTCGACGCAGCTGCCGGACGCCACGCGCACCACCCACTTACGGGTGCCGTCGCTGGAGATGTCCTCGCTGACCACTTCGGGGCCACGGACCTCAGCAATGACCTTGAGCTTGTCGCGCAGGGCCTTGCTGACGTTCGTCATGGCGTCGAAATCGTCGACGCCAAAGTGGTGAATCCACTTCATTACCTGACCGGCACGGAAACGCTTCTCCCCGATTGAGTCGAAGAATTTTTCCATTTCCTGTTGAGTCAGACCCAGCAGGTTGGTTTTAACAGTCGATGTAGTCATGGATTCACCCTCACTCTTTAAGCCGATGCTTAGCGAGCGGTTACTTCAGTAGCAGCGAAAAAGTACGAGATTTCGCGAGCAGCAGCGGCTTCGGAGTCCGAACCGTGAACAGCGTTGGCGTCGATCGATTCAGCGAAATCAGCACGGATGGTGCCGGCAGCAGCTTCTTTAGGGTTGGTAGCGCCCATCAGCTCACGGTTCAGAGCGATAGCGTTTTCGCCTTCCAGAACCTGAACAACAACAGGACCGGAGATCATGAAGGCAACCAGGTCGCCGAAGAAACCACGAGCGCTGTGCTCAGCGTAGAAGCCTTCAGCTTCAGCTTTGGACAGTTGCTTGAGTTTCGAAGCTACAACCTTCAGGCCGGCTTTTTCGAAACGAGTGGTGATCTCGCCGATGACGTTTTTTGCAACAGCGTCAGGCTTGATGATGGAGAAAGTACGTTGAACAGCCATGGTGTAACTCCAGAAACGGTAATTTACGAAAAATTAAACCCGCGAATTATACGCGGGTTATTGGGTATTGCCTAACCTGCGGGGATGATCAGTCGATTTCTTCGATCCAGAGCGCCTGGACCGCTTCCAATACCTTCTCGCCACAACGGCCAGAGGTATTGTCAAAATCAGGCAGCTCCATGATCCAGCGCTGCAGATCAACGAAGTTGACCGTCAACGGACTCACATCCGGCTTGGCTTCAGCGAGCTCTTCAGCAATGCGCTGTACATCATTCCAACCATAGTTCATGACAATACTACCCATCAGTGCGGCGCTTCGGCCGCATGGTTGAGCGAATATTTCGGAATTTCGACGGTGATGTCTTCTGTCCCGACTTTTGCCTGACAGCTTAGGCGAGAAGTCGCCTCCAGGCCCCAAGCGCGATCCAGAAAGTCCTCTTCCAGCTCATCCGCTTCTTCCAGAGAGTTGAAACCCTCACGAATCACGCAGTGGCAGGTGGTGCAGGCGCAGACACCGCCGCAGGCACTCTCGATCTCGATGTGGTTGTCATGGGCAACTTCGAGGATGGACTTGCCGGTCTCAGCCTCAACAACCATACCGTCCGGGCAATGCTCGGCGTGTGGCAGAAAAATGACCTGCGGCATTAATTATTCCTCGATTTCATTCAGATTGCGTCCCGCCAGGGCGGCTTTTACCGACTGGTCCATACGACGGGCGGCAAAAGCATCGGTCACTTGCGACAAACGCTTGGTCTGTTGCTCGATGGCATAACCATCGTTGCCTTTCATCAGTTCGGCCAGCTCCTGCATCTGCAGGTCGATGACCATGCGCTCTTCGGCGTCCAGCAGACGCTCGCCATCAGCATCAAGGGCACCCTGCACCGCTTCAAGCAGGCGCTGGGCATCGACTTGCTGCTCGCGCAGTACACGGGCGACCTTGTCATCACCGGCGTACTGGAACGAATCCTTGAGCATCTTGGCGATTTCGCCGTCGGTCAGGCCGTATGACGGTTTGACCTGGATGCTGGCTTCAACGCCCGAGGCCAGTTCACGCGCAGCCACGCTGAGCAGGCCATCGGCGTCGACCTGGTAGGTGACGCGAATCTTCGCTGCACCCGCCACCATCGGCGGAATGCCGCGCAATTCAAAGCGCGCCAGGGAGCGACAGTCGCTGATCAGCTCGCGCTCGCCTTGCAGCACATGAATCATCATGGCCGTCTGGCCATCTTTATAAGTGGTGAAATCCTGAGCGCGGGCGACGGGGATGGTGGTGTTGCGTGGAATCACCTTCTCCATCAAGCCGCCCATGGTTTCCAGCCCCAGGGACAGCGGAATCACGTCGAGCAGCAGCAATTCGCCACCATCGCGCTTGTTGCCGGCCAGGGTGTCGGCCTGGATCGCAGCACCGATGGCGACAACTTGATCCGGGTCGATTTCAGTCAGCGGCTGGCGACCGAAGGCTTCGGCGACGGCTTCGCGAACGCGTGGCACACGGGTCGAACCGCCAACCATGACCACGGCGGCTACGTCTTCCAGTTCGACACCGGAGTCACGTACGGCGCGACGGCACGCCCTGAGGCTGCGAGCGACCATCGGCTCGATCAGCGCATCAAAGGCTTCCCGGGTCAGTTGAGCCGACCAGGAACCGTAGGAAACGTCTACAGAATTGGCGTTCGTCAGTGCTTCTTTGGCCGCACAGGCGGTTTGCAGCAATTTACGCTGCGCGCCCGGGTCCAGGTCGGCGGACAAGCCGGCGCTGGTGATGATCCAGCCGGCAATCGCGTGATCGAAGTCATCGCCGCCCAGGGCGGTGTCGCCACCGGTGGCCAACACTTCAAACACACCGCCGGTCAGGCGCAGGATCGAAATATCAAAGGTGCCGCCACCCAGGTCATAAATAGCAACCAGGCCTTCGGCGTGCTGATCCAGGCCATAAGCCACAGCAGCGGCAGTCGGCTCGTTGAGCAGGCGCAGCACGTTCAGGCCGGCAAGCTTCGCCGCGTCCTTGGTGGCTTGGCGCTGAGCATCATCGAAATACGCAGGAACGGTGATCACCGCGCCGACCAATTCGCCGCCCAAGGTGGTTTCGGCGCGCTGGCGCAGCACCTTGAGGATATCAGCCGACACTTCCACCGGGCTTTTCGGGCCCTGGACGGTGTCGATGAACGGCATATGGGATTCGCCGCCGACAAAGCGGTACGGCAGTTGCTCGCCCAGTTGCTTGACGTCGGACAGACCACGACCCATCAAGCGCTTGACCGACAGCACGGTGTTCAAAGGGTCGGAAGACGCCGCCAGCTTCGCCGACTCACCGACTTCGGTGCGATCAGCGTGATAGCGCACGGCGGACGGCAGGATAACCTGGCCATCGGCGTCGGGCAGCGGCTCGGACAGGCCGCTGCGCAAGGCGGCGACCAGGGAATTGGTGGTGCCCAGGTCAATCCCGACCGCCAGACGACGCTGGTGCGGTTGAGGGCTTTGGCCGGGTTCGGCGATCTGCAGTAGAGCCATGGTAATCAGGTCTTATCTGTCTATCAGGCGTGCAACACGGGCAGCACTGGGTTAATCGTCGAGGCGCTCTTCTAGCTGGCGCACTTCGTAGGTGAGCTTGTCGAGGAACTGCATGCGCCGCATCAGGCGTTCGGCCTGTTCACGTTGCGCGGCATCATTCCAACAGGCTGCGAAGCTTTCGTTGAGCTCATCCTGGGCCACTTTCAGACGACGCTTGAAGACGGCGACACCGGCCACATCGGCTTCGTCCTGCAAGTCTTCGAGCTCTTCGCGCCATTGCATCTGCTGCATCAGGAAGTCCGGGTCGTGCACCGTGACTTCAATCGGCAACTCACCACCGTTCATCGCGAGCAGATAGCGCGCGCGTTTCGGGGGGCTTTTGAGCGTCTGATAGGCTTCATTGAGGCTGGCCGATTGCTCCAGCGCCAGGCGTTGCTCACGCTCGGAAGCGTCAGCGAAGCGGTCCGGATGCACCCCACGCGCCAATTCTCGGTAGCGCGTGGCAAGCTGCTCAAGGTCCAGCCGAAAGCTCGGCTGCAGCTCGAATAAAGCGAAATGACAAGGAGTGCCCACAAATAGCCTCAGATGTTGAAGCTTTCGCCGCAGCCACACTCACCGCGCACGTTGGGGTTGTTGAACTTGAAGCCTTCGTTCAACCCTTCCTTGACGAAATCGAGTTCGGTGCCGTCCAGGTAGGTCAGGCTCTTAGGGTCGATGATCACTTTCTCGCCGTGACTTTCGAACACTTGGTCCTCTTCAACCACCTCGTCGACAAACTCCAGCACGTAGGCAAGGCCGGAACAGCCCGTGGTGCGAACACCCAGACGAATCCCCTCACCTTTACCGCGCCCATTCAGGGAGCGGCGAATGTGCTGCGCAGCCGCTTCTGTCATGCTGATAGCCATCGTTGACTCCTTACTCGTCGCCAAATGCTTAGATCAAGCCTTTCTTCTGCTTGTAGTCGCGAACGGCCGCTTTGATAGCGTCTTCGGCGAGTACGGAGCAGTGAATTTTCACTGGCGGCAGTGCCAGTTCTTCGGCCAGCTGGGTGTTGCTGATGGTCACAGCCTCATCCAGGGTCTTGCCTTTCATCCACTCGGTAGCGAGGGAGCTGGAGGCAATGGCGGAACCGCAGCCGTAAGTCTTGAACTTGGCGTCTTCGATAACGCCAGCGTCGTTGACCTTGATCTGCAGGCGCATAACGTCGCCGCACGCCGGAGCGCCGACCATGCCAGTGCCGACATCAGGGTCTTCCGCGTTCATCTTGCCGACGTTGCGCGGGTTTTCGTAGTGGTCGATGACCTTTTCGCTGTAAGCCATGGTACTGAATCCTCACTCATCAGGGCCGCTCTGGAACCCTGTAAAAACGCCTGCGTTTTCCGCCACGTTTTTACAGAGCTTGGGTGGCGGCTTCTATAGTTAGTGTGCCGCCCACTCGATCTTGGAAATGTCGACACCGTCTTTGTACATGTCCCACAGCGGCGACAGAACGCGCAGCTTGTTGACGGCTTCGCAGACTTTCTGCGCGGCGTAATCGACTTGCTCTTCGGTGGTGAAACGGCCGAACGTAAAGCGGATCGAGCTGTGTGCCAGTTCGTCGTTGCGGCCCAGGGCGCGCAATACGTACGAAGGCTCAAGGGAAGCCGAGGTGCAGGCCGAACCGGACGAAACTGCCAGGTCCTTGAGCGCCATGATCAGCGACTCGCCTTCGACGTAGTTGAAGCTCAAATTCAGGTTGTGCGGTACGCGGGCAGTCATGCTGCCGTTGATGTACAGCTCTTCAAGGTTCTCGACCTGCTTGTAGAAGCGGTCGCTCAACGCTTTGATGCGCACGTTTTCGGCAGCCATGTCTTCTTTGGCTACACGGAAGGCTTCGCCCATGCCAACGATCTGGTGGGTCGCCAGGGTGCCCGAACGCATTCCGCGCTCGTGACCGCCGCCGTGCATGGTGGCTTCGATACGCACGCGAGGCTTGCGGCTCACGTACAGCGCGCCGATGCCTTTAGGACCGTAGGTCTTGTGGGCGGAGAACGACATCAGGTCGACTTTCAGTTTCGAAAGGTCGATGTCGACCTTGCCGGTGGACTGAGCAGCGTCGACGTGCAGCAGAATGCCCTTGGAGCGGGTCAGTTCGCCGATGGCTGCGATGTCGTTGATGGTGCCGATTTCGTTGTTCACGTGGATCACGGAAACCAGGATGGTGTCTTCACGCAGCGCGGCTTCGATCATGGCCGGGGTGACGATACCGTCAGTGGTTGGCTCGAGGTAGGTAACCTCGAAACCTTCACGCTCCAGTTGGCGCATGGTGTCGAGGACAGCCTTGTGCTCAATCTTGGTGGTGATCAGGTGTTTGCCTTTGGTCGCGTAGAAATGCGCCGCACCCTTGATTGCCAGGTTGTCGGATTCGGTGGCACCGGAGGTCCAGACGATTTCGCGCGGGTCGGCATTGACCAGGTCGGCGACTTGGCGACGGGCGTTCTCGACCGCTTCCTCGGCTTTCCAGCCGAATACGTGGGAGCGGGAGGCCGGGTTGCCGAAGTTTCCGTCGACCAGCAGGCATTCGCTCATCTTTTGCGCGACACGCGGATCAACCGGGGTGGTCGCTGAGTAATCAAGGTAAATCGGCAATTTCATGGACTTTCTCCTAAATCAGGCTGGCTGGCGTGCCGTTAGCTCTGCGGCTGTCACTCGACGGCGGACGCTTCGATCTTGTCCAGACGCGGCGCCTTGGTGTTGCAACGGCGCTGGTCCTGACGCTGGGCTACTTCTTGCACCTCACGGCGAGTCACAAGATCAGCCAAGCTGATACCACTCAAAAACTCATGGATCTGCAGGCTCAAGTCACACCACAAGTGGTGGGTCAGGCAGGTGTCGCCAGCGTGGCAATCACCCAAACCCTGGCATTTGGTGGCATCGACGGATTCGTTGACCGCGTCGATCACCTGGGCTACCTGGATGCCCTGCATGTCGCGGGACAGTTGATAGCCGCCACCCGGCCCACGTACGCTGGAAACCAAGTTGCTACGGCGCAATTTGGCGAATAGCTGCTCGAGGTAGGACAGGGAAATGCCTTGGCGCTCGGAGATATCGGCCAGGGACACCGGCCCAGTTTGCGCGTGCAAGGCCAGGTCAAGCATGGCGGTTACCGCGTATCGGCCTTTTGTAGTCAGTCTCATGGACAAGTACCAAGGTGTTTCAGAATGGGAGCAAGTATGCGATTCCCGAGTATTTAAGTCAACTATAAGACCTAGTGCTTTAGTCGGGATTACCCGTAAAAAGGGCGCGCGAATCATAGCAGGGTGGGGTGGGATGGAACAGCGGGAACGGACAACCAGCACTGCCAGACACAACGAAGATCAAATGTGGGAGCGGGCTTGCTCGCGAAGGCGCTGGGTCAGCCAGTATATTCAGCGACTGACACACCGCTTTCGCGAGCAAGCCCGCTCCCACAGGGGTCTTGCGGTGATTGCGAGACCTCAGCCAGCCTTGGTGGTGGCAGCCTCGCTCTTGATCTCGGCGAAGTCTTCTTCGCGCAGCTCAGGCAGGTCCTTGGCGCAGTAGCTGCTGCCCAGCTCCTTCAGCGCGCCGCACATACCGTCCAGCTTGCCGTCGACTGCCTGCAAGTGGTCAAGCAACTGGCCAATGGCGCGCGCCACCGGGTCGGGCATGTCTTCGCTGACGCCATAGGCATCGAAACCGATCTTCTCCGCCATGGCCTTGCGCTTGGCTTCCTGCTCGTCGCCGACTTCCGGCTTGACGATGATGCGCCCAGGAATACCTACCACGGTGGCGCCAGGCGGCACGGCCTTGGTGACCACGGCATTGGAGCCGACTTTGGCGCCCGCACCAACGGTAAACGGGCCAAGCACCTTGGCGCCCGCCCCCACTACCACACCATCACCCAGTGTCGGGTGGCGCTTGCCTTTGTTCCAGGTGGTGCCGCCCAGGGTCACACCCTGATAAAGGGTGACGTCATCACCGATTTCGGCCGTCTCGCCAATCACAATGCCCATGCCATGGTCGATAAAGAAGCGACGCCCAACTTTGGCCCCCGGGTGAATCTCGATCCCCGTCAGCCAGCGACCGAAGTTCGACACCAGCCGCGCCAGCCATTTCCAGCCCATACCCCACAGGGCGCCGGACAGGCGGTGAATCCAGATCGCGTGCATGCCCGGGTAGCAGGTCAGCACTTCAAAGGCGTTGCGCGCCGCCGGGTCACGGTGGAAAACACTCTGGATATCTTCTCGCAAACGCTCGAACATTTTTAATCCTTCCGCTTAAGAAGCTCGCCACGGGCCGCTTTCTGGGTTTCCGTGAGGATGCCACGCAATATATTCATTTCCGCTCGGCTGACCGAGCTGCGCCCGTACAGGCGACGCAGGCGCGCCATCAAGTGCCGTGGTTTTTCCGGATCGAGGAATTCGATGGCCACAAGGGTTTGCTCCAGGTGCTCATAGAACCGCTCCAGCTCGTCCATGGTGGCCAACTCGCCACTTTTGGTCGACGCGACTTCATCCTTCTCTACCTTGCTCGGCTGACCTTCAGCGGCCAGCCAGGCCATGCGCACTTCATAACTCAACACCTGCACCGCTGCCCCGAGGTTCAGCGAGCTGAACTCAGGGTCGGATGGAATGTGCACGTGGTAATGACATCGCTGCAGCTCTTCATTGGTCAGGCCGGAATCTTCACGACCGAACACCAGGGCGATTTCGGCACCGCCGGCGGCCTCTTCCACCACTTTGGTGCCGCATTCGCGCGGATCCAGCAGCGGCCAAGGGATACGACGGTCGCGGGCGCTGGTGCCGAGCACCAGGTTGCAGCCGACCAACGCGTCTTCCAACGTGGCGACAACCCGGGCTTTCTCCAGAATGTCATTGGCGCCGGACGCACGGGCGTCGGCCTCGTGGTGCGGGAACAGGCGCGGCTCGACCAGCACCAGGCGCGTCAGCCCCATGTTTTTCATGGCTCGCGCCACCCCGCCGATGTTGCCGGGATGACTGGTATTGACCAAGACGACACGAATGTTTTGCAGCAAGGGAGGCGCTCTCGGACACGGGAAAGGGGAGCAAATCTTACAGAACAGCCTAAGGTTATGCCATGAAAGGTAACGTCGTCCTTCACCTGAAGAAAGTTTCTGCTAGAATGCCCGGCTTTCTTTAACAACCTTAGGTGACACATCCATGCAGCCCATGCTGAATATCGCGCTGCGCGCCGCCCGCAGCGCCAGTGAATTGATCTTCCGCTCCATCGAGCGCCTGGATACCATCAAGGTCGACGAAAAAGACGCCAAGGATTATGTATCCGAGGTGGATCGCGCCGCCGAACAGAAAATCATCGACGCGCTGCGCAAGGCCTACCCTACCCACGGCATCCTCGGCGAAGAAACCGGCTTGCACAAAGGCAGCGGCGAAGGCGAAGACTACCTGTGGATCATCGACCCACTGGATGGCACCACCAACTTCCTGCGCGGCATCCCACACTTTGCCGTGAGCATTGCCTGCAAATACCGTGGCCGCCTGGAACACGCTGTCGTGCTCGACCCGGTTCGCCAGGAAGAATTCACCGCCAGCCGTGGCCGTGGCGCCCAGCTGAACGGTCGTCGCCTGCGTGTAAGCGGTCGTACCAGCCTGGACGGCGCCCTGCTGGGCACTGGCTTCCCGTTCCGTGACGACCAGATGGACAACCTGGAAAACTACCTAGGCATGTTCCGCACCCTGGTTGGCCAAACCGCCGGCATCCGTCGCGCCGGTGCTGCCAGCCTGGACCTGGCTTATGTTGCCGCCGGTCGTTTTGATGCGTTCTGGGAGTCGGGCCTGTCCGAGTGGGACATGGCGGCAGGCGCCCTGCTGATCCAGGAAGCGGGTGGCCTGGTGAGCGACTTCACCGGTGGTCACGACTTCCTTGAGAAAGGCCACGTCGTTGCCGGTAACACCAAATGCTTCAAGGCAGTATTGACGGCGATCCAACCGCACCTGCCGGCTTCGCTGAAGCGTTAAGCGAGCGAGCACAAAAAAGCACCCCGAGGGGTGCTTTTTTTATGCCTGGGATTTGGGCGATACGGCAATTTCAGCTACAACCGATACCCAATGTGGGAGCGGGCTTGCTCCCGAAAGCGATGGGTCAGTCAATAAATCTGTTGATTGACACTACGCCTTCGCGAGCAAGCCCGCTCCCACATTTTGAACCGCACCCGACTTGGAATTACTGCTGGTTCTGACCCAGGATCAGACGACCTTCTTTATCGACTGGAATCTGGCCACCGGGATCACGGTCCATGCGCACCGAACCTTCCTTGCCATCCAGGGTGTACCGCACGTCATAGCCGACAACCTTGTCGCTGATGTCGTTGACGGTGTTACAACGGGTTTGCGTAGTGGTGTAGGTATCGCGGTTCTGCATGCCTTCCTGAACCTTGTTACCGGCGTAACCTCCACCCACCGCACCGGCTACAGTCGCCAGCTTCTTGCCATTACCGCCACCGACCTGGTTACCCAACAGGCCACCCGCCAGCGCACCGACCACGGTACCGACGATTTGATGTTGATCCTGCACAGGCTTCTGCCGGGTCACGGCGACGTCCTTACAGACTTCGCGCGGGGTTTTAATCTGGGTTTTCACCGGCTGCACCGCCAGCACTTGCGCATACTCAGGGCCGCTTTTTACCAGGCTGTAGGTGGCAACAGCACCCCCGGCAGTCACACCGACAGCACCCAATACCGCACCAACCAGCAACGACTTGTTCACGTGAACCTCCTGACCATCACAAACGGACCGAAACGTCCGCGCTATACCCAGCCTTGGAGCGAAAAAAAAGGCGCGAGTTCAATACTCGCGCCTTCTTTGTAACAGCGTGTCAACAAGCGCCCATCAAGGGCGGTCGTCGACCTCCTTGCCGGTAGTGGCAGGCGGGATCAAATCCTCGCTGTTAAGGTTCAGCCAGATCAGCACCACGTTGGCGATGTAGATCGACGAGTAGGTGCCCGCCAGAACGCCGATGAACAGCGCCAGGGAGAAGCCCCATAGGTTGTCGCCACCGAAGATCATCAGCGCAGCAATCGCCAGCAAGGTGGAGATCGACGTCGCCATGGTCCGCAGCAGGGTCTGAGTGGTGGAAACGTTGATGTTCTCGATCAGCGACGCCTTGCGCAGTACGCGGAAGTTCTCACGAACCCGGTCGAATACCACGATGGTGTCATTGAGGGAGTAACCAATGATCGCCAGCACCGCCGCCAATACCGTCAGGTCGAAGGTAATCTGGAAGTACGCCAGGATACCCACGGTCACGATGACGTCGTGGATCAGCGACACAATGGCGCCGACACCGAACTTCCACTGAAAGCGGAACGCCAGGTAGATCATGATGCCGGCCAGCGCCATCAGCATGCCGAGGCCGCCCTGGTCGCGCAGCTCTTCACCGACCTGCGGGCCCACGAACTCGACGCGCTTGACCGACGCCGGGTTGTCGCCGCCGACCTTCTGCAAGGCCTCGGCTACCTGGTGACCCAGTTGCGGATCTTCGCCCGGCATACGCACCAGCAGGTCGGTGGTCGCACCAAAGCTCTGCACGATGGCTTCGTGATAACCGGCCTTGACCAGCTCGTTGCGCACCAGGGTAACGTCGGCCGGCTTCTCGTAGGTCAGCTCGATGAGCGTACCGCCGGTGAAGTCCAGACCGTAGTTCAAGCCCTTATGGAACCAGCTGAACAACGCCAGAACGGTGAGGACCATGGTGAAGCCGAACGCAACGTTGCGAACGCCCATGAAGTTGATTGTACGTAACATGGCAGCCCCTTAAATCCACAACTTCTTGAAGTCACGCCCGCCAAAGATCAGGTTGACCATTGCGCGGGTCACCATGATGGCCGTGAACATCGAGGTAAAGATACCGAGGGACATGGTCACCGCAAAACCTTTGACCGGGCCGGTGCCCATGGCAAAGAGAATCCCGCCGACCAGCAAGGTGGTCAAGTTGGAGTCGAGAATCGCGGTAAATGCCCGGCCGAAGCCTTCGTTGATTGCACGTTGTACGGTCATGCCCGCCGCGATCTCTTCACGAATCCGCGAGAAGATCAGTACGTTGGCGTCTACCGCCATGCCCATGGTGAGCACGATACCGGCGATACCTGGCAGGGTCAGCGTAGCGCCCAGCAGCGACATCAGGGCCAGCAGCATGACCATGTTGCCCGCGAGGGCCACGGTGGCGATGACGCCGAAGAAGCGGTAGATGGCGATAATGAACAGCGACACAAACAGCATGCCCCACAAGGCTGCGTCGATACCCTTGGTGATGTTGTCGGCACCCAGGCTCGGGCCAATGGTGCGTTCTTCAGCGAAGTACATCGGCGCCGCCAGGCCACCGGCACGCAGCAACAGCGCCAGTTCGGACGATTCGCCCTGGCCGTTCAGGCCAGTGATGCGGAATTGAGCACCCAGCGGCGACTGGATGGTCGCGAGGCTGATGATCTTCTTCTCTTCCTTGAAGGTCTGCACCGGCACGTCTTTCTCGACGCCGTTGACCATTTGCTTGGTGTAGGTAGTAACCGGACGTTGCTCGATGAAGATCACCGCCATGCTGCGGCCGACGTTGCTGCGCGTGGCGCGGCTCATCAGGTCGCCGCCGTGGCCATCCAGACGGATGTTCACTTCAGGCGTACCGTGCTGCGAGTCGAAACCCGCCTTGGCGTCGGTCACCTGGTCACCGGTGATGATCAAGCCACGCTCGATCAACGCTGGAGGACGGTTGCCTTCACGGAACTCGAATTCTTCGGCAGTGGCACGTGAAGCTCCCGGCTCAGCGGCCAGACGGAATTCCAGGTTGGCCGTTTTACCCAGGATACGCTTGGCTTCAGCAGTGTCCTGCACGCCCGGCAGTTCAACCACGATGCGGTTGGCACCCTGACGCTGAACGATTGGCTCGGCTACACCCAGCTCGTTGACGCGGTTACGTACCGTGGTCAAGTTCTGCTTGATGGAGTACTCGCGGATTTCCGCGATCTTGGCCGGGCTCATCGCCAGACGCAGTACAGCCTGACCATTCAGGTCGGCCGGTACGATGTCGAAATCATTGAAATTCTTGCGGATCAGCGCACGGGCCTGTTCGCGGGAAGCTTCGTCAGCGAAGCCCAGCTGGATGGCACCGTTGAGCTGCGGCAGGCTGCGATAACGCAACTTCTCTTTGCGCAGCAGGCTCTTCACGTCGCCTTCGTAGACTTTCAGGCGTGCGTCGAGGGCTTTGTCCATGTCGACTTCCAGCAGGAAGTGCACACCACCGGACAAGTCCAGACCCAGCTTCATCGGGTGCGCGCCAATGCTGCGCAGCCATTTTGGCGTAGTCTGTGCCAGGTTCAGCGCGACAACGTAGTCGTCACCCATGGCCTTGCGCACAACGTCTTTGGCCGGCAGTTGGTCTTCTGCCTTGGTCAGGCGCAACAAGCCGCCCTTAGCATCAGCCGCCAATGTTGCCGCTTTAACCTGGATGCCCGCGTCGTTGAGCGCTTTGCTCGCGCGTTCCAGGTCAGCCTGATTGACCTGCAGCGAAGTGCTGGCGCCCGTGATCTGGATCGCAGGGTCATCAGGATAAAGATTGGGAGCGGAATAAATAAAACCGATCGCCAGCACCGCCAGGATCAGTACGTATTTCCACAGAGGGTATTTGTTCAGCATCACGCCGCCCGCTTATAACGCGGGGCGCCTTGCGCGCCCCGTCGATTGGTAAAAGTTGTTACTCAGATCGCTTTGAGCGTGCCTTTTGGCAACGTGGCGGCGATGGCGCCCTTCTGGAACTTCATTTCGACGGTGTCGGAGACTTCCAGAATCACGAAAGCATCGGAAACCTTGGTGATCTTGCCGGCGATGCCGCCAGTGGTCACGACTTCGTCGCCTTTCTGCAGGCTGCCCAGCAGGTTTTTCTGCTCTTTGGCGCGCTTGGCCTGTGGACGCCAGATCATCAGGTAGAAGATGACCAGGAAGCCGACCAGGAAAATCCACTCGAAACCACCGCCCATTGGGCCGGCAGCGGCAGGCGCAGCGGCGTCAGCCATGGCATTAGAGATAAAAAAGCTCATTTAGCACTCCAGTTGCAAATAGTGAATCTTAGGGTCGGAAAACTCAGTCCAAGGGCGGCACAGGGAGCCCGCGCTTGGCATAGAAGGCATCGACGAAGGCGGCCAATGTACCCTGTTGAATAGCCTCGCGCAAACCAGCCATCAGGACTTGGTAGTGACGCAAATTGTGGATGGTATTCAACATGCTACCCAGCATTTCCCCGCACTTGTCCAGATGGTGCAGATAAGCACGCGAGAAGTTCTGGCAGGTGTAGCAGTCACAGGTGGGATCCAGCGGCGAATCATCATGGCGATGGAACGCGTTACGGATCTTCAGCACGCCTGTATCGATGAACAGATGCCCATTGCGGGCATTACGGGTTGGCATCACGCAATCGAACATGTCCACACCGCGGCGCACACCCTCTACGAGATCTTCCGGTTTGCCAACGCCCATAAGGTAACGAGGTTTGTCAGCCGGCATCAGGCCCGGCAGGTAATCCAGCACCTTGATCATCTCGTGCTTGGGCTCGCCCACCGACAGGCCGCCGATGGCCAGGCCGTCAAAGCCGATCTTGTCCAAGCCTTCCAGCGAGCGCTTGCGCAGGCTTTCGTGCATACCGCCCTGGACGATACCGAACAGCGCCGCGGTGTTGTCGCCGTGGGCATTCTTCGAGCGCTGGGCCCAACGCAGCGACAGCTCCATGGAAATGCGCGCCACGTCTTCATCCGCAGGGTACGGCGTGCACTCGTCAAAAATCATCACGATGTCGGAGCCCAGGTCACGCTGCACCTGCATCGACTCTTCCGGGCCCATGAACACCTTGGAACCGTCGACCGGCGAGGCGAAGGTCACGCCCTCCTCCTTGATCTTGCGCATGGCGCCCAGGCTGAACACCTGGAAACCACCGGAGTCGGTAAGGATCGGGCCTTGCCACTTCATGAAGTCATGCAGGTCGCCATGCTTCTTGATCACTTCCGTGCCCGGGCGCAGCCACAGGTGGAACGTGTTGCCGAGGATGATCTCGGCGCCGGTGGCGACGATGTCACGCGGCAGCATGCCCTTGACGGTGCCGTAGGTGCCCACAGGCATGAAAGCCGGGGTTTCGACGGTGCCGCGTGGAAAGGTCAGGCGACCACGACGAGCCTTGCCGTCAGTGGCCAATAATTCAAACGACATACGACTCATAGTGGTTCCTCAGGGCCCGCTTCTTTAGGAGCAGTCGGCGCCGGGTTACGGGTGATAAACATCGCATCACCGTAGCTGAAAAAACGGTACTCGTTGGCGATGGCGGCTTGATACGCGGCCATGGTTTCCGGGTAACCGGCAAATGCCGACACCAGCATCAACAGCGTGGATTCCGGCAAATGGAAGTTGGTCACCAGGCAGTCGACCACATGGAACGGCCGGCCCGGAAAGATAAAGATATCGGTGTCACCACTGAACGGCTTGAGCACGCCATCACGCGCCGCACTCTCCAGCGAACGCACGCTGGTGGTGCCCACCGCAACAACCCGACCGCCGCGCGCCTTGCACGCCGCCACGGCATCCACGACGCTTTGGCTGACTTCCAGCCACTCGCTGTGCATATGGTGGTCTTCGATGTTATCCACACGCACCGGCTGAAACGTGCCGGCCCCCACGTGCAGGGTCACATAAGCGCTCTCGACGCCTTTGGCGGCAATCGCATCCAGCAACGGCTGGTCGAAATGCAGCCCGGCCGTCGGTGCAGCCACCGCACCCAGGCGCTGGGAGTACACCGTCTGATAGCGCTCGCGGTCCGCGTCTTCGTCGGGGCGGTCTATATATGGAGGCAACGGCATATGGCCGACACGCTCCAGCAACGGCAACACCTCTTCGGCAAACTTGAGCTCAAACAGCGCGTCATGGCGCGCGACCATCTCGGCCTCGCCACCGCCATCGATCAGGATGCTCGACCCCGGTTTCGGCGACTTGCTGGAGCGCACATGGGCCAGCACGCGATGGCTGTCCAGCACCCGCTCCACCAGAATTTCCAGCTTGCCGCCGGACGCTTTCTGGCCAAACAGCCGTGCCGGAATCACCCGGGTATTGTTAAACACCATCAAATCGCCTGGGCGCAAATGCTCAAGCAAATCAGTGAATTGACGGTGTGCGAGGGCACCGCTCACCCCGTCCAGGGTCAGCAGTCGACTGGCGCGACGCTCGGCCAAAGGGTGGCGAGCGATCAGCGAATCAGGGAGCTCAAAAGTAAAGTCAGCAACGCGCATGATGGGGTTCGTCTAGCAGGGCCGGGAAGTCTAGCGGAAATAGTGAAAATAGACCATGAAACGTGATTGACCAACGGTAATCTCATCTCTATACTTCGCCGCCATTGAGCCCTGATGGCGGAATTGGTAGACGCGGCGGATTCAAAATCCGTTTTCGAAAGGAGTGGGAGTTCGAGTCTCCCTCGGGGCACCATCTTAAAGAAAGACCTTGAAATTCAAGGTCTTTTTTTTCGCCTGTAGAAAAGCGCGTATGCACGGGCGAACGCAGACGCTAAGGAGCCGGGACCATGGAGTTGACGCTGGAAGCTGTTGCGCTTTTTGCTCTCAAGCTGGTGCATGAGACCGAAGGCGCGAGCCCGATTCTGCGGGATGATTTGGTCATGGACGGGTATGAGCGGGAAGTGTTCGGGTTGTTGGTGCGCCAGGGTGATTTGGCCACGATTCAGGTGAAGCTTGATGAGTGTATTGCCCAGGCACTGAATACGTTAGGCGGTGCCGACACCGTACTCGGGCGTGAATTGCTCAAGCTGTCCGCCGATGTACAACAGGTCCGCTGCCTTGATGAGCTAAGCCCGCCGCTGATTACTCTCAAGGACTACCTGAAAGATATCCAGTGAGTCGGTGATCAACACACCGGCCAGATACACCATCAATACGGCGACGCCAGCGTCCAGGCATCGCCAGACCACCGGTGAACGAAACAGCCCGGCCAATCGCTGACATCCCAGCGCCAGCACCACAAACCACACCAACGATGCCGTCATGGCACCGGTTGCGAACAGCACTTGTTGGCCTGCGGGTTTGGCAGCACCCATAGCGCCGATCAGCACGACCGTATCGAGCCAGGCGTATGGGTTGGCAAAGCCGAGCACCATCGCCGTACGTAACAGCCCGCGTTGCGAATTGCCGCCCTGAGTGTCCGGCATGGACTGGTTACGGATGCAGGCCAATAAGCGCTGGGCACCAAACCACAGTAGATAAAGCGCGCCGGACAGCAGCATTAGCACCATCACCTCTGGCCAACTTCCCAGCAGCGAACCTAAACCCGTGACGCCAAAAGCGATCAGCAGGATGTCGGCCAACACACAAATAGCGACAACGCCGCAGATAGGGCCACGGCCGACAGCTTGGCGGATGACCAAGGTGTCTTTTGGGCCTGGGGCAACAAAAAGCCCGAGGCCAAGTACCAGCCCCTCGATAAAGTAAGGCGTCATGGCTACCTTTCAATCCTGGTGTAAAGGAATGCAACACACGCCAGAATCCCAAGGCGTAGCGCGGCGTGTAGTGTGCATACCTCGCTAAACGCAGCGGCGAGCAGGTTGTCTTTTTTGGCGTACAAAGGTGAGGCATGACGATCAGGACGCGGGACACCCTAAGGGCGCTGATTACTCGACGCAGCCGGGAACTGGGCAAATCCATGACCACCCTGGCCAAGGAAGCTGGCATTTCCAGAACCTATCTCTACGGATTGGCAGGCGGCGCCTCGCAAGATCCCTCGGTACGTACACTGATCAAACTTGCCAAGGCATTGCAGGTTTCGCCGCTGCTGCTGTTCCGCTACTTCGCCGACCTGGCAGGCGCTCCGGCTGACGCCAACTCAATGGCCACCACCAACCGAGCCATTGGCCTGCATGACTCGAGTGACATCGCCGTCTTCAATGCAGACGTAACCACGCCCGATCAAACCGTCGTGCTGCCCGGCGAAATCTTTCAGAAAACCTGGGAAATCCAGAACCTTGGCTCCCGCCCCTGGCGTGGCCGCAGGTTGGTGCGAGTAGACGGCGAATACGTCATCGCCCAACGCACCGCCACGGGCGCGCCACTGGAAGTGGTGATGGACACACACCTGCGCAGCCTGAACAACGAGGTCGCTATTGCAGAAACACTGCACGGCCAGCCGGTGCACATCACTGTGGAGTTTGCCGCGCCCAAGGAAACCTGCACGGTCACGTCCATCTGGCGGATCGAGGATGAACACGGTCAGCCCTGCTACGGCCCCGCCTTCATCCTGCATGTAATCGTCAACGTCATGGCGCGCTGAATGGCCTCACCGCCGCCCTTCAACCGCCATCCGCACCGCCAACCCCATCAACACCGAGCCCATCACCCAGCGCTGCACCACTTGCCAACCCGGGCGGGTGACAAAGAACACCGCGATGGAGCCCGCCATGATGGCAATCACCGAGTTAACGCTCACGCTGATGGCAATCTGCGTAAAGCCCAGCACCAGGGACTGCGTCAGCACACTGCCATGGCCGTTCGGGTCGATGAACTGCGGCAGCAACGACAAATACATCACCGCCACCTTGGGGTTCAGCAGGTTGGTCACAAAGCCCATCATGAACAGCTTGCGCGGGCTGTCCTGGGGCAAGTCCCGCACTTGAAACGGCGAACGGCCACCCGGCTTGACCGCCTGCCAGGCCAGATACACCAGGTACAACGCCCCGCCGAGCCGCAGCGCGTCGTAGGCAAACGGCACTGCCATCACCAACGCGGTGATGCCCAATGCCGCGCACAGCATGTAAACCACAAACCCCAACGCAACGCCGCCCAGGGAAATCAACCCGGCCTTACGCCCCTGGCAAATCGAGCGGGAAATGAGGTAAATCATGTTCGGCCCGGGCGTGAGCACCATGCCGAGTGAGATCAGGCCATAGGCAAGCCAGCTGGACAGTTCGGGCATGGTGTCGCTCCAGAAATAGTGTGTTGGACGCCATGGTATGGCGTTGGAAAGCCGGGCGTTAGATACAGATCCGCGAGCAAAACGTCATACACACTCACAGGCGTTTGCCGCACCACTCACCCAGGACAGGCACATGATCGACTTCAACAACAAAGGCTTCTTCAAACTCAAACAAAACAACGAATACGCTGAACGCGTCTCCGCCCTGCTGCTCGACGGCGAAGAAGTGATCGACGCCTACAAAGCCATGCGCGACGGCGTGGTCTTCACCACCAAGCGCATCATCGCGGTGAACGTGCAGGGGATTACCGGCAGCAAGAAGGACTTCACCTCGCTGCCGTACAAAAATATCGTCGCGTACTCGGTGGAAACCTCCGGCACGTTTGATCTGGATTCGGAGTTGGAGATTTACTTTTCGTCGCTGGGGAAAGTGAAGTTTGAATTCACTGGGAAGACTTCGATTGTGGAAATTTCGCGGATCATCTCCAAGCACCTGCTGAGCTGATCCCTTATGCGCTTAATTGTTTATCAGCCGCTCGAGCTAGGTCGTTTGGAGGCCAGCGACAGATAAAGTAATTGACTGAAACAAGCCTGCACAGGGAACTGTAGACCTCACCGGCAACACCCAAAGGTTCCTATAGCCTTTGGGTGATATGTCTTATGATCAATGCTCCCAGTCTCTTTCAACCGTTTCATACCGCAACCTACGCGGACAACGCCTCAAGCCCTGATGCGCAGTCTGTCAGCCCGATACGAACCAAGCGCAACGTGATCGACAAAACCCAGCTCTGGCCCAATGGTTCGACGATCACGATAGCGCTATATGACGTTAACGAAGAGGAGGCAAAGGCGATAAGGGACGTGATCAACGAATGGCTGCCTTACGTCAATCTCAAGTTCAATTTCGTCCGGGGCGAAGAAGGCGACATCCGTATCGCTCTCAACCATATCAATGACACCTTCGGCTCTGCGGTAGGGACAGGCGCGAAAAAAAAGCCGCCACACCTGCCCACGATGATCCTGCCGGGCGATATCCATTCACCCAGATTCCGTTTCGTGGTGCTGCATAAGTTCGGGCATGGCTTGGGCGCGCTGCATGCTCACCAACACCCTAATTCAGGCATTCCTTGGGACAAGCAGAAGGCGTATGACCACATGCTCAAGCACTATGGTTGGACCCAGGACCTCGTCGACAAAAATATCTTACCCCTAGAGCGTAGCGATGAGCATAGCTACCAACCTTACGACGGCGATTCGATAATGCATTACGAGGTCAGCCCCGACTGGACAGATGGCAGTTGGGGTCAATCGGAAACCTGGGATATCAGCGACGGCGATATCGCCCAAATGCAACAGGCTTACCCCATGCCGAAGCCACCTGCGCCGGCGCCTCTTTGCCAAGCGTTGCTTAAGTGGCACCCCGATGAGCCAACATAATCCCTGACCAAGCGATACCGCCCGACTTGACGCACGCAGGGCATCAAGCACTTGCTCACCTCGATCAGCAGGCAAAAAAAGACCTTGGCGTCCCAAGGTCTTTTTTACTGCCTACCCGGTTTAGCTGGTGCGCCTCGATCCAAACGTGGGAGCTGGCTTGTCGGGTCGCTGCATCGCTGCGAAGACGCCAGCCGCCACACCCTCAAATCACCCGCTTACACCGAAACCGCCTCGCCCTCCTCCATCACCCCATTCGGCAACATCCCATTCGCCAAATCATCCACTACCGCCTTCGCCATCTCCCCCAAATAATGCGCCGCCCAGGCATAACGGTCCGCGCTCTTGTCCATGGCGGCATCCAACGCGAGCATTTTGGAACAGTGCAGCAGCTCGGAGGCATGCTCCAGGGCATCGCGAATGGGCACGCCGGCATTGACGCGGAATAGACGGTGGAGGTTGGGCTGTTTGCCGCAGGTGGAGAAAGTGATGACGCCGAGGGTTTTGTTGAGGGGTGGGTTGATCATTGGGCACCTCCGGACAGCGTAGAGGTGTGGACTGCGGTATTGCGAGGATAAAACCGTTCAGAAACGCTCATTGGTATAGCTCCCATTCTTCGAAGAGAGCTGCCGCATTCGTTTCCAGGCGAATGGGTGGCAGCTGTGCGCAGGCTGGAAACCGGGGAATAGGCAAACCCGGCAGACTCGAAAGCCTCCCACGCACAGCCGCCATAACACGCATATGCTGGCACAAAAGTGGCGCCAGCGGTCGTGATAAATGGTGGCGCCTGTGCGCCTATACCCACGGGTTTCCAGGCCCGGTCGCCGTATAGACAGCGACGAGCGAGAACTTAGCTTTAAAAACTGGACGGGCAAAGCCGAGCCTTGTGACGAGAAATGTCCAAAGCGCACTACTTAAAATGCTGAAGATAGCTAAGTAGAAAAGTCTCATCGCCCCTTTTTAATTATCGTCGCTAACAGCGATGACTTTTCCCACATCCACCATCGAGCAAAGCCGACATCACCCTCTGATCCCCCCTCGTACGCTCACTCCCTCGCACAAGGAAGTGAGCCGGTCATGTCAGAGCGCTTTTACCCCATCACCGAAGAAGAACAACTCAAACGGCGAATCCTGATTCCGCAGCCGAAGCGGAAGTCCTATTCGCCGCCCATAGAGTTACTCGACTCAACACCCGCCCTGGCGCCTACGCCCGCAAAGCTTCCCGGTTGCGTGTTCACCAAACCCTGCCAACTGCCCGACGGCATCATTCGCTACAACGACCCCACCGGTTACGTACCGTTGGAGCTGATCAAGGATTACGGCCATTTCAGCCTGTTGGGTGGGCGCGAGGTGGACAGCCGAGGCGCAGTCGCCTTGCGCAAGATCAGCGGCAGCGCCCTGCCTGTTGGCTTGGGGCAGTTGGCGTTGCGTTCGGCGGTGGTGGAATCCGCAGCAACTGCCGCTGGCACTGTAGCCGGTGGCTTATTGGCGGGTTTGGTAGCGCTGGCTTGGCCGTCGGAGCTGGGTGATAGCGCGCTCTACAGCGAGGAGCAGTTGCGTTCGCTGCAACGGGCGCGGTCGCAGATGCGTTTGCATGTGGAGCAGCGTGGGGACGGCACGCTCAAGGGGTACGGGTTTTACACGGGCAACACTGCCGATTGGCAGATGATTGATGTGGTGCAGTTCCAAAGCCGTGGCGATCAGTTTGTGGCGGATTTGGGTGAGGGCGTGGAACTGATCTGGACGCCTGCGGTAGATCCGGGCGATACCCTGGGTATTCCGGTATTGGAGGCTGCGCCGCAAGCGCCGGTGATTTGGATTTACCCGCCGACGGAGAAAGCCACGCAGATTCTGGTGAACCCGATTTATCCGCCGGAGTATCGGGATTTTATTCTGGTGTTCCCCGTGGAGTCTGGGGTTCGGCCGCTGTATGTGGTGGTTAGCGTTCGGGCTGGGGATCACAAATATCAACCGAGTCCAAGGTTTTTAACTGCGTTTCCAGAAGCCGTACGCGCGCCTTCCAAATCCAGCGTCAGGGGCGGAGGTCATCTTAGGCCCCGCTGGAAGGATCCCCATGGCTATATCTACGAATGGGACTTCGAACGAGGCAAGGTCGAGAAGTACAACAAGCGAGGTAAGCACTTGGGCGAATTCGATCCTATAACAGGTGAACGAACCAAAGACGCAAAAGACACGAGAAGGATAGACCCATGAAACACCTGATCTACGTAGTCCCAGCGGGAAGCGAGAATATTTCGACTGAAATACCGCTCAACCTGAAAGCTGCCGATTTGCTGCCAATTATGGGTTGGGAGGACGAACACGAATGTGTCTATGACTACCTACTTACTCCGCAACAAATCGAAGGTATCGAAAACCTTACCTCATTGGTCTTTCCAAAAAATGCGTCGCTGTATTTGGCATGCGACGCGTAACCATTTTAAAGAGTCGAAACCTCATTCGCCGACGTTCACTTTCAGGGAAAAGACTCCGAAAGATCCCCTGGCATCTCAGGGTTCTCACCCGACTCGCAGGGTCCGCAATACCAAGGAACGGCGCAACCTGAGCGTCGAATTTACCGATATAGAGGACTAGCAAAAGTGGTCATGAAAATCAGATTGTGCTGGTACGAAAAGAACAGTGATGACTTAAAAGAAAATGAGTACTCAGCGGATATCCATGACGCAGACAGTTCTTTTGAAGCTCTGGGGTTGAGCGAAGAAACCGCAATATATGCCGGGGGTTTCAACGTTCTCCCTACCTGGATAAAAATTCTCCAGCCACACTTCCAGCATGTAATACAGCCCAACCTATTCGACTACCAAATTTCCTTCCGCTATCAAGGCGCTTGGCCGCCACCTCCAAAGCAACCCAGGAAGGAATCCTGAAGCAATGAAAAAGCCCCTTCTCTACCGCTCAGTCAACACCCGTACCCACGGTGTGCGCCACGGTAGCGGTTTCGCTTATCGCTATGAACGGCATACCAAAAGTGCACAGCGTTCACTGTCCACCCGCGGTTCAATGCACAGCCGTCAACGACACGGTTTTGACTACACGCCGCTATTCCGATTTCTCCTGTCCAACGTTGGTCGGCCATGGGACAAGGTGTTCAGCGAAGCCAATGCTCGCCTGGATCGCCCGGAGCCCGTGTTCTGGATGGTTGCTCTGCATGAAAATGACAAAGACGACTATGTGCTATTGGGTGATTTCAGCTATTACAGCGGTTTGTGGGTCGACGCGGCAGGCCTGCTGCAAAAGGTTAACCCCCAATTGACGCCCGAACAGATGAAGCCCAGTTGTGACTGCTGCACCCACACGTTCAACGGTGTGGTATTCCCGCAGGCGCTTGCGCGCAAGCCGTGAAGCTCAGCCGCGCGCGCAAGCCGCCCTGCTGCAAATTTTGCAACGTCAACGCACTGCCGATCTTGCCCACGATCATCTCCACAATCGCCAACCCCAACCCCGCGCCGTTCGCGTTATCCCGGCTATAAAACCGCTCAAACAAACGCCCCATTTCCGCTTCATCAATCCCCGGGCCCTGGTCTTCCACGCTCAAGCAGTTAACGCCAATCACCACTTTCACTTCGCTGCCCGCCGGGGAAAAATTCAGTGCATTGGTCACCAGGTTCTGTAGCGCGATGGCCAGGGCCACCGGCTCGGTTTGCACCCAACACTCTTCTTCGCCTTCGAGCACCAACTCCACACCTTTCTCCATGGCCAGCGGCGTTAATTCGGCCAGTTCTTCGCGCACCAGTTCCGTCAATTGCACAGGCTTGCGCACGGGGTTGCTCAGTTGCGGCTCGATGCGCGCCATGGTCAGTAATTGGCTGCCAATGCGTGTGGCGCGGTCCACGCCATTGACCAGGAAGTCCAAGGCTTCGCGCCGTTGCGCTTCGGTCGCAGCACTTTGGGCGTTTTGTGCATGGATGCGCAGGATCGCCAATGGCGTGCGCAGTTCGTGGGCGGCGTCGGCGATGAAACGGCGTTCGCGCTCCAACAGGTCATCCATTTGCACCAACAGCCGGTTAAGCGCGGTTTGCATGGGCTCCAGATCGGTCGGCAACGGCTTGAGGTTCAGCGGTTGCAAGGTGTCGGTATTGCGCCCCCGAATCGACCTCACCATGGCGCGCAACGGGGTGAGCCCCCAGCCAATGGTCAGCCAGATCAACACGGTCAGCAGTGGCACGCCGATCAAGGTGGGCCAAAGGGTGTGGCGCACAATGCGCTCGATCAGGTCCTGGCGAATGTCGTCGCGCTCGCCCACCCAGATCAGCAGTCCCTGTTGCGGGTCGGCGAGGAGGTAGGCGCACCAGTCATTATCGTTGTCCATGATGTCGTGGGCGCCGAGGGTGGCCGGCGGTGCAGTCAGCACGGGGGCTTCGGCGGAACGTACGAGCAATTGCCCGTCACTGCGCCACACCTGGAAGGTCAGGCGAGTTTCGTACGGGTGGGCCACGCCCTCCTCCCCCACTCGGCTCATGGCCTGGTCGAACGCCTGATATAAGCGGTCCCAGTCGGCTTCGCCGGGGTCGCGTTGGCGCAGCACACCTTGCAGCAGGCGCGCACTTTGGGCGAGTTGGGCGTCGTAGACTTCTTCGATTTCGTGGTGGCTGTCGCGCAGCACGAGCCAGCTGATCAGCGCGTCACCGAGCAAAATAAACACCAACACCGGTACGAGGATGCGCGCGCGAACCGAGGTCATGGTTTAAGCGCCAGCACATAGCCAACACCGCGCACGGTGCGGATCAGGTCGGTGGAGAGTTTTTTACGCAGGTTGTGGATAAGTACTTCGAGGGTGTTGCTCTCGACCCGGTCCTGCCAGCCATACAACGCCCGGGCGAGGCGCTCGCGGGTCACCACTTTGCCGGGGCGCACCATCAGTTGGTGCAGCAGCTGGTATTCCATCGGCGTGACGATGATCTCTTCATCCTGGTAACGCACTTGCTGGGTGGCCGGGTCGAGGCTGACGCCGGCATGTTCCAGCATCGGTTGCGCGCGGCCCTGGCTGCGGCGCAACAGGGCGCGCACGCGGGCTTTGAGTTCTTCGACGTCGAAGGGTTTGATCAGGTAGTCGTCGGCGCCCGCGTCCAGCCCGGCGATGCGTTCGGCGGTGCCGTCGCGGGCGGTGAGGATCAGCACTGGCAAGTCGTGTTGGCCGGCGCGCAGTTGCTGCAACAGGTCGAGGCCATCCAGGCGTGGCAGGCCGAGGTCGAGCAGCAGTAAATCGAAGCTTTCAGTGCGCAGCGCGTGCAAGGCGCTGAGGCCATCTTGCAGCCAATCCAGCGTGTAGCCTTCAGCGCTCAATGCCACGCGAATGCCCTGGCCGAGGGCACGATCATCTTCGACAAGGAGTAGGCGCATAACGAAATCTCTGTAGGAAACGGCGGAATCATGCCGGTTCTACGGTGGGTCATTCCGGGAAAGATGTTACGGCGCGTTGCCAACTAAGGTTGCACTAAGGTTGGTTTTGCACTGTGAAATCCCCCCACATCTGCTGAGAGCTTTTTCATGCGCAAAATTCTCCTGCTGTCTCTGCTTATCGCCAGCCCAATGGCCCTCGCCGGCCCGCAGTGCACCACCGCCGAGCGTTCGCAATGGCAAGACGAAAAGGCCTTTCAGGACAAGCTCAAGGCCGACGGTTACACCATCAGCAAGTTCAAGGTCACTGACGGCAACTGCTACGAGATCTACGGCTTCGACAAGGACAAGCGCAAGGTCGAGATCTACCACGACCCGGTCACCGGCAAGGCCGTGAAGACTGAGATCAAGGGCTGATGCCAGGCGAATCCCTGCGCCTGTGGGACCCGCTGGTGAGGCTGTTTCATCTGTCTATCGCCGGGGTCTTTATCGCCAATTACTTCTTTAACGAAGCGGGCGATGACTGGCATGTGTGGCTGGGCTACTACGCCATGGCCTGGCTGCTGGTGCGGTTGGTTTGGGGGTTTGTAGGGCCGCGCAGTGCGCGCTGGTCGGATTTCTGGCCATCGCCTGCGCGCTTCGGTAACCACGTGCGCATGGTTTTCACCGGACGAGCACTGCATCGCCTCGGCCATTCGCCCATCGGCGCGCTGGTGATGCTGTTGATGATGTCGGCGCTGCTGACCCTCGGTATCAGCGGCTTCCTGATGCAGGAAGTCGACGCGCTATGGGGCGCCGATTGGCCGCTGCAAGTCCACGAGACCGCCGCCAATGTGCTGCTGGCCCTGGTCTGTGTGCATGTACTGGCCGCCGTGTATGAAAGTCTCCAGGTGAAGGACAACCTGCCGTTATCCATGCTCACCGGTCGCAGGAAGCGCCTGCCGGATGATCGTGCGCAGTAATCCTTTTCACTGACAGGTTCTCTATGCGCTCCGCCCTACTGATCTGCAGCCTGCTAGGGGTATTTATTGCCGCCTGGCTCAGCCATCCGCCGCACGTGCTCGCACCGTTTGCGCAAGCGAGCCCGAACACCGCCAAGGTCGCGACGGCGCCGCACTACACCAGCCGCTTCGTGTCCTCGCAACTCACCGACTTTGTGCACTCCTCGTCCGTCACCGCGCTGCCCGGCGGCGACTTGATGGCCGTGTGGTTTGCCGGTTCGCGCGAAGGCGCCGCCGATGTGCAGGTGCGCACCGCACGGTTTGATGCGCGCAGCGGCGAATGGGGCGCCGAGCATGTGCTGGCGACGCGGGAAAGCACGCGGGACGGCACTCAGCGTTACATCCGTAAACTGGGCAACCCGGTGATTGCGATGGGGCCGGATAAACGCCTGTGGATGTTTTACGTGTCGGTGTCGGTCGGCGGCTGGGCCACCAGTGCGATCAACGTGATGGTCTCCGAGGACCTTGGCGCGAACTGGTCGGCACCTCGGCAATTGGTGACCTCGCCGTTCTTCAACATCAGCACGCTGGTACGCGCCGCGCCGGTGTTTCACGCCGACGGCTCGATCGGCCTGCCGGTGTATCACGAGTTCATGGGCAAGTTCGCCGAATACCTCTACTTGAGCGCGGACGGTGCGGTGATCGACAAGTTCCGCATCAGCCGTGGCAAGCATTCCCTGCAACCGACCATCGTGCCGCAGGATGGCCAGCGCGCCGTGGCGATGTTGCGTTACGCCGGCGAAACCCATCACCGCGTGCTCGCCAGCCGCACCGAGGACGCCGGGCAAACCTGGAGCGAGCCGTACCCGCTGGAACCGGCCAATCCCAATTCATCGCTGGCGGCGGTGGGCACCGAAGACGACGGTTTGCTGGTCGCCCTCAACGACCTGCAGGACGGCCGCTTCAAACTCAGCCTTTACGGCACCGACGCCAAGCTGAGCCAATGGCGCACGGTGGTGGAGCTGGACCAATCCCCCGACCCGCTGGGCCAACCGTTTTCCCCCGAGGCCTATAAAGCGATCATCGGCGAAGGCTTTCGCGCGTCCAGCGGCGCCAAACGCCTGCCGCTGGAACAACGTTTCCTGAGCAATCTGGATTACCGCGTGTGCAAACCCCGTGGCTGCGACTTCGAATACGAGTACCCGTATTTCAGCCGCAGCCCGGACGGCATGTATCACTTGGTGTACTCGTGGAATAACACCTTTATCAAACATGTCAGCTTCAACGAAGCCTGGCTGGCGGAGCGTCTGTGATGGTTTCTGTGTGGCAAGCCCATTTGAGTTTTGTGTTGCTGGGGTTTGTGGCGCTGTGTGCACTGCGCTTTACCGCGCCGTGGCGACCGTGGTTGCTGCCCGTGCTGGTGGTGGTGAGTTTTATCCCGGTGAATGAACTGCCCTTGGCGGCGTACGTACGCAGCTTTACCGATGACCTGGCGATCAGCACGTTGGTGTTGTTGGCGTGGGTGGGGCTGTGCCGGTTGGGCGTGGTACAGCCGCTGGGCCGTCAGCACCTGGTGCAATTGCTGGTGCTGTTTGGCGTGCTGAGCCTGCTGTTGTATCCCGCCACGATGGGCCTGACGTATTTCGACCCTTACCGCTGGGGCTTTAACCCTCGGCCGATGATTGTGCTGGTAGGGGCGGCGGCGCTGTTGATGCTGTGGCTGCGCAATGCATTGGCGGTGTGGATGTTGGCGATCGGCACCCTGGCGTTCGCGTTGCGGCTGAAGGCTTCGGAGAACTATTGGGATTACCTGGTTGATCCGCTGTTGGCGGGCTACTGCGTAGTCGCAGGATTAATGCAATGCAAACTGTGGGAGCGGGCTTGCTCGCGAATGCGGCGTGTCAGGCAACAACTCTGGCACTGATACACCGCTTTCGGGAGCAAGCCCCCTCCCACATTTGATCTGCGTCGTTTTGGACATTGGGAAGGGTCAATGATGGGTGCGTTGCAATCACGCCGCCTGCGCTACGGCGTGGGCGCGATCGGGTTGGTGTTTGTGTTGCTGGCGGCGTTGCGGCTGGTGTTTTTAATCAGCTTTTCCGGCTTGGATTTAAACACCCCGGCGCTGCTGGAAACTCTGGGCATCGGCCTGCGGTTCGACCTGCGTCTGGCGGTGTTGATCCTGTTGCCGCTGGCGCTGCTGGCCTGGCTCCCGCGCTGGAACCTCACGACCTCGTCCGCGCTGCGCTGGCTGGCGCGCGGCTATCTGGTGGTGGCGCTGGCCGGGGTCGGCCTGGTGTACATCATCGACTTCGGCCACTACGCCTACCTCGGTGTGCGTATCAACGCGACCGTGTTGCGCTACCTGCAAGACGCACAGATTTCGCAACAGATGGTGTGGGAAACCTACCCGGTGCTGTGGATAACCGCCTGCTGGCTGGCAGCAGTCGCCATGTGGGTGTGGGCGTTGGTGTGCCTGGAGCGATTGACCCTGGACCGCGAACCCAACACCATCGGCAAATGGGCGGTGGCGTCTGTGGCCGTGGTCGGCGTTGTCGCCGTGCTGCTGGCGCTGCTCGGCCGCGTAGCCAACCTCAACCTGGAAAACCCGGTGCCGCTGCGCTGGAGCGATGCGTTCTTTTCCGGCAATAGCCAGGTCGCCGCCGTGGGCCTGAACCCGGTGCTGTTTTTATACGACACGCTCAAGGTCGGCCAAGCGCAATTCGATGAAGCCAAGGTGCGCGAGCACTACCCGCAGGTGGCCGCGTATTTGGGCGTTGATCAGCCCGATCCCAAGCAATTGAATTTCACCCGTGAGCAAGGCGTGCAGCAATATCGCCTGCAAGGCGAGCGCCCGCCCAATGTGATCTTCGTGATGCTCGAATCCCTCGGCACCAGCGCCGTCGGCGCCTACGGCAACCCGCTGAACCCCACGCCGAACCTGGATAAACTGGCGACGCAAAGCTGGTTCTTCAAACACTTCTACGTGCCCGTCACCGGCACCGCCAAAACCGTCTGGGCGAGCATCACCGGCGTGCCCGATGTCACGCGCCAGGAGACCGCCACACGCAACCCGCTGATTACGCGGCAACACACGCTGATCAACGCGTTCGAGGGCTACCAGAAGTTCTACATGATCGGCGGCAACGCCGGTTGGGCGAATATCAATGCGTTGATCCGCCAGAGCATCGACGGCGTGCAGCTGTTTGACGAAAGCCACTGGCGCTCGCCACGGGTGGACGTGTGGGGCATCTCCGACCTGGACCTGTTCAAGGAAGGCGACTCACTGCTGCGCGCGGTGCCAAAAGACCAGCCTTTCTTCGCCTACGTGCAAACCTCCGGCAACCATCGCCCGTTTACCATCCCCAAGCAAAACGATGGCTTCCAACTCAATAACGTGACGCTGGAGCAAGCCCAGGCCGCCGGTTCACGCAGCGTCGAGCAATACAACGCGGTGCGCCTGCTGGATTACAACATCGGCCGCCTGATGGACATCGCCAAGGCCGGCGGCTGGTACGACAACAGCATTTTTGTGTTTTTCGGCGACCACAACACCCGCATCAGCCAGATCCCGCACATGGCGCCCGCCTTCGAGCAATTGGGCCTGGAAAGCAACAATGTGCCGCTGCTGATCCACGCCCCGGGCCTGCCACCGCGGGTGATTGAAGAAGCCGTGGGCCTGGCGGACTTGCTGCCGACAGTCGCCGGCATGGCGGGCATACCGTTTCGCAACGGCGCGATGGGCCGCGACATCCAGCAACCGGCGCCGGAAGGCGAACGCGTGGTGCCGCTGGTGCTGCATGAGGGCACGTTCCCGATTATCGGCGGCGTGACCAAGGACTTCCTGCTGCAGATGCAACATGACGGCAGCTCGCCGACCCTGCATGACCTGGCCTCGCAAACGCCGAGGGAGGATGTGGCCGAACAGCACCCTGAAGAGTTTCAACGCTTACAGGGGCTGACGCGCGGGCTGCATGAGAGTGCGCGGTTGATGTTGTTCAGGAACGTGCGCGAGTGATTACTTGGGCTGGAAGGTTTCCAGGTACGCCAGGATGTTTTCAATTTTTTCCGGGTCGCTGATGCCCCAGAAGATCATGCGCGTGCCGCTGACCACCTTCTTCGGCGCCTCGATATAGGCGGCGAGTTTGTCGCGGGTCCAGACCACGCCGGAATTTTTCATCGCGTCGGAGTACTGATAGTCAGTGGTGGTGCCGGCGGGGCGGCCGATGATGCCGTTAAGCTCCGGCCCAAAACCGCCGCGTGCACCTTCGCCGATGCTGTGGCAGCCGCCGCAGGTCTTGGCGAAGAGCTTGCCGCCCGCCTCGGCATCGCCCGCCGCAAAGGCCGGGCCGGTGTTGAGGATCAGGGCGAGGGTCAACAAGGCGTACTTCATTTATGGCTCCACAGCGGGCAACGGTGAGTCGATTATGCCTGTATCAACCTTACTGTGCCGCTGCGGCCCACCACCGCGCAACCGCTCTAAAACGACCACCCATCGCCCCGCACATATCCAATCGAACCTATTCACGCCCGCCCCACTCCACCTTACTGAACCCTGATGGTGGAGTAAGGATCATGGCCCAGCCATCGATTTTAGTGCTGGAAGACGACGAGATTATTCGTTCGTTAATGGTCGACGTACTGGAGGATTTCGGGGCTCATGTCACTTCGTTTCCTTCGGCGGATGAAGGCATGATTTACCTGGAACGCGGCGACGACCCGGTAGACCTGATTGTCAGCGATATCCAAATGCCCGGCCTGCTCAACGGGTATGACCTGAGCAAGGTGGTGGCGCATCGTTGGCCATCAGTGCCGGTGGTGCTGACCTCCGGCAATACCAAACTGGCGGCGCAACTGGGCGGTTCCGTACGTTTTTTGCCCAAGCCGTGGAGTGCCGAACATTTGGTTGAGTGCGTGCAAAACGCACTGACCCAACAGGGTTCATCCCTGCATTGATAGCACCGCAATATCACTCAAACCGAACTTGATGCGCCGCCCTGTGGTCATTAATCACGCAAGGAGCGACTTTTCTGATCTGCCGGTCAGCCTTTTCGCCTAGTGCGTGCAGTTGACGGTAATGCGTTGTGTAGAATCGTCGCCATTTTACTCGCGTCATTCATGGCCGAAAGGCCCACAGTTCGAGCTCATTGAATGCATTTACAGGCCCCTGACCTTGCTGCGCCCTCATTGCTGGAAGCGTTGCGCTCAGGCACCGGCCTGCTGCATGTAGCGTTGGAAAAACGCCTGCCGTTTTTCTCCGAACGTCTGGATGCCGACTGGTACCAACGCCTGCTTCAGGCGTACTACGGTTTTTATGGGCCGATGGAAGCGGCGTTGTATGACAGTGGTTTGATCCCCGATGGTTTCGATACCGCGTTGCGGGTGAAAACACCAACATTGCTGTGCGATCTCTACGCCCTTGGCTTGACTGGCGCCGACGTCAGCGCCCTCCCCCGTTGCAGTCAACGCCCAACGTTCGATAACCCCGCCGCCTGCCTCGGTGCTTTGTACGTACTGGAAGGTGCGACCCTGGGCGGCCAGGTATTACGCAGGGAAATGGGCAAGCGCCTGGATATCGATGCGGATAACGGTGGCGCGTTTCTCAACGTCTACGGCGCCGAGACCGGTCGGCGCTGGAAAGACTTTCTCGATTACCTGGGCGGTCAGTCACTGGATGCGCCAGCCAAACAGCGCGCAGTGGAGGCGGCCTGTTCGACATTCAGCGGCTTTGAGCAATGGCTCGCCAGCCAGGAAGTACTGCTATGAAACCTGAAGATTTTGAAGAACTGCTTGCCAACTGCGCCGACGAACCCATCCGCACCCCGGGGGCGATTCAGCCCCACGGTGTGTTGCTGACACTGTCGGAGCCAGGCCTGAACATCATTCAGGTCAGCGCCAACGTAGGCGTATTGTTCGGCCACGCGCCAGAGTCGCTGTTGGGCCAACCGCTGCACACCTTGATTGGCGCAGAGCATGCCCAAACCGTACAAGCCATGGCTGAACACAGCACGTTTTTCGAAGCACCCGCGCTGCATGTCACCTTCAACGGTGCGCAATTTGAGGGCCTGCTGCATCGCCATCAGAACGTATTGGTGCTGGAGTTCGAACCTCGGCTCGAAAATTTTAAACCCCGCGCCCTGAATGGCCGCGCCAGCAACTTGGGCAAAATGCTGCAACGCCTGCAGTCGGCGAAAACCCTGCAAGCGCTGTACGAAATCAGCGTGAATGAAATCCAGGCCATCACCGGTTACGACCGTGTGCTGATCTATCGCTTCGAAGAAGAAGGCCATGGCCAGGTGATCGCTGAAGCGTCGGCGCCATCCATGGAGCTGTTCAACGGTCTGTTCTTCCCCGCATCCGACATCCCCGAGCAGGCCCGCGAGCTGTACCGCACCAACTGGCTACGCATCATCCCGAATGCCGCCTACGAGCCGGTGCCGCTGCTGCCCAAGCTGCGCCCGGACACTGGCCAGCCGCTGGATTTGAGCTTTGCCACCCTGCGCAGCGTGTCGCCAATTCACTGCCAGTACATGCAAAACATGGGCGTGCTGTCGTCCATGAGCATCTCCTTGATGGCGGGTGACAAGCTCTGGGGCCTGATCAGTTGCGGCAACCGCGAGCCGCTGTTGGTGCCCAATGATCTGCGCATCACCTGCCAAACCATCGGCCAGGTGCTGTCGTTGCAGATCAGCGCCATGGAAGCCCTGGACGTGAGCCGTCAGCGCGATGAGAAAGTCGAGGCACTGGCCCTGCTTGATCAGGCGATGAAAGCCTCTGAGCAAAATGTGTTCGAAGGCCTGGCCCAGCAGCCGCAGGTGCTGATGGAACTGACGCTGTCGGGTGGCGTGGCGATCATCGAAGACAAGCAGCTGCATCGTTACGGCAATTGCCCTGAGCCGGAGCAGATTCGCGCCTTACACAAATGGCTGCAAGCAAGCGGCCAACCGGTGTTTGCCAGCCATAAGCTGGCGTCGGTGTACCCGCCCGCCGCCGAGTATCAGCAAGTGGCCAGCGGCGTCCTGGCCATGAGCCTGCCCAAGCCGGTAGACAATGGCGTGCTGTGGTTTCGCCCGGACGTGAAAGAGAACATCCACTGGAGCGGCAACCCGAACAAGCCGCTGAACCTGGAAAACTCCGACGCTGGCTTGCATCTTCGCCCACGCACCTCGTTTGAAATCTGGAAAGTGGAAATGGCCGGCATCTCCACCAAGTGGGGCCATGGCGACCTGTTTGCGGCCAACGACCTGCGCCGTTCCGCCCTGGAAAATGACCTCGCGCGCCAAGTGTTGCGTGAGCAGCAAGCGGTGCGTGCGCGTGATGAACTGGTGGCGGTGGTGTCCCACGATTTGCGCAACCCGATGACCGTTATCTCGATGCTCTGCGGCATGATGCAAAAGACCTTCAGCTCCGACGGCCCACATACTTCGCGGCGGATTTCCAAGGCCATCGACACCATGCAACAAGCCGCCGGGCGCATGAATGTGCTGCTGGAGGACTTGCTCGACACCTCGAAAATCGAGGCCGGGCGTTATGTGGTTAAGCCGGTGGTGTTGGACGTCAGCCAGATGTTTGAAGAAGCCTATGCCTTGCTCGCGCCGCTGGCGATGGAAAAAGGCATCGACCTGTCGTTCAACGCAGCGCCGGGCCTGCAGATCAACGGCGACCCGGAGCGCCTGTTCCAGGTGCTGTCGAACCTGATCGGCAATGCCATCAAGTTCACCCCGCGCCTGGGCAACATCGAAGTCAGCGCCGTGAGCAATGGCGAAGAAATCGTGTTTTCGGTGTGCGATTCCGGCGAAGGCATTGCGCCTGAACAGTTGCCGCAGGTGTTTGATCGTTATTGGACCCAGACCGAAAACAACCCCACCGGCAGCGGGCTGGGGCTGTACATCACCCAGGGCATCGTTCAGGCCCACGGGGGGCGGATGGAAGCTGAAAGTGAGTTGGGGCGGGGCAGTGAGTTCAGGTTTACGGTGCCTAAGGCGGACTGAAACGCCCTCGGCCAGCGACGGCAGCCTGTCGGGCAAACGCAGCCGCAATCGCATCAATCCTCTCTGGATTCGATCGCACAAGGCCGACAGCGTTGATGCAACAAGGCCGCTCAACGCGCAGGCCGGGCGGCCTGCGCCGCGCCTGATCACCCCAAGGAGTGCAGCACTTCGCGCTGCACTCTGTTAACAAAACACTGACATCCTCTGCGCTACCCTTTTCAGCCCTACCTTGTGAGAGCTGCGTCCTCATGCCTCAACCCGATTCTTTGCCCGCGGTGATTGCTGGCCCGATGCTACGGCGCCTGGAACCGCGGCGCCTGGTCTTGTGGTTGGTGGGAAGTCGTACCCTGCAAGTGCGCTTGAGGCTGCAGTTACCCACAGGCGAGACGCTGGATATCGGCCTCGACGCGCAGCACTGCCAAGTCGTCCCGGTTGGGCGTCATGCCTTTATTCACCTGATCGACGTATCGCTGAGTGCCCCTCTGCCCCAGGACGTCGCCATTGGCTACGACGTGGTGGTCGACGGCTCCGGCATCGCCGAGTGGGCGCCACACCTTCTGTACGCCAACGCCGAGTCTGCGAGCTTCGTGCTGCACAGCCGCATCCACCAGTTGGTGCACGGCTCCTGCCGCAAACCGCATCACTGGGCCGACGAAGGCTTGCTGTGCGTCGACCGCCTGCTGGCTGATGCCCGCACACCGGCCCAACGCCCGGCCCTGCTGATGATGAGCGGTGACCAGATCTACGCCGACGATGTGGCCGGTCCGATGCTGCGGGCGATTCACACACTGATCGCTCGCCTGGGGCTGTTCGACGAATACCTCGAAGGCGCCGTGGTGAACGACAGCGCCAGCCTCTACACGCATCACGCCAGCTATTACCATCGCGCTGACCTGCTCCCGGCGCTGGACAGCAACGAGACGTTGCGCGAGCGCTTCTTTGGCGGGGTGAAAAAACCGATTTTCACCAGCAGCACCGCCGACAATCACCTGGTGACCTTTGCCGAAGTAATAGCGATGTACTTGCTTGTATGGTCGCCCACACCCTGGACGCTGATCGCGCCACAACCGCCGCAACTGAGCGTCGAAGAACAGCAGCGCTATGCCCGTGAACAGGTGCACATAGATCAATTCCGTGATGGCCTGCCAGGCGTCGCACGGGTGTTCGCCCACCTCTCGACGCTGATGATCTTCGACGATCACGACATCACCGATGACTGGAACCTCAGCGCCCAGTGGGAGCAAACCGCCTACGGCCACCCGTTCTCCAGCCGCATCATCGGCAATGCGCTGCTCGCGTATATGTTGTGCCAGGGCTGGGGTAACCAACCGGATGTGTTTGGCGAATTGCTGAACCAAACCCAGGCACTGACCAGCGAGGCGCAAGACAACCCTCTGCAGGCCTGCGCACACGATGCCCTGCTGCAAGCGCTGCTGAAATTCCAGCAATGGCATTACGTGCTGCCCACCTCCCCCGCCCTGGTGGTGCTCGACACGCGCACCCGGCGCTGGCGCAGTGAGTTCGCCCTCAAGCAACCTTCCGGCCTGCTGGACTGGGAAGCCTTGAGTGAGTTGCAACAGGCGCTGCTGGACCACCGCTGCGCCATCATCGTCTCGCCCGCGCCGATCTTTGGCGTCAAGCTGATCGAGGCGGTGCAGAAGGTATTCAGCTGGTGCGGCTACCCGCTGCTGGTGGACGCCGAAAACTGGATGGCCCATCGCGGCGCCGCCCAGGTGATCCTCAACATTTTCCGCCACTCGCGCACGCCGGGTAACTACGTGATTCTCTCGGGCGACGTGCACTACTCATTTGTCTACGAAGTGCTGATCCGCCATCGCAACGCCGGCCCGAGGATCTGGCAGATCACCAGCAGCGGCATCAAGAACCAATTCCCACCACGCTTGCTGGAGTGGTTCGATCGCCTGAACCGCTGGCTCTACTCGCCACGCTCGCCATTCAACTGGTTCACCCGCCGGCGCATCATGCAGGTAGTGCCGCATATCCCGGAGCATGCGCAGGCAGGTGAGCGGCTGTGGAATTCGGCGGGGATCGGCCAGGTGTTTTTCAACGAGCAGGGTGAGCCTGAGGCCATTTACCAGCACAACGCCGATGGCACGCCCCAAACGAGGATGGTCGCGCCGAAGTAATGGTCTGTAGCAGCCAACCTGAAGCAGCAACCCCCTGCGATTCAAACAACGCAAGCCCCGATGCACTGCAGGGCTTGCGTCGCAGCCTCGCTAAAACTCGACAGCACTCACCTCAGCGTACCGGCGGCGCGTACTGGATGCCGCCGTTGCTCCACAACGCATTGAGCCCACGCTTGATCTTCAACACGCTGCCCTGGCCGATATTGCGTTCGAACACTTCGTCGTAGTTGCCCACTTGCTTGACGATCTGCACCACCCAGTCCTTGCGCAGCTTCAGGTCTTTGCCGTAATCGCCGTCGGCACCGAGCAGGCGGGCGACATCAGGGTTCTTGGTGGACTTGGCCTGCTCTTCGACGTTCTGCGAATTGATGCCCATCTCTTCGGCATTGAGCATGGCAAACAGGGTCCACTTGACGATGCTGAACCACTCATCGTCGCCCTTGCGTACCAACGGCCCCAGCGGCTCCTTGGAGATCACCTCGGGCAGCACCACAAACTCATCCGGGTGAGCCATCTTGATGCGCTGCGCATACAGGCCCGACTGGTCGGTGGTCAGCACATCGCAACGCCCGGCTTCAAGGCCCTTGGCGCTTTCGTCGGCGGTGTCGAAGGTGATCGGCGTGTACTTCATGCCGTTGGTACGAAAGTAATCCGAAACATTGAGCTCGGTGGTGGTACCGGCCTGGATGCAGACGGTCGCGCCGTCCAATTGCTTGGCGCCGGTTACGCCCAACTTGTTGTTCACCAGAAAGCCGATGCCGTCGTAATAGGTCACGCCAGTGAACACCAGGCCCATGCCGGAATCGCGGGAACTGGTCCACGTCGTGTTGCGTGAGATCAGGTCGATTTCACCCGATTGCAGCGCAGTGAATCGCTCTTTGGCGGTCAACTGGCTGAACTTCACCTTTGACGCATCACCAAACACGGCAGCGGCGACCGCGTGGCACACGTCCACGTCGATGCCGGTCATCTTGCCGTTGGCGTCGGGCACGCCGAAGCCCGGCAGGCCATCACTGACGCCACACTGGATAAACCCTTTCTTCTGGATCGCATCCAGGGTTACGCCCGCGTGGGCGCTGCCCGCCAGGCTCACGGCAGCAGCCGCAGTGAGCGCGGCCAACGTGGTTTTGAGGTGTTTCATGCGTGGCACTCCCTGTCGAACTTTATTATTCGGCGCCGCACAGCCCGCGCCGGTTTATAGTGTTGCCGCGCAGTATCGACGGCTTTACTCCCCTGTCACAAACGACCTTTAGGCAAAGGCTCCTTCCGATTTGGAATGAACTGCATGATCTCAAAACGCTTGACCCCTTCGATGACCGCCCTGCAATGCTTCGAAGCCGCCGCCCGCCACTTGAGTTTCACCCGCGCCGCCGAAGAGTTGCACCTGACCCAAAGTGCCGTGAGCAAGCAGGTGGCGCAGCTCGAGGAAATGCTGTGCCATAACCTGTTCGAACGGGTGCGCCAGCGTTTGTATCTGTCGCCGGCGGGCTCGCTGTACCTCGCCGAGGTGCACAAGATCCTGACCCAGGTGGACATCTCCAGCCGCTACATCCTCACCTATGGTGGCGAGACCGAGGTGCTGCGCATCGCCACCCAGCCGACGTTCGGCGACCGCTGGTTGGTGCCCAAGCTCAAGGATTTCGCCGCCAAGCACCCGAATATCCACCTCGATGTGCGCAACGAGCTGGAGCCCTTTGACGTGCTGCAGGCCAAGGCCGATATCGCGTTTTTCTTCGGCCAGGGCTCGTGGCCGGGAGCAACCTGCATCGAGCTGTTTCGCGAAGCCGTGGTGCCGGTGTGTGCGCCCGGGTTTGTCACCGAGGGCAGCGATGCTTCGTCACGCCACACGTTGCTGCAATGCACGTCGCGCCCGGAAGCCTGGCATGAGTGGTTTCTGGAACAGGGCCTGCACTCGCAGAACAGCTACCACGGGCCGCGCTTCGACACGTTCTACATGTGCATCCGCGCGGCGCAATCGGGCTACGGCGTGGCGTTGGTGCCGCAGTACCTGGTGGCCGACGAGTTGGCCAACGGCAGCCTGATGACCCCTTGGAATTACGCCATGCCCAGCGCCGGCGCCCACTTTATCGCCCACGCCGAACATGCCGGTGAGGTCCCTAAAGTAAAAGCCTTCCTGAACTGGATGGTGAACTACACACACGCACATCCCGACTTTTAATAATGACCCGGCGACTTTATTTCGTTTGCGACAGGGCATGGCGCGCGGCTTAGATAAAAAGAAGCCCGCCATTGCCGAGTCCGAGATTCATGAGCCGCGAAACCATCAGCCAGTCGATTTCCATCGTTCACCCCATCAGCCTCAGCCATGGCAAGAACGCTGAAGTCTGGGATACCACGGGCAAGCGCTACATCGATTTTGTCGGCGGCATCGGCGTGCTCAACCTCGGGCATTGCCATCCGGGCGTTGTCGCGGCGATTCGCGAACAGGCGACCAAGCTCACCCACTACGCGTTCAATGCCGCGCCGCACGCGCCCTATATCGAACTGATGGACCGCCTGACCGCGTTTATCCCGGTGGGCTACCCCGTCAGCGGCATGCTCACCAACAGCGGCGCGGAAGCGGCGGAAAACGCCTTGAAGATCGTACGCGGCGCCACTGGCCGTACGGCGGTAATCGCCTTTGACGGCGCCTTCCACGGCCGCACCTTGGCCACGCTCAACCTCAATGGCAAGGTGGCGCCCTACAAGCAAAAAATCGGTGTGCTGCCCGGCCCGGTGTATCACCTGCCCTACCCCAGCGCCGACAACGGCGTGACCTGCGGTGAGGCACTCAAGGCCATGGACCGGCTGTTCAGTGTTGAAATCGACGTCGACGATGTCGCCTGTTTCATCATCGAACCGGTGCAGGGCGAAGGCGGTTTTCTGGCCCTGGATATCGAATTCGCGCAGGCCTTGCGCCGCTTCTGTGATGAGAAAAACATCCTGCTGATCGCCGATGAAATCCAGTCCGGGTTCGGGCGTACCGGCCAGCGTTTTGCGTTCTCGCGCCTGGGCATCGAACCGGACCTGATCCTGCTCGGCAAAAGCATCGCCGGTGGCGTGCCATTGGGCGCGGTGGTCGGGCGTAAAGCGCTGCTCGACAACTTGCCCAAAGGCGGTTTGGGCGGCACCTATTCCGGCAACCCGATTGCTTGCGCGGCCGCCTTGGCGACACTGGATGCGATGACCGATGAACACTTGAGCACCTGGGGTTCACAGCAGGAAGAAACCATCGTCAGCCGGTATGCCGCCTGGCGCGAACAGCGCCTGTCACCCTATTTGGGCCGACTGACCGGCGTCGGTGCCATGCGCGGCATCGAACTGGCCAACGCCGACGGCACGCCCGCGTCCAGGCAACTGACCCAACTGCTGAGCCTGGCGCGGGATGCCGGCTTGCTGCTGATGCCCAGCGGCAAGTCGCGGCATATCATCCGGCTGCTGGCTCCGCTGACCATCGAGCCCGCCGTGCTGGAGGAAGGCCTGGATATCCTGGAGGACTGCCTCAAGCAGTTGGCTTAATACCGCGCATTGTTCGTTGACGTTGTCCGGCGTGGCGTGTTGCTGCGCGCCAGTCCCAATTCGATGGACAAACCCGTAGCCGCTCAACGACTATTCAGCGCCTACCCACACACCGCACGGAAGCGCCCATGCTCGATATCCTCTAAGGCACGCCCCTTTGGGTGTACGCCATTTACCTGTGGATTTGTTACTACGGCATCAAGGCCTGCCTGGGCGGGCGCGAGAATCGTCGCTCGTTGATGATCCTGCCGGGGGTGCTGGTAGTGTGGTCGCTGATGTCGCTGGCGCCTTCGATCCTGTCGAGCAGCGCCTGGGTTGCCGGCGCACTGGCAGGCAGCCTGCTGGGAATGTGGCTGTTCAACGCACGAGGCGCGCGGCTTGATGCCAATGGCGAAACCCTGGTGCTGGCGGGCACCTGGAAGACCCTGCTGATCTCGCAGCTGTTCTTTGCCGTGAAGTACTACTTCGGCTACCAGCAGGCGGTGCACCCGCTGCTATTGAGCACGCACGAGATGCTGGTGGCGGTAGGCGGGGTGTCCGGGTTTACCGTCGGTCTGTTCTGCGGGCGGGCCGTACGGCTGCAGCGGGCGCTGGCTGCCTTGCGCCGCGATAAGGGCATTGTGCTGCCTTGACCTGATCCCTCTACCCACTGAAAATGCGCGACGCTTTTTTGTTCCGTTTATTGAAGTAGTGAAATTTTAATGTCCGATTCTTACACTGAAAAATCCGCCGAAGAGTCCGTAGTCGCCTTGCATTCCAAAGCTGAATACGAAAACGCCATCAATCTTTCACAGCATGTGCCTGCCGCCAAGATCATCAGCGAAATGGTGCTGGACGCGTTTCACACCTCCAAGGAAAGCGACCAGATCCGCGAATTGCGCGTGGCGATCCGCCAAGCCCACGACGCCTTTGACGACGACAAGGCCTACGACTTGATGGGCCAGCTCAAGCAACTCAAAGATGCCGAGGCCGCCGACAACATCGCCCTGGAAGACCTCAGCAGCAAATTCTCGATCAGCCGCCTCTTGTCCAGTTTCAAGGACGACCCCGAGTTCCAGGAGCTGGTCTACGGCCTGGCCCTCAAGGTGCTGAACCAGTCCCACCAGGCCATCAGCAACCCGAGCGCCGGCAAGAGCAAAGCTGCACGGCCCAAGAAAGAAGCCGAAGTGTTTGTCATCAGCAAGGACGGCATCAGCGTCACCCTGCCGCTGCGCACGCCGCGCTCCAAGCTCAACGTTGACCGCGAGGCGTTCGAGTTCCTGGGTTTCAGCTTTGTGGGTGAAGGCGATGAAGCGGAGCTCGATGTCGAAAGCTTTGTGGATAACGCCGGCGCTGAGCAGCCGTTGAGCCGCAAGAGCGTGATTACTGCACTGCAGCAACAGACTGCGTTTGATGGGTACAGCATCGCGCAGCAGTAACCCGGTATCTGCAACACAGCTGCACTAAAAATGTGGGAGCTGGCTTGCCTGCGATAGCATCACCGCGGTGTGACGGATACACCGGGGTGCCCGCATCGCAGCATAGGTATCTACACATCTTTTTTTACGAGTTGAGTGCCGTGGTTGTCGGGGGGCGCTGAGTACATATCCGTTGTTTGGGGCACGGCTGACATGGGTTTCGCCCTTACGGCGACTCACTTTGGAAAAGCCCCAAAGTAAGCAAAGGGCTCTTGCCCCACCACTCGGCACCTCGCCTAGGCTCGGTGTGCCCTCACGCAGGCTTTGGACCGTGGGCCGCCGCCATGGGCCATCGTTGGCCCATCGCGGCTAACCCGGCGTCCTGCCGGGTTACCCACGCTCCAAAGCCTGCGTTCGGCCAGCGTGGTTAACGGGGCGCCTA
>NZ_JBKEZW010000008.1:0-347093 GCF_053345295.1 Pseudomonas sp. M5A4_2d | reverse complement strand
TTCCCCATGTGAGAGTAGGTCATCGTCAAGATTAAATTCCAGAACCCCTGTTTGCTAACGCAGACAGGGGTTTTGTTTTGGGCGGTCGAAAAGTACAAAGGGGCTTATTGCGGCCGCCTACAGTGCTAAACCCCGTCCTTTCTATGCAATGGCCTTATGCATGGCTATCATGCGTGCCTCATTGTGAGGCGATACTTGCATGCTGACGTTGTTAGAACTTCTGAAAGATGGCCGATTCCACTCTGGAGAAGCGCTGGGTGCTGCCTTGGGCGTCAGTCGCAGTGCTGTTTGGAAGCAGCTCCAGCATCTTGAGTCTGAATTGAACCTGCCCATTCATAAAGTCCGTGGCAAGGGGTATCAGCTTGCGTCCCCGTTGGTTTTCTTGAGCGCTAAAGAAATTGAAGCGAATGCTGCTTCTTTGGTGTGGCCCGTTTACATCTCTGACTCCATTGACTCCACTAATGCTGAAGCCTTGCGCCTTGTCGGCGCAGGCTGCACGGCGCCATTTCTGGTGCTTGCAGAGCAGCAAACTGCAGGAAGGGGTAGGCGAGGCCGTAAGTGGGTTAGCCCGTTTGCTCAAAATGTGTATTACAGCCTTGTCTTGCGCATTGACGGGGGGCTGCGGCAGTTAGAGGGGCTCAGTCTTGTTGTCGGCTTGGCGGTCATGCAGTGCCTCCGCGAGCTGGGTGTGAAAGGCGCGGCCTTGAAGTGGCCAAACGACGTCCTGGTGGGGCACAAAAAAATTGCTGGTATCTTGCTTGAATTGGTAGGAGATCCTGCAGACATCTGCCACGTTGTCCTTGGAATAGGTATCAACGTAAACATGCAAAAGGCTGCGGAGGTCGATCAGCAGTGGACTTCAGCACAGCTGGAAACAGGTTCTACTGTGGATCGCAACGACCTGGTTGCACGGCTGGGGCTGCAATTGCAAAGTTATCTGCAGCGACATAAAGCTTTCGGCTTTACTGCGCTCCAAGAAGAGTGGGAGCAAAATCATTTGTGGCAGGGACGGGCCGTATCCCTCATTGCGGGCGTTAACCAGATTGATGGGATTGTGCTAGGGATCGACCACCAAGGCGCGCTGCGCTTGAATGTCGATGGTGTCGAGAAAATATACAGCGGTGGTGAGTTAAGCCTGAGGTTGCGTGATGATTCTTGAGCTCGACTGTGGGAATAGCTTTATCAAATGGCGTGTACTCGATTCGCACATGGCCGGGGTATCTTCCGAAGGTATTGTCGGTTCGGATCTCGCATTGATTGAGAGTCTGGTAGCGATACCAGGGTTGTCTCTGACGCGTTGCCGTTTGGTGAGTGTTCGTGCTTCGCAGGAGACTGGGCAGTTGGTTGAGGCGTTGCAGGGGGCTTTCGGTGTTGTCGTCTCCTGTGCTGCTCCGGCGCGAGAAATGGCTGGCGTTCGTAATGGCTACGAAGAGTATGAGCGTCTTGGGCTCGATCGATGGTTGGCAATGCTGGGGGGGTTCAAGTTGGCGTCAGGAGCCTGTCTGGTGCTCGACTTTGGTACGGCGGCGACCGCAGATTTTATTGCTGCTGACGGTGAGCACCTTGGCGGCTTTATATGTCCAGGGATGCCCCTCATGCGCAGTCAACTGCGAACCCACACTCGCAAGATTCGCTACGACGACGTTGCGGCCGAGCAAGCTGTGGAGCGCCTCTCGCCCGGTCGAACGACTGTGGAGGCGGTTGAGCGAGGTTGTACGCTAATGCTCAGGGGGTTTGTATTGACTCAGCTTGAGCTGGCTCAAAGCTATTGGGGCGATAATTTCACGGTTTTTCTAACGGGTGGGGATGCTGACCTGGTCTCGGATGCTGTGCCGCAGGCTCGCCATGTTCCTGATCTGGTTTTTGTTGGTCTGGCGATGGCGTGCCCTTTGTCCTGAGGTATTTATGCGTTGGCTGTTTTTGCTTTTGCTCGTTCTCAATGCCTTCTATTACATTTGGCATCAACAAGAAGCGCCGTTGCGCGCTAAGGACGTAACGCCCCTGAGTCTCTATAAGGGCTCTCAGCAGGATATTCGCCTGTTAAGTGAGTCTTCTGATCCAATGGTTCGGCGTGATCGAGTAAAGGCCCCAGACGCACAAAATACCTGCTTATACATAGGTGGGTTTACTGATCAGAGGCAGGCGCAGTCGATGGAGCAGCGCCTTACAAGCCTGGATATAAAGGTCAAGGTGCAATTGCTCAATACTGCTGAGGCATCCGGCTACTGGCTCCGTGTAGCCCCGGAAAGCAGGCGCCTGGCTGACGATCTGCCGTTTGAAAACCTTGCTAAGGAATTCAATGAGTTAAAACATAAAATAATGTTGTGCGAAGGCGTTGCAACTGTCGAATAGTTTGCATAGAATGGCGCCCGCTTCGCAGTGAAGACCTTTACGGTCTACAGCGTGAAGCGAAGGTCAACGCAGCTAACCTCATATTTTTAATGAGAAAATGCTTGACAGAAGGCCGGCGTGATGTAGAATGCCGGCTCGCTTAGGAGGGGTTCCCGAGCGGCCAAAGGGATCAGACTGTAAATCTGACGTCTACGACTTCGAAGGTTCGAATCCTTCCCCCTCCACCATTTTTAGCGTGAGCTGCAAGCTCCGCGGGTATAGTTTAGTGGTAGAACCTCAGCCTTCCAAGCTGATGATGCGGGTTCGATTCCCGCTACCCGCTCCAAGTTTGCAGGTTGTGCACGGTGTTTTGCTCTTGTAGCTCAGTTGGTAGAGCACACCCTTGGTAAGGGTGAGGTCAGCGGTTCAAATCCGCTCAAGAGCTCCATATAACAAGGCAGATATGAAAATATCTGCCTTTGTTTTAACAGCTGCCTCGGCTTGATAGTGTTGTATCTGGCTTTATCGTCAGGTGATTTCAAGTCTGTTGGGGTTGGTTGTTGTAATGTCTTTTTCAGGCCTGCATAATGGTCGGCCTGATTTTGTTTTAGGTCAGTAGCTCAATTGGCAGAGCGACGGTCTCCAAAACCGTAGGTTGGGGGTTCGATTCCCTCCTGACCTGCCAGATTCACGTGGTGTATCTGGCTTTCTTTTCACAGGATCTTCATAGATGACTCCTAAGGCTGAAGCTCAAAGCTCTCGTTTCGATCTCGTCAAGTGGCTCGCCGTAGTCGCGTTGGTGGTCGTAGGCGTTGTTGGCAATCAGTATTATTCTGCTTCGCCGATCCTGTACCGTGTGCTCGCTTTGCTGGCCCTTGCTGCTGTAGCTGCCTTTGTAGGCCTGCAGACTGCCAAAGGCAAGTCTTTCGCGGTCCTGGTAAAGGAAGCTCGCACCGAAATCCGTAAAGTCGTTTGGCCGACTCGCCAAGAAACCACGCAGACCACGTTGATCGTTGTGGCTGTTGTTCTGGTTATGGCGTTGCTGTTGTGGGGGCTTGATTCCCTGCTCGGCTGGCTTGTTTCCTTGATTGTTGGCTAAGGGTGTCCCGTGGCTAAGCGTTGGTACGTTGTGCATGCTTACTCGGGTTACGAGAAGCATGTTATGCGCTCTTTGCTAGAGCGCGTAAAGCTGGCAGGCATGGAAGATGGCTTCGGCGAAATTCTGGTTCCCACTGAAGAAGTGGTTGAAATGCGGAATGGTCAGAAGCGCAAAAGCGAACGCAAGTTCTTCCCTGGCTACGTGCTGGTTCAGATGGACATGAATGAAGGTACTTGGCACTTAGTCAAGGACACTCCTCGTGTCATGGGCTTCATTGGCGGTACTGCCGATAAGCCTGCTCCTATCACTGACAAAGAGGCGGAAGCGATTCTGCGTCGTGTTGCTGATGGTAGCGACAAGCCTAAGCCGAAGACGTTGTTCGAGCCGGGTGAGGTTGTTCGTGTCACAGATGGTCCGTTTGCTGATTTCAACGGCACCGTCGAAGAAGTTAACTACGAAAAGAGCCGGATCCAAGTGGCAGTGCTCATTTTCGGTCGCTCTACTCCGGTAGAGTTGGAGTTCAGCCAGGTCGAGAAGGTCTAGCTGAGCAAGCATCCCAACCCCGCAGCCTTAGGCTGTGGGGTTTTGTCGTCACTGGGATAAACGCGCAAGTAACCGGGGAGCCTTTCGAGGCGTTTGAACCCGTAATTGGAGTGCCTCATGGCCAAGAAGATTACCGCTTACATCAAGCTGCAAGTGAAGGCCGCTCAGGCCAACCCTAGTCCACCTGTCGGCCCGGCTCTGGGTCAGCACGGCGTGAACATCATGGAATTCTGCAAGGCCTTCAACGCCCGTACTCAGGGTATTGAGCCAGGTCTGCCGACTCCAGTGATCATCACTGTATACAGCGACCGTAGCTTCACTTTCGAAACCAAGTCGACCCCGGCTTCGGTTTTGTTGAAGAAGGCTGCAGGTCTGACTAGCGGTTCCGCTCGTCCTAACACCGTTAAGGTTGGCACCGTAACTCGTGCTCAGCTGGAAGAAATCGCGAAAACCAAAAACGCGGATCTGACTGCAGCTGATATGGATGCAGCCGTGCGTACCATCGCCGGTTCTGCTCGTAGCATGGGCCTTAACGTGGAGGGTGTGTAATGGCTAAGCTGACCAAGCGCCAAAAGGCTATCGCCGGCAAAATCGAAGCAGGCAAGGCCTACAATTTTGTAGACGCTGCTGCCCTGCTGACTGAGCTGTCGACTGTCAAGTTCAGCGAGTCCGTTGACGTTGCTGTAAACCTGGGTGTTGACCCACGTAAATCCGACCAGGTCGTTCGTAGCGCTACTGTGCTGCCACACGGTACTGGCAAGACTGTACGTGTTGCTGTCTTCACCCAAGGCCCAGCAGCTGAAGCTGCTCTGGCCGTCGGCGCCGATCGCGTTGGTATGGACGACCTGGCTGCCGAAATGAAAGGCGGCGACCTGAACTACGACGTAGTTATTGCTTCCCCGGATGCAATGCGCGTTGTAGGTCAGCTGGGCCAGATCCTCGGTCCACGTGGTCTGATGCCTAACCCTAAAGTCGGCACCGTAACGCCAGACGTAGCTACCGCGGTTAAAAACGCCAAGGCTGGTCAGGTTCGTTATCGCACCGACAAAAACGGCATCATTCACACCTCCGTTGGCAAAGTCGGCTTCGACGCCGTCAAGCTGAAGGAAAACGTTGAAGCCCTGATCGCTGATCTTAAGCGTATCAAGCCAGCTTCCTCGAAAGGTATCTACGTTAAGCGCGTTACCCTGAGCACCACTATGGGCCCAGGCCTGGTCATCGACCAAGGCTCGCTGGACGTATAAGACACAAGTTGTCGCGAGAGATCGCGGCAACTGAAAAAATTGGGGTCCCTGCCTGGCGGGGGCTATCCAAGACCGTAGGCGGCGCAAGCCTTAAACCTCAAGCCTACGCAGATGGTGCTCCCGGTTCCTTACCGAATCAGACACCAAAACGACATCCGGCTTCGGCCAGGTGAAACGGTAACAAGCAGGAGTTAAACCCGTGGCAATTAATCTCGAAGACAAGAAGGCCATCGTCGCTGAAGTCAACGAGGCTGCCAAAGCTGCTCTGTCCGCTGTCGTGGCTGATGCCCGTGGTGTGACAGTAAGCGCTATGACCGGACTCCGTAAAGAGGCTCGTGAAGCTGGCGTATACGTACGTGTTGTACGTAATACCCTGCTCAAGCGCGCTGTTGCTGACACTGAATACAGTGTCCTCAACGACGTGTTCACTGGCCCGACTCTGATCGCGTTCTCCAAAGATCATCCGGGTGCTGCTGCCCGTTTGTTCAAGGAATTCGCCAAGAGTCAGGATAAGTTCGAGATCAAGGCAGCTGCGTTCGAGGGCAAGTTCCTCGCAGCTAACCAAATCGACGTACTGGCAACACTGCCGACCCGTAACGAAGCTATTTCTCAGCTGATGAGCGTGATTCAAGGCGCTACCAGCAAGTTGGCTCGTACTCTGGCCGCAGTTCGCGAGCAAAAAGAAGCTGCCGCAGCCTAAGGCTGAGCGACTTCTTTCGCGTATTTTTGTTTATTTCGATGGCCGCGTAGGCCGTCCCCCAATTCAGGAAATACAGCAATGTCTATCTCCCAAGACGATATCCTCAACGCCGTAGCTGAAATGTCGGTTCTGCAGGTTGTTGAGCTGATCAAAGCTTTCGAAGAAAAATTCGGCGTTTCCGCTGCCGCTGCTTCTGCTGGCCCAGCTGCTGCTGCAGTTGTTGCTGAAGAGCAAACCGAATTCAACGTCATGCTGCTGGAAGCTGGCGAGAAGAAAGTAAACGTGATCAAGGCAGTACGTGAACTGACCGGTCTGGGCCTGAAAGAAGCCAAGGCTGTAGTTGACGGCGCTCCTGCCCAGGTTCTGGAAGCAGTGTCGAAAGACGCCGCTGACAAAGCCAAAGCAGTGCTGGAAGAAGCAGGCGCTAAAGTCGAGCTGAAGTAAGCATCGACCTTGCGTCTCCAGCCCAAGCGTTAAGCTGAAGGCTGATGGCTGGTGGCTCTTGCCACCGGCCTTTTTCCGTTCTTGGCTGTCGACTCGGTCGCCGCCATTAACGCGCTGTAGCCACCCGATGCGGTGGTGCAAACCATGGGGTTTGCGAGATTTTCTGGCTGCTCCCGTCGGGAGGGGCCAAACAAGCAGGTGACCAAGCTGGGGAACGCTGATGGCTTACTCATATACTGAGAAAAAACGTATCCGCAAGGACTTTAGCAAGTTGCCGGACGTCATGGATGTCCCGTACCTTCTGGCTATCCAGCTGGATTCGTATCGTGAATTCTTGCAAGCGGGAGCGACTAAAGATCAGTTCCGCGACGTGGGCCTGCATGCGGCCTTCAAATCCGTTTTCCCGATCATCAGCTACTCCGGCAATGCTGCGCTGGAGTACGTGGGTTATCGCCTGGGCGAACCGGCATTTGATGTCAAAGAATGCGTGTTGCGCGGTGTTACGTACGCCGTACCTTTGCGGGTAAAAGTCCGTCTGATCATTTTCGACAAAGAATCGTCGAATAAAGCGATCAAGGACATCAAAGAGCAAGAAGTCTATATGGGCGAAATCCCATTGATGACTGAAAACGGTACCTTCGTTATCAACGGTACCGAGCGCGTTATCGTTTCCCAGCTGCACCGTTCCCCGGGCGTGTTCTTCGACCACGACCGCGGCAAGACGCACAGCTCCGGTAAGCTCCTGTACTCCGCGCGGATCATTCCGTACCGCGGCTCGTGGTTGGACTTCGAGTTCGACCCGAAAGACTGCGTGTTCGTGCGTATCGACCGTCGTCGTAAGCTGCCGGCCTCGGTACTGCTGCGCGCGCTCGGCTATACCACTGAGCAAGTGCTGGATGCTTTCTACACCACCAACGTATTCAGTCTGAAGGATGAAACCCTCAGCCTGGAACTGATTGCTTCGCGTCTGCGTGGTGAAATTGCCGTCCTGGATATCCAGGATGAAAATGGCAAGGTTATCGTTGAAGCCGGCCGCCGTATTACCGCGCGCCACATCAACCAGATCGAAAAAGCCGGTATCAAGTCGCTGGACGTGCCTCTGGACTACGTCCTGGGTCGCACCACTGCCAAGGTCATCGTTCACCCAGCTACAGGCGAAATCCTGGCTGAGTGCAACACCGAGCTGAACACCGAGATCCTGGCAAAAATCGCCAAGGCTCAGGTTGTTCGCATCGAGACCCTGTACACCAACGACATCGACTGCGGTCCGTTCATCTCCGACACACTGAAGATCGACTCCACCAGCAACCAATTGGAAGCGCTGGTCGAGATCTATCGCATGATGCGTCCTGGTGAGCCACCAACCAAAGACGCTGCCGAGACCCTGTTCAACAACCTGTTCTTCAGCCCTGAGCGCTATGACCTGTCTGCGGTCGGCCGGATGAAGTTCAACCGTCGTATCGGTCGTACCGAGATCGAAGGTTCGGGCGTGCTGTGCAAGGAAGATATCGTCGCGGTACTGAAGACCCTGGTCGACATCCGTAACGGTAAAGGCATCGTCGATGACATCGACCACCTGGGTAACCGTCGTGTTCGCTGCGTAGGCGAAATGGCCGAGAACCAGTTCCGCGTTGGCCTGGTGCGTGTTGAGCGTGCGGTCAAAGAGCGTCTGTCGATGGCTGAAAGCGAAGGCCTGATGCCGCAAGACTTGATCAACGCCAAGCCAGTGGCTGCCGCGGTGAAAGAGTTCTTCGGTTCCAGCCAGCTCTCGCAGTTCATGGACCAGAACAACCCGCTCTCCGAGATCACCCACAAGCGCCGTGTTTCCGCACTGGGCCCGGGCGGTCTGACGCGTGAGCGCGCAGGCTTTGAAGTTCGTGACGTACACCCGACTCACTACGGTCGTGTATGCCCGATTGAAACGCCGGAAGGTCCGAACATCGGCCTGATCAACTCCCTGGCCGCTTATGCGCGCACCAACCAGTACGGCTTCCTTGAGAGCCCGTACCGTGTGGTGAAAGACGCACTGGTCACCGACGAAATCGTGTTCCTGTCCGCCATCGAAGAAGCTGATCACGTGATCGCTCAGGCTTCGGCCACGATGAACGACAAGAAAATGCTGATCGACGAGCTGGTAGCTGTTCGTCACTTGAACGAGTTCACCGTCAAGGCGCCGGAAGACGTTACCTTGATGGACGTATCGCCGAAGCAGGTAGTTTCGGTTGCAGCGTCGCTGATCCCGTTCCTGGAACACGATGACGCCAACCGTGCGTTGATGGGTTCCAACATGCAGCGTCAAGCTGTACCCACCCTGCGCGCTGACAAGCCGCTGGTAGGTACTGGCATGGAGCGTAACGTAGCCCGTGACTCCGGCGTTTGCGTCGTGGCTCGTCGTGGCGGCGTGATTGACTCTGTTGATGCCAGCCGTATCGTGGTTCGTGTTGCCGATGACGAAGTTGAAACTGGCGAAGCCGGTGTCGACATCTACAACCTGACCAAATACACCCGCTCGAACCAGAACACCTGCATCAACCAGCGTCCGCTGGTGAGCAAGGGTGATCGCGTTCAGCGTAGCGACATCATGGCAGACGGTCCTTCCACCGATATGGGTGAGCTGGCACTGGGTCAGAACATGCGCATCGCGTTCATGGCCTGGAACGGTTACAACTTCGAAGACTCCATCTGTCTCTCTGAGCGTGTGGTTCAGGAAGATCGCTTCACCACGATCCACATTCAGGAACTGACCTGTGTGGCGCGTGACACCAAGCTTGGGCCAGAGGAAATCACTGCAGACATCCCGAACGTGGGTGAAGCTGCACTGAACAAGCTGGACGAAGCCGGTATCGTTTACGTAGGTGCTGAAGTTGGCGCAGGCGACATCCTGGTGGGTAAGGTCACACCGAAAGGCGAGACCCAACTGACTCCGGAAGAGAAGCTGTTGCGTGCCATCTTCGGTGAAAAAGCCAGCGACGTTAAAGACACTTCCCTGCGCGTACCTACCGGTACCAAGGGTACTGTCATCGACGTACAGGTCTTCACCCGTGACGGCGTTGAGCGTGATGCTCGTGCACTGTCCATCGAGAAGACTCAACTCGACGAGATCCGCAAGGACCTGAACGAAGAGTTCCGTATCGTTGAAGGCGCGACCTTCGAACGTCTGCGTTCCGCTCTGGTAGGCCACAAGGCTGAAGGCGGCGCAGGTCTGAAGAAAGGTCAGGACATCACCGACGAGATCCTCGACGGTCTTGAGCACGGCCAGTGGTTCAAACTGCGCATGGCTGAAGATGCTCTGAACGAGCAGCTCGAGAAGGCCCAGGCCTACATCGTTGATCGTCGCCGTCTGCTGGACGACAAGTTCGAAGACAAGAAGCGCAAACTGCAGCAGGGCGATGACCTGGCTCCAGGCGTGCTGAAAATCGTCAAGGTTTACCTGGCAATCCGTCGCCGCATCCAACCGGGCGACAAGATGGCCGGTCGTCACGGTAACAAAGGTGTGGTCTCCGTGATCATGCCGGTTGAAGACATGCCGCACGATGCCAATGGCACCCCGGTCGACGTCGTCCTCAACCCGTTGGGCGTACCTTCGCGTATGAACGTTGGTCAGATCCTCGAAACCCACCTGGGCCTCGCGGCCAAAGGTCTGGGCGAGAAGATCAACCGTATGATCGAAGAGCAGCGCAAGGTTGCTGACCTGCGCAAGTTCCTGCACGAGATCTACAACGAGATCGGCGGTCGCAACGAAGAGCTGGACACCTTCACTGACCAGGAAATTCTGGATCTGGCGAAGAACCTGCGCGGCGGCGTTCCAATGGCTACCCCGGTGTTCGACGGTGCCAAGGAAAGCGAAATCAAGGCCATGCTGAAACTGGCAGACCTGCCAGAAAGCGGCCAGATGCAGCTGTTCGACGGCCGTACCGGCAACAAGTTTGAGCGCCCGGTTACTGTTGGCTACATGTACATGCTGAAGCTGAACCACTTGGTAGACGACAAGATGCACGCTCGTTCTACCGGTTCGTACAGCCTGGTTACCCAGCAGCCGCTGGGTGGTAAGGCTCAGTTCGGTGGTCAGCGTTTCGGGGAGATGGAGGTCTGGGCACTGGAAGCATACGGTGCTGCTTACACTCTGCAAGAAATGCTCACAGTGAAGTCGGACGATGTGAACGGTCGGACCAAGATGTACAAAAACATCGTGGACGGCGATCACCGTATGGAGCCGGGCATGCCCGAGTCCTTCAACGTGTTGATCAAAGAAATTCGTTCCCTCGGCATCGATATCGATCTGGAAACCGAATAACACGTGACGCGAATCGAGAGCGGGGCTGTTTAGCCCGCTCTCTGCTCCGCCAGGAGGAAAGGCCTTGAAAGACCTACTGAATTTGCTGAAAAACCAGGGTCAAGTCGAAGAGTTCGACGCCATCCGTATTGGATTGGCATCGCCTGAGATGATCCGTTCGTGGTCGTTCGGTGAAGTTAAAAAGCCGGAAACCATCAACTACCGTACGTTCAAACCTGAGCGTGACGGCCTGTTCTGCGCCAAGATCTTTGGCCCGGTAAAGGATTACGAGTGCCTGTGCGGTAAGTACAAGCGCTTGAAGCACCGTGGTGTGATCTGCGAGAAGTGCGGCGTTGAAGTTGCGCTGGCTAAAGTTCGTCGTGAGCGCATGGCGCACATCGAACTGGCTTCGCCGGTTGCCCACATCTGGTTCCTGAAATCGCTGCCGTCCCGTATCGGCTTGCTGATGGACATGACCCTGCGTGATATCGAACGCGTTCTCTACTTCGAGAGCTATGTCGTTATCGATCCAGGCATGACCACCCTTGAAAAAGGTCAGCTGCTGAACGACGAGCAGTACTTCGAAGCGCTGGAAGAGTTCGGCGACGATTTTGATGCCCGCATGGGTGCCGAAGCTGTCCGCGAACTGCTGCACGCTATCGACCTGGAACACGAGATTGGCCGTCTGCGTGAAGAAATTCCGCAAACCAACTCCGAAACCAAGATCAAGAAGCTGTCCAAGCGTCTGAAGTTGATGGAGGCCTTCCAAGGTTCCGGCAACTTGCCAGAGTGGATGGTGCTGACCGTTCTGCCGGTTCTGCCGCCAGATCTGCGTCCGCTGGTACCGTTGGATGGCGGTCGCTTCGCGACTTCCGACCTCAACGACCTGTACCGTCGCGTGATCAACCGTAACAACCGCTTGAAGCGTCTGCTCGATCTGTCCGCACCGGACATCATCGTGCGCAACGAAAAGCGTATGTTGCAAGAAGCTGTCGATGCCCTGCTCGACAACGGTCGTCGTGGCCGCGCTATCACCGGTTCGAACAAGCGTCCTCTGAAATCCTTGGCTGACATGATCAAGGGTAAGCAAGGTCGTTTCCGTCAGAACTTGCTCGGTAAGCGTGTTGACTACTCCGGTCGTTCGGTAATTACCGTAGGCCCGACCTTGCGTCTGCACCAGTGCGGTCTGCCTAAGAAGATGGCTCTTGAACTGTTCAAGCCGTTCATCTTCGGTAAGCTGGAAATGCGCGGTCTCGCGACTACCATCAAAGCGGCCAAGAAAATGGTCGAGCGCGAACTGCCTGAGGTTTGGGACGTTCTCGCTGAAGTAATTCGCGAACACCCGGTTCTCCTCAACCGTGCACCGACCCTTCACCGTCTGGGTATCCAGGCGTTTGAACCGGTACTGATCGAAGGTAAGGCTATCCAGCTGCACCCTCTGGTCTGTGCTGCGTACAACGCCGACTTCGACGGCGACCAAATGGCCGTGCACGTACCGCTGACACTGGAAGCCCAGTTGGAAGCGCGCGCGTTGATGATGTCGACCAACAACATCCTGTCGCCAGCCAACGGTGAGCCAATCATCGTTCCGTCGCAGGACGTTGTATTGGGTCTGTACTACATGACGCGTGAAGCGATCAACGCCAAGGGCGAAGGTCGTGTGTTCGCTGACCTGCAAGAAGTTGACCGTGTGTTCCGTGCCGGCGAAGCCGCACTGCATGCCAAGGTCAAAGTGCGGATCAACGAAACCGTCAACGACCGTGATGGCGGCAGCGTGAGCGGCACTCGTATTGTCGACACTACTGTCGGCCGTGCGCTGCTGTATCAGGTTGTGCCAAAAGGTCTGTCGTACGACGTCGTCAACTTGCCGATGAAGAAAAAGGCGATCTCCAAGCTGATCAACCAGTGCTACCGCGTGGTTGGTTTGAAAGAGACTGTGATCTTCGCTGACCAGTTGATGTACACCGGCTTTGCTTACTCGACCATTTCCGGCGTTTCCATCGGTGTTAACGACTTCGTTATCCCGGATGAAAAAGCCCAGATCATCAATGCTGCTACTGATGAAGTGAAAGAAATCGAAAGCCAGTACGCCTCCGGCCTGGTAACCCAGGGCGAGAAGTACAACAAAGTGATCGACCTTTGGTCCAAGGCCAACGACGAAGTGTCGAAGGCGATGATGGCTAACCTCTCGAAAGAGAAGGTTATCGACCGTCATGGCGTAGAAGTCGATCAAGAGTCGTTCAACTCGATGTACATGATGGCCGACTCGGGCGCACGGGGTTCTGCTGCGCAGATCCGTCAGCTCGCCGGTATGCGTGGCCTGATGGCCAAGCCGGACGGTTCCATCATTGAAACGCCGATTACTGCGAACTTCCGTGAAGGTTTGAGCGTACTTCAGTACTTCATCTCCACTCACGGTGCTCGTAAGGGTCTTGCGGATACCGCGTTGAAAACTGCTAACTCCGGTTACCTGACTCGTCGTCTGGTAGACGTGGCGCAAGACTTGGTCGTGACTGAAGTCGACTGCGGCACCGAACACGGTCTGCTGATGACTCCGCACATCGAAGGCGGCGACGTTGTAGAGCCGTTGGGTGAACGCGTACTGGGTCGAGTAATCGCCCGTGACGTATTCAAGCCAGGTACCGAAGAAATTATCGTTCCTGCCGGCACTCTGGTAGACGAGAAGTGGGTCGAGTTCATTGAACTCAACAGCATCGACGAAGTGATTGTTCGCTCGCCGATCAGCTGCGAAACCCGCTACGGCATTTGCGCCAAGTGCTACGGCCGTGACTTGGCTCGTGGTCACCAGGTGAACATCGGTGAAGCGGTCGGCGTTATTGCTGCCCAGTCCATCGGTGAGCCGGGTACCCAGCTGACCATGCGTACGTTCCACATTGGTGGTGCGGCAAGCCGGACCTCCGCAGCTGACAGTGTTCAGGTGAAGAATGGCGGTACCGTCCGTCTGCACAACCTGAAGCACGTTGAGCGAGTGGATGGTTGCCTGGTTGCTGTGTCCCGTTCCGGTGAGCTGGCAATCGCTGATGACTACGGTCGTGAACGCGAGCGTTACAAGCTGCCGTACGGTGCCGTGATTTCGGTTAAAGAAGGTGACAAGGTCGACGCTGGCGCAATCGTGGCCAAGTGGGATCCGCACACTCACCCAATCGTTACCGAAATGAAAGGTACCGTGACCTACGTGGGCATGGAAGAAGGCATCACGATCAAGCGTCAGACTGACGAATTGACCGGTATGACCAACATTGAAGTACTCGACGCGAAAGATCGTCCAGCTGCCGGTAAAGACATCCGTCCTGCCGTGAAGATGGTCGATGACAACGGCAAGGACTTGTTGCTGCCAGGCACTGACGTAATCGCTCAGTACTTCCTGCCAGCCAACGCCCTGGTCGGTGTAGCGGATGGTGCGAAGATCGCGATCGGTGATGTTATCGCTCGTATCCCGCAAGAAACTTCGAAGACCCGTGACATCACCGGTGGTCTGCCGCGTGTTGCCGACTTGTTCGAAGCTCGTCGTCCGAAAGAAGCGTCGATTCTGGCTGAAGTCAGCGGTACCATCGCGTTCGGTAAAGAGACCAAAGGCAAGCGCCGTCTGGTCATTACCCCGAACGACGGTAGCGATCCGTATGAAGAGCTGATTCCGAAGTGGCGTCACCTGAACGTCTTCGAAGGCGAACAGGTAAACCGCGGCGAAGTTATCTCCGACGGCCCGAGCGATCCACACGACATCCTGCGTCTGCTGGGTGTGAGTGCGCTGGCCAAGTACATCGTTAACGAGATCCAGGACGTTTACCGTCTGCAAGGCGTTAAGATCAACGATAAGCACATCGAGACCATCCTGCGTCAGATGCTGCGTAAAGTTGAAATCGCTGAATCCGGCGATTCCAGTTTCATCAAGGGCGACCAGATGGAACTGACTCACGTACTGGTAGAAAACGAACGTCTGGGCGCGGATGACAAATTTGTCTCCAAGTTCACTCGTGTGTTGCTGGGTATCACCAAGGCGTCGTTGTCCACTGAGTCGTTCATCTCGGCGGCCTCCTTCCAGGAGACCACTCGCGTACTGACCGAAGCAGCGGTAACCGGCAAGCGCGATTACCTGCGCGGCCTGAAAGAAAACGTGGTTGTGGGTCGTCTGATCCCGGCGGGTACCGGTTTGGCTTACCACAGCGAGCGCAAGCGCCGCCGTGATGCTGACAAGCCGCTGCGCGTAAGCGCCAGTGAAGTGGAAGCTGCACTGACCGAAGCGCTGAACTCAAGCGGTAACTGAGTTCTGCGATAAATAAGTCTGGGCCCTGGCAGCCCCATTCGTCGGATCGAGGCAGGTTTGCCCCGGTTCGACGAGAGGGGAGGTCGGGGCCTTGCCTTGACTGGGGACAAGATCCTCTTTAGACTCTTGTACCCCTAAATTTGGCGGGAATTCGTTCCTGCCATTTTGCTTTTCTTGCAAGACAATAGCGTCGCAAGACAACAGTGGAGCTAGTAGATGGCAACTATCAACCAGCTGGTACGTCAGCCGCGTAAGCGTATCGTCGAGAAATCCGACGTGCCTGCGCTGCAGAACTGCCCGCAACGTCGTGGCGTATGCACTCGCGTGTATACCACTACGCCGAAAAAACCTAACTCGGCACTGCGTAAAGTATGCCGTGTGCGTCTGACCAACGGTTTCGAGGTTTCCTCGTACATCGGCGGTGAAGGCCACAACCTGCAAGAGCACAGCGTGGTACTGATCCGCGGCGGTCGTGTAAAAGACTTGCCAGGTGTTCGTTACCACACCGTACGCGGCTCCTTGGATACTTCCGGCGTTAAAGGTCGTAACCAGGGTCGTTCGAAGTACGGTACCAAGAAGCCTAAGTAGTAGCGGCTTTTTGTAAAACTGAATCATCTTATTTTCTGAGTCGATAAGAGTAAGGTCGGAGGCGTCCCGCAAGGGCACCGATTCCGAGCGAACCTGAAGACCGTTTGAGGGCTTATCCATGCCAAGAAGACGCGTAGCAGCCAAGCGCGAAGTGCTTGACGATCCAAAATACGGAAGCCAAATTCTGGCCAAGTTCATGAACCACGTGATGGAAAGCGGCAAGAAAGCCGTTGCCGAGCGTATCGTTTATGGCGCGCTGGAAAAGGTTAAAGAACGCAAGAACAGCGACCCCCTGGAAATCTTCGAGAAAGCTCTCGACGCCATCGCTCCGCTGGTCGAAGTGAAGTCGCGCCGTGTAGGCGGTGCTACTTACCAGGTTCCGGTTGAAGTTCGTCCGTCCCGTCGTAACGCCCTGGCAATGCGCTGGTTGGTAGACTTCGCCCGTAAGCGCGGCGAGAAGTCTATGGCTCTGCGTTTGGCTGGCGAACTGTTGGACGCTGCTGAAGGTAAAGGTGCTGCTGTTAAGAAGCGTGAAGACGTGCACCGTATGGCTGAAGCTAACAAAGCTTTCTCGCACTACCGCTTCTAATCTTAGCTTCACTAATTTTGCGAGGGCTTTATGGCTCGTACTACTCCGATTAGCCGCTACCGTAACATCGGTATCGTTGCTCACGTGGATGCTGGTAAAACCACCACCACCGAGCGCGTACTGTTTTACACCGGCAAAAGTCACAAGATGGGCGAGGTGCATGACGGCGCCGCGACCACAGACTGGATGGTTCAGGAGCAGGAGCGTGGTATTACCATTACTTCTGCTGCTATTACCGCCTTCTGGAAAGGTTCCGAGAAGCAGTACAAGGATGAGCACCGCTTCAACGTAATCGATACCCCGGGCCACGTAGACTTCACTATTGAAGTTGAACGTTCCCTGCGCGTACTCGACGGCGCTGTCGTTGTGTTCTGCGGTACCTCGGGTGTTGAGCCTCAGTCGGAAACCGTATGGCGTCAAGCCAACAAATACGGCGTTCCACGTCTTGTTTATGTAAACAAGATGGACCGTGCCGGTGCTAACTTCCTGCGCGTGATCGGTCAGATCAAGCAGCGCCTGGGTCACACCCCGGTGCCAATCCAGTTGGCTATCGGTTCCGAAGACAACTTCCAGGGCCAGATCGATCTGCTGACCATGGAAGCTGTTTACTGGAACGATGCTGACAAGGGTATGGTTCCTGTTCGCAAGCCTATCCCTGCTGAATTGCAGGAACTGGCTGACGAATGGCGCAACAACATGGTTGAAGCTGCGGCCGAAGCCAACGAAGAGCTGATGAACAAGTACCTCGAAGGTGAAGAACTCACCAACGTGGAAATCAAGGCCGCTCTGCGTCAGCGTACTATCGCTGGTGAGATCGTCTTGGCTGTTTGCGGTTCCTCGTTCAAGAACAAGGGCGTTCCCCTGGTTCTCGATGCTGTGATCGACTACCTGCCGGCACCAGTGGATATTCCTGCCATCAAGGGTACTGACCCGGATGACGAGACTATCGAGCTGGAGCGTCATGCAGACGACGCAGAACCGTTCTCCGCTCTGGCATTTAAAATTGCCACTGACCCATTCGTGGGTACCTTGACCTTCGTCCGCGTTTACTCGGGCGTGTTGAACTCCGGCGACGGCGTGATCAACTCGGTTAAAGGCAAAAAAGAGCGCGTGGGTCGTATGGTGCAAATGCACGCAAACGCCCGTGAAGAGATCAAGGAAGTGCGCGCTGGTGACATCGCGGCCTTGATCGGCATGAAGGACGTCACCACCGGTGAGACTTTGTGCAACGCTGACAAGCCAATCATCCTGGTTCGCATGGACTTCCCGGAGCCGGTTATTTCGGTTGCCGTAGAGCCTAAGACCAAGGATGACCAGGAAAAAATGGGTATCGCTCTGGGCAAGCTTGCTCAGGAAGATCCATCTTTCCGCGTCAAAACTGATGAAGAGACTGGTCAAACGATCATCTCCGGCATGGGCGAGTTGCACCTGGACATCCTGGTTGACCGGATGCGCCGTGAGTTCAACGTCGAAGCCAACATCGGTAAGCCTCAGGTTTCCTATCGTGAGCGCATCACGAAGAACTGTGAAATCGAAGGCAAGTTCGTTCGTCAGTCCGGCGGTCGTGGTCAGTTCGGTCACTGCTGGATCCGTTTTGCTCCTGCTGACGAAGGTCAGGAAGGTCTGCAATTCGTGAACGAAGTAGTAGGTGGTGTGGTTCCTAAGGAATACATCCCTGCTATCCAGAAGGGTATCGAAGAGCAGATGAAGAACGGTGTTGTTGCCGGCTATCCGCTGATCGGCCTGAAAGCAACCGTTTTTGACGGTTCTTACCACGACGTCGACTCCAACGAGATGGCGTTTAAGGTGGCTGCTTCCATGGCAACCAAGCAACTGGCCCAGAAGGGCGGTGGTGAGTTGCTTGAGCCAATCATGGCGGTAGAAGTTGTTACACCTGAAGACTATATGGGTGATGTCATGGGCGACCTTAACCGTCGTCGCGGCATGATCTTGGGCATGGAAGACACGGTTTCCGGCAAAGTGATTCGCGCCGAGGTTCCGTTGGGTGAGATGTTCGGTTATGCGACCGACGTTCGCTCCATGTCTCAGGGTCGCGCAAGCTACTCTATGGAATTCAAAAAATACAACACAGCTCCGGCGCACATCGCTGAAACTGTATCCAAAAAACAAGGCTGATTCAGTCCTTTAGGCAAGGAGTTAATTGTCGTGGCTAAAGAAAAATTTGATCGTTCCCTACCGCACGTCAACGTTGGCACCATCGGTCACGTTGACCACGGTAAAACCACTCTGACTGCTGCTCTGACTCGCGTTTGCTCCGAAGTATTCGGTTCGGCAATCGTTGATTTCGATAAAATCGACAGCGCACCAGAAGAAAAAGCTCGTGGTATCACCATCAACACCGCGCACGTTGAATACAACTCGCTGATCCGTCACTACGCTCACGTTGACTGCCCAGGTCACGCTGACTATGTGAAGAACATGATCACCGGTGCTGCCCAGATGGACGGCGCGATTCTGGTTTGTTCGGCCGCTGATGGTCCGATGCCACAGACCCGTGAGCACATCCTGCTGTCCCGTCAGGTTGGCGTTCCGTACATCGTGGTTTACCTGAACAAGGCTGACCTGGTAGACGACGCTGAGCTGCTGGAACTGGTTGAGATGGAAGTGCGCGATCTGCTGAGCACTTACGACTTCCCGGGTGACGACACTCCGATCATCATCGGTTCTGCTCGTATGGCTCTGGAAGGCAAAGACGATAACGAAATGGGCACCACGTCCGTTCGTAAACTGGTTGAAACTCTGGACAGCTACATCCCAGATCCAGTTCGTGTTATCGACAAGCCGTTCCTGATGCCAATCGAAGACGTATTCTCGATCTCCGGTCGTGGTACTGTTGTGACTGGTCGTATCGAGCGCGGTATCGTTAAGGTTCAAGATCCACTGGAAATCGTTGGTCTGCGTGACACTACTGTCACCACCTGCACCGGTGTTGAAATGTTCCGTAAGCTGCTCGACGAAGGTCGTGCTGGCGAGAACTGCGGCGTTCTGCTGCGTGGTACCAAGCGTGACGACGTTGAGCGTGGCCAGGTTCTGGTTAAGCCAGGTTCGGTTAAGCCGCACACCAAGTTCGAAGCTGAAGTGTACGTTCTGAGCAAAGAAGAAGGCGGTCGTCACACTCCGTTCTTCAAAGGCTACCGTCCACAGTTCTACTTCCGTACTACTGACGTGACTGGTAACTGCGAGCTGCCGGAAGGCGTTGAAATGGTTATGCCAGGCGACAACATCAAAATGGTTGTTACCCTGATCAAAACCATCGCAATGGAAGACGGTCTGCGTTTCGCTATCCGCGAAGGCGGCCGTACCGTTGGTGCTGGCGTTGTAGCTAAAATCATCGAGTAATTATCTCTTTTGAGATTGCCTTGATGTTTTGAAAAGGCCCCCGCTCAGCGGGGGCCTTTTTTATTGGGTTGACACCTATCTGGGCCGTCTATAGAATTGCGCCTCCTTTTAACGGGCGTATTGCGCTCGCTGGGAATAGCAGCCGGAGTCTGAAATCCAATGCAAAATCAGCAAATCCGTATCAGGTTGAAGGCTTTTGACCATCGCCTGATCGACCAATCCACCCAGGAAATCGTGGAAACCGCGAAACGTACTGGTGCACAAGTGCGTGGTCCAATTCCACTGCCTACCCGTAAAGAGCGGTTCACCGTTCTGGTCTCCCCGCACGTCAACAAAGACGCGCGTGACCAGTACGAGATCCGTACTCATAAGCGCGTACTGGACATCGTCCAGCCAACGGATAAAACCGTTGATGCACTTATGAAGCTTGATCTGGCGGCCGGTGTGGAAGTACAGATCAGCCTCGGCTAAGACTTGGGTCTTAGTCGTGTAACGCTCTGAAATGGGCGGCCATAGCGGGTGAAAGCCCCGTACACTCATGAGGTTTACAACATGACTATTGGTGTAGTCGGTCGTAAATGCGGTATGACCCGTATTTTCACCGAAGAAGGTGTCTCCATTCCGGTTACGGTCATTGAGATCGAACCGAATCGCGTCACCCAGTTCAAAACTGAAGAGACCGATGGCTATCGTGCAGTGCAAGTCACTGTCGGCGAGCGTCGTGCTTCGCGCGTGACTGCTGCTCAAGCAGGTCACTTCGCTAAAGCAAACGTTGCAGCTGGTCGCACTGTTATGGAGTTCCGTCTTGAAGAGGGTGACTACCAGGCTGGCGATCTGATCAACGCTGAAATCTTCGCTGCTGGTCAACTGGTTGATGTAACCGGTCAGTCCAAAGGTAAAGGCTTCCAGGGTACGATCAAGCGTTGGAATTTCCGTGGCCAAGACAACACTCACGGTAACTCCGTTTCCCACCGCGTCCCGGGCTCTATTGGCCAGTGCCAGACTCCTGGTCGTGTATTCAAGGGCAAAAAAATGTCCGGTCATATGGGCGCTGAGCGCGTGACCGTGCAGTCCCTCGAAGTAGTGCGCGTCGACGCTGAACGCAATCTGTTGTTGGTCAAGGGTGCTGTTCCTGGCGCTACTGGCGGCAACCTGGTTGTACGTCCAGCGGCCAAGGCTCGCGGTTAAGGGGAAGCTGACATGCAATTAAATGTAAATGACGCTCAAGCGATCGAAGTTTCCGAACTGACGTTTGGCGGCGAGTTCAACGAGACGCTGGTTCACCAAGCAGTCGTGGCCTACATGGCCGGCGGCCGTCAAGGTAGCAAGCAGCAAAAGACCCGTTCCGACGTTCGTGGTGGCGGTAAGCGCCCTTGGCGTCAGAAAGGTACTGGCCGCGCTCGTGCCGGTACTATCCGTAGCCCAATCTGGCGTGGCGGTGGTACCACTTTCGCAGCTCGTCCACAGGATCACACTCAGAAGCTCAACAAGAAGATGTACCGCGCAGCACTGCGCTCCATCCTTGCTGAACTCGTGCGTACTGATCGTCTGGTCGTGGTTCAGGACTTCGCTGTTGAAGCACCGAAAACCAAAGATCTGCTGAACAAGCTGAACGGCATGGGCCTGACTGACGTCTTGATCGTGTCTGAAGCTGTTGATCAGAACCTGTACCTGGCTGCTCGCAACCTGCCACACGTTGATGTACGTGACGTGCAAGGTTCCGATCCAGTTAGTCTGATCGCATACGACAAGGTGTTGATCACCGTGTCGGCCGTGAAGAAATTCGAGGAGCTGCTGGGATGAACCAGGAACGCGTATTTAAAGTTCTGCTTGGCCCGCACGTTTCCGAAAAGGCTACGGTTCTGGCTGACAAGAAAGGCCAGTTCGTTTTCAAGGTTGCAACTGACGCAACCAAGCTGGAAATCAAGAAGGCCGTCGAAAGCCTGTTCAGCGTGAAAGTTGAGCGTGTTACTACCCTGAATGTTCTGGGTAAGAGCAAGCGCACTGCTCGCGGTCTGGGCAAGCGTAATGACTGGAAGAAGGCAGTTATCTCCCTTCAGCCAGGCCAAGATCTCGATTTCAGCAGCAGTGCTGAGTAAGGAAGGGGTGCATCATGGCAATCGTTAAATGCAAACCGACTTCCCCTGGCCGCCGTTTTGTGGTCAAGGTGGTCAACCAGGAGCTGCATAAAGGCGCTCCTCACGCACCGCTGCTCGAGAAGAAATCGAAGACTGGTGGTCGTAACAACAATGGTCGTATTACCACTCGTCACATTGGTGGTGGCCATAAACAGCATTATCGTCTGGTCGACTTCCGTCGCAACGACAAAGATGGCATCGCTGCCACTGTCGAGCGTATCGAATACGATCCAAACCGTACTGCTCACATCGCTCTGCTGCTGTACGCAGATGGCGAGCGTCGCTACATCATCGCCCCTAAAGGCGTGAGTGCTGGTGACCAGCTGATCGCAGGTGCTCTGGCACCGATCAAGCCGGGCAACGCTCTGCAACTGCGTAACATTCCAGTTGGTAGCACCGTACACGGCATCGAATTGAAGCCAGGTAAAGGCGCGCAAATCGCTCGTTCCGCTGGTGCTTCGGCTCAGCTGATCGCTCGTGAAGGTGTCTACGTGACCCTGCGTCTGCGTTCTGGTGAGATGCGTAAAGTGCTGGCTGAATGCCGCGCGACCCTGGGTGAAGTCTCGAACTCCGAGCACAGCCTGCGTTCGCTGGGTAAAGCTGGTGCCAAACGCTGGCGTGGCGTTCGCCCAACCGTTCGTGGTGTTGCCATGAACCCGGTTGACCACCCACACGGTGGTGGTGAAGGTCGTACCTCTGGTGGTCGTCATCCGGTATCGCCATGGGGCTTCCCGACTAAGGGCGCGAAGACTCGTGGTAATAAGCGTACCGACAAAATGATCGTCCGTCGTCGCAAGTAAATAGAGGGATACGACAGTGCCACGTTCTCTGAAAAAAGGTCCTTTTATTGATCTTCACCTACTGAAGAAGATCGAAGTGGCGGCGGAAAAGAATGATCGCAAACCGGTGAAAACCTGGTCGCGTCGTTCGATGATCCTGCCACAAATGGTCGGTCTGACCATCGCAGTACACAACGGTCGTCAACACGTCCCAGTTCTCGTTAACGAAGACATGGTCGGCCACAAACTAGGCGAGTTTGCCGGTACCCGCACTTATCGTGGGCACGTGGCAGACAAGAAAGCCAAGCGTTAAGGGGTTAGGAAATGGAAGTAGCCGCTAAGTTGTCGGGCGCTCGAATCTCCGCCCAGAAAGCCCGCTTGGTCGCCGACCAGATCCGCGGGAAGAAGGTGGGCGAAGCGCTCAACCTGTTGGCTTTCAGCAGTAAGAAAGCCGCCGAGATCATGAAGAAAGTGCTGGAGTCGGCCGTAGCCAACGCCGAGCATAACGAAGGCGCAGACGTTGATGACCTGAAGGTCAGCACCGTTTTCGTCAACGAAGGGCGTTCGCTGAAGCGCATCATGCCACGTGCCAAAGGCCGTGCTGATCGCATCGTCAAGCGGTCTTGCCATATCACTGTCAAGGTTGCTGACAAGTAACGGAGTCGAAGAGATGGGTCAGAAAGTACATCCCATTGGCATTCGCCTGGGAATCGTCAAGGAGCACACCTCCGTCTGGTACGCAGACGGTCGGACTTATGCGGACTATTTGTTCGCTGATCTGAAGGTGCGTGAGTATCTCCAAGACAAACTAAAAAGCGCGTCCGTAAGCCGTATCGATATCCATCGTCCGGCGCAAACTGCACGTATCACCATCCACACCGCTCGTCCAGGTATCGTTATCGGGAAGAAAGGTGAAGATGTTGAGAAACTGCGTCAGGACCTGACCAAGCAAATGGGTGTGCCTGTGCACATCAATATCGAAGAGATCCGTAAGCCGGAGCTCGACGGTATGCTGGTTGCGCAGAGCGTAGCTCAGCAGCTGGAGCGTCGCGTAATGTTCCGTCGCGCTATGAAGCGCGCCGTACAGAACGCCATGCGCATTGGTGCCAAAGGCATCAAAATCCAAGTGAGCGGTCGTCTCGGCGGTGCTGAAATCGCACGTACTGAATGGTATCGCGAAGGTCGTGTGCCACTGCACACCCTGCGTGCCGACATCGACTATGCCAACTACGAAGCTCACACCACTTACGGTGTGATCGGTGTAAAGGTTTGGATCTTCAAAGGCGAAGTAATTGGTGGTCGCCAAGAAGAACTGAAACCACAAGCACCAGCGCCTCGTAAAAAAGCTGCTAAGTAAGGGGTACGCCAAATGTTGCAACCAAAGCGTACGAAGTTCCGCAAGCAGATGACAGGCCACAACCGTGGTCTGGCTCAGCGCGGTAGCAAAGTCAGCTTCGGCGAGTTCGCGCTGAAGTCTGTAGCTCGTGGTCGTCTCACCGCTCGTCAGATCGAGTCAGCGCGTCGTGCTCTGACCCGTCACGTTAAACGTGGCGGCAAGATCTGGATCCGTGTATTCCCGGACAAGCCGATTTCCAAAAAGCCCCTCGAAGTTCGGATGGGTAAAGGTAAGGGTAACGTGGAATACTGGGTAGCCCAGATTCAGCCAGGCAAAGTCCTGTATGAAATCGAGGGTGTAACTGAAGAGCTGGCGCGTGAGGCTTTTGCCCTGGCTGCTGCAAAGCTGCCGCTCGCCACCGCCTTTGTTAAACGGACGGTGATGTGATGAAAGCGAATGAACTTCGTGAAAAATCCGCACAGCAGCTGAACGAGCAACTGCTCGGCCTGCTGCGCGACCAGTTCAATCTGCGTATGCAGAAAGCAACTGGCCAGTTGGGGCAGTCTCATCTGCTCTCGCAAGTTAAGCGTGACATTGCTCGCGTGAAGACTGTGCTCAACCAGCAGGCAGGTAAGTGATCATGGCTGAAGCCGAAAAGACTGTCCGTACGCTGACTGGCCGTGTTGTCAGCGACAAGATGGACAAAACCATCACCGTTTTGATCGAGCGTCGCGTTAAGCACCCGATCTACGGTAAATATGTTAAGCGTTCGACTAAGCTGCACGCGCACGACGAAACCAACCAGTGCCACATCGGCGACAAAGTCACTATTCGTGAAACTCGTCCGCTGGCCAAGACCAAGTCTTGGGCACTGGTTGATGTTCTCGAACGCGCTGTGGAAGTCTAAGGACTAGGGGTCGGAGAAATTATATGATTCAGACTCAATCCATGCTCGATGTGGCCGATAACAGCGGCGCTCGCCGTGTTATGTGCATCAAGGTGCTGGGTGGCTCCCATCGTCGTTACGCTGGTATCGGTGACATCATCAAAGTTACCGTGAAGGAAGCAATTCCTCGCGGTAAAGTGAAAAAAGGCCAAGTGATGACTGCTGTTGTAGTCCGCACTCGTCACGGCGTACGCCGTGCAGATGGCTCCATTATCCGCTTTGATGGCAACGCTGCTGTTCTTCTGAACAACAAGCAAGAGCCGATCGGCACCCGTATCTTTGGGCCAGTGACCCGTGAACTTCGTACTGAGAAGTTCATGAAGATCGTCTCGCTCGCCCCAGAAGTGCTGTAAGGAGATCCGACATGCAAAAGATTCGTCGTGACGACGAGATCATCGTGATCGCCGGCAAAGACAAAGGTAAGCGCGGTAAGGTGCTTAAGGTTCTCGCTAATAACCGTCTGGTTATCGGCGGTCTGAACCTGGTTAAGCGTCATACCAAGCCTAACCCGATGTCGGGCGTACAAGGCGGTATCGTCGAAAAAGAAGCTCCGCTGGACGCTTCTAACGTCGCCATTTTCAACGGCGAAACCAACAAGGCTGACCGCGTTGGTTTCAAAGTAGAAGATGGCAAGAAAATTCGTGTCTTCAAGTCGACCCAAAAAGCGGTTGATGCTTGAACACTGCTAGGTAGAAGACCATGGCACGACTAAAAGAGATTTACTGGAAAGAAATCGCACCGAAGCTTAAGGAAGAACTTAAGCTTTCGAACGTGATGGAAGTTCCACGCGTTACCAAAATCACCCTGAACATGGGTCTGGGCGAAGCGGTCGGCGACAAAAAAGTCATCGAACACGCTGTTGCTGACCTGGAAAAGATCACCGGTCAAAAAGTCGTTGTGACTTACGCTCGGAAATCCATCGCTGGCTTTAAAGTCCGTGAAGGTTGGCCGATCGGCGTCAAAGTGACTCTGCGCCGTGAGCGTATGTACGAATTCCTGGATCGTCTGCTGTCGATCTCCCTGCCTCGGGTCCGCGACTTCCGCGGCCTGAATGCCAAGTCCTTCGATGGTCGTGGTAACTACAGCATGGGCGTGAAAGAGCAGATCATCTTCCCGGAAATCGACTACGACAAGATCGATGCTCTCCGCGGTCTGGACATCACCCTGACCACCACTGCCAAGAACGATGATGAAGGCCGCGCTCTGCTGCGTGCGTTCAAATTCCCGTTCCGCAACTGATTGGAGTAGGACCATGGCCAAGATGAGCATGAAAAACCGCGAGCTGAAGCGTCAGCTCACGGTTGCCAAGTACGCCAAGAAGCGTGCAGCACTGAAAGCAATCATCGTTGATCTGAACGCAAGTCCAGAAGCACGTTGGGAAGCTACAGTAGCTCTGCAGAAGCAGCCACGTGACGCAAGCGCTTCGCGCATGCGTAACCGCTGCCGCCTGACCGGTCGTCCACACGGCGTTTACCGCAAGTTCGGCCTTGGCCGTAACAAACTGCGTGAAGCGGCAATGCGTGGTGACGTACCAGGTCTGGTTAAAGCCAGCTGGTAAGTACTTTCAGAGTCCAGGCGGTTGGTATCGCAAGATACTGACCGCCGGTGGCCTTGAATCTGGAACAAGCCCCTTTTGGGGCTTGTTTCATTTCTGGAGTGTGTCTAAAATACGCGGCTCGCCTGAGCCCGTGTGTTTTGCGCTCGGAGATTCTCGGCGACATATGTAGCCGCAAGGCTAATTTTTTTGTATTAGGAGCGTCTAGCCCATGAGTATGCAGGACCCGTTAGCGGACATGCTAACTCGTATCCGTAATGCCCAGATGGCTGAAAAGTCCGTCGTAAGCATGCCATCTTCCAAGTTGAAGGTAGCTGTTGCCAAAGTCCTGAAAGACGAAGGCTACATTGCGGGTTATCAGATCAGCAGCGAAACCAAGCCACTGCTGTCCATCGAGCTGAAGTACTTCGAAGGCCGTTCGGTCATCGAGGAAGTGAAGCGCGTTAGCCGTCCAGGCCTGCGTCAGTACAAGTCCGCCGAAGATCTGCCGAAAGTTCGTGGCGGTCTGGGCGTGTCTATCGTCTCCACCAACAAAGGTGTGATGACGGATCGTGCTGCGCGCGCTGCCGGTGTCGGCGGCGAAGTTCTTTGCACTGTGTTCTAAGGGGGGATAAGCATGTCTCGCGTCGCTAAGAACCCCGTTAAGCTGCCAGCCGGTGTCGAAGTAAAATTCGCAGGCCAACAGCTTTCGGTGAAGGGTGCCAAGGGCACTCTTGAACTGAATATCCATTCGTCCGTTGAGATCGTTGAAGAAGCTGGTGAGCTGCGTTTCGCTGCTCGCAATGGCGATCAACAAACTCGCGCAATGGCCGGTACCACGCGTGCGTTGGTAAACAACATGGTCCAAGGCGTAAGCCAAGGCTTCGAGCGTAAGCTCCAGCTGGTCGGTGTTGGTTACAAAGCGCAAGCAAAAGGCACGGTTTTGAACCTGGCCCTTGGCTTCTCGCACCCAGTGGATTACGAACTGCCGGAAGGCATCACCGCTGAGACCCCTAGCCAAACCGATATCCTGATCAAGGGTATTGATAAGCAGCTGGTAGGTCAGGTGGCCGCTGAGATCCGCGACTTCCGTCCACCAGAGCCGTACAAAGGCAAAGGTGTGCGCTACGCGGACGAAGTCGTCCGTCGTAAAGAAGCCAAGAAGAAGTAGGGCATAGCAAATGACCGACAAAAAAGTTACTCGACTGCGTCGCGCTCGCAAAGCACGCCTGAAAATGCACGAACTCGAAGTCGTGCGTCTCTGCGTGTTCCGCTCGTCGCAGCACATCTACGCCCAGGTCATCTCGGCCGACGGCAACAAAGTCCTGGCAAGCGCCTCGACTTTGGATAAAGAACTGCGTGATGGTGCCACTGGCAACATCGACGCGGCCACTAAGGTTGGCCAGCTGGTCGCTACGCGTGCTAAGGCCGCTGGCGTCTCGCAAGTGGCTTTCGACCGCTCTGGCTTCAAGTACCACGGTCGCGTGAAAGCGCTGGCTGATGCTGCTCGTGAAGCTGGGCTGGAGTTCTAAGTTATGTCAAATAACGACCAAAAGCGCGACGAAGGCTACATTGAGAAGCTGGTTCAAGTTAACCGCGTAGCCAAAACCGTTAAAGGCGGCCGTATCTTCACTTTCACCGCGTTGACCGTGGTGGGTGATGGTAAAGGGCGTGTTGGCTTCGGCCGTGGCAAGTCACGTGAAGTGCCTGCTGCGATCCAGAAGGCAATGGAAGCTGCTCGTCGCAACATGATCCAAGTTGATCTGAACGGCACCACGCTGCAGTACGCAATGAAGTCTGCCCATGGCGCTTCGAAGGTGTACATGCAGCCTGCTTCTGAAGGTACCGGTATCATCGCTGGCGGCGCTATGCGTGCTGTCCTCGAAGTTGCTGGCGTTCAGAACGTTCTGGCCAAGTGCTATGGCTCGACTAACCCGGTAAACGTGGTTCACGCCACTTTCAAGGGTTTGAAAGCTATGCAATCTCCTGAGTCCATTGCTGCCAAGCGCGGCTTGACTGTCAAGGAGATCTTCTGATCATGGCTACCGTTAAAGTAACGCTGATCAAAAGCATGACCGGCCGCATCCCTAACCACAAACTGTGCGTTAAAGGTTTGGGTCTGCGTCGCATCGGTCACACTGTAGAAGTCCTGGATACTCCCGAGAATCGCGGGATGATCAACAAGGCTTACTACATGCTGCGTGTAGAGGGTTAATCGATGAAACTCAATGATCTGAGTCCAGCGCCGGGTTCCCGTCGCGAAAAGCATCGTCCGGGCCGTGGTATCGGTAGCGGTTTGGGTAAGACTGGTGGCCGTGGCCACAAAGGTCAAACCTCCCGCTCCGGTGGCACCATCGCTCCTGGCTTTGAAGGCGGTCAACAGCCGCTGCATCGTCGCCTGCCTAAGTTCGGTTTCGTATCCCTGAAAGCCATGGATCGCGCAGAAGTGCGTCTGTCCGAGCTGGCTAAAGTGGAAGGCGACATCGTTACTGTGCAGACCCTGAAAGATGCCAACGTGATCAACGTCAACGTACAGCGTGTGAAAATCATGCTGTCCGGTGAAGTGACTCGCGCTGTCACTATCGGCAAGGGAATCGGCGCCACCAAAGGTGCGCGTTCGGCTATCGAAGCAGCTGGCGGCAAGTTCGAGGAATAAATGGCTAAGCAAGGTGCTCTCTCAGCGCTCGGCAAAGGCGGTATGTCTGAACTTTGGGCTCGTCTGCGTTTTCTGTTCCTGGCGATTATCGTCTACCGAATAGGCGCACACATCCCGGTTCCAGGTATCAACCCGGACCGTCTCGCAGACCTGTTTCGACAGAATGAGGGGACCATTCTTAGCTTGTTCAACATGTTTTCCGGCGGCGCGCTGGAACGGATGAGTATCTTTGCACTGGGGATCATGCCGTACATTTCGGCATCGATCATCATGCAACTGATGACCGCCGTCAGCCCGCAGCTGGAGCAGTTGAAGAAGGAAGGTGAAGCTGGCCGTCGCAAGATTAGCCAGTACACCCGCTACGGCACTGTCGTTCTCGCCCTGGTTCAAGCTATCGGCATGTCCGTTGGCCTGGCGGGGCAGGGCGTTGCGTTCACTGGTGACTTTGGCTTCTATTTCGTCGCAGTATCCACGTTTGTGGCTGGTGCGATGTTCATGATGTGGCTGGGTGAGCAGATTACTGAGCGTGGTGTTGGTAACGGTATCTCGATGTTGATTTTCGCAGGTATCGTCGCCGGTCTTCCGAGAGCAATTGGGCAGTCTTTCGAGTCTGCGCGTCAGGGTGATATCAACATCTTCGCTCTGGTTGCCATCGGTTTGCTGGCAGTAGCGATTATCGGTTTTGTGGTGTTCATTGAGCGTGGTCAGCGTCGTATTGCTGTTCACTACGCCAAGCGTCAGCAGGGCCGCAAGGTTTTTGCTGCGCAGACCAGCCACTTGCCGCTGAAAGTGAATATGGCCGGTGTAATTCCGGCAATTTTCGCGAGCAGCATTTTGCTGTTTCCGGCTTCGTTGGGTACCTGGTTTGGTCAGTCTGAAAATATGGGCTGGCTGCAGGACCTCTCTCAGTCGATCGCTCCTGGTCAGCCGTTGAATATTCTGCTGTTTAGTGCAGGGATTATTTTCTTCTGCTTCTTCTATACGGCGTTGATGTTCAATCCGAAAGACGTAGCGGAAAACCTGAAGAAGTCCGGTGCCTTTATTCCGGGCATCCGTCCAGGTGAGCAGTCTGCACGCTACATTGATGGCGTTCTGACTCGTTTGACCCTGTTCGGTGCTCTATATATGACGGCCGTGTGCTTGTTGCCCCAGTTCCTGGTGGTTGCAGCAAACGTTCCGTTCTACCTTGGCGGGACCTCGTTGCTGATCGTGGTCGTGGTTGTGATGGACTTCATGTCCCAAGTACAATCGCACCTCGTTTCGCACCAGTACGAATCCCTGATGAAGAAAGCCAACCTGAAGGGTTACGGCAGCGGCATGTTGCGCTGAGTACCCATAAGGTTCGAGGAGTTGGTGATGAAAGTTCGTGCATCGGTGAAAAAGCTGTGCCGTAACTGCAAAATTATTCGCCGCGAAGGTGTTGTTCGAGTAATTTGCAGCGCGGAACCGCGTCACAAACAGCGCCAAGGCTGAGTGTGATCCGCTTGAAGCCCGGCAGCTAGTGCGCTGCCGGGTTGATTATTTGTTATTACAGCGATATTATCTCGCGCCCTATTTCTTGGCTTCCGGGGCGTAGGTAGCTGTCAATTGGAGTCCCACTGAATGGCCCGTATTGCAGGCGTTAACATTCCAGATAACAAGCACACTGTTATCTCGCTGACCTACATCTATGGTGTTGGTCGCACTACTGCGCAGAAAATTTGCGCAGATACTGGGGTAAACCCAGCCGCAAAGATCAAAGATCTGAGCGACGAGCAGATTGAGCTGTTGCGTGGCGAAGTGGCGAAGTTCACCACTGAAGGTGACCTGCGTCGCGAAATCAACATGAAAATCAAGCGTTTGATGGACCTCGGTTGCTACCGTGGTCTGCGTCATCGTCGTGGTCTTCCAGTACGCGGTCAGCGTACCAAGACTAACGCGCGTACCCGTAAAGGTCCGCGTAAGCCGATCCGCAAGTAATCGCCCACGCGAATCGACAGGAAATTAATCATGGCAAAACCTGCTGCTCGTCCTCGTAAAAAAGTTAAAAAGACAGTGGTTGATGGCATCGCCCACATCCATGCATCTTTTAACAACACAATCGTGACCATCACCGACCGTCAAGGTAACGCGCTGTCTTGGGCTACCTCTGGTGGTTCGGGTTTCCGCGGTTCCCGCAAGTCCACCCCGTTCGCTGCTCAAGTAGCTGCTGAACGTGCTGGTCAAGCTGCGCTGGAATACGGCCTGAAAAACCTCGACGTTAACGTCAAAGGTCCAGGTCCAGGTCGTGAGTCTGCTGTCCGTGCTTTGAACGGCTGTGGCTATAAGATCGCCAGCATCACCGACGTGACGCCAATCCCGCACAACGGGTGCCGTCCGCCGAAGAAGCGCCGCGTGTAATCCAGGAGATTGTAAAGAATGGCTCGTTACATTGGTCCAAAATGCAAACTCGCTCGTCGCGAAGGCACCGATCTCTTCCTGAAGAGCGGCGTGCGCGCGATCGAATCGAAGTGCAACATTGAAGCAGCACCTGGTATCCACGGCCAACGCCGCGGTCGCCAGTCCGATTACGGCACCCAACTGCGTGAAAAGCAGAAGGTCCGTCGTATCTACGGCGTTCTCGAGCGTCAGTTCAGCGGCTACTACAAAGAAGCTGCTGGCAAGAAAGGTGCAACCGGTGAAAACCTGCTGCAACTGCTCGAATGCCGTCTGGACAACGTTGTATACCGTATGGGCTTTGGTTCGACTCGTGCCGAATCCCGTCAGCTGGTATCGCACAAATCCGTCAGCGTAAACGGCCAAACCGTTAACGTGCCGTCTTACCAGGTTCGTGCTGGTGACGTGGTCGCGATTCGCGAGAAAGCAAAAAACCAACTTCGCATTGTCCAAGCTCTCGATCTGTGTGCCCAACGTGGCCGCGTAGAATGGGTAGAAGTAGACACTGAGAAGAAGTCGGGCGTTTTCAAGAACGTTCCTGCTCGCAGTGATCTGTCCGCCGACATCAACGAAAGCCTGATTGTCGAGCTCTACTCCAAGTAAGGGCTAGAAAATAGGTGCATCCATGCAGATTTCGGTAAATGAGTTCCTGACACCCCGCCACATTGATGTGCAGGTTGTCAGTCCAACCCGCGCCAAGATCACTCTCGAGCCTCTCGAGCGTGGTTTTGGCCACACCCTGGGCAACGCGCTGCGCCGCATCCTGTTGTCCTCAATGCCCGGCTGTGCAGTAGTCGAGGCCGAGATTGACGGTGTGCTCCACGAGTACAGCGCCATCGAAGGTGTACAGGAAGACGTAATTGAAATCCTGTTGAACCTTAAAGGTCTGGCTATCAAGCTGCACGGCCGTGACGAAGTTACGCTGACCTTGTCGAAGAAGGGTTCGGGGGTGGTTACCGCTGCCGATATTCAGCTGGATCATGATGTCGAGATCGTTAACCCCGATCACGTAATCGCTAACCTGGCGTCTAACGGCGCCCTGAACATGAAGCTCACTGTAGCTCGTGGTCGTGGTTATGAACCGGCCGACTCGCGTCAGAGCGATGAAGACGAAAGCCGCAGCATTGGTCGCTTGCAGCTTGACTCTTCGTTCAGCCCGGTTCGCCGTATCGCATACGTGGTGGAAAACGCCCGTGTCGAGCAGCGTACTAACCTGGACAAGCTGGTTATTGATCTGGAAACCAACGGTACTCTGGATCCTGAAGAGGCTATTCGCCGCGCTGCAACCATTCTGCAACAGCAGTTGGCTGCGTTCGTCGACCTCAAAGGTGACAGCGAACCAGTGGTAATCGAGCAGGAAGACGAGATCGATCCGATCCTGCTTCGCCCGGTTGACGATCTGGAACTGACTGTACGTTCGGCTAACTGCCTTAAGGCGGAAAACATTTACTACATCGGTGACCTGATTCAGCGTACCGAAGTAGAACTGTTGAAGACTCCGAACCTGGGCAAGAAATCCTTGACTGAAATCAAGGACGTTCTGGCCTCCCGCGGTCTGTCCCTCGGCATGCGCCTCGACAACTGGCCGCCTGCAAGTCTTAAGAAGGACGACAAGGCGACTGCCTGATCGTCGTAATCACCGAACGTGAGTTTGGTAAGGAATGAACCATGCGTCATCGTAAAAGTGGTCGTCACCTGAGCCGTACCAGCTCGCACCGCAAGGCCATGTTCCAAAACATGGCGGTGTCGCTGTTCGAGCACGAGCTGATCAAAACTACACTGCCGAAAGCTAAAGAACTGCGTCGCGTTGCTGAGCCGCTGATCACTTTGGCCAAGACAGACAGCCTGGCTAACCGCCGTCTGGCTTTCGACCGTACTCGTTCGAAAGCTATCGTTGGTAAGCTCTTCAACGACCTGGGCAAGCGTTATGCTACCCGTGAGGGTGGCTACCTGCGCATCCTCAAGTGCGGTTTCCGCACTGGCGACAACGCGCCTATGGCGTACGTCGAGTTGGTTGATCGTGCTACTGCCGGCGAAGCTGTAAGCGCCGAGTAAGACGACAGTCTGCAACGAAGAACCGGGCCTAGTGCCCGGTTTTTTGTGCGCGTAATAAAAGCCGTCTATATTCCTCACGTCGCTGCCGGTGCTCTTGCACATCCAAAGCTACTTGCCAGGACGGTTCGTTAGTTATTTTCTATCAAAGTCCATGATTTAATGCATTTGATGGTGTCATCTTGATGGTCAATACTCCCTCCAAGCCGATTAGCCGGCAGTTCCTAGCCTGACCTGAGGAAGATTGAGCATGAGCCAGAACAAAATCCTGACCACCGCCAGCGGTGCGCCTGTCGCCGATAACCAGAACTCCCGCACTGCCGGTCCTCGTGGGCCCTTGTTGCTCGACGATTTCCATCTGATCGAAAAGCTTGCGCATTTCAACCGTGAAAACATTCCCGAGCGCCGTGTGCACGCCAAAGGCTCAGGTGCTTACGGCACGTTCACTGTGTCCCGTGACATTACTCAGTACACCAGCGCTAAGCTGTTCGAGACCGTCGGGAAACAAACACCGACCTTCCTGCGATTCTCTACGGTAGGTGGCGAGCGCGGTTCGGCTGACACCGAGCGCGATCCACGCGGTTTTGCCTTGAAGTTCTACACTGACGAAGGGAACTGGGACATCGTGGGTAACAACACGCCAGTATTCTTCATCCGCGACCCGCTGAAGTTTCCGGACTTTATCCACACCCAAAAGCGCCTGCCGCAAAGCAACCTGAAAAGTGCGCAGATGATGTGGGACTTCTGGTCGCACTCTCCAGAAGCACTGCACCAGGTCACCATCCTGTTTTCGGATCGGGGCATTCCTGACGGCTACCGTCACATGCACGGCTTCGGCAGTCACACGTACAGCCTGATCAACGCCCGTGGCGAACGTCATTGGGTCAAGTGGCACTACAAGACCAAGCAAGGGATCAAGAACCTGGCGCCTGCTGAAGCTGCACGCCTGGCTGGTACAGACCCTGATTACGCGCAGCGTGACTTGTTTGGTGCGATCGAGCGTGGCGACTTCCCGAAATGGAGTGTCAACATCCAGGTCATGACCGAAGCGCAAGCCAACGCTCATTACGAGAACCCCTTTGACGTGACCAAAACATGGTCGCAGAAAGAATTCCCGTTGATCGAAGTCGGCGAGCTGGAGCTCAACCGTAACCCGCAGAATTACTTCGCTGAAGTTGAACAAGCCGCCTTTGGCCCAAGCAACATGGTTCCGGGTGTGGGGCTGTCGCCGGACCGCATGCTGCAAGGTCGCGTATTCGCTTACGCGGATGCGCACCGCTACCGTGTTGGCACCAACCACCAGCAATTGCCGGTGAATGCCCCGCGCAGCCCGGTGAACAGCTACCAGCGTGATGGTTCGATGGCCTTCGGCAGTAACGGCGGCGCAACGCCTAACTATGAGCCAAACAGCTACGCTGATGCGCCCAAGCAAGCGCCACAATACGCAGAGCCTGCTCTGGCGTTGACCGGTGCAGCTGATCGCTACGATCATCGCGAAGATACCGACTACTACAGCCACGCGGGTGCGCTGTTCCGCTTGATGGATGCCGGGCAGAAAGCCCTGCTGATCAGCAACATTGCCGGCGCTATGGCCGGGGTCAGCAGCGATGTGGTTCAGCGCCAGCTGCAGCACTTCTTCAAAGCTGACGCTGATTACGGACAAGGCATTGCAAATGCGCTGGGTGTATCGCTTAACTGACTCTAAACGATAAGCAGAACCGCCCTCATTTGGGCGGTTTTTGCGTTATTTCAGCTACTTTTCTGCGGAAATCATCACTTTTCTGCCGTTAGTCCCGTGACCTCCGAGTCATCATGGTTCAAACTACAGACTTTCAAGCAGGGAGATGTAGGGCGATGCAAGGTCACCCCGACGTAATCGATTACCTCAACACGTTGCTGACGGGCGAACTGGCAGCTCGTGACCAATATTTTATCCATTCTCGCATGTACGAAGACTGGGGCTTTACCGAGCTCTACGAGCGTATCAACCACGAAATGGAAGAAGAGGCGCAGCACGCCGACGCACTGATGCGCCGCATCCTCATGCTCGAAGGCACGCCGCGTATGCGTCCAGACGACCTGGATGTGGGCACCACGGTGCCTGACATGCTCGCCGCTGACCTTCGCCTCGAGTACAAGGTGCGTGCCGCGCTCTGCAAGGGCATCGAACTCTGCGAGCAGTACAACGACTATGTCACCCGCGAGATTCTGCGGGTGCAGTTGAATGACACCGAAGAAGATCACACCTACTGGCTGGAAAAGCAGTTGGGCCTGATCAAGCTGGTCGGCCTGGAAAATTACCTGCAATCGCAGTTCTGATTCCCGGCTACAAAAAAGCCCCTGTCACCGCAACGTGACAGGGGCTTTTTCATACGCCTGATAAATCAGGCTTTGTCGCGCGCCAATAGCGGCTTCAAGTAGTAACCGGTATGTGACTGCGGCATCTCCGAGACCTGTTCCGGCGTACCCACCGCGATGATCTGGCCACCCTTGGAGCCGCCTTCCGGCCCCAGGTCCACCAGCCAGTCGGCGGTCTTGATCACATCAAGGTTGTGCTCGATCACCACCACTGTGTTGCCGTGGTCACGCAAGCGGTGCAGAACATCCAGCAATTGCTGAATATCGGCAAAGTGCAGGCCCGTAGTCGGCTCATCGAGGATGTACAGCGTCTTGCCCGTATCGCGCTTGGACAGCTCGCGAGACAGCTTCACCCGCTGCGCCTCGCCGCCGGACAACGTGGTCGCCGACTGCCCCAGCTTGATGTACGAAAGGCCCACATCCATCAAGGTCTGCAGCTTGCGCGCCAACGCAGGTACCGCGTCGAAGAACACCCGCGCTTCCTCGATGGTCATCTCCAGGGTTTCGTGGATGTTTTTACCCTTGTATTTGATCTCCAGGGTTTCGCGGTTGTAGCGCTTGCTCTTGCACACATCGCACGGCACGTAGATGTCCGGCAGGAAGTGCATCTCAACCTTGATCAGGCCATCGCCCTGGCACGCCTCGCAGCGCCCGCCCTTGACGTTGAACGAGAACCGGCCCGGCCCGTAACCGCGTGAGCGAGACTCCGGCACGCCCGCAAACAGTTCACGTATCGGCGTGAACAACCCGGTATAGGTCGCCGGGTTGGAACGCGGTGTGCGGCCAATCGGGCTTTGGTCGATATCGACCACTTTGTCCAAGTGCTCCAAACCTTTGATGCTGTCGTGTGCCGCGGCCTCCAGCGTGGTGGCGCCGTTCAGGGCGGTGGCACTCAGCGGGAACAGCGTGTTGTTGATGAGCGTCGACTTGCCGGAGCCGGAAACGCCGGTCACGCAGGTCAGCAGGCCGAGAGGTATTTCCAGGTCCACATTGCGCAGGTTGTTGCCGCGCGCGCCCTTGAGGTGCAACGCCATCTTTTTGTTACGCGGCGTGCGCTTGGCGGGCACTTCGATCTTCACTCGACCGGACAGGTATTTGCCCGTCAGCGAATCCGGGTGAGCCATGACTTCGGCAGGTGTGCCTTCGGCGACTATGTGCCCACCGTGCACGCCCGCACCCGGGCCAATGTCGACCACATAATCCGCCAGGCGAATCGCGTCTTCATCGTGCTCGACCACGATCACGGTGTTACCGATATCCCGCAGGTGTTTAAGCGTTCCCAGGAGGCGGTCATTGTCCCGCTGATGCAAGCCAATCGACGGTTCATCAAGGATGTACAACACGCCAACAAGGCCGGCACCAATCTGGCTGGCCAACCGAATTCGCTGGGCTTCACCGCCAGACAGCGTGTCGGCGCTGCGATCCAGCGACAGATAATCCAGGCCGACGTTAACCAGGAACTGCAAGCGCTCGCGGATTTCCTTGAGGATCTTGTCAGCAATTTCCCCGCGCCGGCCGGTCAGCTTGAGCACGCCGAAATATTCACAGGCATCGCCAATTGGCAGGTTTGTCACCGCTGGCAACGTCTTCTCACCCACCCACACATGGCGCGCCTCGCGGCGCAGGCGAGTGCCCCGGCAGTCCGGGCACGGTTGGGTGCTGAGGAATTTCGCCAGCTCTTCGCGCACGCTCGCCGATTCGGTCTCACGGTAGCGCCGCTCCAGGTTCGGCACGATGCCCTCGAACGGGTGCGAGCGTTTGACGATATCGCCACGGTCGTTCAGGTACTTGAAGTCGACGTTCTGCGAACCACTGCCGTGCAGGATAACTTTCTGCTGCTCTGCCGGCAGTTGGTTGAACGGCACTTCCAGGCTGAACTTATAGTGGGATGCCAACGACCCGAGCATCTGGAAGTAATAGACGTTACGCCTGTCCCAGCCGCGTATCGCGCCCTCCGCCAACGTCAGGTCACCATTGACCAGGCGCTTGATGTCGAAGAACTGCTTTACCCCAAGGCCATCACACGTCGGGCAGGCGCCTGCCGGGTTATTGAAGGAAAACAGCTTGGGTTCCAGCTCGCTGATGGCATGCCCGCAGATCGGGCAGGCAAAACGTGCGGAGAAGATGATTTCTTCACCCGGCTCGTCATCCATCGGCGCAACCAGCGCAATGCCATCCGCCAGCTTCAGCGCGGTTTCGAACGATTCCGCCAAACGCTGCTGCAAGTCGGCACGCACCTTGAAGCGGTCGACCACGACATCAATGGAATGCTTCTTCTGCTTGTCGAGCTTTGGCGCTTCATCCAGCTCATAGAGCTTGCCGTTGATGCGCGCACGCACGAAACCCTGGGCGCGCAGCTCTTCGAAGACCGAAAGGTGTTCGCCCTTGCGCTCACGAATGACCGGCGCCAGCAGCATCAGCTTGGCGCCCTCAGGCTGGGCCAGCACCAGGTCGACCATTTGGCTGACGGTCTGGGCTTCCAGAGGAATATCGTGGTCCGGGCAGCGCGGAATACCCACGCGCGCGTACAGCAGGCGCAGGTAGTCGTAAATTTCGGTAATGGTGCCCACGGTGGAGCGCGGGTTATGGGAGGTCGACTTTTGCTCGATGGAAATCGCCGGCGACAAACCTTCAATGGTGTCGACGTCAGGCTTTTCCATCATCGACAGGAATTGCCGGGCATAGGCTGACAGCGACTCTACATAGCGACGCTGACCTTCGGCATACAGCGTGTCGAACGCCAGGGACGATTTGCCGGACCCGGACAAGCCGGTGATGACGATCAGTTTGTCCCGGGGCAGGGTCAGGTCGATGTTCTTCAGGTTGTGGGTTCTAGCCCCACGAATCAGGATCTTGTCCAAGATGGCCTCGCACGGCGGGCGTAAATAATGCAGGAGTATACGGCTAAAGACTGGATGAATATACACTGTCAAAGTGCCGGGTGCAGCCTTACATGAAAGCTGCGCGGCAAAGCGCCGCATATACCCTCTCTATCGATGGGACTGGTAGAATCGCCGCCGGTTCACACGAGGTTTTTCCATGCACGATCCCCACAGCGAACGCATGAGTAGCGGCGAGACCCGAGCAGCAAGCGGTCTGGCCCTGGTGTTCGCCTTCCGTATGCTTGGCATGTTTATGGTGTTGCCGGTGCTGGCGACCTATGGAATGGATCTCGCAGGCGCGACCCCCGCCCTGATCGGCCTGGCGATTGGCGCCTATGGCCTGACCCAGGCACTTTTTCAGATTCCGTTCGGGATCATTTCCGATCGTATCGGCCGGCGGCCGGTGATTTACCTGGGGCTGATCGTGTTCGCCCTCGGCAGTGTGCTCGCGGCTCAGTCAGACTCGATCTGGGGCGTGATTGCCGGGCGCGTCCTGCAAGGCGCCGGCGCGATTTCCGCCGCCGTCATGGCCCTGCTCTCGGACCTGACCCGCGAACAACACCGTACCAAGGCCATGGCCATGATCGGCATGACCATCGGCCTGTCGTTCGCAGTGGCCATGGTCGTCGGCCCGTTGCTGACACGTGCCTTTGGTTTGCACGGGCTGTTCCTCGCCACCGGCGGTATGGCGCTGTTCGGGATCGTGATCGTAGCGTTTATGGTGCCGCGCTCCACCGGCACGCTGCAGCACCGCGAATCCGGCGTCGCACGCAAGGCGTTACTGCCGACGCTCAAGCACCCGGACCTGCTGCGCCTGGATTTAGGTATCTTCGTATTGCACGCGATGCTGATGTGCAGCTTCGTCGCGCTGCCCCTGGCACTGGTCGAAAAAGCCGGCCTGCCCAAGGAACAGCACTGGTGGGTCTACCTGACCGCCTTGTTGATTTCGTTCTTCGCCATGATCCCGTTCATCATCTACGGCGAGAAGAAACGCAAAATGAAACGAGTTTTGCTCGGCGCCGTCGCGACGCTGATGCTCACTGAGCTATTCTTCTGGGAGTACGGCGACAGCCTGCGGGCGCTGGTAATCGGCACGGTGGTGTTCTTCACCGCGTTCAACCTGCTCGAGGCTTCGTTGCCTTCGCTGATCAGTAAAGTTTCACCGGCTGGCGGCAAGGGCACGGCGATGGGGGTGTATTCCACCAGCCAGTTCCTCGGTTCGGCGCTGGGCGGCATCATGGGTGGCTGGATGTTCCAGCATGGCGGTTTGTCGGTTGTGTTCCTCGGATGCGCCGGGCTGGCTGCACTTTGGCTGGCCTTTGCTGTTACCATGCGCGAACCTCCGTACGTCACAAGCCTGCGCCTGCCGCTGTCGCCCGAAGCAATTCGTGAAGCTGGCCTGGTAGAGCGCCTGAAGGCCGTCGTCGGGGTAACAGATGCAGTGGTGGTCGCTGAAGAGGCGGCCATTTACATCAAATTGGACACCGAATTATTGGATCGCGCGACGCTCGAGCAACTGGTCAACCCAGTGCCGACAGCGCGCCCAGCTTAGGAGAACGTTATGGCCCGTGGGGTTAACAAAGTCATATTGGTCGGTACATGCGGCCAGGATCCCGAGGTTCGCTACTTGCCTAACGGTAATGCCGTGACCAACCTGAGTCTGGCGACCAGCGAACAGTGGACCGACAAGCAGACCGGCCAGAAGGTCGAGAAGACCGAATGGCACCGCGTGTCGATGTTCGGCAAGGTGGCAGAGATCGCCGGTGAATACCTGCGCAAAGGTTCGCAGGTCTACATCGAAGGCAAACTGCAAACCCGCGAGTGGGAAAAAGACGGCATCAAGCGTTACACCACCGAAATCGTGGTCGACATGCAAGGCACCATGCAACTGCTGGGCGGCCGTCCACAGCAGGGCGAGCAACAAGGCGGGGGCAACAACTACCAGCAGTCCGCTCCGGCCCCACGCCAGCAGGCTCCGCGCCCGCAGCAGTCGGCACCGCAACAATCGCGTCAGGCGCCGCCTCCACAACAGGCCGCTCCACAGCCTGCTCCGGATTTCGACAGCTTTGATGACGATATCCCGTTCTAAGGTCTCAGACCCGGAACGCGCAAAACCCCCGAAGGCCAAGCCTCGGGGGTTTTTTATTGCCCGTGATCAAGCCTCCCGCGCAGCCGCTGTCACCACCATCTCCTTGAACCGCTGCAAAACCGCCGAGCCGTCACCGATGCGCGTCGCCAAATGCAACGGCGCCACCAGGCTCTGGCACTCCGTGAGCTCGCGATAAACAATGCCGTCGCCGCGCAACCGTTGCATCGATGCCGGCACGATGGACACGCCAAGGCCCGCCGCCACCAGGCTCAGCGTCGCGGTCATGCGCGGTGCTTCCTGGACCACCTGCGGGCTGAACCCGGCTTCACGGCAGGCCACCAGAATTGCGTCATACAAACCCAGCCCTACGCGGCGGCGGTAAAGCACAAACGCTTCGGTCGCCAGGGCGGCCAAGGGCAGGGGGGATTGAGCGTCGAGTGCCAGCGGATGATCAGTCGGCAGCGCCAGCAACATGGGTTCCACCAGAATCGGTTCGTCCTGCAGCGACTGAGTGCCACTGAGCGGTGAGCGGATGAACGCAGCATCGAGCTTTTCATGTACCAGCGCGTCCAACAGCTCACCGGTGCCCGCTTCTTCCAGCACCACCGAGACGCCGACAAAGGTTTCGCGAAACAGCCGCAACACACTGGGGACAAACGGGTGCAATGCCGCCGAGCTGGTAAACCCAATAGCCAGCCGACCCCGTTCACCCCGAGCGGCGCGACGAACCACATCGGCTACACCGTCGGCACGCGCCAGGAGTGCTCGCGCTTCATCCAGCAACGCCAATCCGGCCGTGGTAGGGCGCACACCTCTGGGCAAACGCTCCATCAATACGACGCCGAGTTCGGCTTCCAGGCTTTGCAGCATGCGCGTCAGCGGGGGTTGTTGCATCCCCAGACGTTCCGCGGCGCGGGTGATATAGCCTTCCTCGGCAATCGCCACGAAGGCTTTAAGCTGGCGAAGTTCCAACATAGGGATACTTCCAAGGTATGGGAGGTCGCCAATCCTGGCATTTGTTCTCATGGCTCACAAGATTTAGGCTGTCGCCAACCTCAAAAAGAAGGAATGCCGCGATGACCTGGTCAGCCAAGCAGTACACGATGTTTGAACAACAACGTACCCGTCCGGTCCGTGACCTGGTCGCGGCTATTCCTACTGCCGACGTGCGCACCGCCGTCGACCTGGGCTGCGGCCCTGGCAATTCCACCGAAGTATTGGCCGAGCGCTTTCCAAAGGCACACGTCACCGGCATGGACAGCTCCGACGATATGCTGGTTGATGCCCGCAAACGGCTGCCGGCACTGAACTTCGAATTGGCAGATATCGGCGCCTGGAACCCGGGGCAGACATTCGACGTGATTCTGGCCAACGCTTCCCTGCAATGGCTGCCGAACCACACCACGCTCTATCCACACCTGGTCAACCAACTGACGCTTGGCGGCACGCTGGCCGTGCAGACCCCGGATAACCTCGACGAGCCCGCCCACCGACTTGCTCGAGAAGTGGCGGCCGAGGGGCCATGGTCTGCAAAGATCGGCGCGGTTAAACACAATGAGCGGCACACCGCGAGCTACTACTACGAGCTGCTGAGCAAACATTGCAGCACTGTCGACGTGTGGCGCACCACTTACCAGCACCCGCTGGTGGATCACGCGGCCGTGGTGGAGTGGTTCAAGGCTTCGGCATTACGGCCTTTTCTTGCGCCATTGGCCGAGAGCGAAAAAACCGCGTTCCTGCAGGACTACCAGGCGCGGATTACCCAGGCCTACCCAGCCCTGGCCGATGGCACCGTGTTACTGCCATTCCCGCGCCTGTTCATCATCGCGACTCGCTGAAACCCGGCAAACAAGCGGTGGTCACACAGCCGCCGCTTGGCTCTCCAGATACTCATCCGTCGAGAGCACGCTCGCGTAGGCAAAGCCCAGTGACGCCATAAAAGCCCCGTGCACTTGCGCTGCCGGAATCACCTGCCCGTTGAATTCCTGATCCCGCGTAGCGCACGCGTCGTGAATCAACGTGACTTTGTAGCCCAGGTCCGCCGCTGCGCGCACTACGCCGTCGATGCACATATGGCTCATGCTCCCGACCACCACTACTTCGGTGATGGCGCGTTGTTCCAGCACGGCCTGTAGATCGGTCCCGCGGAACGCATTCACGAAGTGTTTAAGCACCACTGGCTCGTTGCCCTCATTCAGCACCTTGGCATGCAGGTGCGCGCCTTCGGAACCCGGCGTGAAGAAAGGTGCGTCCTCGGAGGTGAACTCATGGCGTACATGAATCACTGCATTCCCCGCCTGACGAAACGCCTGCAGCACCTGCGCAGCCTTGTCCGCCGCGGCTTCTACGCCGTCGAGCGGCCACTTGCCCTGGGGGAAGTAGTCGTTTTGTATGTCGATGAGGATGAGCGCTTGCTTGGCCATAAGGGGTTCTCGTGATGGGTGGACAGGCCCAGTATCTTAGCTGGCGCCGGGAAAGAGGAGCGGCTGAGTCGTGCAGAACGCCGCATGTTTAGCGCGACGTCGTGCAGAATCAGGCAGGCCTACTGCCATTACTTTTTCAGTAACTGATTGATTTAACAACCATCCTGTTCTGCCTTGCCTTGCCTTGGCTTGATCCCTGCAACCCTCTCTGCACACACATGGCAGGATGGCCAAGGAGGACGCATGACCCCGACTCAACGGAAAAAAACGGTGGTCGCTCACTCCACGAGAGCAGGTGCGCCGCAGCATGAAGTCGACACCAACCGCGCCCTGGCGCGTTGGCTGGCGCAGATACTCGGCCTCAAATTCGGCGGCAGCTATGACCCACACCTCCATGGCGGCCGTGACCTGTATCTGTTGCCCACGCAAACCCTGATCGGCTCGGCCCAAGCGCTCCAGCTCAACGTTAAAGGGCCGCAAGACCTGTGGGGCGGCTATGTCGATCACGATTTCATCTGCACCAAAGCCATTACTCATGGCCTGTTAAGCCCGGATGCCACGGCGCCCGAGGGTTGGTCGCCATTGTTCGGCGAGCGCGTGCGCAACGTCGTGCTTGATGGCTTCAGCGTTTTTGCGCTGCCCGATGCGCTGCCCGCTGCCAGGCGCTTGCTCAGCAGTGGGCCGATCCGCCTGAAGCCTGTGCATGCCTGCGCCGGACGCGGTCAGGAAGTTATCCACAGTCTCGACGCATTCGAGGCCCTGCTGGCGCGGCCCGATTCGGCGCAACTGTTCAGTGAAGGCGTGGTGCTGGAGCAAGACCTGCACGACGTGGTCACTCATAGCGTGGGCCAAAGTTTTATCGGCGATCACGTGTTCAGCTACTGCGGCGAGCAATACCTCACTCAGGACGGGCAGGGCGAAGACGTCTACGGCGGCTCCGACTTACTGGTGGTTCCCGGTGCTTACGAAGACCTGCTAAAGCTCGACCTGCCCGACGGCGTGCGCGAGGCCATCGAACAGGCCCGGATTTTCGACAGCGCCGCCGACGAGGCCTACCCTGGTTTCTACGCGTCGCGACGCAACTACGACATTGCCCAAGGCCTGGACAGTGAAGGCCAACGCTGCAGCGGCGTGCTTGAACAATCCTGGCGCATAGGCGGGGCCAGCAGCGCGGAGGTCGCGGCGCTGCAAAGCTTCATCAATAACCCCGGCCTGCGGGCGATTCGTGTTTCATCGGTGGAAACCTACGTGGACCAAGCGTTGCCAGCGGATGCCATTGAGGTGTACCGCGGCCCGGCCGAAAACAGCGACTTTCTTCTCAAGTATGTGACGGTTAAATCTTATGACGGCTAGAAGCGAAAGCATTGCGATCGATATCGACGACGAACAGATGAGCGGCACATTCCTGACCCCAAAATCGAAGGTGCCAGGCGTGCTGTTTGTGCACGGCTGGGGCGGCAGCCAGGAGCGCGACCTTGCGCGGGCCAAAGGCATCGCCGGTTTGGGGTGTGTGTGCCTGACGTTCGACCTGCGCGGCCATGCGGGCACCGGTATTCCGTTGTCCCGCGTCACTCGCGAAGACAACCTGCGCGACCTGTTGGCTGCGTACGACCGGTTGCTGTCACACCCGGCCATCGACACCTCGGCCGTGGCGGTGGTGGGCACCAGTTATGGTGGCTACCTGGCGGCGATTCTCACCTCATTGCGCCCGGTGCGTTGGCTGGCGCTGCGGGTGCCGGCGCTTTACCGTGACCAGGAATGGCTCAAGCCCAAGCGCGAATTGGATAAAGCCGACCTGATGGACTACCGCAGCACACGGGTGCAGGCCGAAACCAACCGCGCCCTGCATGCCTGTGCGCAATTCACCGGCGATGTGCTGATTGTCGAATCGCAAACCGATGACCATGTGCCTCACGCCACCATCATGAGCTATCGCGCGGCATGCCAGCAGACCCACTCCTTGACCCACCGTATCATCGACGGCGCAGACCATTCACTCAGCGATCCGGTGTCGCAGCAGGCCTACACCTCGATCCTGGTCGACTGGATTACCGAGATGGTCGTGGGCGAGCGGTTGAGCATCATCCAGTCCCAATAACGGCGGCGCTTTGGGGTAATGCCAGTCAGTTAAGCGCCGCTCCCACATTGGATCTTCGCTGCTTTGAGCATTTCGTTCGCTTAACTGACTGGCATTAGGCGCTTTGGGGCGCCTTCAACACCTTCAAACAGGTGCTTTCTTCACCCGCAACGCTTTGGCTTTGGCTTCGACCGCGAGGTACATCACCAGCGCAATCAGCAGCGGCAAAATAAAGTAGATCGCCCGGTAGGCAATCAACCCCGCAAGCAAACTGCCGCGCGACGCTTCATGCTGCATCAGCGCGATAAACACGGCCTCCAGCACCCCAAGCCCGGCCGGGATATGGGTGATGACACCGGCAATCGCGCTGATCAGCAGTACCCCCAACACCAGCGGATAATCCAACTTGGCCGGCAACAAGGTAAAGATCACCGCCGCCATCAATGACCAATTCAACGCGCCCAACGCCAACTGCAAACACGCCATGCGCAGCGAGGGCAAATTGATCTCGATGCCTTTGATCGACCACGCACGTTTTTTCGAAAAGCGGCAGGCCGCCAGATACCCGAGACTGGCCAGCACCAGCAACACACCAATGCCCTGCAAAGCGCTGGTGCTGACTTTCCAGCCCGGCGGCATCGTCACCCAGCCGCTGCTGAACACCACGCCGGCCAATGCCATGTAACCAAACCAATTGGTCGCCAGGCTCAGCCCAAGAATCTTCGCGATATTGCCGGTGCTCACCCCGAGCCGTGAGTACAGCCGATAACGCATGGCGATCCCGCCGACCCACGCGCTCAGGTTGAGGTTGAACGCATAGCTGATGATCCCCACCGGCAAGATCTGCTTCCAGCGCAATGGCTGGCGAATGTAGGTGCGACCGATCAGGTCGAAGCTGGCGTAGACGAGGAAACTGCACAAGGTCAGCCCACCGGCCATCAACAACGTGCGCAGCTTGAAGTCGCCCAGCGTCTGCACCACCTCGCTCCAGTCGATGCGCCGCGCCAGCAGGGTGAACAGCACGATCAGCAGCAGGAAGAAGGCGATGGTCAGCGGCTTCTTCCAGCGTTTGAATCGCGAGCTGCCGGTGTCAGCGTTCACGGGCCTGACTCTGGAAGGGTTTCAAGCGGGGTTTATGCGCCGGTAGCCAGCCCGTCAGTACAGGGAAATGGCGCATCACATGAAATACCAGGAAACCTACGGTCAATCGCCACAGCCACAGCCGTGGCTTGCGGTTTTCCGGCATGGTCCGGCAATGGTCTTTGGCGAGTATTTCCAAGCGTTCATACAGCTGCTGGTTGAAGGCGCGGTCGCGAATCAGCACGTTGGCTTCCAGGTTCAGCGACAGGCTCAACGGGTCCAGGTTGCTTGAGCCCACGGTGCTCCAATGGTCATCCACCAGCGCGACTTTGCCATGCAGCGGCCGTTGGCAATACTCGTGAATCACCACGCCATCCTTGAGCAGATAGTCGTAGAGCATGCGCGCCGCCAGCTTGGCCAGCAGCACATCAGGTTGGCCCTGCATGATCAGTTGCACCTGCACACCACGGCGCGCGGCGTTGCGAATTTCGCGCAGCAGCCGGTAGCCGGGAAAGAAGTAGGCGTTGGCGATCACCACACGTTGTCGGGCCTTGCTCAGCGCGTGGATATACGCCTCTTCGATGTCGTCGCGGTGCTGCACGTTGTCGCGGTAGATCAGGCGCACCAGGCCGTCGTCGTTATCGGTTGTCCACAGCGCGGGCCGTTGCTGGCGCCGGCGCCAGCCTCGCCGTGTGCGCACCTGGCGACCACTTTGTGCAAGGGCGAAATGGTGCAGGTCGGCCACCGCCGGGCCGGTCAATTGCAACGCATAATCCTGCTTGGCTTCGGGGCCAAAATCCCCGAGGTGGTCGGCAGAAAAGTTGATCCCGCCGATAAACGCCACGGCGGCGTCCACCACCACAATCTTGCGATGCAGGCGGCGAAACCAGTTGGTGCGAAGCCCCAACCTCTTCGGCGCCGGGTCGAACATCTGCACCTCCACACCCGCCTCAGCCAGCTCGCCGAGAAATGCCGGGCTCAGTTCGCCGCAACCAAAACCATCGAGGCTGGCCACCACCTTCACGCCACGTTGCGCGGCCTCTATCAGAATGCCTTGCAACTCATGGCCGACCTTGTCTTCAAACAGAATAAAGGTCTCCAGCAGAATCTCCCGTTGCGCCTTGCGCATGGCGTCGAAGACTGTCGGAAAGTATGCCTCGCCGTTCTCCAGCAGCTCGACCCGGTTGTCGCTCTGCCAGCCGTAATCGAGATCACGCGCTTTCGCTTCATCCGGCGGCTGGTCGGTGGCGATGTGTTCTACCGCGACGTTCATAACTCGATCTCCACTGACAGCGGCACATGGTCCGACAGATGGGACCAAGGCCGGATCGTCAGCACCTTGGGGTTATGGATGTTCACATTGCGCACATAGATGCGATCCAGCGGCAGCAACGGCAGGCGTGCCGGGAAGGTTCGGGCGGGCTTGCCGTGGGCTTCGACGAACACTTCCTTGAGGCCGCTCTGGCTCAGGTCAACCTTCTGGCGCCAGTCGTTGAAATCACCGGCCACGACCAGCGGCGTATCGGCGGGGATCTCGCGGATGCGCTGTTCCAGCAGGCGCAACTGTTGCTGGCGATGCACCTCGCGCAGGCCCAGGTGCATGCAGATCGCATGCACTTCCTGGCCGGTGCCGGGCAAGCGCAGCACACAATGCAGCAGGCCACGGTTTTCGTGGCCGCTTTGCGAAATGTCGAGGTTGTCGTAGCGGATGATCTGGAATTTCGACAGCAGCGCATTGCCATGGTCGCCATGCGGGTAGATCGCGTTGCGACCGTAGGCGAATTGCGGCCAGATGCTGTCGGCGAGGAATTCGTACTGCGGCATGTTCGGCCAGTCACTGTAGTGCTGAGGATGGCGTTCGTGAGTGCCGTGGATTTCCTGCAGGAACACGATATCGGCGCCCACGCTGCGCACGGCTTCACGCAGCTCGGGCAGGATGAAGCGTCGATTCAATGCGGTGAAGCCCTTGTGGATATTGACCGTCAGCACCGTGAAGCGCGTGATGGCGACGCTGGGGGTAATGGGCACCCAGTCGGGAATCGCAGCCATGATTGCTCCTGTGAAAGAGTGGGGGCCTGGCCCCCGTTTAAGGCTGACTGCGATGTTTCGATTAAAGTTTCCACCTTCCTACGGACGGCACGCTTGAGACACGGCGGATCAGTGGCCGGTCATTACGCGGGTCGAGGGCTCGGCATACACCGGTCCCCGTCGGTCAAGGCGACCGCTCCAGGCGGTCAGCGCCAGGGCGACCAACACCACCAGGCCGCCGATCCATGCGGTATGGATCAACCCCATATGCGCCACAATCAGGCCTCCGGCCCACGCGCCCCCGGCGATTCCCAGGTTAAACGCGGCGATGTTCAAGCCCGAGGCCACATCCACCGCCTGCGGCGTGTGATGTTCGGCCTGGCGCACCACGTACACCTGCAGGCCGGGCACATTGCCGAATGCAACCGCGCCCCACACCAATACGGTGGCCAGCGCCAGCCATGGGTTGCTGGCGGTCAGGGTCAGGATGAACAACACCGCCGCGAGCAGCGCAAAGATGATTTTCAACGCGCTGATGGGGCCGCGTTTATCCGCCAGTTTGCCGCCCCAGATATTCCCGGCAGCCACCGAGATGCCATACACCAGCAATACCAGGCTCACAGTGCCGGCGCTGAAGCCTGCGATGTCCTGGAGGATGGGGGCCAGGAAGGTAAACGCGATAAACGAACCGCCGTAGCCGATGGCGGTCATGGCGTACACCAGCAGTAAGCGCGGCTGCTTGAGCACTTGCAGTTGTTGCAGCAGGGACGCGGGTTTGCTGTGGGCGATGGTGTTTGGCACGTAGATCAGGCTGCCGATAAACGCGATCACACCCAGCGCCGAGACGGCGAGGAAGGTTTCACGCCAGCCGAAGTGCTGGCCGATAAACGTGCCCAGCGGCACGCCGGTGACCAGCGCGACGGTCAAGCCGGTAAACATGATCGCGATCGCACTGGCGGCTTTTTCCTTCGGCACCAGGCTGGTGGCGATGGTCGAGCCAATCGAGAAAAACACCCCGTGTGCCAGGCCGGTGACGATCCGCGCCAGTACCAGCGATTCATAGCTGGGTGCCTGCCAGGCCAGCAGGTTGCCGAGGGTGAACAGCACCATCAACGACAGCAGCAGTAACTTACGTGGCACCTTGCCGGTGAGGGCGGTGAGCACCGGCGCGCCGATGGCCACGCCCAGGGCATAGAGGCTGACCAACAGGCCGGCGGACGGCAGGTCAACGCCGAGGTCGGCGCCGATTGTGGGTAACAGGCCAACGATGACGAACTCGGTCGTCCCGATGGCAAAAGCGCTGAGGGTCAGCGCGAGCAACGCAATAGGCATGGCTGCAACTCCGGTGGGTGTAAATCAGGAGCGCAGTGTCTGGGTTTGGCTTAGGCGGAAAAAGACAGCGATCGGCATTTGATATTTGCCCTGGGCGCAAAGGTGCCGAACGGGGGGGAACGATCAAGGCTCAAACCCGTCAGTTCCTTACAGACCCTGCAGATGGAGCCCGGTGTTTTGCTGAATCTAAAAGCTGCATTACTGTTTGGCGCGCTGCTGTTCCTGGGCAATGGCGCGTTGCAAGCCGCAACACCGGCGCCTGCCGCCGCACCGGCCACCGCCGCAGCCCCGGCCAAGCCCGAGCTGTTGGTGGAAGGCGGCCTGCTGGGGGCCATCAGCACCAGCATTGACGACGTGCAGGACAAACTCGACCTCAATCAGAACCTCATTGACGCCTGGCGCTTGCGCGCCGACCGTGCGGCGGATGAAGTGGGGCGCCTGGTCGACCAGACCGCCGAACGTTCGCCGTGGAGCGTGGCAGGTGATTTCCTGTTGCTGTCCGGCGTGTGGGTGGGGGCCTTTGCGGTGTTGACGCTGCTGGGGCGCTTCATCGTGCTGCGCTTGAGTCGGCGGCGTTTCGTCGAGCGGCGCGCGCGTCTGCAAGCGGTGCTTGGGTATGTGCTGCCGTATACGATCCCGGCGCTGATCTGCCTGCCGCTGACCCTCTACGTCAGTCACTTCTTACCCACGTCAGTGGGGCGCGCGCTGGCGCTGTGTTTCGCCTACGCCACCAGCAGCGGCATCTTTTCCACCTCGATGCTGTTGTGCGTCATCGTCATGTTCAACCTCGGCCACAAGCGGCCGGCGGTGCAGATCATTCGCGACTACTGTCCCAAACCCCTGTTCCTGATCGGCTTTCTCGCCGCCCTCAGCGACGCGTTGATCAGCCCGCAAATCGCCCGCCAGCTCGGCGGCAATGTCACCAGCAGCATCGCGGTCTTTACCGGCCTGTTTGCAACGGTGATTTTCGGCGTGCTGGTGGTGCGTCTGCGTCGCCCGGTCGCGCATTTGATCCGCAACCGGCCGTTGGCCCAGCGCCTCAAACACCCGGCGTTGCAGCAATCGCTGCGGGTGTTTTCCGGGCTGTGGTACTGGCCGATTCTGTTGATGGTGCTGGTCTCGGCAATCAACCTGATCGGCGCCGGCGACGACAACCAAAAGGCCCTGCGTTGCGCGCTGTTCACCACGATTCTGCTGATCGGCACGGTGTTCCTCAGTACGGTTTTACAGCACCTGTTCAAGTCCCGCAGCCAGGTGGCGATCCAGCGCAGCAGTGCCTACAAGGAGCGCTTTCTCAGCCTGTTACACGCGATCCTGCGTATTGCGATGGCCATCGCCTTTATCGAACTCCTTGGGCGCATCTGGGGCGTGTCGCTATTCGAATTTGCCCAGCGCAACGCAGTCGGCCGGGCGATCAGCGATTCGCTCAGCAGTATCGGCCTGATCCTGCTGATGACCTGGTTGTTCTGGGTGGTACTCGACACCGCCATCCAGGAGGCGCTCAAGCCACCGGTGAACAAACGCTCCAGCCGCCAGCCGAGCACACGGGTCAAAACCATCCTGCCGCTGCTGCGTAACGCAGTAAAAATTGTGCTGGTGGTGATTTGCGCGATCACCACGATGGCCAACCTCGGCATCAACGTTGCGCCGCTGTTGGCCGGTGCCGGTGTGGTCGGCCTGGCCATCGGTTTCGGCTCCCAGCAACTGGTGCAGGACGTCATCACGGGCCTGTTCATCATCATCGAAGATACGTTGTCCATCGGCGACTGGGTGGTGCTCGACTCCGGCCACGCCGGCACCGTCGAAGGCCTGACCATCCGCACCCTGCGCCTGCGCGACGGCAAGGGGTTCGTGCATTCGGTGCCGTTCGGGCAGATCAAGGCCGTCACCAACCAGTCGCGGCAATTTGCCTATGCGTTCTTCTCGGTGCAGTTCACCTATGACACCGATGTGGACAAAGCCGTGGAACTGATCCGCGAGACCGGGCAATCGATTAGCGATGACGTGTTCCTCAAGTACAACCTGCAAGGGCCGCTGGAAGTCTTTGGCGTGGACAAGATGGACCTCAATGGCGTGGTGCTCACGGCGCAATTCCGAACCGTGTCGGGCGGGCAATATGCCGTGAGTCGCGCGTTTAACCAGCGCCTGAAAAAGCGTGTGGATAACTGCGACGAGGTGCACTTCGCGCAAACTTATCCACAGCAGGTGCTGTTGCCCAAGCGCACGGCGCGGGTGGATGAACCGGATGAAGAGGTGCCGGCGTCGCTGGTGTTGACGGAGCAGCCGCGTACCCAGTAGCTCTGGGACGGCTGGTCGGGCCTCATCGCGGGCAAGCCCGGCTCCCACACTCGACCGAGTACAGGGTTGGAATACGGTCAAAATGTGGGAGCGGGCTTGCTCGCGAAGAGGCCCTCAAAGCCAACCCACTTCAATGCCTGATCAACTTCTCCTGAATCGCCCGCAGATCCTGCTCAAGCAGAATCTGCTGCTTGCCGCCCACCATCACCGCCGCCGGCACTCCATCCCGGTACACAATCCGATTGCCGCTCACCGCCGGCACCTTGCTCCCCGGCAGCAGTGTGCCCACCAGGTTCAGCGGATCAGCCCCGCACACGGCAATCAAACTGCCGTCATGCGGCCTGCGCCGTACTTCGCGCAGCAACGGGATCGCTTCCGGCAGCGCAAACTGCTCGCCCGCCAACCCGCTGACAAACCGCCCGCCACGAATCTCGCCGCGTGCCTCCAGCCGATGGAAGGTGCGCAGTAGTTCGCGCCAGCTCGGCAGCCAATCCGCCTCGCGCTCCAGCAGCCGCCAGAACACCACGCCATAGCGGCGCAGCAAGGTCATCGCCACGTGCTCCAGCGTCTCAGCCGAGTGCGGCCCGGCGGCGCTGGGCGAGCGGCGCACCAAGGCCCAGCGCCCGGCGTCGTCCATGCCGCCGACAAACGCCCCGCGCCCGCGCCGACTGCTGCGCGCCAGGCGCTTGCTGGCGGGGGTGGTCAGGGCGCGCAGGCCGGCGAAGCTGTCGGCATTCACCAGCCCCGCGCCCACCAGTTCTTGTAGTGCGATCTCCAGTTCGCTGCGCAGCAGATGGGCTTCGTGCACCAGCTCATCGAAAAACTGCGCGCCGTGCTCGCGCAGGGCCAAGTGGACTTTCTGCGCCTTGGGCGACAACGTGGTGCTGTCGGTGAGTTCGGTCAGCCCGCTCCACAGCGGCACTTGGCTGCGGGGCAGCAGCACCACGGGCGTACTGCGCAGCGCAATCGCGCTGGCCTTGTTGCTCAAGCGCGTCCACACCAGCTTGCCGCTGCGGCACAGCTCGTCGAGCCAGGTGGGGGTGTAATCCTTGAGTCGTGCGCTGAGCAAGTCACTGTCCCAGGCCGACGTGGCGGCGGCGTAGCCTTCGAACTGGCCGACAATCTGCGGCAGCATCGCACTGCCGTGGCCGCGCGTGCCGTCGGACAGGTGCTGCCAATCGAACAAAAAGCGCATGAAGTCCTGCAACGCCACCGGCTCGATTTCCCGGCGCAGACGCTTGACCGTGTAGCGATGAATACGTGCGAGCAGATGCCGCTCACACCATTGCTCGTGCGTGGCGCCGGGGCTGAGACGGCCGCGCAGCACGTAGCCTTCCTGTTCCAGGCGCGCCAGTGCCTGAGTCACGTCTGCCACCGGCAGGGCCAGCGGCGCTGCAATCTCGATCAGGCTCAGCGGGCCAAACCCGCCAAGGCGTGCACGCAGCACTTCCGCCAGCGCATCCTCAACGGTCCAGGGTTCATCGAAGCCCGGCAGCAACGGCAAGTTGTTGGGATAAATCGCCTGCACACAACTCAAGCGCTCCACGGCTACCCAAAGGCCATTATTCAGTTGATAGGCGTGCCCGCCCTTGGCCAGGGCGTGCAGCCACTCGGCCCACTGCGGTGTGATCTCATCAATGGCGATGCACGCCAGGCTCATCAACGCCTCATGCATTTCGTCCAGGCCATTGGGTGCCGGCCACGCCTCCTCGCGCACGCCGGCGATGGCCTCGGCATCCAGCGCGCCGAGGTCGTCGGTGCTTTGCGGGTCGCTCCAGCGCCGGTTGAGCACCGCCTGGGTACGGCGTTCTTCCAGCGGTGCGTCGTCGAGAAAGGTGTAGGGGCGCGCGCTGAGAATTTCGGCGGCCATGGGCGAGGGCGCCGGCAGGTCGCGGCTGATCAGGCGCACTTCGCCACGCTCCATGCGCCGCAACAGGATCAGCCAACGTTCGCTGTCCATGGCTTCGTGCAGGCAGTCGTCGAGGGTTTGTTCCACCAGAGGGTGTTCGGGTATCTCACGCTCGCCGGCGAGGTTTTCCAGGCAGGCGATCTGGTCGGGAAACACGCTGGCAATCAGGTCTTCGCTCTTCATGCGCTGGATCTGCGGCGCGACCTTGCGCCCACCGGTATAACGCGGCAATGCCAGGGCCACACTGGCATTCCAGCGCCAGCGCACGCCGAACAGCGGCGCATCCAGCACCGCCTGGATCAGGATGTGCTCGGCGCTGTTGCTGTTCAGATAGCGCCACACCTCATCCAGCTCGAAACTGTGGCTGGTGGACAGCGACAGCACGATCGCATTCTCACTGGCCGCCGCCTGCAATTCGAAATTGAAGGTGCGGCAAAAACGCTTGCGCAGGGCCAGGCCCCAGGCGCGGTTGAGGCGGCTGCCGAACGGCGTATGGATGATCAATTGGGTACCGCCGGAGGCGTCGAAAAAACGCTCCATGATCAACGTGTCCTGGGACGGCAGGGCGCCAAGGGCCAGGCGCGCGCGTGCCAGGTAATCGAGGATTTGTTCGGCGCTGGCGCGGTTCAGCCCGAGGCTGCCAGTGAGCCAGTCGTGGGCGGGTTGCAGGTTGCCGGGTGTGGCGCTGAGCAGCGCGTCCAACTGCCCTTGAAAACGCGCCACGGCCGCCGACAATTCATTGCTGCGCCCCGGTGCTTCGCCTAGCCAGAACGGGATAGTCGGCGGTTGGCCATGGGCATCCTCGACGCGTACCTTGCCGGCCTCGACCCGCAAGATCCGGTAGGACGTATTGCCGAGCTGGAAGATATCCCCGGCGATGCTTTCCACCGCGAAGTCTTCGTTGACGCTGCCGATATTCAGGCTCTGAGGTTCAAGCAACACGCTGTAGTCAGCGTTGTCCGGGATGGTGCCGCCGCTGGTCACGGCGGTCAGCCTGGCACCACGGCGGCCGCGCAGGGTGTGGGTCACGGCGTCGCGGTGCAGGTAGGCGCTGCGGATGCCCTGGCGGCCGTTATAGCCGTCGGCGAGCATCTGCAACAGCGCCTGGTAGTGGCGCGGGTCGAGTGTGGCGTAAGGCGCGGCGCGCTGGATCAGCGCCAGTAGCGCCTGCTCCGTCCATTCACGGGCGCTGACTTCGGCGATGATCTGTTGGGCGAGTACGTCCAACGGCGCGACCGGTATGTGCAAGGTATCCAGCTCGCCCCGGCGCACGCAGTCGAGCAGGGCGGCGCATTCGATCAGGTCATCGCGGGTGGTGGCGAACAGGCGCCCCTTGGGCGTGCCGCCGACCTGGTGGCCGGAGCGGCCGACGCGTTGCAAAAAGCCGTTGATCGAGCCGGGCGAGCCGATCTGGCAGACGAGGTCGACGTCGCCAATATCAATCCCCAGTTCCAGCGACGCCGTGGCGATCAGCACTTGCAGCTCGCCGGCCTTGAGCCGTTGCTCGGCGTCCAGGCGCATTTCTTTGGCCAGGCTGCCATGGTGGGCGGCGACGGAGGTCTTGCCCAGGCGCTCGCTCAAGTGCCGGGCCAGGCGTTCGGCCAGGCGCCGGGTGTTGACGAAGACCAGCGTGGTGCGGTGTTCGCGGGCCAACGCGGCGAGGCGGTCGTAGACCAATTCCCACACGTCATTGGCCATCACCGCCGACAGCGGCACCGGCGGCACTTCAATATCCAGGTCGCGGGGGCGGGCGTGGCCGATATCGACGACGGCGCATTCACGGCCAGTGCCGACCAAAAAGCGCGACACCGCCTCGATAGGCTTTTGCGTGGCCGACAGGCCGACACGGGTCAGCGGCTCGGCGCACAAGCCTTGCAGGCGTTCCAGGCTCAGGGCCAGGTGGCTGCCGCGTTTGCCGGCGGCGATGGCGTGGATTTCGTCGATGATTACCGTGCGTGTGCTGGCCAGCATCTGCCGGCCGGAGTCCGAGCCGAGCAGCACATAGAGCGATTCCGGGGTGGTGACCAGGATATGCGGCGGCCGTTTGCGCATCAGCGCGCGGTCTTTTTGCGGGGTGTCGCCGGTGCGCACGGCGGTGCGGATCGCAAGCGGCGGCAAGCCCATGGCCTGCAACTGCTCGGTGATACCGGTTAGCGGGTTTTGCAGGTTGATCTGGATGTCGTTTGAGAGCGCCTTGAGCGGCGATACATACACCACCAACGTCTCATCCGGCAGTTGCCCGCCGTTGGCCAGACCTTGATGGACCAGGTCATCCAGCACAGCCAGGAACGCCGTCAGGGTTTTACCGGAGCCGGTGGGCGCGGCGATCAGTGTCGAGCGGCGCTGGCGGATCAGCGGCCAGGCCTGGGCCTGGGCGCGGGTCACCGAGGGGAACGTGCTGCGGAACCAGGCGCTGACGGCGGGGTGGAAACCGTCCAAGACCGTGTCCGTTGATTCGGGAAGGCTCATTCACAATTTATGCGGCCGGCCGGTGCAACTTGCAACCCCGCACTTTATAAGTGACGGTTGCGCTACAAACCCGCAAAATGCAACGATTCTGGCAAACACCCACGGTATGGCTCACAAGGCCGCCGACAATAACCATCGTTCCAAACAGACCGGGCCTGCACACTCTATGCGAATGCGCCTTATGTTACTGGGCGGCGGGAATGCCCTCGGGCAGGCGCTGATTCGCCTCGGTGCAGAGGAAGACATCGGTTTCCTCGCACCCAAACCGCCCCAAGACGGCTGGGATGCCGCGAGCCTCACCCAATTGCTCGACGACACCCGTCCCGATGCGTTGATTAACCTCGCCTACTATTTCGACTGGTTCCAGGCCGAAGCGGTCAGCGAAACCCGCTTGGCTGCCCAGGAGTTCGCGATCGAGCGCCTGGCCGAACTGTGCCAGCACCACAACATCACCTTGCTGCAACCGTCCAGCTACCGTGTATTCGATGGCTCGCGTGCCACCGCCTACAGCGAAAAGGACGAGCCGGTGCCCCTGGGCCTGCGCGGCCAGGCGTTGTGGCGCATTGAGCAAAGCGTGCGCGCCACCTGCCCGCAACACGTGATGCTGCGTTTTGGCTGGCTGCTGGATGACAGCGTCGACGGCACCCTGGGGCGCTTCCTGGCCCGTGCCGAGAAACCGGATGAATTGCTGATGGCCGACGACCGACGCGGCAACCCGACGCCGGTGGATGATGCCGCACGGGTGATCATCTCAGTGCTCAAGCAACTCGATTGCGCGGCGCCGCTGTGGGGCACGTATCACTACGCCGGCCATGAGGCGACCACGCCGTTGGCGCTGGGCCAGGCGATTCTCACCGAAGCGCGCAACTACCATCCGCTGGCGATCGAATCCCCTACCGCCCAGGCCCACGCGGCACGGCCGGATGCGGCCGATGAACCGCAACACGCGGTGCTGGCCTGCAAGAAAATCCTCCACACCTTTGGCATCAAGCCACGGGCGTGGCGGGCCGGGTTGCCGGCATTGCTGGACCGGTTCTACCGGCGTAGCTGACACCACACAAAACCAAATGTGGGAGCGGGCTTGTGTGGGAGCTGGCTTGCCTGCGATAGCATCGCCTCGGTGCAACTGATAGACAGAGGCGTCTGCATCGCGGGCAAGCCCGACTCCCACACAAGCCCGCTCCCACAGGGGTTATGCAGCGTTAGTTAAACCGGGATTAGAACTTGTAGCCGATACCCACCATGTAAACCATTGGGTCAACGTCCACATTGACCTTGGCGCGCGTGCCTTGGCCCAGCGCGTTGTTGTCCACGGTGGCCTTGGTGCTGATGTCGATGTAGCGCGCCTGGGCGTTGATCATCCACTTGTCGTTGATCATGTAGTCGGCGCCGATCTGCGCGGCCCAGCCCCAGGAGTTTTCCGCCTTGAAGTTGCTGAAACCGGCTTGCTGGGCGCCACTGCTGACGTGCTCGTCGTAGATCCAGGTGTAGTTGATACCAGCGCCCACATACGGCTGGAACGCCGACTTGCTGTCCAGCGGGTAGTACACGACGCTCAGGGTCGGCGGCAGGTGTTTCAGGGTGCCGAGCTTGCCGTTGGCGGCGCCGAGCGCGGTGTTCTTGAGCTTCACGTCGTGCTCGAACGGCGTGGCTGCCAGCAGTTCGATCCCCCAGTGGCTGGTGAACATGTAGGCGAAGTTCAAGCCCAGTTGAGTGTCGCTGCTCATGGTCGCCTTGCCGCCCAGGTTGGTGCCCGCCAATGGGCCCTGGTCAACCTTCACGCTGCTGCTGTCTGCTTTCGGGTTAACGGTGATTGCACCGGCGCGAATCAGAATATCGCCCGCTTCGTGAGCGTGGACGGCAGGGGCGGCGAGGGCGAGCGCGAAGAGGGACGCGCCGAGCAGGGACTTGTTCATGGGAGCTCCAAAAGGACGTTAAAAGTTGTACGTCCAATGGTAAAGATCGTTCCATTCGATCCTTTGACTCAGCTCAATGAAAGGGTAACCACGGCTCAAAAACCGTGGGATCTGTGCTGTTCTTGAGCAAGGCTCATTCCTGCAGCTCGTAGACGTAAATCTTCTCGGCATCCATTTGGTAGCCGGCATCCGCCAGCTCACTGGATGACGGTTTGACCTGCATCGAGCCCTCGATCCAATACGGCTGGTACAGCTCGTCAAGCTTCACCCCGACTTCGCTTTTCACATGCACGATCTGGTTCGACGGCGGCGGCGGTACGTGGATGCACGCGCCGAAATACGGCACCAGCAAGAACTCGGTGGTGCGGCCTTCTTCGCTGACTTCCAGCGGCACGATATAACCCGGTAAGCGAATGTGCTGGCCGTCGAGGCTCTGCACCACCGGCGCGTTGGGCAGGTCCTGCTTGGCCGCAGGCGCCGCCTCGACCGACAATGCGTCGGCCATGTTCGACAGGTCGTGCAGCGGCTTCATGTTGGGAATTTCCGGCGGCGCGTCCGGCGGGATCATCTCCTGCCAGGACAGGTCCTTGGGCTGGTCGGCCGCCCACGCGGGTACGGCCACCAGCAGCAACAGGGCAAACAGGGCACGGCGCATCGAAGCCTTCCTCATAAACGTATGGACAGGCCGTCGGCCAGGGATTGTCGATAGGCGCGCCACGCGGGCACGCTGCCCATCAACAGCGCTGCCGCCAGGATACCGGCGAGCAATGTCCATTCATATTCGCTGGGCCAAGACATCGGCAGGTCCAGGCCATAGTTGGCCTGCAAATACCCGCGCGATGCGGCGATGCACACGTACAGCAGGCCTGTGCCTGCAACCACGCCGGACAGTGCCAGCGCGAAGGCTTCGAAGATCAGCAGTGTTGCGATGTGCCAAGGGCGTGCGCCGACCGAGCGCAGGATCGCCATCTCGCGGCGGCGCTCGTTGAGGCTGGTGAGGATCGCCGTGAGCATGCCGATCAGGCCGGTCAGCACCACGAACAGCGAGATCACGAACAGCGCTTTTTCGGCGGTGCCCATCATGCTCCACAACTCTTGCAGCGCCACGCCGGGCAGGATCGCCAGCATCGGCTCACCGCGAAATTCGTTGATCTCGCGTTGCAGGGCAAAGGTGGAAATCTTGTTGTTCAAGCCGAGCATGAACGCGGTGATCGCCTGCGGGGTCAGGTCCATATTGCGCGCCTGATCGGCGCTGATGCGGCCTTTGCCCTGGGCCGGCACGCCGTTGTGCCAGTCGATATGAATCGCCTCCATACCGCCGAGGCTGATGTGCAGCGTGCGGTCTACCGGCGTGCCGGTGCGCTTGAGAATGCCGACCACGGTGAACGGTTTGTCATCGTGTTTGACCAGGCTGACCACTGCCACGCCGTGGGCCAGCACCAGCTTGTCACCGAGCTTGTAATGCAGGGCGTCGGCGACTTCAGCACCCAGCACCACTTCGAACGGGTCGGTGGCGAAGGCGCGGCCGCTGGCCAGTTCGAGGTTCTGCTTGCGGCCGTACTGGTAGTGCTCGAAGTAGGATTCGTTGGTGCCCATCACCCGGTAGCCACGGTGCGAGTCGCCAAGGGAAATCGGGATTGCCCATTTCACTTGCGGGTTGGCGGCGAAGTGCTCGTAGCTGTCCCAACGGATGTTGTTGGTGGCGTTGCCGATGCGGAACACCGAGTACAGCAGCAGGTTGACCGAGCCGGAGCGGGCGCCGACGATCAGGTCGGTGCCGCTGATGGTGCTGGCGAAGCTGTTGCGCGCCTCAACGCGTACGCGCTCCACCGCCAGCAACAGGCACACCGACAGGGCGATGGCGAAGGCGGTGAGGATCGCGGTAAAGCGGCGGTTAGCCAGGCTGGCCATGGCTAGACGAAACAAATACATCTCAAACCTCTGCGGGCGTGGCGGCGCGATTGAGTTCGGCCAGCGACAGGTTGCGGTCGAACAACGGCGCCAGGCTCTGGTCATGGCTGACAAACAACAGGCTGGCGCCCGCGTCGCGGCATTCGGCGAACAGCAGCCGGATGAATGCTTCGCGAGCGTCATAGTCCAGGGCCGAAGTGGGCTCGTCGGCAATCACCAGTTCCGGTTGGCCGATCAACGCACGGGCAGCGGCCACCCGTTGTTGTTGGCCGATGGACAGCGAGTCGGCGCGGCGCTCCAGCAGGTTTTTGTCGTTCAAGCCCAGATGCGCGAGCAAGGTCGCTGCGGCCTGATCGACGCTGCCGTGGCGCTGAATCGCCCGTTGCGCGCGCAGCTTGGAAAAGTGGCAAGGCAACTCGACGTTCTCGCGCACCGACAGGAACGGCAGCAGGTTGAACTGCTGGAAGATGTAGCCGGTGTGGTCGACGCGGAAGCGGTCGCGTGCGCCCGCCGACAGCTCGGTCAATTCCTGGCCGAGCAGGCGGATGCTGCCCTGGCTGGGTTTCTGCACGCCGCCCAGCAGGCCGAGCAGGGTGGTTTTGCCACTTCCGCTCGGGCCCTTGAGAAACAGAGTTTCCCCCGCTTCCAGACGGAACGTGGGGATGTCCAGCAACTGTGGGTGGCCGGGCCAGTTGAAGCCCAGGTCAGACAGTTCGATTAACGCTTGGGTCATGGGAAATCAGGGTCGCCTGGTGGTAGGAAATGGCGCCGATCCACTGTGGGAGCTGGCTTGCCAGCTCCCACAGTGATTGGGTTTTCAGATCAGAATTTCAGGGTAGCTACCTGTGCCGTTGCTTCCACACCTTGCTGGCCGCTTGGGCCGATCAGCTGCACGTTGATTTTCTGGGTGGCCGGGAAGGTCTTGAACACCTGGCTCAGGTCGAGATTGCTCAGCGCAGTCGGCGTGGCGCAGGTGAACTGGTAGTGGGCGTGGATTTCGCTGTGATCATGATGATGTTCGTGGGCGGCTGCGCCTTTGCCGTCGGTGGCGTGGTCATCATCGTCGTCGTCATGATCGGCTTCAGGTTTGTCACCGAACAACGGGCTGTTGAGTTCCAGGGTGCTGATCACGCAACCGGCGGCTTTTGGCAGATTGAACAGGGCCAATGGGCTTTCCAGCTGTTTGCGGGTGGCGGCGACCTTGGCTTTATCGGCCGGGGAGGTGGCCTGGTGTTCAAAACCCACGAGGTTCATGGCTGGGCTGTCAAATTCCAGTTCAAGCGCCTGGCCGTCGAGTACCGCATTGAGGCGACCGACACCGTGCTCGTGAGCCCCGAGGCTGCCGTGCTCGTGATCATGGTCGTGCTCGTCAGCCGCGTGAGCAATGGCGAGTGGCAACAGGGCAAACGGCAAAGCGAGCAGCAGACGGCGCATGAGAAGGCTCCAGAACATGAAAGTTTTGTTATGTAATCTTATAACGATAATCCGAGAGTTTGAACGCCCGCTTGGCGTTGCGCAAGTCGCGTGGGAGCATGCGGGTCGGAAAAGTGCGGGGAGTAAGGACGATGTTACGAATTCGTGGAACCGTCGGCGACTTGCCGGTGGACTTGACCGTGGAGCTCGACGACGACGATTGGGCACGGCTGGGCGCACAGTTGCAGGCGACCCCGGTACCCAGCGCGCCGGCAGATGCACCGGTCAAACACAGCGATGATCTGTGGCAGAGTGCCCAGGACCTGTTGCGCCAGGCCGGGCAACTCAATGGGCTGGAGTTACTCGACCAATTGGAAGGCTTGTCGGGTGATGCGGCGTCAGGCAAACGCCTGTTGGTGCGTCTGCGCCACAGTGCCAGCGTGAAAGTAGCCAGCGGCGGAGATACGCCGCTGTACAACTGGATCGGCGATTAATACAGCGCGGCGAACAACTTGCGGCGGTACACGGTGACCAGCGGGTGGTCATTGCCGAGCAATTCGAATACTTGCAGCAAGGTCTTGTGCGGCAAGCCTTCGCTGTAGCTGCGATTGCGGATAAACAGCTTGAGAAGGCCTTCCAGCGCTGCGTCGTATTGCTGGCGAGCGAGTTGCTGAATGGCCAACTGATAGGCCGCTTCATCGTCCTGCGGGTTTTGCGCCAGGCGGCTTTTCAAGTCGGCGGCGTCTGGCAAATCGGCCGCCTGGCGCAGGAAGGTTATTTGCGCCTTGGCCCCGGCGAGGGCGGCTTTGTGGTCGTCGCTTTTCACGGCGTCGAGCACGGTCTGGGCTTCGCCCAACTCACCGCGTTCGGCCAGGCAGCGTGCATACAAAATCAGCGCGGCAGCGTTGGTGTTGTCTTCGCCCAGCAGCGCGACCAGTACCGCTTCGGCGTCGCTGATACGGCCTTCGGCAAACAGCGCCTGGGCCTGTTCCAGTGGGTCAGCGGCCGCCGGCGGTGGCATCTGCACATGCGGCTCCAGCATCGCCCTTACCGCCGACTCCGGCTGCGCCCCGGCAAACCCATCCACTGGCTGGCCGTCCTTGAACAGCACCACGGTGGGCAGGCTCTGAATGCCAAAACGCGCGACGATATCCTGCTCGGCCTCGCAATCGATCTTGGCCAGCAGCAGCTCGCCCTGATAACTCTCGGCAATTTTCGCCAGCATGGGCATCAACGCCTTGCACGGCGCGCACCACTCGGCCCAGAAATCCACGAGTACAGGTTTTTCGAAGGAGTTCTGGATCACGGCCTGGTCGAAGTTAGCGGTGGTGACGTCGAAGATGTACGGCGTGGGCTCACTCATGGTGCGTCTCGAATAAAGCGGGAATGGGGCAACTATAAGGTGATGGAGTCCAGATCGCTATCGCGGGCAAGCCCGCTCCCACACTTGACCGCTTGCCCTTGTGGGAGCGGGCTTGCCCGCGATGGTCTCAAGAGCGCCGCGAATGGTACAGGCTCACCTTGCGAAACTCCCAAGGCTCGGCCAGATCGGGCAGGGTCAGCGCATCAAGGATTTCCAGGCGTTGATATGCCTGGTGTTGAAAGTCGCGTACCCGCGAATCTGCCACCAGTGCCTCGCGGCCACGGGTGAGGAACTGGTCGAGCAGCGGCAGGTTGGCGCGGTCGTAGAGCACGTCGGCGACCAGGATCAGGTCGAAGCGGTCGGCTTCGGCGAAAAAGTCTGCTGAATAACTCAGTTCCACTTTGTTGAGTTCGGCGTTCGCCCGGCAAGCGGCCAGCGCCAGCGGGTCTAAATCACACGCGACCACTTCCAGCGCACCCGCCTTGACGGCGGCGATCCCGGCCACGCCGGAACCGGCGCCAAAATCCAGCACACGCTTGCCGGCGACCCACTCAGGGTTGGCCACCAGGTAGCGCGCCAGTGCCAGGCCGCTGGCCCAGCAAAAACTCCAGTAGGGCGGTTCATGCAGGATGCGCCGGGTTTCTTCGGGGCTGAAGGCACGGTCCATATTGTCCGCGTCGAGCAGCCACAACGAGAGTTCGGTGCCCGGCAGCGGGCAGGGCACCAATTGCGCGTCGCCGATCAGTTCGCTCAGCGCCCGTTGCAGGCCCAGCGGTGGCGTCATGGTGCCTTGACGAGTTGCAGGGGGCCGGTGGTCTGGGTGATGGCTTGGGTGATGCGCACGGCGGGCAGGTGCAGGATCAACTGGCCGGACTGGCTGGCACGACCGCGCAATTCAACCCGCGCACCGGCCGGAAAGGCGTCCGGGCTGAAGCGCAGGCGGAAGGCCACGGGCTTGCCGTTGCCGGTCAGCACACTGCTGGCGAGCAGTTGTTGCGGGCGGTTGCGCTCGTCGATCACCAGCAGCGCCAGTTCGACTTCGGCGTTGGCCGGCACGCCGTTGAGGGTGCCGTTGATTTCACGCTGATAAGCCGGCAGCGGGCCCAAGTCTTCAATGCCGGGGACTTTTTTCTCTTGGGCAGGCGTCGGTTGCGGTACCGACGGTTTCGGGGCTTCGCTGCTGCAGGCGACCAGGAAACTGAACAGGGTGAGTAAAACAAGTGGTCGTAACTGCATGTACGGCTCCAGAAAGGGCAAAATCCGTGGCTTAAAAAATATGAAACATAATAGTCAGCCTATATACCGTAAAGGCTATGGCTTGTCTTGCCATGGGGATGCGCTACCATGGCCCTCCCTTTTTTTGTTGCCTGCCACCATGCACTGTCCCTTCTGCGGTGCCAACGACACCAAGGTCATTGACTCACGTCTGGTCGCCGAGGGCGATCAAGTACGTCGCCGGCGCGAATGCCTGGCCTCTGGCTGCGGTGAACGTTTCACCACCTTCGAAACCGCCGAACTGGTGTTGCCACGTCTGATCAAGTCCGACGGCAGCCGCCAGCCTTTCGACGAAGACAAACTGCGCGCCGGTATGCAGCGCGCGCTGGAAAAACGCCCGGTGAGTGTCGAGCGGCTGGAGGCGGCGCTGGCGCATATCAAGCACAAGCTGCGTGCGACCGGTGAGCGCGAGGTCAAGAGCCTGGTGGTTGGAGAACTGGTGATGGGCGAGCTGCAAAAGCTCGACGAAGTCGCCTATATCCGTTTCGCTTCGGTGTATCGACGCTTCCAGGACCTCAATGAGTTCCGCGAAGAGATCGACCGCCTGGCCCGTGAGCCGGTAAAGAAATGACCGCACCTTCTGCAGAACAGGCCATCCTCGACGCCCATTACATGGCTCGCGCCCTCGAATTGGCGCGCAAGGGCGTGTACACCACCCATCCCAACCCGCGTGTGGGCTGCGTGATAGTGCGGGATGGGCAGATTGTCGGCGAAGGCTGGCATGAACGCACCGGCGAACCCCATGCCGAGCCGAATGCGTTGCGCGCCGCCGGTGACAAGGCGCGTGGCGCCACGGTGTACGTGACCCTTGAGCCATGCAGCCACCACGGGCGGACACCGCCTTGCGCCGATGCATTGGTGACTGCCGGTGTCGCGAGAGTGGTCGCCGGGATGCAGGACCCCAACCCGGAAGTGGCTGGCCGTGGCCTGCAGCGTTTGGCCCAGGCCGGTATCGAAACCCACAGCGGCGTGCTGGAAAGTGAAGCGCGCGCGCTCAACCCGGGCTTCCTCAAGCGCATGGAACACGGCCTGCCGTTCGTGCGGGTCAAACTGGCGATGAGTTTGGACGGCCGCACCGCGATGGCCAGTGGCGAAAGCCAATGGATCACCGGCCCTGCCGCCCGCGCCGCCGTACAGCGCCTGCGCGCCGAGGCCAGCGTGGTGTTGACCGGTGCCGATACGGTGCTGGCCGACGGCGCCCGCCTGACCGTACGTGCCGCCGAACTGGGCCTGGACGAAGCGACCACCGCGCTGGCCATGTCCCGCCCGCCGTTGCGCGTGTTGATCGACGGCCGCCTGCGCGTGCCGCTCAACGCGCCGTTCTTCAAGGCCGGCCCGGCGCTGGTCATCACCTGCGTTACGCCAGAGAACCAGTTCCCCCGTGGGCCCGAATGCCTGGTCGTGCCAGGCGTTGACGGTCAGGTGGACCTGCGCTCGGCGCTGGTCGCACTGGCGGCCAGAGGTGTCAACGAAGTGTTGGTAGAGGCCGGTCCAAGCCTGGCGGGTGCGTTTGCCCAGCAGGGGTTGGTCGACGAGTACGTGATATTCGTCGCCGGCAAGTTTCTTGGCTCCGCCGCCCGGCCTTTGCTGGACTGGCCGCTTGATAAACTCGCCGACGCCCCCCAAATCAAGATCACTGAAATGCGCGCTGTAGGCGATGACTGGCGAGTCACTGCCATCCCTCTTCCAGCAGCGAGCGTATAATTCTGACCGGGCGCTCAAGCGCCCGTCCCGTTTTCCAGGAGAAGGCCATGTTCACCGGCATTATCGAATCCATCGGCAGCATCCGCGCAATGACCCCCAAGGGCGGTGATGTGCGCTTGCTGGTTGAAACCGGCAAGCTCGATTTGGGCGACGTCAAGCTGGGCGACAGTATTGCCGTCAGCGGCGTGTGCCTGACCGTCATCGAGCTGCCGGGCAATGGCTTTGCCGCCGACGTCAGCCGGGAAACCCTGGACTGCACCGCGATGAACGACCTCAAAGCTGGCAGCCCGGTCAACCTGGAAAAAGCCCTGACCCCGACCACCCGCCTGGGTGGCCACCTGGTCAGCGGTCACGTCGACGGCGTCGGCGAGGTGGTGGCGCGCAGCGAAAACGCACGTGCCGTGGAATTCCGCATTCGTGCGCCGAAAGAGCTGGCCAAGTACATCGCCCACAAAGGCTCGATCACCGTCGACGGCACCAGCCTGACCGTGAACGCCGTCAATGGCGCCGAATTTGAGCTGACCATCATTCCCCACACCCTGAGCGAAACCATCATGGCTTCGTACCAGCCAGGTCGCCGGGTGAACCTGGAAGTTGACTTGCTTGCCCGTTACCTGGAGCGCCTGCTGATGGGCGATAAGGCCGCAGAGTCTGTCTCTCTACAAGGGCCGTCCGGGAACATCACTGAAAGCTTTCTGGCCGCTAATGGCTACCTGAAATCCTGACCAAGGGGGTGCCGCGTGGCGCTCAATAGCATCGAAGAACTGGTTGAAGACATCCGCCAAGGCAAGATGGTCATCCTGATGGATGACGAAGATCGCGAAAACGAAGGCGACATCATCATGGCCGCCGAGGCCTGCAAGGCTGAGCACATCAACTTCATGGCCAAGCACGCCCGTGGGCTGATCTGCATGCCCATGAGCCGCGAGCGCTGCGAGTTGCTCAAGCTGCCATTGATGGCGCCGCGCAACGGTTCGGGTTTCGGCACCAAGTTCACCGTGTCCATTGAAGCGACCACCGGTGTCACCACCGGTATTTCTGCCGCCGACCGTGCACGCACGGTGCAAGCCGCCGCCGCGAAAGACGCCAAGGCCGAAGACATCGTCAGCCCGGGCCACATCTTCCCGCTGATGGCCCAGCCGGGCGGCACCCTCGCTCGCGCCGGCCACACCGAAGCCGCCTGCGATTTGGCGCGCATGGCCGGTTTCGAGCCGAGCGGCGTGATCTGCGAAGTGATGAACGACGACGGCACCATGGCCCGTCGCACTGAACTCGAAGCCTTTGCCGCCGAACACAACCTCAAGATCGGCACCATTGCCGACCTGATTCACTACCGCATGATCCACGAACGTACCGTTCAGCGGATTGCCGAGCAGCCGCTGGACAGCGAACTGGGCCAATTCAATTTGGTGACCTACCGTGATTCAGTGGAAGGCGACGTGCACATGGCCCTGACCCTGGGCACCATTTGCGCCGACGAACCGACCCTGGTGCGCGTGCACAATATGGACCCGCTGCGCGACCTGCTGATGGTCAAGCAGCCCGGCCGCTGGAGCCTGCGCGCTGCCATGGCCGCGGTTTCCGCAGCAGGCAGCGGTGTGGTGTTGCTGTTGGGCAACCCGGTGGATGGCGACGTGTTGCTCGCGCATATTCGCGAAACCGCCGAGAACACTCAGGTCAAAACGCCGACCACCTACAGCATCGTCGGTGCCGGTTCGCAGATCCTGCGCGACCTGGGTGTACGCAAAATGCGCTTGATGAGTGCACCGATGAAATTTAATGCGATATCCGGTTTCGACCTGGAAGTTGTAGAATACGTGCCCTCCGAATAACGGCTGGCTATTTTTGCCCCGTGTTCGCGGTTAAATCATCACTGAGGGACGCACTTTTCGCGTCCCGGCTCTTTAAGAGATTTGTCGAATGACCCTGAAGACCATCGAAGGTACCTTCATCGCCCCCAAAGGCCGCTATGCCCTGGTGGTTGGCCGCTTCAACAGCTTCGTGGTTGAAAGCCTGGTAAGCGGTGCCGTTGACGCCCTGGTTCGCCACGGTGTGAGCGAGAGCGATATCACCCTCATCCGCGCCCCTGGCGCCTTCGAAATTCCTCTGGTTGCGCAAAAAGTTGCACAGCAGGGTGAATACGCGGCGATCATCGCCCTGGGCGCGGTCATTCGAGGCGGTACCCCGCATTTCGAATACGTGGCTGGCGAATGCACCAAGGGCCTGGCCCAGGTGTCCATGGAGTTCGGCGTGCCAGTCGCTTTCGGCGTACTGACCGTAGATTCCATCGAGCAAGCCATCGAGCGTTCCGGCACCAAGGCCGGTAACAAAGGCGCTGAAGCAGCCCTGTCCGCGCTGGAAATGGTCAGCCTGCTGTCGCAGCTGGAGGCCAAGTGATTTCTGACGAGAGCGATCAGTTCAACCCTCAGGACCCACGCCCTGCGGATGCCGGCAAGCCATCCAAAAGCGAGAAGCGTCGTAAAGCGCGTCAACTCGCTACCCAGGCGCTGTACCAGCGTCTGCTGGCGGGCGCTTCGCTGAACGAAATCGAAGCGCAGTTTCGCGTCGATAACGACTTCACGTTTGCCGATCAGAGCTACTTCCACGACATCCTGCACGGTGTGCATGCCAACCTGACCGAGATCGACACGGCACTGGCGCCATGCCTGGACCTGACCATCGAAGAACTGGACCCGGTTGAGCTGTGCGTGATGCGCCTGTCTACCTGGGAGCTGCTCAAGCGCGTCGACGTGCCGTACCGCGTGGTCATCAACGAAGGTATCGAACTGGCGAAAGTCTACGGTTCGACCGACGGCCACAAGTTCGTCAACGGCGTGCTCGACAAGCTGGCCCCGCGTCTGCGCGAAGCCGAAGTGAAGGAACACAAGCGCTAAGTCGCGCTGACGTTACCCATGGGTGAGTTCGAGCTGATCCGCAAGTACTTCGCCGCCGCGCCGTGTGCGCAAGGCGGCGAAGGCATTGCCCTGGGGATTGGCGACGACTGCGCCTTGCTGGCGCTCCCCGCCGGGGACCAGCTGGCAATCTCCACCGATACCCTAGTGGCCGGCGTGCACTTTGCCGACCCGTGTGATCCGTTCCTGCTCGGCCAGCGCTCGCTGGCCGTGGCAGTGAGCGACCTGGCCGCCATGGGCGCCCATCCCCTCGCGTTTACCCTTGCCCTTACCACCCCGACGGTTGATGCCGATTGGCTGCAACGCTATGCCCAGGGTTTGAATGCCATGGCGCAAAGCTGCGGTGTTGGCCTGGTGGGCGGCGATACCACGCGCGGGCCGCTGAGCCTGACCCTGACGGTGTTTGGCCGAGTGCCGGCCGGGCAGGCATTGACGCGCAGCGGTGCACAGCCGGGTGACCTGCTGTGTGTGGGCGGTGAACTTGGCAATGCCGCCGGCGCATTGCCGTTGGTGTTGGGGCAACGCACGGCTGACGCCGCCATCGCTGAGCCCTTGCTCGCCCATTACTGGTCGCCGCAACCGCAGTTGGCGCTGGGCCTGGCGCTACGGGGCAAGGCGACATCGGCCATGGATATTTCCGACGGGTTGTTGGCCGATTGCGGGCATATCGCCAAGGCTTCGGCTGTCAGCCTGCTGGTTGAGCGTCAGAAGTTGCCGCTGTCCAAGGCGTTGTTGGCGTTTGTCGGTGATGATGAAGCCCGTGTCGCCGCGTTGAGCGGGGGCGACGACTATGTGTTGGCCTTCACCTTGCCGCGCGCCGAGTTGGCGCCCTTGTTGGCGAACGGGTGGCCGATCCATGTGATCGGCCGGGTCGAGGCAGGGCAGGGCGTAACGCTGCTCGACGCCACCGGGCAAGACATCACTCCGGCCGTGCGCGGTTATCAACATTTTCACGAGACGCTGTAAGCCTGCGAGCATGCGCTACCCTCTATACGGTTATCACGGTGTAGGAGGTTGTCACCATGGTTGTGCGCCGTTGGCTGCTGATCATGATGTGTGCCTCGTCGCTGGTGCTGGCAGATGAAGCGCCCGTCCCTGGCAAGGTCATGCTGGCCAGTGAGGAATGGAACAACTACACCAACAAAGATGGCAGTGGTCTGGCCTGGGATGTATTGCGTCAGGTCTTCGAACCGGCCGACATCACCCTGCAAACCCGCACCGTGCCCTATACCCGCTCGGTCGGGCTGGCCCAGCGCGGTGAGGTGGACGGCTGGGTCGGCGCCTATCGCGATGAAGCCCGCGGCGTGCTGTACCCGCACTGGCACTTCGACGCCGACCACCTCTACGCACTCGGGCTGGCAACTGCGCCGACGCCGAGCCTCGCCACCCTGGGCAACTACCGCTTGGCGTGGGTGCGCGGCTATCGGTATGAGGCGTACTTGCCGAACCTGCACCACTTCAACCAGATCGAGCGCCGTGACGGCATCCTGCCGATGCTGCAACACGCTCGCGTCGACTTCTACATCGATTCCCTTACCGAAGCCAAACACGTGCTGAGTCAGTCGGATGAACCGTCGCAATTCAAACTCACTCATATCGCCGAGCTGCCGCTCTATGTGGGCTTTGCCGACACTGAGCGCGGGCGGGCCTTGATGGCCGTCTATGACCGGCGCATGGCGGCCCTGGTCAAAAATGGCGAGCTGAAGCCGATTTTCGAGCGCTGGAAGCAGCCGTATCCATTCTGACCTGCATAGAACCTGGACGAAGGCCAATCGAACCTATTGATCTTTATCAGCGATAATTCAGCTTAAGCGTCTGTAGGAACCTGCTGTTACAATGGCGCCCTCTGTGAAATCTGAAATCAGGAGCACACGGTGCCCGTCGTTTTCGTCGCTGCTTCCAAGCTGCCTACCCCTTTTGCCACGTTCACCATGAATGGCTTTCTCGAAGAGGCCAACGGGCGCGAGCACGTTGTGCTCAGCCTGGGTGACATCGCCGACGGCGCGCCGGTGCTTGGCCGCGTGCACTCCGAGTGCCTGACCGGCGACGCGCTGTTCAGCCAGCGCTGTGACTGCGGATCGCAACTGGAAGCGGCCATGCGGGCCATTGCTCGTGAAGGCCGTGGCGTATTGCTGTACTTGCGTCAGGAAGGCCGTGGCATTGGCCTGATGAACAAGATCCGGGCTTACGAGCTGCAGGACGGCGGTGCCGATACTGTCGAAGCCAACGAGCGCCTGGGCTTCGCCGCCGACCAGCGTGACTACGGCATCTGCCTGCCGATGCTGGAACATTTGGGGGTGAAATCCCTGCGCCTGATGACCAACAACCCGCGCAAGGTCAAAGCCTTGACCGAGATGGGCATCACCGTGGCCGAGCGTGTGCCGCTGCACACCGGGCAAAACCCGCATAACAAACTCTACCTGGCCACCAAAGCCAGCAAGCTCGACCACATGATGGGTAACGAGCATCAAGGCGAGGTCGACCGCGCGTGACCCGTGGCCAGGTAAAACGCCGACTGTCCTTCAACTGGTGGCAGTACCTGGCCCTGGCATTGCTCCCGTTGTTCGTCATCAATCTGGTATTTGGTCAGGCCGAGTCGCTGCTTCCCGTGCTGGCCATGCCGTTCTTCATTGCCGGCGTGGCCTCGATGTTTTTGAGCCTGCGCTATTTTCATGGCTATAAACACGCGCTGATTGCCACTTCCAAAGCCCTCGACACACCCGAAGAACCGGCTGCCTGGATCACCCTTGCGGCACGTCGGCGCACGGCGTTGCTGGTGGCAGCCCTGCCAGCCTGGATCGGTGCGTTGGCGGTGTTTGTCGGCCTGGAAGCAGTGCCGCTGTGCTTGCTGGCGCTGTCGACGCTGGTGCTGTTTTACCTCTATCGCATTCCGCGTCAGCTGGGATGAGGCGTTACTGGCTGGCGGTCCTGCTGCTGGTCTTCAGTGCCCAGGCATTGGCAGTCGAACGCGTTGTCAGCCTGGCGCCGTCGCTCTCTGAAATTGTGCTTGAACTGGGCGCTGCCGACTTGCTGGTTGGCGTGCTCGACGGCGGCGAGCGGCCGGCGGCGTTGGCGAACGTGCCGTCGGTGGGGCATTACGGGCAACTGAACATGGAGCGCCTGCTCAGCCTAAAGCCCGACCTGATCCTGCTCTGGCCCGGCAGTGTCGGCCCGGCTCAGCGTGAGCAATTGCAGCGCCTGAAGATCCCGGTGTATGTCGCCGAACCCCATAGCCTTGAACAACTGACGTCTCAAATCCAAGCCATCGCTCAACAAGTGGGCCGTGAAGAGGCCGGTCGACAACTGGCTGCGCAGTTACGCCAGCGCCTGACCGAACTGCGCCAACGCTATCACCGGGCCGAACCCTTGCGGGTGTTTTACCAGGTGTGGAACCAGCCGCTGTACACCGTGGGCGGTGGGCAAATCATCAGCGATGCGCTGAGTGTGTGCGGCGCGCGTAATGTATTCGATGACCTGAAGCTGCCCGCGCCGCAGGTCAGTATTGAGTCTGTGTTGCAGCGTAATCCCGAGGTAATTGTGGCCGGGGATCAGCCGCAACTGGACGCCTGGAAAGCCTGGCCGCAGATTGCCGCCGTGGGGCAGGGGCGATTGCTGTTGGTGCCGGACAAAGGCCTGGAGCGACCCAGCGGGCAAATGTTGGAGGCGGTGGCCAGGCTCTGCCAGGTGATCGCAGCCAGTGCCGATCAGATGTCCGGCGCCCAGCTCACCCCGACCATAAACGCCCGACCTTCTTCCCGATAGCCATACTGTTGGCCTTGATACTGATACAGCTCCCGGTTGTAGCCTTTGTCCAGCAAGTTATCGACCTTCATGCTCAGCGTGATTTCACGGTTCACGGCCCAACTGGCGCGTAGCCCGAGCACCCCATAACCACCCAACCGATGCTGGTTCTTCGGATCGTCGTAGCTGCTGCTTACCGCTTGCCAGCTGGCGCCGACGCCGAACTGATCGAATTGGCGATCCACGTCCAGGCTCACGGTGCGCCTGGCGCGACGCGCCAGTGTGCGGCCGGAATCGCGGTCGCGCGGGTCTATCATTGCCAGCCCAAGGCTACCTTGCCAGCCGAACAACTCTTGCTTGAGCGCGGCTTCAACGCCATTGATGCGTGCCGAACTGACGTTTTGCGGGCCGCCACTGGCGAACACAATCGCATCTTGGATATCCGTGCGGTATAGCGAGGCTTCCAGACGGCTGGTGTCGCTGAGCTGGCTACGCCACTGCACTTCGTAGCTTTTGGAGGTTTCGGGTTTCAAATTCGGGTTGCTGTTTTTAAAGCCAAACTCGTCCGGGTAGTACAGGTCATTGAACGTCGGAGCCCGGAAGCCCTCGCTGTAACTCAGTAACAGATCGTTATCCGGGTTTACCGGCAGGGTTAAGGTGCCGCTCCAACTGTTGTGACCGCCGAACTGTTGGTTCTGGTCGCGACGCAGGCCCAGTTCCGTGGAGAAGTACTGGGTTTGAAAGCGGTGCTGGATAAACGCAGCACGGTTCCAGCGGCTGTCTTCGGCCAGCGCGGTGCTGCTGTTGACCCGGTCTTCGTACCAGTCGGCGCCCAGGATCAGACTGTTCTGTTCATTGAGGGTTAAGTCGTTCTGCCAGTTCAGCGAGTCGCGGTAGGTATTGAACACACTGCGTTCGTCGCTAAGTTTATCCTGGGTCTCTTCACGATTTTCGCTGTGGCCCAGTTCTACGCGAGACTTCCAAATGTCGTTGATACGCGCATCGACGTAGCTGCTGACGCTACTTACGGTGAAGTGGGTGTACGGCTGCTGTTGGAAAGCTTGATAGGTGACCGAGTCAAAGCGACCGTAAGGGTTATCGAATTCGCTCTTGCCATGGTTGTCCAGCACGTTTATGCCGGCGTCGAGATCATCGGTGAAGGCATGGCTCAGGCTGAAACTGACGGCTTGGTTGCGGTAGGCGTCATCGTCGCCATCGCTGGGGTAGGAGGTCCGTGTGCGATTGAACCCGGCGGTGTCTTCCAAGCTGGCGCTGAGGTCGAATCGGGTTTGTGGGTCGCCCCCGGACAATCCCACGCTGCGCTCCCACGTCTGGTTGCTGCCAAAGCCCACATGCATGCGCGGTTGCAGGCCGGGCTCGGTGTAACGCCGAGTGAAGATCTGGATCACTCCACCAATGGCATCGCTGCCGTAGATCACCGAACGTGAACCTCGTAACACTTCTACTCGCTCGATTTGATCGATGTTGAGGTATTGCAAGTTGCTGGTGCCGGTGGTGGAACTGCTGATGCGCTGGCCATCTACCAGAACCAGGCTTTGGGCGGTGGACGTGCCGCGAATATAAATATTGGTCGCGCTGCCACGGCCACCGCTTTGTGCCACCTGCACGCCGGGTACGCGGTTCAGCAAGTCGCTTAGGGTGGTGGGTTGCAGGCGGTCGATGTCATCGCGGGTGAACACGGTGTTGGCGGCGCTGCTGTCGTTGCGTGCCTGGACCTGGCGGTTGGCGCTGATCACTACGTTGGGGAGTTTCAGGGCGTCGTCGCGCTCAAAGGGGTCGGCGAGCAGGTCAGTGGCCGGGAGCAGCAGCAAGGGCAGGGCAAAGCGAAGGCGGGTCATGGGCTGTCCCTAGCGTTTGAAAATGGCATAAAACCAATGTGGGAGCGGGCTTGCTCGCGAAGGCGGTGGCACATTCAACATCTCGGTTGACTGATACTCCGCATTCGCGAGCAAGCCCGCTCCCACATGTTGACCCGGTTTCTACCGGGAGGTCGGTTTACAGGCCGAGCAGTGCCATGCGCTCGCGCACCGACGCTTCAATCCCGGCTTCGTCCAGCCCGCATTCGGCGAGCATCTGCGCCGGCTTGGCATGTTCGACATACACGTCCGGCAAGCCCAGGTGCAGCACCGACTTGAGGATATTCTCCCGCGCCAGGAACTCACTGACCGCTGCACCGGCGCCGCCCATGATGGCGTTTTCTTCGACCGTCACCAGCAGCTCATGGCCCGCGGCGATTTCGCGGACGAGGGCTTCATCCAGCGGTTTGACGAAGCGCATGTCGACCACGGTGGCGTCGATCTTCTCGGCGACTTTGAGGGCTTCGGCCAGTTGCACGCCAAACACCAGGAACGCGGCTTTGCTGCCCTGGCGGCGAACAATGCCTTTACCGATTTCAATCGGCTCAAGGTCTTTTTCGATCATGGCATTCGGGCCATTGCCGCGTGGGTAACGCACGGCGGCCGGGCCGTTGTACAGGTGGCCGGTGCTGAGCATCTTGCGTAGTTCGTTCTCGTCGCTCGGCGTCATCACCAGCATGCCGGGAATGCAGCGCAAGTAGGACAAGTCAAAACTGCCGGCGTGGGTGGGGCCGTCTTCGCCGACTAAACCTGCACGGTCGATGGCGAACAGCACGTCGAGGTTCTGCACCGCCACGTCATGAACCAGCTGGTCATACCCGCGTTGCAGGAACGTGGAGTAGATCGCCACGACCGGTTTCGCGCCTTCACAGGCCATACCGGCCGCGAAAGTAACGGCGTGCTGCTCGGCAATTGCCACGTCGAAATAGCGCAGCGGGAAACGCTCGCTGAACGCCACCAGGTCGGAGCCTTCTTTCATCGCCGGGGTAATGCCCACCAGGCGCGGGTCGGCGGCGGCCATGTCGCACAGCCATTCGCCAAACACACCGGAATACTTCGGCCCGCTGGCCTTTTTCGGCGCGGCGGCGGGAGCGTCCAGAGGTTCGAGCTTGGTGATGGCGTGGTAACCAATCGGGTCGACTTCCGCCGGGGCGAAGCCTTTGCCTTTTTTGGTGACGATGTGCAGGAACTGCGGGCCCTTGAGGTCACGCATGTTGCGCAGCGTGGCGATCAGGGTCGGCAGGTCATGACCGTCGATCGGGCCAATGTAGTTCCAGCCCAACTCTTCGAACAGGGTGCCAGGCACCAGCATGCCCTTGGCATATTCTTCGGTACGCCGGGCAATTTCCCACGCGCCGGGCAGGCGCGAGAGCACCTTCTTGCTGCCTTCGCGCATGCTGGCGTAGGTGCGGCTGGAGAGGATCTTTGCCAGATAGTTGGACAGGCCACCGACGTTGCGCGAGATCGACATGTCGTTGTCGTTAAGGATCACCAGCATGTTGGCGTTCACTTCCGGCGCATGGTTCAGCGCTTCGAAGGCCATGCCGGCGGTCAGCGCGCCATCACCAATCACGGCAATTGCCTTGCGGTCGCTGCCTTGCAGGCGGGCGGCAATCGCCATGCCCAGCGCTGCACTGATGGAGGTGCTGGAGTGGCCGACGCCAAAGGTGTCGTACTCGCTTTCGGCGCGGCGCGGGAAGGCGGCCAGGCCGTCCTTCTGGCGCAGGGTGCCCATGCGCTCGCGACGGCCAGTGAGGATTTTATGCGGATACGCCTGATGGCCCACGTCCCACACCAGCCGGTCGTCCGGGGTGTCGAACACGTAATGCAAGGCGATGGTCAGCTCGATAACGCCCAGCCCTGCACCGAAATGCCCACCGGTCTGACCGACCGTGTAGAGCAATTCCAGGCGCAACTCATCGGCCAGGGTTTCCAGCTCGGCTTCACCCAGTCGACGCAGGCCGTCCGGCGTGGCAGCACGGTCGAGCAGGGGCGTGGACGGGCGCTTGCGGGGAATCTCTTGGAACGTCGTGGGCATCAGGCGAATCGTTATAGGTATAGAAGAGGCGGCAGTTTACCTCAAGCCGCGCAAACTGCCCACGCAGAGCGCCGAACTTGGCTGATATGCGGCGCTAATAGCCCGCGTTATCAGTGGCGGCGTTCGACGATATACCGCGCCAGGTCGCGCAACGGCTCGGCCGCCGCGTCGAAAGGTCGCAGGGCATCCAGGGCCTGGTCACGCAGTTCCAGGGCATACGCCTTGGCTGCTTCGAGGCCGAGCAGGGCCGGATACGTCGGTTTATCGCGTGCGGCATCCGCACCCTGGCGCTTGCCGAGGGTCGCGGTGTCACTTTCGACGTCGAGAATGTCGTCCTGCACCTGGAATGCCAGGCCGATAGCCCGCGAATAGGTCTGCAGGGCGGCCAGTTGCGCAGCGTCTGCACGGCCACTGGCCAATGCGCCGAGGTGCACGGCAGCTTCGATCAGCGCGCCGGTCTTGTGGCGGTGCATGTGTTCAAGGGCTTTCTGGTCCAGCTTGAGGCTGACCGAACCCATGTCGATCGCTTGCCCGCCGACCATGCCGGCCGGGCCTGCGGCCACCGCAAGTGCCGTGACCATGCGCAGGCTGATCTCGGCTTTCACGCTATTCAGGTGCGGGTCCAGCAATGCGCTGAACGCCAGGCTCTGCAAGCCGTCACCGGCGAGGATCGCATAGGCTTCGTCAAAGGCTTTGTGGGTGGTCGGCTGGCCGCGACGCAAATCATCGTCGTCCATCGCCGGCAAATCGTCATGCACCAGGGAGTAGGCGTGAATCAGCTCGACCGCACACGCCGCGCCATTGGCCTGCTCGGCAGGCGCGCCCAGGGCTTCACACGCGGCATACGCCAGCAACGGGCGCACGCGCTTGCCGCCATTCATCACGCTGTAGCGCATGGCAGCATAAAGGCGGTTCATTTCCGGGCTGGGCGCAACAAACATGGGCTCGAGCGCCGCATTCACCCGGGCTTGGCTACTGGCCTGATACGCGTCGATCATTCCGGCTGTTCCGCATCGAAAGGTTCTTCGGCCAACTCCCCGTCACGTTCCAGCAGCACCTGGACCTTCTGCTCCGCCTGCGCCAAGGCGCTCTGGCAGTCGCGCGTCAGGCCGATACCTTGCTCAAACGCCGTCAGCGAGTCCTCCAGCGACAACTCGCCGTTCTCCAGACGCTCGACCAGGGTTTGCAGGTCGGCGAGGGATTGTTCGAAATCGAGTGCAACTTTTTTGCGGGCCATGGCGGCTATTCCGGTAGACGGTAAACCGGCGCGACACTAGCAGACATGGGGATTCTGGGCAAATGAGCGGACAAATGAGTGGGGGCGCTTCAGTCTTCTCGGCCATTGATTTGATAACGCGTACTACGGCCTCCGCCGGGCAAGCGGACCAGGCAGTTTTTTTCCAGCAGATCAGCCAGATGGCGGGTTGCAGTAGCCTTGGACACCTTCGCCACGGCCTGGTACTGCGCGGCGCTGATGCCGTGTTCGAAGCCCTTTTCACCGCCGTCGAGCAGGCGGTTGAGTACCTTGATCTGTTCGGTGGACAACGAGAGGTCGCGGTGCTGCTGCCAGAACCGGGTCTTGCCCAGGACGCGTTCTATTCGCGCCATCGCCTGCTGCAGGCTGCGCAACAGGGTTTTCAAAAACCACGCCAGCCAATCAGTGATATCCAGTGTGGCCTTCTGGCTGGACTCCAGCGCGCTGTAGTAACCGGCGCGGTCCTCGAGGATGCTGGCTGACATGGCATAAAAACGGATGGCCTGATGGTCGCCCTGGGCCAATGCCAAATCAGTGATTGCGCGGGTCAGGCGACCATTGCCGTCATCGAACGGATGCAGCGTGACAAACCAGAAGTGCGCGACGCCAGCGCGGATCAGCGGGTCCAGCTCTGGCTGGTTGCGGCTGGTTTCGAACCATTCGAGAAAATCACCCAGCCCTTGCTCCAGGCCTCGGCGCGGTGGCGCCTCGAAATGGACCGTTGGCCGATCAAGTCGCCCCGACACCACCTGCATGGGCTCATCTCCCCTCAGTGCGCCGACATTGAGCGCGCGTGGGGCAAAGCCAGCTTCCGGGGTGGGGAAGACCCAGTGATGCCAATTCAATAAGCGCGTAAGAGTGAACGGCTGCGCGAATTGCTCGGTGGCGTCCATCATCAGTTCGGCGAGGCCTTCACTGCGTCGACTCACTTGGCCATCCTGCATCGCCTCCAGGCCCAAGCGTCGCGCCAGAGAGGAACGCACGGAGCCGACATTCAGCTGCTCGCCCTCGATTGCCGAGGAGGTCAGAATATTTTGCAGCAACGCATCCAGCTCATTCTGCGCACTGACTGTCTGGCTGACGGAGCCAAGCATGCCCAGCAGCTTGCCTTGGGCTTGCCCGCACTCGCGCAGCAAGACCGCCAGCTGTCCGGGCTGCCAATGAAAGTGGGGCCAATCGGTGTGTTGCCAGATCCAGTACGGATGATCCATGGGGCATGCCTGGGTGCGTGAGCCGAATAAAAACGTTATTCGGCTCATTTTGTGAGCCGATTGTGCATCCTATTCGGCTCATCGTCCACCAGACACCGAGCCAGAAGGCGTCGTCGTCCGGGAAAGTCAGTCACTGTCAGCGGTTAAATAACACTGCCCCTGCGCGTCCTTAAGCTGTGCTTCAAATGCGGTCAACCCCGCCTGCATCTGCTGCAACCCGGCAATCTGCGCGGCCAGTTCGTTCTTCTTGCTGGTGATGGCCTGGTCTGCGCGCTCCCAAGGCAACGCATCAGCCTCGTGCCCGTGCAAAATTCCCTGCAACTCCTTGAGCTTGAAACCCAACTGCTGGGCGCACTTGATCAACGCTAACAGCTCGACACTTTGCGCTGAATAGACCCGATAACGTCCTTCCCGCTGCGGTGCTGGCAACAGGCCAATCGCCTCATAGTGACGAATCGCCTTGATGGTCGTGCCCGACAGTTGCGCGGCTTTGCCGATGTACATGAAAACTCCCTTTTCCCATTAATCCGCCAGCCTGTGTCAGCCACTTTGCCCGTTGCGCTGGCGTAGATCCCAGCACCGGCCCGAACAGCAACGTCTTGATCGGCTGGATGCCGCAAAACGCCAGGGTCGCGCTGCGCAGCTGATGAATGCCCGGCATGCGGTAGAACCAGCGGTAATACCACGGCGGCGTGTCCAGGGTCACCAACAAGTGCGCGGTTCGGCCGAGCAGCAGCTTGTCAGGAAACAACTTGCCTTCGCGGTATTTAAAGGCAAAGCCGGGTAGGAAAATACGGTCGATAAACCCCTTCAACAACGCCGGAATACCGCCCCACCAAATCGGGAAAACGAAAGCCAGATGGGTGGCCCAGAGGATGTCGGACTGGGCGCTGATCAAATCGGGCTCCAACGCCTGGATCTGCGTGTAGCCGTGGTGAAGAACGGGGTCGAAAGTGAGATCGCCCAGGGATAGGACGCGTACTGGGTGGCCAGCGACTTTTGCGCTGTGGATGTAGGCTTCGGCCAAGGCTGAGCAGAGGCTCGTGGTGGAAGGGTGGCCGAGGATGACCAGGATGCGTTGGTGCATGGGGTGAGGTCCTGAACGTCGAGGTGTTCAGGGTAGGGTGTGCCGTATAGGGGAGAGTCAAGGGCCGGGCTAGTGCTGCGGAGTAATTGTGCAGCAGGCTGCTGCACAAACACCCACCGGTTTGCCTCAATGCCGGTCAGTTAAGCGAACGCAATACTCAAAGCAGCAAAGATCAAATGTGGGAGCGGGCTTGCTCGCGAAGACGTCGGCCCAGCAAACATTGAGGTTGACTGAACCACCGCTTTCGCGAGCAAGCCCGCTCCCACGGGGATCTGCGTTTAACCGAAGAGCAGGGGCTTGCTTGAAAAATGCCTACGCAACATCAGGCCGTGTTCTTGCTCCCCGTGTCCATGTCCGTGCTGCTCCAAGGCCGCCAGTCATCGGTGTGCCGCTCACTGCCATGTGGCCCGCTGGAACTGGTCCCGCCCGCCAGGAATTTTTCCCACAGGTTCTTGCTGTCGGGGTCGCTGTCTTTGTGCAGATAGGGCGCCAGCCGCGCCAGCGAGCTGCCTTTTTTGTCTTGGGTTTCCTTGAAGTGTTTCCACTCGTCCGACTGGTACTCGAACATCGATTTGTCGTCCGGCGTGTCCCGGCCGCCATACATATAGGTGGCATAACGCGCGTATTCGAGCTTGTCGCCCCAGTCGTCCTTGGTCACGCCGGCGGCGGCGAGGTCTTTGAAGAACTTGCCTTGGGAATCGGTGAGCTTTTGCATTTTGGCATGCTCGACCGCCTCCGCGATCAGGGTGCCTGCCACCCCGAAGATCACACCGGCCACGGCGAAAATCGGGCCCGCCACACGGGCACCGATGGCGAGCCCGCGTATAACCGTGGCGGCAACATCACCGGCCAGTTTGCCTGCCAGGTGCGCGCCTTTGGGGGCGAACATCGCGATGGTATTGGCGATCGCCATGCCGGTGCCGGACGCACCACCGCCCAGCGTGAAGGCCGCGTCGGTTTTTTCCAGTGCGGTCTTGGCAGTTTTCAGTTTGCGCGCGCCGGAAACGATGTCCATCACGCCACCTGTCAAATCCAGGCCGGCGCCGCCCATAAAGCGCAGGAACGAGCGCCCGGAGGCGATTGCAATGTCGGATTTTGAAGCCGGCGTGCCTTTGCCGGGAATGTCCTTGACGCCCATGTGTTCGCCAAGGGATTTGGCGGCGTTGTCGTACTCCTTGACCTCATCGGCCGACAGGTTGCCCACGTCGAGCTTCTTGAGGGTTTCGGACGATTCTTTAACGCGGGTGCTGATAGATGCAGCCAGTGCGTCAGATTTTTCTGTGGTTTTCTTGCCCCAGATATCCGGCAGGTTCTCATCGATCAGGCCGAGCCATTCGGTGGCTTTGATTTTTGGCGGGCCTTTACCGTCTTTGTCCACCGCAGGGTCATAGGTTTTAGTGCCACCCAGGGTTTCCACAATGTTCGAACCGAACTTGAGGAAGTCGTTGGTAAAGCTCAAGCCGGCGACCAGGTCTTTCGCGGCGGCGATTTTCTGGTCGTCGGTCATGTTGCCGCCGCCATTGGCGAGCTGCAGGGCGCCGCTGACCAGGTTCATGGTGCCCGCCATGGCACTGAGCCCGCCCGTGGAACTGGCGGTGTGCAGCACCGTCTTCAAGGAACCGGCGGCCGCCTCGCGATTGGCGCCCAGGCCCTTCAATTGGGTGTCGACCACCTTGTCGATGGCTTTCGGGTCGCCGCTGGCGGCAGCGAGACGAATCGCCGCTGCGATCTGTTTGTTTTCCGCCGGGGTCAGCCCTTTGATATGGCCGTCGAGGATGTCGATCTCATCCTTCATCTTTTTGTACATGTCGTACGCTTTGTCGCCCTTGTCCAGCCCACCCAGGGCGGCGTTGATGCCGCCCTTGATCATGGTGAACGAGGCCTTCAGCCCACTTTCGGCATTTTCCGGCGACACCTTGTCGGGGTTTTCCATGTAGGTGTTGAGCTGGTGCGTCATCATGTTCTGGTCAAACGTCTGACGGCGCGCGGTGTAGCTGTCCGGTTCGAGAATACGCAGCGACTCGAAATAGCGGTCCACGTCCAACTCCGCCGTTTCCGATTTTTTCGGATCGCCCGAGTCATTCATGGCGATTACATATTCTTCGAAGTTCAAGTTGGCATCACGGGTGCCATCTTTGAACAGGGCCGGGAACACTTGTTCGCGCACTTCATTCAAGCGATCTTCCGACAAACTACCAACACTTTTCTTTAGTTCTGCGTCGTAACGATCCTTAATCCCTTCCTTGCCCATCAACGTGGAAATTTCTTTGGCAAGTTTGTCCTCGTCGACCATCTCCTTCACGTCTTTGCCGTTCAACTTGGTCGGGGTCTTATCCGTTTCCCGGTAAGTGCCGCTGCCCAGGTTGATGCTCTCGGCATAGCCGTACAGGTCGTAGCCACTGTCCAGTGCAGCCTGGGCGTCCATCAGCTTGACGATCTTGGCTTCATCCGAGTCTTCGCTTAGCTTGCCGCTCTTGATGTCATCGCGGATGCGCTGCACAAAGTTCTCGGCCGTCTGGCCGCCCACGGTCTTGTCGTTGGGCAACTCCATGTCCATCAACCCTTCGGCGCCGAAAGTCGGGATGTTGTACTTGTCGCGCAGGGCCTGCACGTCCTGCGGCTCATCGGGCGGCGCGGCCTTGTCGCTATGCGTCGCGTCTTTGACGTGCATCAGGTCGCCCTTGAGGCTTGAGTAGCCGTACTTGCCGAAATCCTGCAAGCGGCCGGCTTCGGTGCCGTGGCGGGCCTCTTTGTCTTTGGTGAAGCCATCAATGCTGTCGTTGTCTTTATTCCTGGCGTCGATGCCGGTCAGCAACTTGCCGTTTTCATCGAGGCTGACCACATGCTCCAACACCTGGGTGGCGCGGTACGCGGCGTCGGCATCGTTCTCGAAATCCCCCACCTGTTTCTTGAGGTTTTCCTTCACATCGCTCTGGTTACCCAGGTTTTTCAACAGCGGCGTGGCGTCGATAATCTCCTTGGCCGAGCGCGTGTCACCCTCAGGGCGCTTCTGCTGGTCGCCCAAGTCCGACTTCACCACCTCGCCGCGTAGGCTCGAATAGCCATACTTGCCGAAATCCTGCAGGCGGCCTGCCTCGGTGCCGTGCCGAGCCTCGCCGTCCTTGGTGAACCCGTCGATGCTGGTGTTGCCGACATTCTTGCCATCGGTCAGCTTGCCGTCTTCATCAATGTATTCGACATGCTCCAGCACCTTGGAGGCGCGATAGGCCGCGTCCGCATCTTTCTCAAAATCGCCGACCTGCTTTTTAAGGTTGTCCTTGACCCCACTTTGGTTGCCGAGCTGGGCGAGCAGCGGCGTGTCATCAATGATTTGCTGGGCCGAGCGGGTATCACCTTCGGGGCGTTTCTGGCCTTTGCCCAACTCATCCTTCGGTGCAGAAGCTTTTTTGACGGATTTTTCCCAGGCAGCGACGGAGCTTTTAGGGGTGACCGCGGCGTCCTTTGGGGTCGTTTCTACCTTCGCTACCATGGTTCTTCTCCTGATGTAATTATTGCGCCGGCGTCTTTTAAGACGCGCAGGGGCGCCCAACTTCCTGGATAACTACCCGAGGCTGTTTATTGAATAACAAGAGGGCGGACTTAGTGGGTCGGCCGCTGTGCGCAAGTGCTGCGAATGACAACGTCACGCAACTTAGCATGACGAATTGGCCCACTTGCCCGGCCTTCACAACAATTCACAACGCCAAGGCTAATTTGGAACACTCAGAGAGTAGGGGCCGGCACCTGCAAAAAAGCTCGTCGTTCAAGGCAGGCTTATCCTAGAGCGCGGCAAGCGAAGTGTTGATGCGCTGTCAGTGCCGAATAACCGTTCATCAGATTGCGATGCAGTCGTGCCACCCTTGGGCAAGGAGTGCGTTTGGATCGAGCGGAAACGCCGGGAAAAAATCTCACGCGTGAGCTATTGAGCAAGCCGAGATTTACCTGTAGATTTTCTCACGCGTGAGTTTTTCACAACGAGGTCAGTACCATGAAAAGCAGCTCTCCATCGAGCCCGCCAGCAGGGCCCGATACCGATTCAGCAAGCCGCAAGGGAGAGCGCTTGAAGTCGCCCGCGAAAAAGCCGTCGAGCTTTTACATGAAGCAGATGCGTGCGGGCCTGGCAGCCGCCGGTTATGTGAAACACGAGACTTGGGTGCTTCCCGAAAACCGAAGCCTGCTCAAGCAGATGGAGAAACAGCTTCGCCAGCCGATTCTGGCTGGCTCATTCATGTCGGAGAATTTCATGAGCGCAGGTACTAACTGGAATATCGATCGCCTCTTCACGGCGCTTCAGGCCTTGGACGAAGTGGTTTCCAACGACATTACGCTTTCTCTGGTTCAAGGCTCCGAGTCCAGCATCAAGCTGGAAATGAACGACTTCGGGGGCTTGCCGATTTACATCGCGGTAGTGGGCGAGCAGATCATCGTGGACACCGTGCTGGTCGACGTCGAGTCCATCAACGACGTCACCGCATTCAATGACGCGGTGCTGCGCAGCCGGGAAATGTTCCCGTTGTCTTCGATCGGTATCGAGTCCATGCCTAACGGGCAAGTTGTTTACAACATGTTCGGCGCACTGAGTTCCGACTCCAGCCTGACCAACATCGTGACCGAGGTGAAAACCCTGGTTGATAACGTGCAGCGCGCCAGCGAAGCCTTCGAACGTTTCTTCAATTAATTATTCGGGAGTATCCAATGACTCAGTCCATCTGGAGCAAATTGTTCACCGCGCTGCGTGGCGGTGCCAGCGAAGTCGGCGAATCGATCGTTGACCAACAAGCCCTGCGCATCCTCGACCAGGAAATTCGCGACGCCGACACGGCGCTGGCCAACGCCAAGCGTGAGCTGGTCAGCATCATGGCCAAGCACAAACTGGCGGCTGATCGCGTGGGCGAGTACGACGCCAAGATCAAGGACCTGGAGTCCAAGGCGATGGCGGCTATCCAGGCCAATCGCGAAGACCTGGCCATGGAAGTCGCCGAAGCCATTTCGAGCCTGACCAACGAACGTGACGTCGAGCAAAAGCAGACCACCGAGTTCGGCGGGTATGCAGAGAGCATGCGCAAAGACATCACCAAAGCCGAAAGCCGGATCAAAAGCCTGCGCCAGCAAGTGGACATGGCCAAGGCGCGCGAAAGCGTACAAAAGGCCCAGGTCAGTGCGTCCATCGCCAGTGGCGGCGCCAACGGCAAGCTGGAAACCGCCGTCGGTACGCTGAACCGCTTGCAAGCCAAGCAGCAGCAACGCGCCGCTGAACTGCAAGCCCAGGATGAGCTGGCTGAGGCATCCACGGGCACCGACCTGGAGCGCAAGCTGCGCGAAGCCGGCATCACGCCGGACACAGGCAGCGCCAATGCGATTCTGGAACGCCTGAAGCAAAAGTCGGCTGAGTAAATAACGCCGCAGCAGGAAGGGCAGGTCAGTTAAGTGGACGAAATGCTCAAAGCACCGCGGCTCCCACAAGGGGCTTGCACTTAACTGACCGGCATTAAGGTCTGCCCTTCTTTTTTATCTCGAGGTCAGGATGGATACCCTGAAGGGTTTCAAGACAATCGCAGGCCTGGCCGTCTTTATGGTCGCGCTGCAACTGCTCAATGTAGCCACCGGTTACAGCCTCATGGCATTCGGCCTGGTCCCGAGAACGGTGCAGGGGCTGTTCGGCATCCTCGCCTCACCTTTTTTACACGCGTCCTTCGCGCACCTGAGCGCCAACCTGATTGCCTTTTTGGTACTGGGCACCCTGGTCATTGTCGAAGGGCTCAACCGGTTCATCGCCGTCAGCGCGATCATTATTCTGCTGGGCGGCTCGCTGGTCTGGCTGTTCGGTTTTAACGGCGTACACGTCGGTGCCAGCGGCTGGGTATTCGGGCTATGGGCCTACCTGCTGTCTCGCGCCTGGTTCCACCGGAGCTGGAGCAACCTGATCACCGCCGCTGTCGTGGCGCTGCTGTATGGCGGGCTGATCCTTGGCTTTCTGCCGCGCCAGGGGATTTCCTTCGAAGGCCATCTGTTTGGTGCACTCGCCGGGTTTATTGCGGCCAAGGTACTTCTCTCTGCGCCGCGCAGCAGGTTTAATGCCGGGTGAACGCACTTGAGCATCCAGACGCCGGGGCGCTGACGTCATCAGGAATCAAGTACCCAGGGAATCGGGACGACATGTCGATTTTTCTTTTGTTGCGCCTTTACGCCGCCTCCCTCTTTCACCGCTTCGGCTATCGCGCCGACGCGGCTCGGCACCCCTCAATCAACCCGCCTGGCGCCACGCGCGTTGAAGGCGGCGAACGCTTCTACATCGCCTCCACCCGCCTCAAGGAAATCTCCAATGGGATGGTTTAAACAGTTGATGGGGCTTGAGGCCCCGCAAGCGAATACAGAATCGAAATGGACCGCAGGCCAAACCCTGCCGGTTACGGGCCCGTTGGGCCTGGCGCCGGGCAAAGGCGTGATGTTCGACACGAGCCTGAAACTGCTGCTCGATGAGAAAACCACGGTGGTGATCCCCGGCTCCCAGGAGATCTGGGCCAACGGCACCGTTGATCTCGGGCAATCGACCTGGCTGTCGCGCTACTACATGAACGACGAAGATTACTGGCTGCAGGTGCACACCACCGGCGAGATCGCCGGGCAGGTCGAGTCGGTGATCCTGTTCAACTACCTGAGCGTCGTCACCCTCAGCAGTGAAGCGGAACTGCGCCGGCTGGCCGGGCCACAAAGCCTGATCGGGCTGCCGACCTACACCCACGACGGCGTTGAATACGCCCGTGTGTGGGGCAGCGAGGCTGGCCAGACAGAACTGGTGGCGATGACCGAACAGGTGATCAACCCCGAGACCGCCTACACCGTCGAGCACCGTTCGATGCTGTACGCCCGCGACACAGGCCTGACCGATCGTCGAGAGTTTTTGCTGTTTTCCGTCGAAGAAGACGCAGAAGGCACCATCAGCCTGAGCACCTCGCTGGGCATTTCGCTGTACACAACCGACCTGACTGCGCTCTAAAAAAGGAAGAAGTCCATGCTAGAAGCTCTCTCCATCTCCCTGAACAAAGCGGCCGTGTTCGGGTTTGTCACGTACATCCTGGGGGCTGCCGTCATTTTCGCGCTGTTCCAGTTCATCTACACCCGCGTCACACCGCACAAGGAGTTCGAACTGATCCGTGCGGGCAACGTGTCGGCGGCGGTCGCCCTGGGCGGTGCCATCATCGGTTTCGCCATTCCGGCCAGCAACGTGATTGCCTACTCGATCAGCATCCTCGACTTCGTCGTCTGGGCGGTGATCGCTGCCGTCGTCCAACTGTTGGCCTTTCTGCTGACCAGCCTGGTGCTCAAAGGCACGTCCGAGCGCATCAAGAACGGCGAACTCGCGGCCGGTATCTACGTGGCCGCCGTGGCCATCAGCGTCGGCATGTTGAATGCCGCGTGCATGACGCCTACCCAGAACTGATCGCGCACGGAGCTCCCGATGAAACGAAGCAAGTACGTCCAGCTGTCGCTGGCAGCGTCGGTCGCCATGGCGATATCCGGCTGTGGGCCGACGGAAAAAACCTACGATTTGCAGAAGAAGTACAACTTCCAGTCTGTTCAGCAATGCGCCGATGAAAAGCTGCCGGTCGACGTGTGCTCGGACGCCTACATGACGGCCATGGCCGAGCATCGCCGCATTGCCCCGGTGTACGACAGCCAGGCCGACTGCGATGCCGACTTTGTCGCCAACTGGTGCCAGCAGGATTCCACCGGCAAGTTCATCCCCAAGCTGGGCGGTTTCGAACTGACCGCCGCCGGCCAGGTGACCCAATCCCAGGTCGATGCGGCCAATGCGCAAGCCGGCGGATCCCAAGCGAACAGTGGCGGCTCAGGCTTCTCCACCAGCAGCCTGCTGACCGGCCTGCTGATCGGCAACATGCTCAGCAACAATCGCAACAGCTACCGCTCCGAGCCGGTGTATCGCTATCGCGATGATCGCGGCAATTACGGCAACTCGACGCTTAACCAGCGGGTCTCGAATGGGGCGACATTCGGCCGGTCCAACCAGGCCCGGTACGGCAGCAGCAATTACACCAACACGCTGCGCTCCTCCAGCAAGCCGGTGTCCGTGGCGTCCTCTACCTCCCGTGGCGGCTTCGGCAGCAAAGCCAGCGCCCGCAGCGGCTGGGGCGGCGGCGGGTCGAGCAGCTAAGGAAACCGGGCCATGAAAAAAATCCAATGCGCAGAACGTCATGACTGGAAACAGACTGCCGACAGCCTCGGCTTTCTGTTCCACACCATTGACGGCGAACCCTACTGGGACGAGCGCGCGTACTACCAATTCACGCTCCAGCAAATCGAGCGCGACCTCGAAGACCCGACCACCGAGATCCATGACATGTGCATGGACCTCGTGGCCCGCGTGGTTCAAAGCGAAGAGCTGCTGGAACGCCTGAGCATTCCCGCGCCGTTCTTCGACATGATTCGAACCTCATGGCTCGAAGGCCACCCGCACTTGTACGGGCGCATGGACTTCTCCTACAACGGCAGCGGGCCCGCCAAGCTGCTCGAACTCAACTACGACACGCCAACCAGCCTCTATGAGGCCGCGGCGTTTCAATGGGGCTGGCTGGAACAATGCATCGAACGTGGCCTGCTGCCCAAGCATGCCGACCAGTTCAACAGCATCGACACCAAACTGCACCAGGCCTTCGCCCAATTGCAGGTCAACCAGCCGTTCTACTTCGCCTCCATGAAAGACTCGGTCGAAGACAAAGGCACCACCGACTACCTGCGCCTCGTCGCGGAAAAGGTCGGCATCGAATCACGCCACATCGACATCGAAGACATCGGCCTGACCAGCGACGGCCGTTTCGTCGACCTCGAAGATCGCTGGATTCCGCGCCTGTTCAAACTGCACGCCTGGGAATTCATCTTCCACGAGCCCTTCGGCGCCGCGATTGCCCAGTGCGATACGCAGTTTTTCGAGCCCGCCTGGAAATCCATCCTCTCCAACAAAGGCATCCTGCCGCTGTTGTGGGAATTCAACCAAGGCCACCCCAACCTGCTCGCATCCCACCTGGATACCGACCCAGGCAAAGCCGTGCCAAAAGGCTGGGTGCGCAAACCGTTCTTCTCCCGCGAAGGCGCCAACATCGAACTGCAAACCGCCGACGGCCTGATCGTAAAAGAAGACGGCCCCTACACGGATGCGCCGTTTATCCTCCAGGAGTTTGCGCCGCTGCCGCGATTTGGCGACAGCTACACGCTGATCGGGTCGTGGGTGATTGGCGATCAGGCCGCCGGCATTGGCGTGCGGGAAGACAATAGCTTGATCACCAAGGACTCAAGCCGGTTTTTGCCGCACCTGATCCTCGACTGAGTAAGGGCAAACAGCGCGTCTGTGGTCAGTGGGCTTGCCCCAATACTCAAAGCAGCGAAGATCAAATGTGGGAGCGGCGGTGCGACGATTCGACTTGCTCGCGAAGACGGTGTGTCAGTCACCTAATATATGACTGATTCACCGCCATCGCGGGCAAGCCCACTCCCACAGTTTTTTGCCGGCCACACAGCCCCTCAACCTCAGCCCTGACGCGCCGTCACCGCCGCATACCCATTCATCAAATTCCGATAGTTAGGAATCCGCTGAGACAACAAATTCCCCAACCCTTCCATGTCATTGCGCCAGTCACCCTGCAACTCACACGCCACCGAAAACCAATTCATCAACTGCGCCCCCGCCTGCGTCATCCGGCTCCACGCCGCCTGCTGCACCGTGGTATTAAACGTGCCCGACGCATCCGTCACCACAAACACCTCAAACCCCTCCGCCAGCGCCGACAACGTCGGGAACGCCACGCACACATCCGTCACCACACCCGCAATGATGATCTGCTTACGCCCAGTCGCCTTGACCGCCTTAACGAAATCCTCGTTATCCCACGCATTGATCTGACCAGGACGAGCGATATACGGCGCCTCCGGAAACATCTCCTTCAACTCCGGCACCAACGGGCCATTAGGGCCCTGCTCGAAACTGGTGGTGAGGATCGTCGGCAAGTTGAAGAACTTGGCCAAGTCCGCCAGGGCCAGCACGTTGTTCTTGAACTCGTTGGGGGAGAAGTCCTGCACCAGCGAGATCAGACCGGTTTGGTGGTCGACCAGCAGAACTACGGCGTCGTCTTTGTTCAAGCGGCTGAGAGTTGGAATGCTCATGGTTGAAATCCTTTTTTGTTTAGGTTGGTTTGGCGTTGCGTTCAACATGGGCACAGATTAATGGGTGGGGTGTGGGGGGATAAATCGGGTGGGAGGAGTCTTACTGTCAACTCAGACGGGACAGTTGCGGCGAATGTAGAGTCGAGTCCGCTTCACACTAAAAGGCGGGGAGGATGAGTATGTGGGCGGACTTTTTAGCAGGAATCAAGAAGCTGATTCGAGCAAACCAGCGGGTAGGATTTTCTAACTAGAGAATCTGAAAATGCATCTTTGCGCAGGCTGTTTCCAGCCTGCACAAAAAACTCCCATATCTAACAGGTAGCCAGCTGAGGTCTGAAAGTACTGGAGGTAAGCCGCTTCAGCGCAATATCAAGCGCTTGATCGTCAAACAGCTTGTTTTTGCGAGTAGCTGCACCGGAGCCGCCATCCCACTGTTTTAATGCTTCACGCACAGCGGTAACCGTCGGGGGAACGTCTTCCTGGCTAAGCAACCAGTCGACTGTCGCTAACAGCTCCATGCCAAAGGGCGACTCAAAGCCATCGATCAATTCGGCGGTAAGCTCAAGGGCTTGTGAGTACTCCTTGGCCTCCGTCTTCAAATAGGTTTGGAGGAAGGCTTTTCGGTCTTGATCAAACCAGATCACATCGCTGATACCTGCATCGCTGATGCGCTTGTCGCAATGCAGATAGCTGCCATCCAGGTTATCGAGCAGATGCTCCAACCGATTGGCATATGGCCCGTATTTATGAGCAACAAACTTTAGATCCAGTGGGTTTTTTGCATCCGGCAGCTTCTCAATGGCGCGCTCTAAGAACCAAGCCAGCTTCTGAATCTCAAGCAGGCTGCATTCCATACCTAAAACCCAGTAGCGTCGAACCAGTTCCGCAATGAGTGCGCGGGCGGGGGTGAGCTTCTCCACACCACTGCGGTTGGCGACATTCAGATACTGATTGGAGGGTTCAAATACAAGCACATCGACATCCAGATCACTTAAGACATCAACAATTTGCTCGCGAACTTCCGGCCATTTCAGTCCACCATTACCCGCGCCCAGCGGTGGAACCGCCACAGACTTCACATGGTTTTCGATCAGAAAACGACGTAGGTCGTGTAGACCCTCTGTTATCCAAGCCATTTGCGATGGCGATCGCCAGTGACGTTTGGTCGGGAAGTTAACAATCCATTGAGGACCGTCCAGTTCGTTGACCGCAGTGACATGAACCTTACCGGTCTCTACCTCGCCAGCCTTGCAGGCTGCTGCATACAGGCGATAGTTTTCCGCAAAACGCTCTTTGAACATCAGCGCGATACCCTTGCCCATCACGCCCACGGTATTCACCGTGTTGACGAGAGCTTCGGTATTGGCTTCCAAAAGGTTGCCTTGGGTGAATCTGATCATTGGAAATACCATCCCGGACGCGCATGCACAGACAACGTCAGGCCTCTGGCGGCAACGTCCTGCTGTATGCGTTCTTTCATTACTTAGGTGTAGCGAATAATGCTTGTGCGAATTCGTTGTGCCAGCAGGGCCGGTCCCTTTCATTTGGAGGACGTTTCCTAGAGAATTCCAGGCGCTTGCGCCAGTTAAATCCCGCGACTAGGCTGCGTTCCGTCACTGCATTTTCAGTGATCGGGTTTAGTCGCCCGGACTTCGCTAGGCGCACGCGCCATCCCAAAGCCAGGTGTCTTCTCACCTGCACTTTATGGTGGCTGTGCGCAGGGCACCTTCGGGTGCGCCGGTGCCTAGCGGCCGGTCGACTAACCTGCGTACAGCCGCCACCTCTGCTCGTTTAGTCGCGAAAGGACGGTGGTAATCACTTACCGCTAGAGGTTTTCTATGGATAACGTTGTTTCGGATTTGCCGTCATCGGCTGCGACTAAGCCATTTACTGTTAATGAAGAGCTGAGCTTTGAAGATGCCTGGGTGCGTGTGGCTGAGTTGCTGCAATGTGCGGTGGCAACGTCGCAGGCGCTTGGTGAACCGCTGGGAGCGCCGCATCGGGCGGTAATGCATTTGGTGGAGATGGCGAAGATGGTGGCAGATCGGGCTGTGGATTGTTTGCAGCCCAAATGATGCGGCTTGAGAGACGGGCCGGGCTGTAGGTAGTCTGCCTTTGCTTATCCAATTGTCCAACAGGTGCTGGACAATTGGTTCGTAGTTTTTAAGGGCATTAAAAGCCGGCTTGTGGGCGGCGTTATTAGTGAGATATGGCCTTGTTTTACTGGTCTTATAGGCTAAAAGCAATTCTGTCCCCCCATTTGTCCCCCCACATTGAGCGGGCGTGAACCAAATGCTTATTGTGCTAGGCGTGGGGTGCTGGGGAGGGGCGACGAACGTCGTGCAGTCGGGCTCTCCTCCACTTTGCTATTTAAGGAAAGACACTCGAAAGTATCTAAAACGAGCTTTTTCGTGACGAGGCTCGTTTTAGATCGAGATTTCAAGCCGGATTGTCAATGTAGCGCTGTATGCTTTCAACCGCTAAAGGCTGCAAACGAAAAATCGTCTGTTTTCTTTAGGCCGGAATCAATAGCTCAGATTGAACCGTTGGTGATTGTAAAGCACTTGAAGCTAACTGTTCTCCATCAAGAACAGAAAGGATGCGATGTGATAGCTTCCCCAAAGCATACCCAAGCAACGGAGGGACGGCATTGCCAATCTGCTTTAGCTGTTGCCACTCACTACCAACAAAAACAAAACCATCATGAAAAGATTGCAGTCGGGCGGCTTCTCGTACAGTAATCCACCTATTTGCGTGTGGATGTATCCACTCACTCATGTCTCGGTGCATTTGGGCCAAGATGGTGTGCGATGGTTGGTCTGGATGCAGTCTCCTCCATTTCTCTGGGCGTTTACCGTCCCAGATTTCTTTAGGAAGGCTGTTCGCTTTCATGCCCGGTTTAAGTAGAGAAATAAGATTGGCTCTTCGGGCTTGAATTTCTTTGGTGTGGTGGTTATGCAGTGCAGCAGCTGTTTTACCTAGCCCTCTTTTTTTCTTGAGCGCTTTGGAGTATCGCAAACCATCGTAATCAAGTCTCATGTCTTTCATGAATTGCGATGGCTTGGTTGTCTTCGGATACTCTAGAACTTCGCCGCTATGGACAATTTCATCTGGTAGGTCGCCAATCGCTTCACTAACGGTAACGACTTTATCTACGCGATATCCGTCTAGTGCAGTTTCGCAAAATGAATAAAGATCGAAAGGGAATTGGTCTTCGTCGCGAGTGCCAACAAATATTACCCGTTGTCTTGTTTGAGGTACTCCAAAGTCGTCAGCGGAAAGCCGAAGCATTACTGCGTTACTGTAACCAAGACTTGAAAACTCCTCCAGAATTAGCTTTTTGAAGTGGCCTTTGTTCATGAGGGCAAGGTTAGGAACGTTTTCCATAAAGAAAACCCGTGGTCGTAACGTATCAACAATCCGGGTGTATTGTTTATAGAGTTCGTTTCGCTCGTCATCTAGCTTTCTTTGGCCTATCTGACTAAAGCCTTGGCATGGAGGTCCTCCGAAAACGAGGTCAACCTTGCTTAGCCGGTAATCTTGGATGTGCGATGAGTCATCAGTTAGAAAACCGTGAACATCGCCCTCGAAAAGTGGTGTGCTCGGAAAATTATGTCGATAGGTCTCGCACGCAAATTTATCGAGCTCTACTGCAACCTGTATTTTCGTGCCGGCGCTTTCTATACCCTCACAAAAACCGCCGCATCCTGAGAACAAGGATACCGCTGTGGGCGCTGGGTTTGGCGCTGCCACCGTATGTGGTGCCGGCGTAAGGGGGTGACTTTTAGGCATCTGCTCTACCGCGTAAATCAATCAATGGCCCACAGTAGCTGGATCAAACGCATCTGTACACCCTGTGTGACTCATAGTCCGTGGTCTCTTAGTCGACATAGCAGTAGCTTTCCGCCATGAATCTAGCGGACTACTTCGGTCTAGCCATCCGTCGGCACAGAGAGCTTTTGCGCCTCAGCCAGGAAGAGCTAGCCAGCAGAGCAAATATTGATCGCACCTACATAAGCGGAGTGGAGCGCGGCGCGCGCAATCCGACTCTCCATGTCATGCAGAAGATCGCAACGGCTCTTGGTAGCGATCTAGATGTCCTTTTTGCTACCGCACGCGAAATAGCACGCGCTAAGGAAAGCTGATGCCATACTCATTTGACCACGCCCAGGTTTGTCTCAACTGTCCTTTTGGAAAGTGTTTTGAAGACAGGCGCGTAAATACGGTGAAAGGGCGAAATACTAAGTTTCGGTTTCGTCAAATGGCCGCAATGAACTGTACGTTCACAGATTTCATGCCTGGCTGTGACAATGATCCAGACCCGTCCCGTTCTTTTGGTGAGTATCTGACACAATTTACGAGAAACGCGACCTTGGCAGGGGAGGCGCTCTTTGGGAGGGAGTTCGACGTTAAAACTTCTGCTATTGCAAAAGTTGAAGGTGACGTATTTGAGCTTTTGGAGGCTGGCGCGTTTTGGAATGCAGCTGCGGCCTGGAACAATTTTATGGATTCAGGCATATGGGGCTCTACAAACCTCACAAAGCCACCCCAAGCAATACCAACGCCTACTCGAAAAATTGCCGTTGTGAAACTTCCGAGAGGGTACGATGCAACCAAACTCTTTCGTCCAGAAATTCGAAGTGATATTTTGGCTCATGAGGCTGCTCTAAGCTCTCGAGGCTTAGCATTGGGGTTATCTAGCCCGGATATAGTCGGCGTTCGACTTCCATACCCGCTTCCCCCAGAGCTGTCTTGTTTTTCTGATCCTGCCGAAAGCTTGAGTGTGGTTAACTTGGCGAAGCTTGAAAATGCACATAAGCTGTTAGAGGGGAAAATTGATTCAACAGGTTTTCTATTTGCTGTTGCTGTCAAGAGAACCACAAGAAGTGATAGACTTTATCAGCCACTGTTTGAAGCAAATGTACTAAAATATTTAATTGAAGTTGTACTTAAGGGTGCTGCATTTAGATTTTATGCTCATTTGAATTCGTTTGATGGGGCTGATGTGGTTCGGCATTATAAGGCGGCGTCTTTGATTTCACTTGCAAGGGGAGGGACACCGACCAAAGCAGTTGATGTACTGTATTTGGCTATATCCCCCCGGGATTCAGCTCAATCAATTCTTAATGATTTTCCACTTTATCATCTGTAGGAATTCCATTTAATTCTGTGGTTCGCGAGGATTGCAGGCGCGAGCTGATGCCAACAGAGAGCCCACATTCTCGGTGGATGCAGCCTCGGGTCCATCTTTTCCTTCAAAATCGTGGTTTGTGGCTCACCGTAGAGTCCCCCTCTGACTGGCCTCTCATACTTGTTCGGAGGGACCTTAGGCGTTCGATTTGCCCGCTTTCTGGCTAGAAAACGTGGACAGAAGGCGCCGATTTCGCGTGGTCGGAAACCCGCGAACCGCGCGTGCCTGCCGGCCGTAATGCAGAGAATAGTCTCCAGGGGGCCCAACCTTTCAGCCAGGCTGAATGTAGCGTGTTGCCCTGTCCCAATTGAAAAAATTAAATTCAGTTGCAAACAAGCGATAGGCGGGTATTGATAGCTTCAAGAAAACGGAAGCGCATCAATCAGAGAGGGATACCCATGTCGATATTGCAGGAAATTTTAGACTGGACTCAGGGTTTACCTGAATGGCAGAGCGACGCGGTTGCTCGATTACTGGCTAATCAAACCTTGAGGTCAGAAGACCAAGATGACTTGTTCGCACTGCTGAAAGTATCCCATGGTATCCCCGACCCGCAAGGCAGAGTTCCAAAGCCGCTGACAGCCGACCAGATTCCCGCACCGGTAAAGCAAACAACGCACATCGAATTGCGGGCAATGAAGAGCCTGCAACACGTAAACGCCATTGCCGAGAATCAGTACCTTCCCTTTGGGTCCACGGGGATGACAGTGATTTATGGCGACAACGGTTCGGGTAAATCAGGGTACTCACGAGTGCTCAAGCGCGCATGCCGTGCTCGCGACCAAATGGAACCCATTCTTCCTAATGCCAACCTTCCGGCCGGTCAACCAGCTACTGCTGAAGCCTGGTTTGAAATTGGAGTCGACGGCGTAGTCCAGGATGTACAGTGGATTCAAGGCCAACCAGCGCCTGCGTTGTTATCGTCCTTTACAATTTTTGATACTCGATGCGCGCGCGCATACCTTGATAACGAGGATGACTTTTCCTATGTGCCCTACGGGCTCGATGTATTCGAGGGACTGGCAAAGCTCTGCCGGCAACTGAAAGTAATGGTCGAGGCGGAGAGCGCGCAATCTACAGTCGACCTGACCGCCTTCGCGCCGCTGCAGGGTGACACACCAGTTGGCAAACTAATCGCAACACTTTCAGCGAAAACGACAGAGGCACAGATTGAAGCACTGGCGATACTGACACCGGAGGATGTGGCCCAGCGTGACGCATGGGACAAGAGCCTGAAGGAGAGTAATCCAAAGGAGAAGGCCACCCAGCTTCGCCAGCTTGCCCGCCGCATCACCACCGTCGCGACAAACGTGACCACTAAGTCAGCGCTGGTTAATAAGGCAGTGATTACTCAGCTGCACAGCTTAGCGGATACATACCGCACGGCACAGGTAGCATCTGCGCTGGCGGCCCAGCAGTTCAAAGAGGCAGAGAATTTACTGCCCGGCACCGGCGGCGAGGCATGGCGTGAGCTCTTCGACGCTGCGCGCAAATTTTCTATCGAATCACACCCTGATAAAGCGTTTCCTGCATTAGGGGCTGATTCGGCTTGCCCGTTGTGCCAGCAGCCTCTAACTGAGGGAGCCGAGCGCTTGCTGCGCTTTGAGGCCTTCATTCAGCAAGAGGCTGAAAAAACATCACAGCAACGCCGCCTAGCGCTGTACAGCCAGTACAAGCCGTTCATTGCACACGTGCTAACGATCGATGTGGACGACGTTACCTATGGCGAAATTGCTGCCCTAGATGTGCAGCTCGCCAACGACACCAGGCTATTTGCGAAAACACTAGCGGCTCGGCAGGAAGCAGTTAAAGCGGCTGTAATTTCGCATGATTGGTCCGGCACTGATCAGGAGCTGGTGAATCCGGCAGGGCGACTTCAAGCACTAGCCGACAAGCTGAATACAGATGCTGAAGTCCTAGAAAAGGCCTCGGACGAGAATGCCCGTGCCGAACTCCAAAAGTTGTTCACTGCACTCGATGCTCGGGTGCGACTGAACGAAATCAAAAGTGCTGTGGCCACGGCCGTAAGCCGGCTTGTGCATCAAGCTCGACTTGCAAAGTGTTTGGGAGCAATCAAGACCACAAATATTTCTTTGAAAGCATCCGAACTTGCAGAAAAGGTTGTATCCAAAGATCTGGAGAATGCACTCAATCGAGAGTTCAAGACGCTGGGAGTTGGTTTGCTGCAGGTTTCCTTAAAAAGCCGTGCTGACAAAGGTAAGCCGTTGCACAAGCTCAAGCTGGAGTTGCCCCAAACTCGTAGTCCAGGCGACATCTTGAGTGAAGGTGAACAACGCGCAATTGCTATAGGCTCCTTTCTCGCGGAGGTGAGCCTTGCTGGCGGAAACGGTGGGATCGTCTTTGATGACCCTGTGTCATCACTTGATCATCGTCGACGCGAACGCGTGGCTAAGCGCTTGTCGATTGAGGCTGGACAACGCCAAGTCATCATCTTCACCCACGATATTTACTTCCTTTGCCTTCTTGTCGAAGAGGCAAAGCGCGCCGGTGTGCCAATTGTCACGCAAAGCCTTACACGCCGAGCCGAAGGCTTTGGAATTGCAGATCCTGAGCTGCCATTCGAAGGCAAGAGTGCTAGCAAACGCATAGGTGCATTGAAAGCGCAGCAACAAAAAATCGCAAAGCTATTCAAGGATGGCGAGGAGCAGGAGTATTACAAGCAAACCGTCGACGCTTATTTCCGGCTGCGCATGGCGTGGGAGCGCGCTGTCGAAGAAGTGCTATTGCGCGAAGTAGTCATACGCTTTCGAAAAGGCGTCGAAACACAACGCCTTGCTGGAGTTGTCGTCGACGACACTGACTATGATCAAGTGAATGCCGGCATGTCGAAGTGTTCTAACTATGCCCATGACAAAGCTGTGATGGGTGGAGTTGCGGTTCCCGAGCCAGAAGAATTGTTCGCAGACATCATGGCTTTGGAATCTTGGCGCGAGACAATCGATATTCGCAGTCTCGCCACTGCTAAGAAACGCAAATCCGGTCCAGCATCTGCAGCGGCCCTGGCGCCTTAACACTTGGGCAGTGGCATTCCTTGCTATCGAGAATGTGGGAGGCAGTGCCAACTCTGACCACTGCAATGCATTAGCAGCCAGCAAACGAGAGTTTTGTTGGCTGCTTAACTACCTTAACCCTGACGTTAAGGGTGATTGCTCCCGCTTAAAATACTTGAAAACAATTCTCCTTATTGCTCAGGGTTTGAAGGTGGGCTTGCCAACCACTTGCCTTCAGTGCTTAAGGAAAGTTGGTATCTTGTTACATGATTTTTCTCCAGAGTATTTATATCTCTCTGGATATTGTTTTAGTGCCCGGCTTCTTGGACGTTGTGTTTAGATCAGATGTTTTTGAGGCTCGGTATTGGTAGTATGATTTACTAAGCTCCATATGTGTGCGGATAAGTAAGGTGGACATCGATGTAGGCCAGATATTAGGTAGTGGTCTTCCACGAAGACCATAGCTGCAATGTAGGTGACTGATGGGGGCTGTAAAAGATTACTCGGTATGGAGATGTGTATGACCTCATATTGCGTGCTTTGGCGGCGTCCAGGACTTGCTCAATTTACCCACGTACCTCATCGGCGGTTCGCGATTTAGTAGCCCAGATAGGTTGCAGCACCTTGAGCACTTCGGGAGTACCGATGTCTTCGGCTGCCAGCTTACCAATGTGATCAAACGCATACAGCTCCAGCTTTCGCAGCCAGCCTTTACGCCATTTATCTGACCATGCAGCGCCGTGAGCATTACGGTATTCCGTTGCGAGCGTCTCGAACTTCAGTTGCTTGGCTTCACTTGCGCGTTGGGCTTCGCGTTGAGCGGCGCGCTCTATGTCTCGAGCGGCTAATGGGTCTATGCCATCACTCAATTGGGTGCGTTTTGCTGGCATCTTGTCTGGCCTTCTTGAGACTCACCTCAGGGAATGAGCCCAGCCCCATCTCTCTACGACGGCCTGCCAGTTGGAAGCGAAGCAGCCAAGATTTACGCCCGGTAGGTTTGACGACCAAGCGAAGCCCATCACCATCTTCATAGGTGCCGGGTTCGGTCAGGTTTTCGACTTGTTTCGGATTTAGCTTACCCATTGGATTTCCCCTGTCGTCCGTTTTGTCCCCCCACCTGTCCCCCCACTTCATCGTTGGATGAGGTCAAATGGCGTCGAACGCCATCGGACAGGGGAATGCCTGAAAGCCACGGAATAGCTAAGCTATCAGGAAGATTCTTGGATGGGATAGGATTATTTCGGACAATTAAAAAGCCGGCTTGTGGCCGGCTTCTCGGGGACTGCTTCAGCTTGTTTTTGACAAACCTCACCAGCCTTCAAATCGCTCAGCCCACATCACGTCTGGCTGAATAGTAGGGGCATCAGCGGGAACTCCTCCGCATCGCCAGGCAGGATAGATAGCGCAAAGCCATCCCCTGCCAAATGTGCGGCGCATGATACCCACATTCACCTCAAATGCCTACCTCCGGGTCCGATTTAGAGCCTTCCCAGCCCAGCAGGTGTTCGTCCAGTGGCACCGGTCGGCGGTTGTTGAGGGTGGACCACCAGAACACCCAGCCCACGATCTCGAAGTTCTGTTCGAAGCGTTGCTCGTGGGTGAGGTATTCGTCGGGGTGTTCGCTGGCGTTGTGGCTGCGCATGCGCAGGCCACCGCCGGGGCGGTTGTAGAGGTATTTGATGCGTAGCATGCCGTCGTGTTCGACGGCGTAGATTTCGCCGTCGGTGATTTGGCTGCGGCCGCGGTCGATGGCGAGGGTGGCGCCTTGTTGGATGATGTCGATCATGCTGTTGTCGACCATGTAGGCGCCTACGGCACGGTCGGGGTTTACGTTGAGGGTGTCGAGGGTGTGCAGGGAGACGCGGATGCGCTCGGTGGAGGTGAAAGTGGGGTGGAGGGCGATCTCCACGTCGATTTTTTCCGGGAGGCAGGCGGGGCCTGTGAGGTATTTGCCGCTGTCTTCGCGGGTGCGCAATCCTTTGGCTGTGTCCGGGCCTTCCAGCAGGAAGTTGGCCGGTGGGTGTTTGAGGCCTTCGCCGGTGCGTAGCCAACGGCTGGAGACGCAGAGCAGTTCTGCGATCTCGTTGAGTCGGCCCATGGGCACGCCGCGTTTGAACCAGTTGTTCACGTGTTGAGGCGTGACACCGCGGTTCTTGGCGAAGTCGGAGGCGGAAAGATGAACTTCCCGTAATAACGCTTTTAGTCGATCACCTGATGTATTCATAAACGCAGAGTTTACTGGCCGGAAAAATACATCAAATAAACTATGCGTTGAATTGCGCGTGTAGGGATTTGCTTAGTTGTAGTCCGATATTTCAGTGTTTTAATTTTGTTAAACGCTGCGCATTAAACATTGAACTTTGAGTTTAATTTTTCCCACAAAAAAAGCCCCGAATAGTCGGGGCTTTTTTGATTGCCAGGGCAATGAGGAGCGGGTATCAGCCTTTGTAGGCAGCGACCGACTTCATGATCTCGGCGCGGGCAGCGTCTGCGTTGCCCCAACCTTCGATCTTTACCCATTTGCCTTTTTCGAGGTCTTTGTAGTTCTCGAAGAAGTGCTTGATCTGTTCCAGCAGCAGTGGCGGCAGGTCAGTGTATTCCTTCACGTCCACGTACAGCTGGGACAGCTTGTCGTGGGGTACCGCGATAACTTTGGCATCGCCGCCGCCGTCGTCGGTCATGTTCAGGATGCCGACTGGGCGCGCGCGAATCACCGAGCCTGGGGTAACCGGGTAAGGGGTTACAACCAGCACGTCGAGGGGGTCACCGTCGTCAGCCAGGGTGTTCGGGATGAAACCGTAGTTGGCCGGGTAGAACATCGGGGTGGCCATGAAACGGTCAACGAACAGGCAGTCGCTGTCTTTGTCGATTTCGTATTTGATCGGCGCGTGGTTGGCCGGAATTTCGATGGCGACGTAGATGTCGTTCGGCAGGTCTTTGCCAGCCGGAATCTTGCTGTAGCTCATTGGGCGTTGCCCCCGTAGTTGGCCATGGAACATGGCCGGATTGGCCTAAAAGTGGCGGCGATTATAGGCATATTCTGACGCCGACGCTATGCGTCAGACGTCGTGTGGCGCGTGGCGTTCAGTCTGATAGCGGGCGTCGCTGGCTTGCAGTTGGGTCAGGCGGGCCAACGGGTCCTGCCGATAAAAGCGGCTCAGTTGCGCGTACACCTGGGGATAAGTGCTGACCAGTAAATCCGGGGCGCTGAAAAAATACTCGCTGGTGACCGCAAAGAACTCCGCCGGGTTTTCGGCGGCGTAGGGGTCGATCTCGGTGTCGGCGTGCGGGTTGGCGTCCAGCTGACGGTTGAGGTCATCAAAGGCGCTTTGCATCACGCTGGCCCATTCCTGCACGCGCATGTCGTGGTGCAGCGGTGGCAGGCCGTTGGCGTCGCCGTTGAGCATATCGAGCTTGTGCGCCAGCTCGTGGATCACCAGGTTGTAGCCTTCCCACTGGCCGCTGGCCAACACGCCGGGCCAGGCGAGGATCACCGGGCCCTGTTGCCAGGCTTCGCCGCTGTGTTCGCCGTCCCATTCGTGCTCGACGCCGCTGGCATCGCGATGGCGCTGCGGGCTGAGGAAGTCGTCTGGGTACAGCACGATTTCGTGGAAACCCTGGTACCAATCGAGTTCGCCGAGGTTCATCAGCGGCAATTGCGCCTGGGCGGCGAGCAGCAGGCGTTGTTCCTGGTGCAGGTCGACGCCGGGCAGGGCGGTGAGGTGTTTTTCGCTGAGGAACACCACGCAAGCTTCACGCAGCCACTGGTCTTGCTCGGCGCTGATGCCGTCGAGGAAGGTCAGGTGGTGGCGCACCCGTTGCCAGGTGTCATCGGCAATCGGGTGCTTGGCCAGCAGGCGCCGGCGACGCCAGGCGCTGAGGGACCACATCGCGGGTTACTGCGGCTTGGCTTCGGAGGAGTTGCGGCCAAAGCGGCTGCGGAATACGCCGATGATCATCGGTACCAGCGACAGCAGGATGATGAACACCACCAACAGCGAGAGGTTTTTCTTGATAAACGGCACGTTGCCGAAGAAGTAACCCAGGGTCACCAGGCCACCGACCCACAGGATGGTGCCGAACACGCTGAAGCCGAAGAAGCGCGGGTAGGGCATTTTGGCGATACCGGCGACGAACGGCGCAAAGGTGCGCAGGATCGGCAGGAAGCGCGCCAGGGTCACGGTTTTGCCGCCGTGCTTGTCGTAGAAGTCGTGGGTTTTTTGCAGGTAGTCGCGGCGGAAGATTTTCGAGTTCGGGTTGCTGAACAAGCGTTCCCCGGCCGTTCGCCCAATGACGTAGTTGGTGCTGTCGCCGAGAATCGCCGCCAGCATCAGCAAGCCGCCCAGCAATATCGGGTCCATGCCGCCGCCTGCTGCGACAGCGCCGGCGATGAACAGCAAGGAATCACCCGGCAGGAAGGGCATGACCACCAGCCCGGTTTCACAAAAAATGACCAGGAACAGAATGGCGTAAATCCACACTCCGTAGTTTCTCACCAGCATGTCGAGGTACACGTCGAGATGCAGGATCAGGTCGAGCGGGTTGAAATCCATGGATGGCACCTGTGTGAATGGCCCGGCTCAGCAGGCCAGTGCGGGGGCTACGGGTAAGTAAGGCTACAAGTGTATGCCGTATTTCTTACGACCTTGAAGGGTTGGCATTATACGGATTGAGAGGTGAAAAGCGTGTTGGTTTTGTAGCGGGGGATGTCGTGGGTATTGCGGGCATACATTGATCCAAATGTGGGAGCGGGCTTGCTCGCGAAGGCGGAGTGTCAGTTACATGATGTATCGACTGACACTCCGCCTTCGCGAGCAAGCCCGCTCCCACAGGGGATCTAGTGTGTTTGAAGGATCAGGTTCAGTCCTCGCTGATCGGCAACACGTAGTTCTTGAACTCCGTATCTTCACGAAACCCGATCGACTCGTAAGTCTTCTGCGCCACGTCATTGTTACTGCTGGTCGACACCCGCAGCCGCACCGCATGGGTTTCCTTGGCCATTTTTTTCGCCGTGCGCATCAGGTTATCCGCCACCAACTGCCGGCGGGCGTCTTCAGCCACGTAGATGTCGTTGAGGATCCATACCCGTTTCAGCGACAGCGACGAAAAGCTCGGGTACAGCTGGCAAAACCCAAGCAGTCGCTTGTCGTCGTCATCGGCCAGGGCCAGGTAGATCACCGACTCCTTTCGGCGCAGGCGCTTTTCCAGAAAGGCCCGCGACGAGTCCGGGAAGGGCAAAGCCCCGTAGAACTCGCGGTATTTGACGAACAGTGGCGTCAACAGGTCCAGGTGTTCCAGGGTCGCTTGAGTAATCCGCATGCCAGGCCTCAACTTCCAAAGGGGTATGACCACACAAGCGGCCGTGACTGGATGCTGCCTAATGGTGAAAAAAAGTGCAATCGCGCTGCTATTGGTCATCCGGTGGGCTGAGTAGGAAATTGCCTTTCATCAGGTCGGGATCATCGGATTCGAGGGTCATAACCTGCGCCTCGTCCTTGAGATTGACCCCCGACAGCTGCCGACGACACGCCTCTTTCATCAAGTACAGCAGGCGATGCGCGGCCATGCCGTAGCTCAACCCCTCAAGGCGCACATTGGAGATGCAGTTGCGATAGGCGTCGGTCAGGCCGACCTTGGGGTTATAGGTGAAATACAGGCCCAGGCTGTCCGGCGAACTGAGCCCTGGGCGTTCGCCGATCAAAATCACCACCATCTTGGCGCCGAGTAACTGGGCGACTTCATCGGCGACCGCCACACGGCCTTGTTCCACCAGAATCACGGGCGACAAGGACCAGCCTTCGGCGTGGGTCTGTTCCTCCATGCGTGTAAGAAACGGCAACGTATGTTTATGCACAGCCAGTGCCGACAGGCCATCGGCCACCACGATGGCCAGGTCTACGCCGCCAGGGTTGGCAGCGGCGTAGTCGCGCAGGCGTTGCGCCGACTCATCGCTCAAGCGGCGCCCCAGGTCCGGGCGTTGCAGGTACATATGGCGGTCAACCGCAGCGCTGTGCAGCAACAGGCTCTCACGCCCGCGTTCGGCCATTTGGCCGCTCAGGCCCGCAGCGTCGAAGGGCAGGTGCACCGCGTCGCGCGCCTGGGCGTGGGCGAACTGGAAATCCAGCTGCGCGCTGGTGGGGATGCTGGTGCCGGTGCGGCCCAGGGCAATGCGCGCAGGGGTCAGGCGGCGCAGTTCCAGCCACGGATTATCAGGCAGTTCTACTTGCACGGGCGGCTCCTTCATCGCAATTGCTTCAAGGCGTGGCGAAACGCCGGTGGCAGGCTGTTGCCGAAGTGCACTTTGCCGTCGGCTTGCGTGAAGATGCCCATTTTCGCCAGCCACTGTTCAAATTCCGGCGCCGGCTTTAAGCCCAATGTTTGGCGGGCGTACAGGGCGTCGTGGAACGAGGTGGTCTGGTAGTTGAGCATGATGTCGTCGGAGCCGGGGATGCCCATGATGAAGTTGATCCCGGCCACGCCCAGCAGGGTCAACAGGGTGTCCATGTCGTCCTGGTCGGCTTCAGCGTGGTTGGTGTAGCAAATGTCGCACCCCATCGGCACGCCGAGCAGCTTGCCGCAGAAGTGGTCTTCGAGGCCGGCGCGGATAATCTGCTTGCCGTTGTACAGGTACTCGGGGCCGATAAACCCTACGACGGTGTTCACCAGGAACGGTTTGAAATGCCGCGCCACGGCGTAGGCACGGGTTTCACAGGTTTGCTGGTCAACGCCAAAGTGCGCGTTGGCCGACAAGGCGCTGCCTTGGCCGGTTTCGAAATACATCAGGTTCTGGCCCAAGGTGCCGCGGTTCAGGCTCAAGCCCGCGTCATAACCTTCCTGCAGCACGCTGAGGCTGATGCCGAAACTGGCATTGGCCGCCTCGGTGCCGGCAATCGACTGAAACACCAGGTCCAGCGGCACGCCACGGTTGATGGCTTCGATGGAGGTGGTGACGTGGGTCAGCACGCAGGCTTGGGTGGGGATTTCGTAGCGCTGGATGATCGCATCGAGCATCTCCAGCATGGCGCAGATCGAGGCGATGCTGTCGGTGGCCGGGTTGATGCCGATCATGGCGTCGCCGTTGCCATAGAGCAGGCCGTCGAGAATGCTCGCGGCGATGCCCGCCGGTTCGTCCGTAGGATGGTTGGGCTGCAGGCGGGTCGACAGGCGCCCGCGCAGGCCCATGGTGCCGCGAAACTGAGTGACTACGCGGATCTTCTGCGCGACCAATACCAGGTCCTGCACGCGCATGATCTTGGAGACGGCGGCGGCCATTTCCGGTGTCAGCCCGGGCGCCAGGGCGCGTAGGCTTTGTTCGTCGGCCGCGTCACTGAGCAGCCAGTCACGCAGGCCGCCGACGGTCAGGTGGCTGACCACGCTAAACGCCTGTTTATCGTGGGTGTCGATGATCAGCCGCGTGACTTCGTCGCTTTCGTAGGGGATCAGCGCTTCTTCCAGGAAGTGTTTCAACGCAATGTTCGCCAGCGCCATCTGCGCGGCCACCCGCTCGCCGTCGTTCTGCGCGGCCACACCGGCCAGGAAGTCCCCGGAACGTGCGGGGCTGGCCTTGGCCATCACGTCCTTGAGGCTGTCAAAGCGGTAGGTTTGAGCACCCACCGCGTGGGAAAAGCTTGCCATACAGTGTCTCCTTGGCGACGCGGGCAGGCTGTGAGTAAAGCGCCCGCGTCGAGGTTTACGGCAGTTAGTGCAAGGCGGCCTCTGCGGCCTGGATCGCCGCGAATTCCTCTTCCGGCGTGCCTGCTACCAAGTGATGCCGGCTGTAGAAAGCAAAGTAAGCAATTAATACTCCATAGATGATCGCGGCGCCAATCACCACCCGTGGATCCACCAGAAAGCCCGCCACCACGGCCACGCAGGCCAGCACCAGCGCCACGCCGGAAGTGAAAATGCCGCCCGGTGTGCGGTACGGACGGTCCATTTTGGGGCGACGGATGCGCAAGGTGATGTGCGCGGCCATCATCAGCACGTAGGAAATGGTTGCGCCAAACACCGCCACCAGGATCAGCAAGTCACCCTGGCCGGTCAGCGACAAGCCAAAACCGATGATGCCGGGGATCACCAACGCGAGCACGGGCGCTTTGCTTTTGTTGGTTTGGGACAGTTTGCGCGGCAGGTAACCGGCACGGGACAACGCGAAGATCTGCCGCGAATAGGCGTAGATAATCGAGAAAAAGCTCGCGATCAATCCCGCCAGGCCGACCAGGTTGACGAAGCCGCCCATCCAGGTTGAACCGCCGTAGGAGAGTGCCAGCGCTTCAACCAGCGGGTTACCTGATTTGATCAGCGCGTAAGTCCCCGCGCCACCCGGCGCAATCACCAGAATCAGCAGTGCAAAACTGGTCAGCACCACAATGGCGCCGATCAGGCCGCGTGGCAGGTCGCGTTTAGGGTTTTTGGTTTCTTCTGCGGCCAATGGCACGCCTTCGACTGCAAGGAAAAACCAGATTGCATAGGGAATCGCCGCCCACACACCGACGTAGCCAAATGGCAGGAACGTGCTGGCGCCCTTGGCCTCGGTCACCGGAATATCCAGCAAGTTGGCGACGTTGAAGTGCGGCACCATTGACACCAGGAACACGCCCAGGGCAATCGCGGCGACGGCGGTAATCACAAACATCAACTTCAAGGCTTCGCCCACGCCGAAGATGTGGATGCCGATAAAGATGATGTAAAACGCCAGGTAAATCATCCAGCCGCCAATGCCGAACAGCGACTCACAATAAGCGCCGATGAACACCGCGATGGCGGCGGGGGCGATGGCGTATTCGATCAGGATGGCGGTGCCCGTGAGGAACCCGCCCCACGGGCCAAAAGCGCTACGGGCAAAACCGTAGCCGCCGCCGGCGGTGGGGATCATCGAAGACAGTTCAGCCAGGGAAAAGCACATGCACAGGTACATGGTGGCCATGAGCAAGGTGGCGAGGAACATGCCACCCCAGCCACCCTGGGCCAGGCCGAAGTTCCAGCCGGCGTAGTCGCCGGAGATAACATAGGCAACGCCAAGGCCGACTAACAGCACCCAGCCGGCGGCGCCTTTTTTAAGTTCGCGTTGTTGGAAGTAGTCGCTGCCGACTTTTTCGAAGTCGACGGAAGAGCCAGTAGGTTCGCTAGGCATGAGGAAGTACCTTCCATTGTTATTGTTCTAATTCGGCATCTTTGTGCCGAATGCGAGTTACAAGTACATGTGGAGATTCAATAGGGGAGCAGGCTTGTGTGGGAGCTGGCTTGCCTGCGACAGCATCACCTTGCTGTGCCTGACACACCGGGGTGCCTGCATCGCAGGCAAGCCAGCTCCCACACTTGATTGCATTTCAAGTTGAGAACCGGGCGCCTGTTACAGGGTTTAGTTAGAAGAAACCCAACGGATTAATGTCGTAGCTCACCAGCAAGTTCTTGGTCTGCTGGTAGTGGTCCAACATCATCTTGTGCGTCTCACGGCCCACGCCGGACTTCTTGTAACCGCCAAACGCGGCATGCGCCGGGTACAGGTGGTAGCAGTTGGTCCACACGCGGCCCGCCTTGATCGCCCGGCCCATGCGGTAGGCGCGGTTGATGTCGCGGGTCCACACGCCGGCGCCCAGGCCGAACTCGGTGTCGTTGGCGATCGCCAGGGCTTCGGCTTCATCCTTGAACGTGGTGATACTCACCACCGGGCCAAAGATTTCTTCCTGGAACACGCGCATTTCGTTGGTGCCCTTGAGCAGGGTCGGCTGGATGTAATAACCACCGGCCATATCGCCGCTGAGCTTCTCGACCTTGCCGCCGGTCAGCAGTTGCGCGCCTTCGCCCTTGGCGATTTCCAGGTAGGACAGGATCTTGTCGAACTGCTGCTCCGACGCCTGGGCGCCGACCATGGTGTCGGTGTCCAGCGGGTCGCCGCGTTTGATCTGCTCGACCTTTTTCATCACCACTTTCATGAAGTCGTCGTAGATCGACTCTTCCACCAGTGCGCGCGATGGGCAGGTGCACACTTCGCCCTGGTTAAAGAACGCCAGCACCAGGCCTTCGGCAGCCTTTTCGATGAACGAAGGTTCGGCTTTCATGATGTCGGCGAAGAAGATGTTCGGCGACTTGCCGCCCAGCTCGACGGTGGACGGAATAATGTTCTCGGCCGCCGCGTGCATGATGTGCGAGCCCACCGGGGTCGAGCCGGTGAAGGCGATTTTGGCGATGCGTTTGCTGGTGGCCAGGGCTTCGCCGGCTTCTTTGCCGTAACCGTGTACCACGTTCAGCACGCCTGGCGGCAGCAGGTCGCCGATCAGCTCCATCAACACGTTGATGCCCAGCGGGGTTTGCTCGGCCGGCTTGAGCACCACGCAGTTACCGGCGGCCAGGGCCGGCGCCAGTTTCCATGCGGCCATCAGCAGTGGGAAGTTCCACGGGATGATCTGGCCGACCACGCCCAGCGGTTCGTGGAAATGATAGGAGGCGGTGAGTTCGTTGATCTCGGCGCTGGTGCCTTCCTGGGCGCGGATGCAACCGGCGAAGTAGCGGAAGTGGTCGGCGGCCAGCGGGATGTCGGCGTTGAGGGTTTCACGCACGGCCTTGCCGTTGTCCCAGGTTTCGGTGATGGCCAGCAGTTCGAGGTTCTGTTCGATGCGGTCGGCAATTTTCAGCAGCACCAGCGAACGGTCCTGGGCCGAGGTCTTGCCCCAGGCATCCGCGGCGGCATGGGCGGCGTCGAGGGCTTTGTCGATGTCTTTGGCAGTGGAACGCGGGAATTCGGCGATGGGCTTGCCGTTGACCGGCGAGGTGTTGGTGAAGTAGTTGCCATCCACCGGCGCAACGAATTCGCCGCCGATGTAGTTACCGTACTTGGCCTTGAACGAAACGATCGCGCCTTCAGTACCGGGATGTGCATAACGCATGGTGGGTATCTCCTGACTTTTATGTTTATTGGAGTACAGCGGTGTTGCGCTTGATAAAGCGTAGAGCAAAGGTTGGGCCACTGCTTTGCAGGCCAGGTAAATCAAGGGGTTGAGGTTTGTCGCAAGGCGTTGCTGTGACAGGCGTGGTACAGGCGGGGTGACAGTTTGTGCCATAAACGGTACAGCCTGTGACCGGTGGGTCTGCCCGGGATTGCAATGGTCGGATGGCTGGGGGATGCTGGCTGTTCTCACGCAGAGAGAATAATAAGAACATGCATAACGATCATTTCAGTCGCCATGCCCAGCAAGTCCTGACCGTCACCCGTGGGCAAGACCTTGCCCAAGGCCCCGGCAGCGACCCGTCTATCGCCCGCTCCTGGCTGCGCTGCCTGGAGGATTATCACCTCGACCCCGCGCTGAGCATCGCCCCCACCGTGCTTGAGCACGGCCGCCTGCTGGAAAGCCGCGAACGCCTGCAACAAGTGCTGAGCATCGCCGGCAGCGAGATGAACAGCCTGCATCAACAGCTCTCCGGCGCTGGCCATGCGGTGCTGCTCACCGATGCGCGCGGGGTGATCCTCAACTGCGTCACCGCGCCGTCCGAGCGCAAGATTTTCGAGCGCGCCGGGCTGTGGCTGGGTGCGGACTGGAGCGAGGCGTGCGAAGGCACCAACGGCATCGGCACCTGCCTGGTCGAGCGCCAGTCCCTGACGATTCACCGCGATGAGCACTTTCGTGGCCGCCATACGGGGCTGACCTGTTCGGCAAGCCCGGTGTTCGACCCCCAGGGTGAGTTGCTGGCGGTGCTGGACGTGTCGTCGGCGCGTGAGGCGGTGTCGCGCCAGAGCCAGTTCCACACCATGGCGCTGGTGAACCTGTCGGCGAAGATGATCGAGAGTTGTTACTTCCTGCGTCATTTTGAGAACCACTGGCTGCTGCGTTTTCACCTGCAGGCAGAATCTGTGGGGCTGTTCAGCGAAGGGTTGCTGGCATTTGATGGGGAAGGCCGGATCTGTGCGGTCAACCAGAGCGCGCTGAACCTGTTGGGGCAGGTTCGCGGCGGCTTGTTGGGGCAGCCGGTCGAGGCGTTTTTCGAGTGTTCGCTGGACCAACTGCTCGGCCGCGCCAGCGCCAATGCCACGGCCAGTTGGCCGTTGCGTACGCGCGATGGCCGGCAGTTATTCGCCGCGCTGCGCGGGCAGGCGCGGAGTTTGCCCGCGCCGCTGCCCAAGCCCGAGGCGCCACGCCTGCCGGGTATCTGCCTGGGCGACCCTGCGTTGCAGAGTGATTTTAACAAGGCGCTGAGGGTGTTCGAACGCGACGTGCCGCTGCTGATCAACGGCGAAACCGGCTGCGGTAAAGAGGCGTTCGCCAAGGCCGTGCATCAGGCCAGCTCGCGTGCCGACAACGCCTTCGTCGCTCTCAACTGTGCCGCCATCCCGGAAAACCTGATTGAAAGTGAGTTGTTTGGTTACCGCGGCGGCAGCTTTACCGGCGCGTTGAAGGAAGGTATGCGCGGCAAATTACAGCAAGCCGACGGCGGCACGCTGTTTCTCGATGAGATAGGCGACATGCCTTTCGCGTTGCAAACCCGTCTTTTAAGGGTGCTGGAAGATCGCGTGGTGGTGCCCATCGGCGGTGCGCCGCAGGCGGTAGACGTCAGAATCATCAGCGCCACCCATCGTGACCTGTTAGCACGTGTTGCCAATGGTAGCTTCCGCGAAGATCTTTACTATCGTCTCAACGGTCTTGAAATTGCTGTGCCGCCCTTGCGTGAGCGTAGCGACAAAGCGCAATTACTGGCGTTTTTGCTGGCGGAAGAAGCAGCAGGGCAGGTTGTGTTGCTTGATGAGAAGGCGCACCACGCGTTGCTCGACTACGCCTGGCCGGGCAACGTCCGGCAATTGCGCAACGTACTTCGCACCTTGGCGGCCTTGTGCGAGAACGGGCGAATCAGGTTAGAGGATTTGCCGCCCCTCATTCGCCAGGCGCGAGCGGCGATGGTTGTCGAGCCCCGGCAGGGGGGCGCTCTGGACGATGCAGAGCGCGTAGTGTTGCTCAACGCACTGAAGCGGCAACATTGGCACATGTCCCACACGGCAGAAAGTTTGGGAGTGAGCCGGAATACGCTTTACCGGAAGTTACGCAAGCATGGAATCGAACGGTGCCCACAAGCGTGATCTGCACGTTGTTACCGCAGCACGTATGAAGCCTGATTATTAGCCTCTGATGAGGGCAGTGTTTAGAGCTGAAATATCTGGATAAATTTTCCCGAATTTTTTTTGTATAATTTGTAAGACATTGCACCACTCAACGTACGAACAGTTATTCATTTGAATCGTACGCGAGTGTGGAAATGACAAATTTTGAAGGCGTTAGAGTAACGCCTACCTTATCAGGCAACGTGGTAGGCGAACCTCCTGCGGCTGCCGCCAGGGTGAGCATCAATAATGCAGTCGTTCACAGCAACACACACGCGCAAATGCCAGACACCCCCGAAGCGCGTGCAATGGCTGACGCTCAGTTGGCGAACCCCTACGCGATCGCATTAGCGACGCGCTCCTATCACACCTCAATAGCGCCGCCTGATGTTCAAGTTGCTCCTGAGTCCACACTCGGGCGTTGGCGCACCCAATTGGACAGTAATTTCAAAAGCCCTGGATTTTTATCATGGGCGAAAGCGCAGGGTCTTGATACCCGGAGCCTCAAACTGGATCCCTACCTCGGGGAGTTGACCGGCATTGTAAATGGCAAGATGCAAACGTTTTCCCTAAAAGATGATTCGGGCTGGTCAGATGTCTCTCGCGTGCTGTTGTCGATTGCCAGGGTGATCGCTCCAATGCCCGGGCAGGCGTTCAATTACCCCTGGCCGGACGGTAAGGTGCCGTTGTACACGGTGGGGCGATTTTACGGAGAACCTATCGACCTCTCCCCCTCACAAGCTGCCTCGCACCGTGAGAAATTGAATGAAGGGGCCGCGTTTGAGTTTGCACCTGTGGGGCATGCATTGCAGCGATCGGTAGAAGCATTAGCGGAGCAGGGCAAGGCGCAGGGTGATGACGCTAACCGTCATGCACTTATCGCTGCACTGAGGTCCCAGGTAGATGATGCCGAAGGGAAGATCGATCTGAATAACGTTATGGTGCCGATTGACCGACGTTCAAGTTTATTTCTTACCGAACAGCGCCGGGAGATAAGTGTTGCACAACTGCTCGAAAGGCAAGGGCATAAACTACCCGTCAACAGCACGGAGGCGCATGGCCTGGCTAACGCACTGACCTTTGACCTTGCGCATAGGGTGCCTGGGGCTGACGCTGGGGGCGTCAGGCATATTGGTGGGCTGCTGAACCGAACTGAATTACGCAAGATGAAAGCGGTAGTGGATCAGTGGAAGTTGAAGCATGCAAGCCAGGCATCTGATCCGCAGGCAGGGGTTGGGGCAGGCAGTTTGTTACGCGGCCTGATCAGCACGCTTGCGACGTCTACAAAGAAGGTGATTGCGGACAACCCTTCATTAGCATTGGACCAACTCATTCGGTCGCCCGAGGCGCAGGCGTTGGGCAAAACTATACAAGGTAGAATCAAATCAGCAGCGTCGCCGACCGGTGCAACTGAGGCCTTGACTGCGGCACTTTTGCAAGAGCTTGACCCTAATTCAGGAAAGTCACGTTTCAACTTGGCGGGTTATAACCTCTATAAAAGCGAAAATGTAGGTGCCTCCGCTGCTGAAATCGTCAAACGTTTTACCGCTTACCTTGAAACTAAGGTGGGTGTTGAAGCAGCGCCTCTTGCTGCGCAACTATTACTGTCCGCCGTCGCCCCTGAACTCTTGGTAAAAAACATTCCTCCTGAACTTGTTTATGGGTCTCATACGTGGGCGGATTTTTCTATAGCAGTTGCCCTGGTAGAGCAAGAAGCGCCCGGCGCATCGGGGAACATGACGCTCAGTCAAGTCATGAACTATGCGGACGCGCAGCTTAGTATTCTTGACGGTGGGGATGAGTTAGCTGCCGCGTCAGCCGATTCGCTTATTGCGTGGGGCCTCGCTAATCAGGTGATTAAAAACAAACCCCAGGGTCAATATACGTTCGAAGACGTTGAGCAATCATTAACGGTGTTAAAAAAGCAGAAAAAGGAATTGGCGTGGGCACGCGCTGAGCTGATGAAGCCAGCGCCCACTCGGGAGGCGTTGGCGCTGGCTGAGTTCAAGCGGGTGTTCCCGGGTGTTGACCCGACGAAGATAACATTACGAAGTATTAGGGATGACACGTATCGTGTATCGCCACTTGATGTCTACATGACGACGCCCATTGATCTGGAATCGTGGGCGCCGCTAAATGAAAAGGAATTACCTTGGGCAACGATTAAGTCTCGCTTTTCCGAGCTTGATCCAGACATCAATAAAACATTTTCTGAAACGTTTGAAGACTATACAAAGACTCAAGCGGCGGCCTGGGCTATCCAGTTCAAGTACCAGGTTTCTCTGCTGCCTAGAGCCGAACAAGAGCGTATAAACCAAGCGGATGTCACGTTCATGAGCGTGTCTCGCCCTTTTTTGGGTACAGAAGAAACGAACAGCAGCCAACTGTACCCCGGGCGCCGACCACGAATGCCGACCCCTCATGAACTCAAAGAGTTGGAAGGGGGGCAAGGTGTACTGATGAAAGTGGAGGGAGCTGATAGTAAGGTCGAGTACTATAGTTACTTCCCAGGCCTAGGAAAAATCGTTAAGGAAAAGGGTGATCCGGGAGAACAGTCAAATTTTGACGACAGCAAGTATTTTTCCCCGGGTTCCAAAGCTCGCGTACCCGGCACGTATAATGTTTTTACGAAATTTGATGCCACCCATCGGGACCGTGATTTGCCTGAGGTCACCGGTGAAGGACGAATTCCTTATTTTTCTCGACGAAACGGTTCGCTGGCTACCGTGGTGGGTAAGTTTTTTACTAAAGATTATGGGTATTTGAAAGCCAAGACTGTCGGTGAAACGAGGATTGAAAAAAATACAGCAGGTAATCAGGCCGTCAATGATTTTCTCCTTTCGCTTATTCCTTTCTATGACGGTATTAAGGATGCGATAACGGGGAATGTTGCGGGCGCAGTTTTTAATATCGGGTTCGATATTTTGGGGTTCTTTCTTCCCGGGGCAAGTGCTGCGAACAAGGCCATGAAGCTGGGTACGTCAGCAGGCAAAGTACTCAAGCGTTCTTTTTTTGCCGGGCTCGGTGTTTCGGTGGGTGTTACCGATGTTATTAACCTGCCGAGAAATATTAAGCGGGGGGTGGTGGCTGTCGGTAAGGATATAAAGAAGGCGTACAAACACGCCGATGAGGTGCTTCCTCGAATCAAAGGCAATTATAGGTCTTATGAAGTGACAAGTGCTTATAAGGACGGTGATATCGTCAAGGGCTTCTATCAGGTGGAATCCGATGGTGTGCGTAGGCCAATAGTCGCGGTCTTAAAAAAGGGGGCCTGGTATGCGTACAATTCCCTCATGAATACACCTTTTGGTCCTCAGTTAGCGCAATTTGGTGTGCTGAGCGCACTGGCGCCGTCGAATAAAACGTAATGATGTTCAGGCGGGTGGATTGGCAAGTGCTCACCGCATCAGTGTGAGTGCTAAACGGTACGCATCGTTAAGCAGTTTAGCAGGCTGATCAATGTCAGGCTGGCTGGCGAAGTGTGCCTGCGCGCCTGGAAAGTGTTCTCCAGGATTGTTGCGTATTCGTCATAGGATTGAACTATTTGTTTTGTAGCTTGGAACTGTTTGTGGCCTATCTGTTACACAGTAAGTGGAAGAAATGGATGGCTTTCTAATGCAAATCAATCATTAGGTAGATCATTATGATGTTTTCAAATGCAGCGGCGCGACCGGTAGTATTCTCAAAGGTTGGGGATTTTTTCAGTGGTGGATTCACCAGGACCGACACGCCTAGTTCTGTAAGGACAGTTGAAGCACCTAAGGTAGAAAGCCCGGGAGGGTCCAAGCCGGCAGACGGTAGCAATAACAATTTTGATCAGGGTTTTGTTGATAAAAAAGTGGGTTTCGACGGGCCGGGGCAAGCCACGGGTCACCGCCAGCCTGGGGATGCCCCGATACAGAGGCCCCAGTTACTCCGGAAGTGGCCCAACACAGAGAAGCCAACAGGAAGAAGTGGCAAGCTCAAAAAGATGCTGGCGCCCGGGATAAGTTATTTGATCAGCCGACGGCAGGTCGAGTAGACGGAAAGGAGGTGGAGCCTTTTTCGCAGAGTAGCCTGGAAGAAAGCGCCGAGGCGGTAGTGAAGGCTAAAGCTGCGAAAGCGGATCGGGCGCTCCCGCTTGAGATGCGAAATATTGCCAAGGTCGCCGGAATTACGGCAGCGATCACAGTACCCTTAACCGTTGGCGGGACATTCGCCGCCAACATCGCTCTTGAATTTCTCAAGCCCAAAATCAATCCAGCGAAAACTCCGGCCACAGAGCAACATGTTATGGAGTCGCGATTGGTCGATGATGCTCAGAGGGGCGTATTTCTATTAGCCAATACGTTGGGTGCCCTTCGTTCAGAAGCGGGTGTCAAACCCAGTGTGGAATGGTTGGCAAAGACAAATGAAGAGCGGATGGACTATCTTGATGAGATGCTTGATTACCTTGAAGTGGAGTTTGTTAGAGAAGCGAACGCGCTGGGTATTCAATCTCACACTCCGTCGACAGGCGCGCAAGAAGATGATATCAAGAGCCGGGCCATTGGCATGGAGTCCAGAATGGCCTACCTCACCGAGTTGATGCGAGCTATCGAAGCCAAGCTATAGTTAATACTGGCCTCGTACACTTTATAGTGGGTTGTTCTAACGGATTCACGCGTAAGCAGTTGCTCACTTAATAGGGGCAGCTGCTTTCCGTGTTTTCATACAACAACCATCGCGGGGGTGAACACTTCGATTATTCTGACTTTGCCTGTTTCTGTCTTTCCTCAATACCCTTTGCTCGCCGAAGAGGCCACTGCCCAACCTGAGTCACAGGGTACTGAGGTGGTTGATCAGCCTTTAGGCAAGGTCTGAAGTACCTACCGATTTTTCATGCCCTCGCTACTTGGGCTCAAAAAATCAAAAGTCGGGCGAGCATCAGACTTTTCTTGCCCTTAATTCATGATTCTTTCCTCTGGTAGCGCTGTTTCAAGGTCAACCCGTATCACAGACGCACCTCGCCCATACCCATCAACCGTTTTCGCATCCTCCACAGATTTGACAAAGCGAACAAGGTTGTCTGTTGAGCGATGTTCTTCGACAAGCCACGAAAGCGCACTTTCGTATAGCCAAACTGCGGTTGATCACGCGAAACGGATGTTCAACCTTGGCCCGTACCTGCGCATCCCCGCACACATAAGTTTCCTCGCCATGCAGTAACTGATCGTCGCATCGACCACCGTGCCGTGACGCAGCAGCAAACCACGATCACCCAGATAGCCATTGATGACCTGCAAAATCCCGCTCGCCAACTCATGTTTCTCCTGTAGGCGCCGGAAGTTGAGGATCGTGGTTTCAACGGGAATCCGGTCCAGATGCAGCCCCGAGAACTGGCGCAGGATCGTGGTCTCGTAAAGTGCTTCTTCCGTCGCCGGATCGCTGTAACCGAACCAGTTCGCATCAGATGAACCCGCAACATGGCCAGCAACGGATACGCCGGAAGACCGCCTTCACCCGTTGGACTATTCTCAAAGAGCAGTTTTCCGTTAATAGGTAAGCTGTATGGAGTTGTTAGTTATATTCAATCGATATAGCTGTCTCGTGGCTTGGTTGTTCTGGAACTTATTGGGTGGTGAGGGCCACTTAATATTCGAACACCGGGGAAGCCGCTCTTCAATGTCAAGCACTGTCTGGCTGGTTTTTTGGTCAGTGGGTCTGCGCTCAGGGTATAGGGAATTAAAATAGCTCGCCAGTTTGGGCTGTTCGAATGATTGACTTTGAAGGTTGGCGCTTATTAAGTAAGCCTTAAACTTGGCTGGCCTTATAAAAAGTTTTCGCGATGCGCGCTGTTGATTCAGTTGCGTTGGCGAGCCGTTCATCGGAAGCCTGAAAGAGAGATGAAAATATGACTGTGCCTACAATAAATGTTGCGCCCTTTGGCTTGCCAAAGAGTGGTTTTCCTCAACTGAACCCTAACGCGGGCAGTGCACCGTCGACGATGAGTGAGAACACTTCGTCGGGTGGCCCTGAAGCGGCCCGAACGGCGGCCGATGCGCGTGTCGAGCAAGATTGGTTGAAGCAGCCTTCAGCCGGATCGCGCGTACCGGTTCCACCCGAGTCGACCTTGGGGCGTTGGGTTGACGCACTGAGGTTTGCGACCCATTCTTCTGCGTTCAAGCAACTGGAGGACATGTTTGGTGGGTATGGTGCTTTTACTCATATTGAACCTAACAAAGGTGAGATCTTGTTTGACGGCGGGCTCAATAAAATAAATAGAGATTCCCCTGAGCTCAACGATATTCCGGGCGGTAAAGCGTTGTTTGACAACATGATGGTCATCGCTAAAAAATTGGCGCCTTATGGGGCCTTGAGCCGCCGTGACGTTTATCAACTTGGCAGGCCCGGACCCACTCCGAACACGGTCGATTCAAACGTTGTTGGTCAATTTATTTATGGCCAACGTCCGAAGACGTTGCCCGACCATCATGTGCCTGCCGAAATTTTAAGTAAAACGGGCGAAGCCGAAACGCAGCACAACCTGCTCGCCGCTTTGAAAAAGCAGATTGAGGCGCCCGGCGCGAAGCCGGATCTGGAATCCATCGTCGTAGAGATCGCACCGCACTCCGTCTTTTGGCGCGAAGACCAGCCGCAGCCTGTCACGATAAACCTCAAGCAATTGATGGCCGCTTACGGTTTGCAAGTGCCAACCACACTGGAAGCACTTGCCAATTTGGAGCGCGTACTGTTCGCACCACCATTAAGTGCGCCACGTGAAGGTAATTGTGGTGGGTTGCTGACTAAAAGTGTGCCACTGGGCGAGGATGCTCAGAAAAAGATAGTCGAAACCGTCAGTGCCTGGAAGGCGCTTCAAACTCAGGTTCCGCTGGACGCAGAGGGTAAGGCCCCCAGTCTTTTCGAGTATTTGAAACGTGCAGTTCCAGAGTCTCTGAGGGCGCTGGCCGCTACCCATCCTGAGGCGTTTCTCAAAGCCTTGATCGACACTCCTCAAGCCCGTGCATTGGGTAAGCAGCTGCAGGAAGCGATTGGCGCATTGCCCACCGCCACCAGTGGCCAGGAAGCACTGCTCACGGCGTTAGGGCTGGAAGCCAACCGGTCGTCAGCGGGGCTGGAGCGCGATCATTTAGCCGGGTATAACTTGCGGCAACCAGGCAACGTAGGGCGTACGCCAGCTGAGATCGTCAACGGTTTTGAAACCTATATGGAAGGTATCGTCGGCCCCGAGATGGCGAAAGTAGCTGCCTACCAATTGCTGGCTATGTCGGCTCCGGAGTTTTTGGTCAAGGGTGTGCCGCCATCAGTGGTTTTTGGCTCCCTGCAATGGGTAATGTTCAGCGCTGAAGTATTTCGTCGCGAGCAGAGCACCCCGGGATCGTCGGCGGGCAAGCGCTATGATCAGATCAGGGCGCATGGGGCTCTGGAGCCCGTTACACTGGAGCAAGAGTATCAGTCGAAAGCGGCTGCTGTGCAGGCAGTGGTCGACTGGGGTATAGCTAAAGGCATTATCGAGGAAAATAGTGAGGGCTATTCCGCTGAAGCCATCGCGAACGTAACGGCTGCCATGGAAGAAGAGGCCAATCGCCTGGCGGCTACTTTGAAAAGTATTACGGCTTCACTGCCGATTCGCCGGGAGTTGGCGCTGGCGGAATTAACGCGGGTATACGGCGAAGAACACGCACACCTGTTTGAAAAACAACTACTCACCCGCCAATCGGGGATAAGTAGACTCACAGACTCCCTGTTGAATCTTTATATGTCTGGGACACTTAACCCCAGCTGGAATTCTACTGTTTCAACCTTTCCTAATGAGATTTTACATCCAGGCATGAAAAAGCTGCCTGATATCAAGAAAGATTTCTTTGATAAGTTTGATGCGTACACCGACAGCTTCAGCCAGGCGGCAGGTGAGATGTTCCAGTATCACGTATCGCAGCTGCGGGATGAAGATCGGAAGCGATTTGAGTTCGGTGGTGTAGAAATGAGGTATTTGAGCCAGGCGGAAGGCCCTAATTTTCCTAAAGGCAGTGAGAGTAATGCGTTATTTGAGGCATTCGGAAGTGGTGCGTTTCTCATCACCACTGTAGTGAATGATGAAAGGGTTAAGTATATTTACTCGCCACTGCTAGGAAGGATCATTAAGGAGGGCGACCCTCTGCCTGGGGTCCCTGAGGGGTGGAGTGTAAAGTTCAGTAACCGTGCACCTCTTTTCAGTGTGAGTGTTGGGGGGAAGCGTTACGGCTTAAAAACTATCTGGAGGACGGGCGGTGCTAACGAAGTGGACGAACCCCATACACTTAAGCCGAGGAATACTTCATCGGAGAGGTCCGGCAAATTCGCCCGTCACATAAGTTATATTTATAAACATGCTGTCAGTCAGCTTAAAGACGCGGCCAATGGCATGAGCGACTCCGAAAAAAGAAGCGCTCGAGAAAAGATTTTCAACAACTTCATCCTGAGCCTTCTTCCCTTCCACGACTTGGTGAAAAATATAATCGAAGGCAATAAACATGATGCAGTTGTTAGCGGGGTTTTTGACTTTATCGGGTTGTTTAATCCTGCTGCTAAAGGCGGCTTCATAGCGGCTAGCGTCGGTGCCAAAGGGGTAAGTTCAGCCTTGACGTTTCTCAAAGGGGCTGCCAAGGCAGGGCTCAAGGCTGCCAACCCGTTAGGGGCTGTTTATGATGTGGGGAGTGGTTTATTCAAGCTGAGTAAGACCGCTTTGAATGCGGGGGGAGCTGTCACCTTGTCCTCGTTGGCGAATAAACTTCGCATCTCTGGGCGTGGTTGGGACATCCCTCACGGTGGTTCCAAACAGACCATCGCCGAAGGCACTTATCGGCGGCCAGGTGAAAGGAGTAGCAACACGCCCGTCGTTGCGGTGAAACAAGGCAACAACTGGTACGCCTTAGATTTCCAGACACTGAAGCCCTATGGTCCTGTGTTGAATGACTTCACGCCCATTACGGTGAAAGAGTTGCGTAATCTTCGTTATGACATTGGTACTTCTGTGAAGGACGGTTCTGGACCTGTTGAGACGGTAGGAGAGTTTCAGTCCGACACCGCCCCAGCAGCCTTTTCAGCTGCAGGCAGCCCGGTAGGCGTTGGTAAGACAACCCGTACTGCATGAGGGTGATGATCAATCTGGCAGGGCTGCGGGGTTCTTTTCCAGGTTTGGCCGCAAGCCTGCTGCTGTTAAGCCACTCGCAACCCTGTCCACGCCAGGTATTCACAGCCATCGCCTGACGTGAACGCGGCCAAACGAAGTGCAGGGATGCGCCTCGCTGCCTGCAGGCCCTATAAATAGTGCGATTTGCCCCTCCCTGCGCTAACCTGCCTCGATGTTTTACGAGGTCAACCATGCACATTCATATTCTCGGTATTTGCGGCACATTCATGGGCTCGATGGCGGTTCTGGCCAAAGAATTGGGCCATCACGTCACCGGCTCCGATGCCAACGTTTACCCGCCCATGAGCACGCAACTACAAGCCCAGGGTATTGAGTTGACCCAAGGCTACGATCCTTCGCAATTCGACCCGGTCCCGGACCTGGTGGTGATCGGCAACGCCATGGTGCGTGGCAACCCGGCGGTCGAGTACGTACTGAATAAAGGGTTGCCTTATGTCTCCGGCCCCCAGTGGTTGGCGGACCATGTACTGCAAGGCCGTTGGGTGCTCGCGGTGGCCGGTACTCACGGCAAGACCACCACCAGCAGCATGCTGGCCTGGGTGCTGGAGCACGCGGGCATGAGCCCGGGCTTCCTGATCGGCGGTGTGCCGCAAAACTTCTCGGTGTCGGCGCGTTTGGGCGATACACCGTTTTTCGTGATTGAGGCGGATGAATACGACAGCGCTTTCTTCGACAAGCGCTCCAAGTTCGTCCATTACCGCCCGCGCACCGCGATCTTGAACAACCTCGAGTTCGATCACGCTGACATCTTCCCCGATTTGTCGGCCATCGAGCGTCAGTTCCACCACTTGGTGCGCACCATCCCGAGTGAAGGCCTGGTCATCCATCCGACCACCGAGCCTGCCTTGCAGCGGGTGATCGAGATGGGCTGCTGGACCCCCGTGCAAACTACCGGTGCGGGCGGGCAGTGGCAGGTCAAGTTGCTCAGCGAAGACGGCTCCAGGTTTGAAGTGCTGTTCGAAGGCGAAGCACAGGGCATTGTCGAGTGGGGCATGACCGGCCAGCACAACGTCGCGAATGCCTTGGTGACCCTGGCAGCCGCGCGGCACGTGGGCGTGGTGCCTGCCATGGGCATCGCCGCGTTGAGCGCGTTCAAGAGCGTGAAGCGGCGTATGGAAAAAGTCGCCGACGTGAATGGGATTACCATCTACGACGACTTTGCCCACCACCCGACGGCGATTGCCACCACGCTGGATGGCCTGCGCAAGCGTGTCGGGGAGGCCAACATCATCGCGATTGTCGAGCCGCGTTCCAATTCCATGAAGCTTGGCGCACACCGTGATGGCCTGCCGGAAAGCGTCAATGACGCCGACCAGGTGGTCTGGTACGCACCGGCCAACCTCGGCTGGGACCTGCCGGCCATCGCCGCGCTTTGCACGGTGCCATCAACCGTCTGCGATTCCATCGAGGGCATCATTGAACACGTCAAGCATCAGGCCAAGCCCGGCACCCATGTGGTGGTCATGAGCAACGGCGGTTTCGGCGGCCTGCACGGCAAGCTGGCCGAGGCGTTGAAATGAGTGGCCCGGAACGCGTCACCCTGGCGATGACCGGCGCCTCCGGCGCTCCGTATGGCCTGCGCTTGCTCGATTGCCTGGTGCGCGAAGACCGTGAGGTGCACTTTTTGATCTCCAAGGCTGCGCAACTGGTGTTGGCCACCGAGACCGATGTCGCGCTGCCGCCCAAGGTGCAGATGATGCAGGCGTTCCTCACCGAATACACCGGTGCGGCGGCGGGTCAGATCAAGGTTTATGGTAAAGAGGACTGGATGTCGCCAGTGGCCTCCGGCTCGGGCGCACCGGCGGCGATGGTGGTGGTGCCGTGTTCCACCGGCACCTTGTCGGCGATTGCCACGGGTGCCTGCAACAACCTGATCGAGCGTGCGGCGGACGTGACCTTGAAGGAGCGTCGCCAGTTGATCCTGGTGCCGCGCGAAGCGCCGTATTCGAGTATCCACCTGGAGCACATGCTCAAGTTATCAAACATGGGCGTGACCATTTTGCCGGCATCGCCCGGGTTCTATCATCAGCCGCAGACCATCGATGACTTGGTGGACTTCGTCGTGGCGCGGATTCTCAACCTGCTGAATATTCCTCAGGACATGCTGCCGCGTTGGGGCGAGCACCATTTGAGCAGTGATGAATAAGGTGCTGCTGGTGGTGTTGGCGTTGCAACTGACGGGCTGCGCCACGGCGTGCACGCTGGATGCCGCGCAGCCTGGCGCACCGGTGGTGTATGCCGGTACGCGCCTGGATTTGTATGCTATTAACGGCGGCTGCTGCGCCAAAGATCGCTTTGGCGCTGAGGCACCGAGCTATCCACATGTCGATCTGCCGGCCAGTGCGGTGCTCGACACCTTGCTGTTGCCGTTGTCGTTATTGACGGTGTTGGGCGTGGGGTTTAATGCAACCGGCGGGCTTTAACCCCAGACTTATAAGCGACCTGAATCTATTGTGGGAGCGGGCTTGCTCGCGAATGCGGCGTGTCAGTCAGCTTATGCATCGACTGAAACACCACATTCGCGAGCAAGCCCGCTCCCACATTTTTAGATCGTATTACTTGCCGAGCTTACGCAACTCATCCGACTCCACCACCCGCACGCCGTCCTGCTCTTCCAGCGCCAGGCGCCACATGGCACGGGCCAGTTCGCAGACTTCAATGCCGTGATACTTGCCCGGAATCAAGCGCGACAATGTCCCGACCACCTGCTCGGCCAAGCGCGGCTCCAGTCGTTCGCCCAGCAGTAATGAAGGTCGCACGATGGTCAGTTGTGGCCAGTCCTGCGCCCTCAACGCCTGTTCCATCTCGCCTTTGACCCGGTTGTAGAAGATTGAGGATTTCGGGTCGGCGCCAATGGCGCTGATGACGATCAGGTGCCGTGCGCCCATTTCCCGTGCGCGCTTGGCGAAGGCCACCACCATGTCCAGGTCGACAGCGCTGAAGGCGGCTTCGGAACCCGCCTGCTTGATGGTCGTGCCCAGGCAGCAGAAGGCGATGTCCACCTGGCCGCTCAGTTGCGGCAGGAACACGGCCGGGTCACCCACGGGGTTTTCCAGGCGTGGGTGTTCGGCCAGTGGTTTGCGGCTCGGCGCGAGTACGCGGGTCACCGTGGGCTCATTGAGCAGGCGGTCCAGCAGGTGCTCGCCCGTCAGCCCGGAGGCCCCGGCAAGCAAAATATGCTGAGGTGTCAGGTACATGGTGTTTCCCCCTTGTTACACGTTACAGCTTAGTTGCCTTTGGCTTCCTTGCTATTCATTGAGACGCTTTCGAGCGCCTTTCGTGCCTGCTGTTTACGTAATAGTTGCCAATGGGCGATCACCCCTTTGGGGGCCCAGATCTGCGGTTCGGAGGCTTCGAAGTTGTCCGCCTGTTCGCGTTCGGCTACATGCAGTTGGGCCAGTTTGAAGGCTTGCTGCAAGTCATCGGTCTGGTTGAAGGCTTGCGCGAAAAGGGCATCGCCAAAGTAGGTGAAGTCCGCCTCTTCCGAGCAACCGAACGACACGCGGTCGGCACGGGAGGCCGTCATGATCAGCGTGCGCTCATCCTTCAGTGCCGGGATAAACCCGCCCGAGTAGCAGGCGGAAATCACGATGATTTTGTCGCGGTTCTTCAGCGGCGCGAGCACGGCGGCCAGTTCATCGGCGGGCAGGTCGGCGAGTTCCATGCGCGGTTGGTCCAGCACCAGTTCGTGCTCGTGGGTGCCGTGGCTGGTCATGTAGATAAACACCAGGTCTTGCGGCCCGGTGCGCTCGGCCAGGGTTTGCACCGCACGGCGCAGGCTTTCGCGGGTGGCCAGGGGGCGGTCGGCGATGTGGTCGCGGTGGTTGACCAGGCGAATCTGCCCGCGCGCACCGAAGCGGGTGGCGAGCATGTTGCTGACGTAATCGGCCTCACGCAGGAACACGCTTTGCTTGCCATCACCGGCCAGCGCCAGGGTGTATAACTCGACGGCGCCCGTTGAGGGCGGCACGGCGGCGAGGGCGGCATCGAGCAAGCGGCCTTGGGCCAGTACGCCGATTTCCAGCGGGTCGGGCAGCAGCTTGCCGTCGGCATCGCGCACGCGCATGCCGTTGACCCAGGTGCCGGCCTGCACCGTGCCGTCGCTGAGTACGAGGGTGCCGATGCCTTGATAGCTGTCGCTGTCGAAGCCGCCGATATAGAAGCTGCCGTCGGTGAGGTTCAGGCGGCCTTGGCCAGAGAAGCGCCATTCACTGAACTGACCGACATAGTGGCTGCCATCGACGCCAATCAGCTCGCCTTTGCCACTGAGTGCGCCTTCCTTGAACTGGCCGATCCACACGTCGCCGTCGGCGTTTTCATAACGGCCTTTGCCATTGAGTTGGTTCTGTTTGAACTGGCCGACATAGATATCGCCGTCGGCGCTGTTGAAGGTGCCGTTGCCTTCGAGCTGGCCGTCGACAAAGTGGCCGCTGAACTGGTTGCCACTGTCGTCGTTGCGCTGGCCTTCGCCATTCGGTTTGCCGTGGGCGAACTGGCCCTGGTATTGGCTGCCGTCGGCCAATTCCAGGCGGCCGAGGCCGGAGTACTGGTCGTCTTTGAATTCGCCGCGATAGGTCATTTGCCCCTCTTTGAGGGTACCTTCGCCATTGCGTCGGCCGTTCTTGAAACCGCCGACGTAGCTGCTGCCCGCCGTGGTCAGGCTGCCCTGGCCGTCGAACAGGCCTTGCTGGAACTGGCCTTTATAAACCTCGCCGTTGCTGCCATGCCATTCGCCCTGGCCGTGCCACTGGCCTTTGTCGAACTGGCCGGCGTACCAACTGCCGTTGGGGTAGTCCACGCGGCCCTGGCCTTGCAGCAAACCATTGACCACATCGCCACGGTAGCGGCCGCCGTCGGGCAGGCGCGCATCGGGCGGCAACAGCGATTCGCCGTCTCCGCAAGCGGTGAGCAACAGGGCAAGGGCAAGGGGAGCGAGTGGGCGCATAGCGGGATCCGGATAATTGAGCGCCGAGTATGCCGCAGCTGCGAGTTTCATACATAAATTTACATACACTGTGGCAAGGTTTCTCACCTCGCCACAGGCATAGCCTTATACGAAGTAGAGTGACAACGACTCGGCGACGTAAGCAGGCTTTTCCTGGCCTTCGATTTCCAGGGTGGCGGTGGCCTTCAGCAGCCATTGCCCCGGTTTTTTCTCGGTGACGTCGTTGAGGGTCACGTTTAGCCGGACCTTGGAGTCAACCTTCACCGGCTGGATGAAACGCACGCTGTCCAGCCCGTAGTTGACGGCCATCTTCAGGCCTTCGGGCATGATCAGGATGTCTTCCATGAGCTTGGGCATCAGCGACAGCGACAGGAAACCGTGGGCGATGGTGCTACCGAATGGCGTCTTGGCGGCCTTGACCGGGTCGACGTGGATGAACTGATGATCGCCGGTGGCCTCTGCGAACAGGTTGATACGCGCCTGGTCGATGGTGAGCCATTCGGAACGTCCCAGTTCCTTGCCGACATAATCTTTGAGTTGCGCTACAGGTACATAGGGCATTGCGACTCTCCTTGGTTCATCGTTTTTTATAGGTGTGCGAAATCCATCTTAGATCATCATGGGCAACCAGCCCGGTCAACCCACCATGCTTTTGGCGAATGCCGGAGCATAGGGCCGGCGTGCTTATAATGCGGGCGAGCGTCGAGGGGGAGAGAACGCATGCTGTTACGTGGCCTGACATGGCTGGTGCTGTTTCAATTGATTGGCACCGCCATCAATCATTTGCTGTTGCCGGTGCTGCCGGGGCCGATCATCGGGTTGCTGCTGATGCTCGGTTTTCTGATCTGGCGCGGTGAAGTCGGCGAGCCCTTGAGCCTGGCCGCCAGCAGCCTGTTGCGTTATTTGCCGTTGCTGCTGGTGCCGCCGGCGGTGGGCGTGATGGTGTATGCCAAGGACATCGCCGCGGACTTCTGGGCCATTGTCGGCGCACTGGTGTTGTCGCTGGTGATTGCCATGGGCTTTGTCGGCGTACTCATGCAGTCCATGGTCAAGCGCAAGGAGAAGGATCAATGACCGTCGACTGGCAGGGCGCTTGGACGGCAGTGATTCATCACCCGCTGTTCGGCATCGGTATCACCCTTGGAGCCTATCAACTGGTGCTGGCGGCGTTCGAGAAAACCCGCTGGATCTTCCTGCAACCGGTACTGGTGTCGATGCTGCTGGTCATCGGCGTGTTGCTCTCCTGCGGCCTGACTTACGCCGAGTACCGCAAGAGCACCGAGATCATGGGCATCCTGCTCGGCCCCGCGACCGTGGCCCTGGCGGTGCCGCTCTTTTTGAACCTGCGGCGGATTCGCCAATTGTTCTGGCCGATTTTTACTACGCTGGTGATAGGCGGTGTGGTGGCTACCGGCTTGTGCGTCTTGCTGGGCTGGTGGTTTGGCGCCGAACACAGGATGCTGATGACCATGGCGCCCAAGTCGGTTACCTCACCGATTGCCATGCTGGTGGCCGAGCAGATCGGCGGCGTGGCCGCGTTGGCGGCGGTGTTTGTGCTGATTACCGGAGTGATCGGTGCGATGATCGGCCCGGCTTACTTGTCACGATTGGGTGTGCACAGCCCCGAGGCGCGCGGCATGGCCCTGGGCATGACCGCCCACGCCGTCGGCACTTCGGTGGCCTTGCAGGAAAGCGAAGAGTGCGGTGCCTTTGCGGCGCTGGCCATGAGTCTGATGGGTGTGGCCACGGCGGTTTTTCTGCCGCTTGCCGTGTCCGTGATCGTTTAAACCGGGTTTAAGGAAACCTTTATGAGTCTGGCGCTGTTCCCGCTCAATACCGTGCTGTTCCCTGGCTGCACCCTCGATTTGCAACTGTTCGAGGCGCGCTACCTGGACATGATCAGCCGCTGCATGAAAAAGGGCGAAAGCTTTGGCGTGGTGTGCATCCTCGACGGCAGGGAAGTGGGCGTGGCCCCGGACGGCTACGCACTGGTCGGCTGTGAAGCGCTGATTCGCGATTTCAAGCAGCAGGATAACGGCCTGCTGGGGATTCGCGTCGAAGGCGGGCGCCGGTTTCGCGTGCGTGACGCCGGGGTGCAGAAGGACCAGTTGCTGGTGGCCGAGGTGCAATGGCTCGAAGAATTGCCGGACCAGCCTCTGGAAGAAGAGGACGCTGACCTGCTGGCGTTGCTGCAGGCCCTGGCCGAGCACCCGATGGTCGCCTCGCTGGACATGGGCACCCACGCCGATGGCCAGCAAGCCCTGGGCAATCAGCTGGCTTATCTGTTGCCGTTCACAGAGGCCGACAAGATCGACCTGCTGCAACTCGACGATCCGCAGCAACGCCTGGATGCAATCCAGATGTTGCTCGACGAATTGCAGGGCGAACTGTTCCCTCAGTAGGCGTAGCGCAACAGGGCGTGAGGTGTGCCGGTGAGGGCGATAACGCTGAGCACCGCCACCAGCACCGGAAGCAGCAGCCACCAGGTTTTTTGCGGCATGGCCGGCAGCGGGCTTCGATACTGGATAATGGTCAAACTGAACGCGCACACCGTCATCGCCAGCAGCGTGCCGGCGAGGATGTCCGTGGGCCAATGCGCCCCCAGGTAAACCCGTGACAGCGCAATAAAGGCGGCCGGAATACAGCCCAGCAGCATCCAGGTCAGGCGCAAGCGCGTGGGTTGCCCACGACCGGCCAGCACGGCCAGAGCCAGGAAAAACGCGAAGGCGCCGGAGGCGTGACCGCTGGGCATGCTGAAACTGGTCAGCGGGTCTGTGAGGATTTCCGGTCGACCACGGGCAAAAAACAGTTTGGTGCCGGTGTTGATCACCGCCGCCCCGGCCAAGGTGGCGCCGACAAACACGGCGTGCCGCCATTGCCGTGCCAGCAGCAACACGCCAGTAAACACCGCGCTGGCGACAAACATCTTCTTGAACTCACCCAATTGGGTAATCCGCACCATCACCTCGTCCAGCCATGGGCTGCGGTGTTCCTGCACCAGTGCGCTAAGGCCCTGATCGAAGTTATGAAGGTGCGGGTAGCCGATAAACAGCGCGATCAACAACGTCAGGCTGGCGCAGCCAATCCACAACGTGGCGCGACGATGGCCGCGCAGGCTGCTGTTCAAACTCAGCCCCAGCAACACCGCCAGGCAGGCAGTGACTATTCCGGCCTCCGGCCAGAAACCTTCCGGCAGCGGCAGGCGGAACGCGGCACCGGTTGCCCAGCCCGGCAGCAGATAAGCCACCGACCAACCGGCTGCGGCCACAATGCTCACGGCGGCAAAGCGCGGGAAGGGCATGTCGCACATCCCGGCCACCATCGGCAGCATCGGACGCAACGGGCCGATAAAGCGCCCTACAAGTAGACTGGCGATACCGTACTTATGGAAGTAGGTTTCTGCGCCATTCATCCACTCAGGGTGGTGGCGCAAACCCGGAAGCCGCCGAATGTTCTGATGAAAGTGTCGGCCCAGGAAGTAGGAAACCCCGTCACCGAGCAAACCGCCGAGGAAACCCAACAGCAAGGTTTCACTCAGGGATAACGCACCGCTGCCCGCCAGTGCGGCAATGGCAAACAGCAATACCGTGCCCGGCACGATCAGCCCGGCAATGGCCAGGCATTCCACGCACGCGACGACAAACACCGCCACGGCCAGCCATTCGGGGTTCAGGGTTAGCCAGCCGGTAATGCTATCGAGCCATTGGCCCATACAATCAACTCCCTTTATTCAATACATAACCTGAGACGCTGAAGATCAATTGTGGGAGCGAGCAAGCCCGCTCCCACATTCGATCCGTTGCGCGGCCGGTCTCAATGTTCAATTCAAATCAAAAAATAATCACGGCCTTCGACCTGGCCCCGGCGCAGCGGGTTCCGAGTGCAATAGGGCGCGTAGCCAGCATCGACGAAACGGTACATCAGGTGTTCATCACGGCCGCTGGGAATGCCCAGGCGAGTGGTCTGGATAATGTGCGTCGGGGCCTGGCCCACGTCTTCGACATAAAGCAACGCGGGGTCAAAGCGCTTGGCATCCCACATCGGCACTTTCAGGCCCAGGGCTTTGCACAACAGGGTCTGGCCGGCGCAGAGTTTCTGCGATGGGCGAGGGTGGCCGCTGGTGTCCGGGTTGTTCAATAGCATCTGCGCCAAGCTGGCCGGGCCAGACACGTCATCGACCCAGGGATAGGCCGATTTGATCAGCACGGCATTGCCGGGGCCCTGGGCGCTGAAGTTCAGCGAATCACCACCACGGGCGTAGTACATGTAGATGTGCCCCCCATCCAGAAACAAAGCCTTACGCTTTTCTGTGTAGCCAAGCGACGCATGGCTGCCTTTTTCGGCCACGTAATAGGCTTCGGTTTCAATAATTCGCGCGGAAAGCCACAAATCGCCGACGCGATGGCGTATGACTTTTCCGAGTAGTTCTCGCGCAAGAACTTGCGCGTCACGGTCGAAGAAGCTGTCGGGCAGGGCGCTGGCGGGGGGCTGCGGAGCAAAACTGGGCATGGCTGTCTGGGGTTAATACGGCTAAATGTGACGGAATAATAACAACTCCCGCCTTAATTACGGCTGAACCCCAGGTTTTTACAGTTCATTTCGACCATCCGCCCCACACCGCTGTCAGTCGGGCGGCGTCACAGCTATAATCTGCCGCTTTCCTCTTTGCCAAGACTCCCTGACCATGACTGAGTCCGTTCTTGACTACATGACCCGCCTGGGTCGCGCTGCCCGGCAGGCCTCGCGGTTGATCGCCCGTGCGAGCACTGCGCAGAAGAACCGCGCCCTGTTGGCTGCCGCCGATGCTCTGGATGCTTCGCGCTCCGAGCTGGCTGTCGCCAACGAACGGGACCTGGCCAACGGCCGCGCCAATGGCCTCGAGCCAGCCCTGCTGGACCGCCTGGCGCTGACGCCCGCGCGTATCGACGACATGATCGAAGGCCTGCGTCAGGTGGCCAAGCTGCCTGACCCCATCGGTGAAATCCGCGATATGCGCTACCTGCCGTCCGGCATTCAGGTCGGCAAGATGCGTGTGCCCCTGGGCGTCATCGGCATCATTTATGAGTCGCGCCCGAACGTGACCATCGACGCTGCGAGCCTGTGCCTCAAGTCGGGCAACGCGACCATCCTGCGTGGCGGTTCCGAGGCGATCAATTCCAACCGCGCCATTGCCGCCTGCATTCAGCAGGGCCTGGCGGTGGCCGAGTTGCCTGCCGAAGTGGTGCAAGTGGTGGAAACCACCGACCGCGCCGCCGTAGGCGCGCTGATTACCATGCCGGAATTTGTCGATGTGATCGTGCCGCGCGGTGGCAAGGGCCTGATTGAGCGCGTCAGCCGTGATGCCAAAGTGCCGGTGATCAAGCACCTGGACGGCGTGTGCCACGTGTTCATCGACGTCGCCGCCGATATCGACAAGGCGATCCGCATCGCCGACAACGCCAAGACCCACCGCTATGCCCCGTGCAACACCATGGAAACCCTGCTGGTGCACGTCGGCATTGCCGATCGCGTGCTGCCGCCGCTGGCTGCCATCTACCGGGACAAGGGTGTGGAATTGCGTGGTTGCGAGCGTACCCGTGCGCTGCTGGGCGCGGACGTGATCGAGGCGACTGAACAAGACTGGTACACCGAGTACACGGCGCCGATCCTGTCGATCCGCATCGTCGATGACCTGGACCAGGCCATCGAACACATCAACAAGTACGGCTCCAAGCACACCGACGCCATTGTTTCCGAGCATTTCAGCGATGCCCGGCGTTTCCTCAACGAAGTGGATTCCGCTTCGGTGATGGTCAACGCCTCGACGCGTTTTGCCGACGGCTTCGAGTATGGCCTGGGGGCGGAGATCGGCATCTCCACCGATAAGCTCCACGCACGCGGCCCGGTTGGCCTGGAAGGCCTGACCAGCGAGAAGTACGTGGTGTTCGGCGACGGTCATGTGCGCACTTGATGGCTAAACGCATCGGGCTGCTCGGCGGTACTTTCGACCCCGTGCACATCGGCCATTTGCGCAGTGCCCTGGAAGTCGCGGATGCCCTCGCGCTGGATGAGTTGCGCCTGGCACCCAATGCCCGGCCGCCGCATCGCGATACGCCGCAGGTGTCAGCGCAGCAGCGCCTGGAAATGGTGCGCCTTGCCGTAGACGGCATACCGCCGCTGGTGGTGGACGACCGTGAGCTCAAGCGCGATAAACCGTCCTACACTGTCGATACCCTGGAGCTGATGCGTGCCGAACTGGCCGCAGATGACCAGTTGTTTCTGCTTTTGGGCTGGGACGCATTTTGCGGCCTGCCCTCTTGGCATCGCTGGGAGGAACTCCTCCAGCATTGCCACATCCTGGTTTTGCAACGCCCGGATGCCGACAGCGAACCGCCGGATGCCTTGCGCAACCTGCTGGCCGCGCGGTCGGTAAGTGACCCCTTGGCCCTGACCGGGCCGAACGGGAATATTGCATTCGTCTGGCAGACCCCGCTTGCGGTGTCTGCCACCCAGATCCGTCAACTGCTGGCCAGCGGGAAGTCGGTACGTTTCCTGGTGCCTGACGCGGTCCTGGCCTACATCGATGCGCACGGGCTTTACCGTGCGTCGAACTGAAAAGGCGCGCTTGAACGCACGAACAATCGTGCAGCGAGCGCCCGAACATACGAGCAAAACGAGTTTTATATGACGAACAAAGACGTAAGCAAAGTTAAGCGTAAAGGCACTTTCAAAAGCGCCCCGCTGCCAGTTGAAGCGCACACCGGCCCTGAGCTGGCTGGCGAAGAGCTGGTAAAAGTCGCCGTAGCTGCCCTGGAAGACGTTAAGGCCCAGGACATCCAGGTTCTGGACGTACGCGACAAGCAGAGCATCACCGACTTCATGATCATCGCCACCGGTACCTCCAACCGCCAGATCGGCGCGATGCTGGACAAGGTTCGCGAAGCCGTCAAAGCCCAAGGCGTGAAGCCGCTGGGTGAAGAAGGCAAGGGCGACAGCGACTGGGTGCTGCTGGACATGGACGACGTGATCGTTCACATGATGACCTCCAACGCCCGTCAGTTCTACGACCTGGAGCGTCTGTGGAAAGGCGCCGAGCAGAGCCGTGCGGCAGATGGCAAGCACCACAGCCCGGAAGTGGGCCACGCGCACTTCGACAAGCTCAACAAAGACCAGGAATAAGGAACGGCTGTGCGCCTGCGTCTGATCGCTGTCGGTTCACGCATGCCCAAGTGGGTGGAAGAAGGCTGGCACGAGTATGCCAAGCGTCTGCCCGCTGAGCTGTCGCTGGAGCTGGTGGAAATACCGCTCAACACCCGGGGCAAGAATGCCGACGTGGCGCGCTTTATCCGTCAGGAAGGCGAAGCCATGTTGGCCAAGGTCGGCCCCAACGAGCGTATCGTCACCCTTGAGGTGCACGGCAAGCCCTGGAGCACCGAGCAGTTGGCGGTGGAACTGGACCGCTGGCGCCTGGATTCGCGCACCGTCAACTTCATGGTCGGCGGCCCCGAAGGGCTGGCGCCGGAAGTGTGTGCGCGGGCGGACCAGCGATGGTCGCTGTCGGCACTCACGTTGCCGCACCCGTTGGTAAGGATTCTGATCGGTGAACAGCTGTATCGCGCCTGGACAGTTCTGTCCGGGCACCCTTACCACAAATAATCTGCGCCCCTCCCGATGACCCAGCCGATCCGCATCAAGGACCACGAGAAAGACGCACGTCTGGTGCGCTCGCGGGTCGTTTTCGGCGCGTTTTTGGTGGTGGGTCTGATTGCGGTGCTGATTGCGCGCCTGTATTTCCTGCAGGTGATCCAGTACGACTATCACTCCACGCTGTCGGAGAACAATCGGGTGCATGTGCAGCCGATTCCGCCGACCCGTGGGCTGATTTTCGATCGTAATGGCGTGGTGGTCGCGGATAACCGGCCCAGCTTCAGCCTGAGCATGACCCGTGAGCGTTCCGGCGACTGGCAGCAGATCCTCGATGTCATCGTCGAAGTGCTGCAACTGACGCCGGAAGACCGGGTGATCTTCGAAAAACGCATGAAGCAGGGGCGCCGGCCCTTCGAGCCGGTGCCGATCCTGTTTGAACTGACTGAAGAGCAGATCGCGCGGATCGCGGTGAACCAGTTCCGCCTGCCCGGTGTGGAAGTCGTGGCGCAGTTGGTGCGGCACTACCCGCAAGGGGCGCATTTTGCGCATTCGGTCGGCTACATGGGCCGAATCAACGAGAAAGAGCTGAAAAGCCTCGATCCGGTGAATTACAGCGGCACCCACCACATCGGCAAAACCGGCATCGAGCGTTTCTACGAGCCCGAGCTGCACGGCCAGGTGGGTTACGAGGAAGTCGAGACCAACGCCCGAGGCCGTGTGCTGCGGGTGCTCAAGCGCACCGACCCGGTGCCGGGCAAGGACATTGTGCTGAGCCTGGACATCAAGCTGCAGGAAGCGGCCGAGATGGCGCTCGGCGGTCGGCGTGGCGCCGTGGTGGCACTGGACCCCAAGACCGGCGAAGTGCTGGCGATGGTCAGCCAACCGAGTTTCGACCCTAACCTGTTTGTGACCGGGATCAGCTTCAAGGCCTACGCCGAGCTGCGTGATTCGGTTGACCGGCCGCTGTTCAACCGCGTGCTGCGCGGGCTGTATCCGCCAGGCTCGACCATCAAGCCGGCGGTGGCGATTGCCGGCCTGGATTCGGGCGTCGTGACCGCATCGAGCCGTGTGTTCGACCCGGGCTACTACATGCTGCCCAACTACGATCACAAATACCGTAACTGGAACCGCACCGGTGACGGCTATGTCGACCTGGATACCGCGATCATGCGCTCCAACGACACTTATTTTTATGACCTGGCCCACAAGCTGGGGATCGACCGGCTATCTGCCTATATGGGCAAGTTCGGCCTTGGTCAGAAAGTCTCCCTGGACATGTTCGAAGAGTCTCCCGGACTGATGCCGTCGCGGGAGTGGAAGCGCGCGACCCGTCGCCAGGCGTGGTTCCCGGGTGAAACCCTGATTCTCGGGATCGGCCAGGGCTACATGCAGGCGACGCCGCTGCAACTGGCCCAGGCCACGGCGCTGGTGGCCAACAAAGGCATCTGGAACCGCCCGCACCTGGCCAAGACCATCGAGGGCGAGAAGCCTTTGGATGAAAACCCGATTCCCGACATTGTGCTGCGCGACCCGTCCGACTGGACCAAGGTCAACCACGGCATGCAGCAGGTGATGCACGGCGCCCGTGGTACCGCGCGCAAGGCGGCGGTCGGTGCGCAGTATCGCATTGCCGGCAAGAGCGGTACCGCCCAGGTGGTCGCGATCAAGCAGGGCGAGAAATATGACCGTTCCAAGGTTCAAGAGCGCCACCGTGACCACGCCTTGTTTGTCGGCTTCGCTCCGGCCGACGACCCGAAAATCGTGGTGGCGGTGATGGTTGAAAACGGCGAGTCCGGCTCCGGCGTCGCAGCGCCCGTGGTGCGCCAAGTGATGGACGCCTGGCTGTTGGCCGACGACGGCAAGCTCAAACCCGAATATGGCGGCCCCCCTTCAAGCACCGAGGTTACGGCCCGTGAAGAGTAATTTTGACCGCATCCTCTCCAGCGAAGATGTGATGCGTCGCCGTGCGACGTTGTTGCAGCGCATGCACATTGATGGCCCGTTGCTGATCCTGCTGCTGACGCTTGCAGCCGGCAGCCTGTTCGTTCTTTATTCGGCCAGCGGCAAGAACTGGGACCTGTTGATCAAGCAGGCCTCGTCGTTCGGCCTGGGTCTGTTGTCGATGGTGGTGATTGCCCAGTTGGAGCCGCGTTTCATGGCGCGCTGGGTGCCACTCGGTTATGTCGCCGGCGTATTGCTGTTGGTGGTGGTGGACGTGATGGGCCACAACGCCATGGGGGCGACGCGCTGGATCAACATTCCGGGGGTGATTCGCTTCCAGCCGTCGGAATTCATGAAGATCCTGATGCCAGCGACGATCGCCTGGTACCTGTCCAAGCGCACCTTGCCGCCACAGCTCAAGCACGTGGGGATCAGCCTGATATTGATCGGCGTGCCATTCATTCTGATCGTGCGCCAGCCGGACCTCGGCACCTCCCTGCTGATCCTCGCGGGCGGTGCGTTCGTGCTGTTTATGGGCGGTTTGCGCTGGCGCTGGATCCTCAGCGTGCTGGCTGCGGCGATCCCGGTGGCCGTGGCCATGTGGTTCTTCTTTATGCACGACTACCAGAAGCAGCGGATCTTGACGTTCCTCGACCCGGAGAGCGACCCGTTGGGCACCGGCTGGAACATCATCCAGTCCAAAGCCGCCATCGGCTCTGGCGGTGTATTTGGTAAGGGCTGGTTACTGGGCACTCAGTCGCACCTCGACTTTTTGCCCGAGAGCCACACGGACTTCATCATTGCGGTAATGGGCGAAGAGTTCGGCCTGGTGGGCATTTGCGCGCTGTTGCTGATTTATTTGCTGTTGATTGGTCGCGGGTTGGTGATTACCGCGCAAGCGCAGACGCTGTTCGGCAAATTGCTTGCCGGCAGCCTGACCATGACTTTTTTTGTTTACGTTTTCGTCAACATCGGTATGGTCAGTGGCCTGTTGCCGGTGGTTGGGGTGCCGTTGCCGTTCATTAGCTACGGCGGAACTTCGCTGGTGACATTGCTGTCAGCGTTTGGGGTTTTGATGTCGATTCATACGCATCGCAAGTGGATCGCGCAGGTTTGAATAAGGTGAAGATGTCAATGCAAGTAATGCGCGGCTGGGCGACTCGGCACGCGTCCTGGATGGGCCTGATTGGGCTGCTGGGCGCGACGCAAGAGGTGCAGGCCGGTGACTACGATGGCTCACCCCAGGTCGCCGAATTCGTCGGTGAAATGACCCGCGACTACGGTTTCGCCGGTGAGCAGTTGATGGGCATATTCCGTGAAGCCCAGCGCAAGCAGGCGATCCTCGACGCGATCTCGCGTCCCGCCGAGCGCGTAAAACAGTGGAAAGACTATCGCCCGATGTTCCTCACCGACGCCCGTGTGGCCCGCGGTGTGGATTTCTGGCGCCAGCACGAAGCCGTGTTGGCCCGTGCCGAGCAGGAGTACGGCGTGCCGGCTCAGGTAATCGTCGCGATCATCGGCATTGAAACCTTTTACGGGCGCAATACCGGCAGCTACCGGGTGATCGACGCCTTGTCGACCCTGGGCTTCGATTACCCGCCGCGCGCCGAGTTCTTCCGCAAGGAGCTGCGCGAATTCCTGTTGCTGGCCCGCGAAGAGCAGGTCGACCCGCTGACCCTCAAAGGCTCCTACGCCGGCGCGATGGGCTTGCCGCAGTTCATGCCGAGCAGCTTTCGCGCTTATGCAGTGGATTTCGACGGCGACGGCCACATCAATATCTGGAGCAACCCCGACGACGCCATTGGCAGCGTGGCCAGCTACTTCAAACGCCACGGCTGGGTGGCTGGCGAGCCCGTGGTGATTCGTGCCGATGTCACCGGTGATCGCGCCGATGAGGGCCTGACCCAGGGAATCGAGCCGGTCAAGACCGTTGGGGAGTTGCGAGCGCTGGGCTGGTCGAGTCAGAATGCGCCACGCGATGATATGCCAGTGACGGCGTTCCGCCTTGAAGGCGAAAACGGCCCGGAATACTGGATGGGCCTGAAGAATTTTTACGCAATCACGCGTTATAACCGCAGTGTGATGTACGCCATGGCCGTGCATCAGCTGTCAGACATGCTGGTCCAAGCACGGGGCAACAAGTAATGCGGGTACCGCCGTTCAATAAACCGCTCAAGCTGGTGGCGTTCGCCGCGTTGTCCTTGCTGGTCGTCAGTTGCTCATCCACCACCAGCCGCGCGCCAGCGCAAAAGGGCGGCGCGATCGTCCGTGCCAAGCCTGGGCTGGACATCAACCGCGCGCACAAAGATGGCGCGCCGTGGTGGGATGTCGACGTTTCGAAAATCCCGGATGCCACGCCAACCCTGCACACCGGCCCGTACAAGGCCAACCCCTATACCGTGCTGGGCAAGAACTACTTTCCGCTGCAGGATTCCAAGACCTATGTCCAGTCGGGCACGGCGTCCTGGTACGGCACCAAGTTCCATGGCCAGAACACCGCCAACGGCGAAGTCTATGACCTGTACGGCATGAGCGCGGCCCACAAGACGTTGCCGCTGCCCAGCTACGTACGCGTCACCAACCTGGACAACAACCGCTCGGTGATCCTGCGGGTCAACGACCGTGGCCCGTTCTATTCGGACCGGATCATCGACTTGTCCTACGCCGCGGCCAAGAAACTCGGTTATGCCGAAATCGGCACTGCGCGGGTGAAAGTAGAAGGCATCGACCCGGCGCAGTATTGGGCCCAGCGTGGCAAACCGGCACCGTTGATGCTCAACGAGCCGCAAACCCCGCAACCGCAAGTGACCGCATCCGCCGGCAAGATTGAACAGTGGACGCCACCTCCGGCGCAGCACGCACCGGACACCGTTGTCGTGCCTCGCGCGGCGCCGGGGGCTTCTACCGTGGGCGGTCAGTACCTGCAAGTGGGTGCTTTCGCCAACCCGGATGCGGCAGAACTGTTAAGGTCCAAGCTCAGCGGCATGGTCAACGCGCCGGTATTCATCAGCTCCATCGTGCGTAACCAGCAGACCTTGCACCGTGTGCGCATGGGGCCGATCGGGTCGCCAAGCGAAGTGGCGCAGGTTCAGAACAGCGTGCGCCTGGCCAACCTGGGGCAACCCAGCGTGGTCACCGCCGAATAACAAAGATTGATGGCTCAGGCGCGTACGCGGGCCTGGGCCCTGGTTGTTGGCTCGTTGAACAATAAAAACCCAGGGGCAAGGGGTGAGCGGGCAACCGAACACGTGACAGTCTGGCAGCGGGCTGTCTGAATAGTTTTGCCCGCGAGGGCAAGTTTCCATAAGCAATTTCGAGAGACGGATGAACATCACCACCTTAGCCAAACGCACGTGCCTGCTTCTTTCGCTGATCATCACTCCGGCCGCCTGGGCGGTTGAAATGGTGCCGGCTTCCCCGCAACTGGCCGCCAAGGCCTGGGTTCTCATGGATGCCGCCAGCGGCAACGTGCTGGTCGAGAACAACGGTGACCAGCGCCTGCCACCGGCCAGCCTGACCAAGCTGATGACGGCTTACATCGCGACCCTGGAAATCCGTCGCGGGCAGATCGGCGAAAACGACCCGGTCACCGTCAGCGAAAATGCCTGGCGCACCGGCGGTTCGCGGATGTTCATCAAGGTGGGTTCGCAAGTCACCGTGAGCGACCTGCTGCACGGCATCATCATCCAGTCTGGTAACGACGCCAGCGTGGCCCTGTCCGAGCACATCGCCGGCAGCGAAGATGCGTTCGCCGACATGATGAACAAAACCGCTGGCGACCTGGGCATGACCAACAGCCACTTCATGAACCCGACTGGTCTGCCGAACCCGGAGCACTATTCGTCGGCTCACGACATGGCGCTGCTGGCTCGCGCGATTATTCGTGTCGACCCGGTGCACTACGCGATCTACTCCCAGAAGGAATTCTTCTGGAACAACATCAAGCAGCCTAACCGCAACCTGCTGCTGTGGCGCGACAAGACCGTCGATGGCCTGAAAACCGGCCACACCGACGAAGCCGGCTACTGCATGGTGTCGTCCGCCGTACGTGATGGCCAGCGCCTGATCGCCGTCGTATTCGGCACCAACAGCGAGCAGGCCCGTGCGGCCGAAACGCAAAAACTGCTGACCTACGGCTTCCGCTTCTTCGAAACCCAGACCTTCTACCAGAAGGGCACTGAACTGGCGCAGGCGCCGGTATGGAAAGGCGCAACCCATCAAGTCAAAGCCGGCCTGGCTGAAGACCTGACCCTGACCATGCCTAAAGGCCAGCTGAAAAAGCTCGCTGCCAGCATGACCATGAACCCGCAATTGGTAGCGCCAATCGCCAAGGGTGACGTTATCGGTAAAGTCGAAGTGAAACTGGACGACAAGGTGGTGCACAGCGCCGACCTGATCGCGCTGGACGCCGTCGACGAAGGTGGTATCTTCCGCCGCGTGTGGGATAGCATCCGTCTATTCTTCTACAGCTTGTTCAACTGATAAGTGTGCACCTGCAAAGCCCCGTGTTGATCCGACACGGGGCTTTGCCCGTCGCCACGGCTTACGCTTACGAGGCCGTTACGCCATGACCGATAAAGAAGTAAAGGCGCCAAAGATCGAATTCCCAAACGTGGACTATCCCGTCAAGGTGATCAGCGATACCGGTGTGGGCAACAAAGACAAGATTCTCGAGATTGTGCGTAAACACGCGACGATCAACGACAACCGGGTGGACGAGCGTTTGAGCTCCAACGGTAAATACACCACGATCCAGTTGCACATCGTTGCGACCGGTCAAGACCAGCTCTACGACATCAACAGCGAACTGCGGGCCACCGGCTTCGTGCACATGGTGCTGTGATGTCACAGGTCCTGGGCTTTCGCGAGCTCGGCCAGATGGCCTACGAGCCCGTCTGGCACGCCATGCAGCGCTTCACCAATGAGCGCGGCAGTTCGGCACCGGATGAGATCTGGCTGGTGGAGCACCCGCCGGTGTTCACCCAGGGCCAGGCTGGCAAGCCAGAGCACCTGCTGCTGCCGGGGGATATCCCGGTGGTGCAGGTCGACCGAGGCGGTCAAGTGACTTACCATGGGCCGGGTCAGCTTGTAGCGTATCTATTGCTGGACGTGCGCAAGCTTGGGTTTGGCGTACGTGACCTTGTAAGCCGCATGGAGGCTTGCCTGATCGAGCTGTTGGCCAGTTACGGCGTGAGCGCTGCGGCCAAGCCCGATGCACCCGGTGTGTACGTGGACGGCGCGAAAATCGCCTCACTCGGTTTGCGGATTCGCCACGGTTGTTCCTTTCATGGCCTGGCCCTGAATGTGGACATGGACCTGGCGCCGTTTCGGCGGATCAACCCGTGCGGTTACGCCGGGTTGGCGATGACCCAACTGAGCGACCACGCCACACCGATTAAATTTGCCGAGGTAAGTGCCCGGCTGCGTGCGCAGCTCGTCAAACACCTCGACTATGCTGAGCAGACGACCCTCACGGGCGGAATCGACTGATTATGACTACTGATGCAGTGCAAACCATGATCCCGACGCTGGATGTTACCGAACGTCCGGCCCCGGCCCCGCGTGCCAAGGTGGAAGCCGGCGTCAAGCTGCGCGGCGCCGAGAAGGTTGCACGCATCCCGGTCAAGATCATCCCGACCACCGAACTGCCGAAAAAACCGGACTGGATTCGCGTGCGCATCCCGGTTTCGCCGGAAGTCGACCGTATCAAGGCCCTGCTGCGCAAACACAAGCTGCACAGCGTGTGCGAAGAAGCGTCCTGCCCGAACCTGGGTGAGTGCTTCTCCGGCGGCACCGCCACCTTCATGATCATGGGTGACATCTGCACCCGTCGTTGCCCGTTCTGCGACGTTGGCCATGGCCGGCCGAAGCCACTGGACGTCAACGAGCCGGAAAGCCTGGCCATCGCCATTGCCGACCTGAAACTCAAGTACGTGGTAATCACCTCGGTAGACCGCGACGACCTGCGTGATGGCGGTGCCCAGCACTTTGCCGACTGCATCCGCGAAATCCGCAAGCTGTCGCCGAACGTGATGCTCGAAACCCTGGTTCCTGACTATCGCGGTCGCATGGACGTCGCGCTGGAAATCACCGCGGCCGAGCCACCGGATGTGTTCAACCACAACCTGGAAACCGTGCCACGCCTTTACAAGGCAGCGCGCCCAGGTTCGGACTACCAGTGGTCGCTGACCCTGCTGCAGAAATTCAAGCAGATGATGCCGCACATCCCGACCAAGTCCGGCCTGATGCTGGGCCTGGGCGAAACAGACGAAGAAGTGATCGAAGTCATGAAGCGCATGCGCGAACACGACATCGACATGCTGACCTTGGGCCAGTACCTGCAGCCGTCCCGCAGCCACTTGCCGGTGCAGCGTTTCGTGCACCCGGACATCTTCGCCTGGTTTGCCGAGGAAGGTTACAAGATGGGCTTCAAGAACGTGGCGTCAGGCCCGCTGGTACGTTCCTCGTACCACGCTGATGAGCAGGCCAAGCTGGTCAAGGCAAGCCTGGTTTCCTGATAGGGGTTTGCGTAACGCCGCTTATCCAATGTGGGAGCGGGCTTGTGTGGGAACTGGCTTGCCTGCGATACAGACACCTCGATCTATCCGTTTATCGAGGTGATGCAATCGCAGGCAAGCCAGCTCCCACAAGGTCCCGCTCCCACATTTCGTTCTGCGTTGTTATATAGAGGGAGAGCATGGATGAAGACTCAACTCGCGGCTGCTGTGCCTGCTTTACGTGCCGAAGGTGTGATCGGCCTGATCGCCCCTGCCGGTCCTGCCGCACTGGATGTTGAAAAAGCCGGGCAATGGATGCGCGCCCGTGGCCACGAACTGCGGATATTTTCGGGTGTGTATGAGCGCGACGGCTACCTGGCCGGCAGTGATGACGTGCGCCTGCGTGACTTGCATGCTGCTTTCTCCGATCCTGAAATCGATGCCATCTTCTGCCTGCGTGGCGGCTATGGCACACCGCGCTTGCTCGACCGGCTGGATTTCGAGCTGATTCGCGCCAATCCCAAACCGTTCGTGGGTTATAGCGATATCACTGCTCTGCACCTTGCCATCAACCGTTATGCGGGTTTCTTGACCTTTCATGGGCCGATGCTTAACGCCGACCTGCTCGGTGACAAGCAGCAGCCTACCGAGTCGTCCTTGTTCAGCATGCTACGTGGCCAACTCCGCGCCGGTGGTGTGCTCGCGCACCCGGTGGCTTATCCGCTGACGACGATTGAGCCCGGTATCGCGTGTGGGCGTTTGCTCGGGGGGAACCTGTCGATGATCGCGGCGGTGATGGGCACAGCCTACGAAATCGACGCTGAAGGCATCATCCTGTTTATCGAAGACGTCAACGAGCCGATTTATCGGATTGACCGCCTGCTGACCCATTTGCGCCTGGCGGGCAAGCTGGCCCAGGTGGCGGGTGTGTTGGTGGGGGATGTCTCGGGTGTGGATAACGCTGCGCTTTCGCGACTGCTGAAGCAGACCTTCGAACCGTTGTGCATACCGGTATTGTCCGGCTGGCGCAGTGGCCACTGCGATCCGAACCTGACGTTGCCAATGGGCGCGTTGGTGCGGTTGGATGCCGGGGAGCAGCGTGTGGTGTTGGAACAGGATGTCGTGTCCAACTGCTGATTTTTGTCGCTGGTCAGGCCGCTATCGCAGGCAAGCCAGCTCCCACATTCAACCGTGTCCATACGTTGGAGTGCAGTCTAATGTGGGAGCAGCGGGTGGGGCTGGAACAGGATGTTGTTCTGAAGTAATTTTCGCCTGTCATGCCGTCTTCGCGAGCAAGCCCGCTCCCACATTCAACCGTGTCCATACGTTGGAGTGCAGTCTAATGTGGGAGCGGGCTTGCTCGCGAAGACGGCAGTCGCTGTAAGCCGATTTAACGGTTCTGCAACGACTCCAACAGCTTCACCGTCGGATATCCATCCGCCGGCCAACCCAACGACTGCTGTGCTGCCCGGATCGCCTTACGCGTATTCGCGCCGATAATGCCGTCCGGGTTACCAGCGTCATACCCATTGGCGCTGAGCGCCGTCTGCAAATCAATGCGCTGGGAACGACTCAGCGGCAGTTCATCTTTTGGCCAATCGCCACGAATCACACCCGCGCCACCAAACCGCCCTGACAACAGGCCCACGGCCAGCGCGTAGGACGACGAGTTGTTGTACTTGAGGATTGCGCGGAAGTTATCCAGCACCAGGAACGCCGGGCCACGGTAGCCTGCCGGCAGCAGCAGGGCGGCGGACAAGGAGTCGACGTTTGGCGGCATGCTCGCACCCGGCGGCAGTTGGATGCCAAGCTTCATCCACTCGCCAACGCTTTTGCGTATACCGCCATCGGCGAGGGCGTAATCGAAGTTCGCCGGCAGTTGTTTCACCTCAAAGCCCCACGGCTGGCCTTTCTGCCAGCCGGAGCTTTGCAGGTAGTGCGCGGTGGAGGCGAGGGCGTCGGCCGGGCTGTTCCAGATATCGCGACGACCGTCGCCATCGAAGTCGACGGCGTGGGTGTTGTAGGTGGTCGGGATGAACTGGGTCTGGCCCATGGCACCGGCCCAGGAGCCTTTCATCTGGTCGGCCTGGATGTCGCCATGCTGGATGATTTGCAGCGCCGCCAGCAGTTGTGCCTGGGCGAACGCCGGGCGACGGCCTTCATAAGCCAGGGTTGCCAGGGAGCGAATCACCGAATTATTGCCCTGGAACTGGCCAAAGTTGCTTTCCATACCCCACACCGACACCAACGCCTGGCGGTCGACGCCATAACGTTGCTCGATACTTTGCAGGATATCGGCGTACTTGATCAGCAAGGCCTGGCCGTTACGCACGCGCACTGGCGACAGGGCACCGTCGAGGTATTCCCATACTGGCCGGGAAAATTCCGGTTGGCTGCGGTCTGCGCGAATCACCGCCATATCGGGCGTGACGTTAGCGAAGGCGTTATCAAAAACGGCAGCGGTGATACCCGCTTTGAGGGCTTCCACTCGAAAGCCAGCCTGCCATTCGGCAAAGGTCTGGGTCGGTTGGATATCAAGGTTGTCCACAGCCAAGGGCGCAACCACAGCAGGCGCAACGGCCGGCACGGTCTGGAGTCTTGGCAGGGGTTGAGCGTCCGCGGCGGTAGGTTTTTCCGCGCAGGCGACAAGCAGAATGAGGCTGGAGGCAGCAATCAATTGGCGAAGGTGCCAACGACGGGAAAGACTAGAGGGCATGCACAGGTCCAGGGATTACAAATCAGGTACAGACCTTATCATGCCGGAGGGGCGCTTGCCTTCAGGCAGCCAGAAAGTAAGAAGCCTCCCAGCTATTAGACTGGAAGGCTTCGCGGCGGTAGCTGCCTTTGCCCTTGCCGGCGCGTTCCCGACGGCTGCGGAACAGTGGCTGGGCGATGATCGATTTGGCCTTGTTGGGGCCATGCTTGGATGGCTTTTTGCTCATGTCGGTGGTCTCTTTATGTGGGCTGAGATGGGATGAAGCGGTGCAAATCATCTGCCGAAGTGGCGCCGCTGTAAAGCCCGGCGCTGTGTAGGAAATATAGAAGATCTGAACGTGTGCACCGTTAAAAGGTGGTAGCGGGCTTGCTCGCGAATAGGGTGTGTCAGTCACTATACAGGTTGATTGAACCACCGTATTCGCGAGCAAGCCCGCTCCCACATAGGTTCTGTGCTGTCAGGTGAAACAGCTATTCAGCAGGCAATGTCAGGCGCTGGCCAGACATCAACAGTGACAAACGACTCAGGCTCATCCACGGCGAGCCCGCCGCCTGGCCTTTGATCTGCGCATCGATGCGCTGGGCTTCCAGCAACAGTTGAGCCCAGCGTTGCGCCGAGTACCGTTGCAGGGCTTTGCTCATCAGCGGTTTTCGTTTGTCCCACACAGGAGGTTTGGCCTGGCTGAAGCATTTGTCCAACGGTGTGCCCTGACTGAATTGCAGGGAAATATTAGCCAGTACCCGCAGTTCCCGGGCCAGGGCCCACAGAATCACCGGTGGCTCCACGCCTTCGCCACGCAGCCCTTCAAGCATGCGCAACGCGTGGGCGGGTTCGCCGTTAAGGATCGCATCCACCAGCCCGAACACGTCAAAGCGAGCGCTATCGGCCACTGCACCTTGGACGGTTTCGACCGTGATCTGCCCTTCGTCAGCCATCAGCTTGAGCTTTTCGATTTCCTGGGCGGCGGCAAGCAAGTTGCCTTCGACCCGGGCGGCAATCAGCTCTACCGCGTCTTGTGTGGCCGACAGCCCCGATTGGGACAGGCGCTGACGAATCCATTGCGGCAACTGGTTGCTGTCCACTGGCCAGATCTGGATGAACTGGGTTTGCGGGCCTTCTACCAGTGCCTTGCCCCACTTGGTTTTCTGCGCGCTGCCATCCAGCTTGGGCAGGCTGATCAGCAAGACCGTGTCTTCAGCGGGGCGCGAGCAGTATTCCATCAAGGCCGCCGCACCCTTGTCCCCGGGCTTGCCCGAAGGCAGGCGCAGTTCCAACAGGCGTTTTTCGGCGAACAGCGACATGCTCGCACCCGCTTGCAGCAGCGTCCCCCAGTCGAAACTGGCATCGGCACTGAACACCTGGCGTTCGTCGAAGCCTTGTTGGCGTGCGGCGGTGCGAATGGCGTCTGCGGCTTCCTGGCACAACAGCGGGTCATCACCGCTGACGATATAGACAGGCGTAAGGCCACCTTGCAGGTGTTTGGCGAGTTGGGCGGGGGCGAGTTTCATAGGCGGGGCGAACGGGGCGCCAAAGGCGCCCCGTCTGGCTTACTCGACAGGGACTTCAACAGGCGATTGTTTCGGCGTGTTGTCTTCATACTCTTTCGCGGCTTTCAGGGCATCGGCGTCAGCCTTGGCCTTGTTGTCGGCAGTTTGCTGCAAGGCTGCGAGTTTGTCCGGGGTCAGTTGCTGCAAGCGGACCATCAGACGCTGCACCAGCTCACGACGCATTTCCTTGCGAACCTGGATGATCTCCGAGTCCGAACCCACCAGGTTGTTACCGTCGTGGCTCACGACCTTCTGCACTTCAACCTTGTCACCCATCAATGGCAGGTGGTCGCGGCCTTGCAGTTCGTAGATCACCAGGCTGTTCAGCTCAATGTCCGACGCACGGCCGGCACTGGCGTAGCTGAGGTTACGCTGGGTTTCTTTCTCGTCCACCAGGACCAGTTTGTAGGTCGCGCCGGCAGCGACACGCACACCGCTGCTTTCCAGGGTCTGGCGCAGTTGCGTCACGGTATCGCCATAGGCGTTACGGGCGCTGACGTCCAGTTCCTTGATGCTCAGTTCGTTGGTGCCGGTGCCACGCAGCTGAAAGCCGCAAGCGCTCAGCAGCACAGCGAGGCCCATCACCAGCAAATTGCGTTTGATCATTTTGTTGCTCCCCTTGAAACCATGTGGGCCTTATCGAGGCCTTAAAGGTTTAGTTCGGCGCAGGGCTCAAGCCCTGCGCCCGATCCGATTAGCTGGCGACGATATTGACCAGTTTGCCAGGCACTACGATCACTTTGCGGATCGTCAGGCCTTCGGTAAAGCGCAGCACGTTCTCGTTGATACGCGCAGCCGCTTCCACGTCTTCACGGCTGGCGCTAGCCGGCATGTCGATCTGGCCACGCAGTTTACCGTTGACCTGAATCACCAGTTGCAACGTGTCCTGTACCAGGGCGCTGTCATCCTGAACCGGCCATTCGGCGTCGATCACCGCGCCGTCGTGGCCCAAACGGTTCCAAAGTTCGTGGCTGATGTGCGGCGTGATTGGCGCCAGCAGCAGTACGACCGTTTCCAGGCCTTCGTGCACCAGCGCGCGGTCCTTTTCGGTGGCTTGCGGTGCTTTTTCCAGCACGTTCATCAGCGTCATCACCTGGGCGATGGCGGTGTTGAATTTGTGGTTCTGCCCGACGTCCTGGCTCGCTTGGCGAATGGCCAGGTGCGTGCTGCGACGAATGGCTTTCTGTTCATCGTTCAAGGACGCCACGTCCAGCTTGCCCGGAAGGCCCTGGCTGACATGGGCGTGCGCCAGGCGCCAGACGCGCTTGAGGAAGCGGTGCGAACCCTCGACGCCGGAGTCGGACCATTCGGCGCTCATGTCAGGCGGCGAGGCGAACATCATGAACAGGCGGCAGGTGTCGGCGCCAAACTGATCGATCATCGACTGAGGGTCGACGCCGTTGTTCTTCGACTTGGCCATCTTCTCGGTGCCGCCGATTTCCACCGGCAGGCCGTCGGCGATCAGCTTGGCGCTGATGACCTTGGCTTTGCTGTCACGCTCGAGTTCGACGTCGGCCGGGTTGAACCAGGTGTAGGCGCCATTGGCTTCGCGGCGATAGTAAGTATCGGCGATCACCATGCCCTGGGTCAGCAGGTTCTTGAACGGCTCATCGGAGCTCACCAGGCCTTCGTCGCGCATCAGCTTGTGGAAGAAGCGCGCGTAGAGCAGGTGGAGAATGGCGTGCTCGATGCCACCGATGTACTGGTCCACCGGCAACCAATGGTCGGCTGCGGATTTTTCCACCAGGCCGCCTTCATAGTGCGGCGAGGCGTAGCGAGCGTAGTACCAGGAGGACTCGACGAAGGTGTCCATGGTGTCGGTTTCACGCTTGGCCGGTGCGCCGCATTTCGGGCAGCTGCATTCGTAGAACTCGGGCATGCGCGCCAATGGCGAACCCGCGCCATCCGGCACCACGTCTTCCGGCAGTACCACCGGCAACTGGTCTTCCGGCACCGGCACATCACCGCAGGTTTCGCAGTGGATGATCGGGATCGGGCAGCCCCAGTAGCGCTGGCGGCTGATGCCCCAGTCGCGCAGGCGGAACTGGGTGCGCGAAGCACCGAGGTTTTTCTTGATCAGTGCGACTTCGATGGCGTCGAAGGCGCCTGCGAAGTCCAGGCCGTCGAATTCGCCGGAGTTGATCAGTTCGCCGTGCTCGCCGTAGGCGTCTTGCCACGGGGCCGGGTTGGTATCACCCGAGCTGGTGCGCACGACCGACTTGATCGGCAGGTTGTACTTGGTGGCGAATTCGAAATCGCGCTCGTCGTGGGCCGGCACAGCCATTACCGCGCCATCGCCGTAGTGCATCAGCACGTAGTTGGCGACCCATACCGGCAGCTTCTCGCCGGTCAGTGGGTGCTCGACGAAGAGCCCGGTTGGCAGGCCTTTTTTCTCCTGGGTGGCGACGTCGGCTTCGGCCACGCTGCCGCCTTTGCATTCGGCGATGAACGCCTGCAGCTCAGGGTTGTTCTGTGCGGCCTGGGTGGCCAGCGGGTGTTCGGCGGCCACGGCGACATAGGTCGCGCCCATCAGGGTGTCCGGACGGGTGGTGAAGACTTTGAGTGCGCCCGCTTCGCCGATCGAATCGACGTTGTACGGGAATTGCACTTCCATGCCCTTGGATTTGCCGATCCAGTTGCGCTGCATGGTCTTGACCTGTTCAGGCCAGCCCGGCAGATCGTCGAGGCTCGACAAGAGTTCATCCGCATAGGCGGTGATCTTGAAGTAGTACATCGGGATTTCGCGCTTTTCGATCAGCGCGCCGGAACGCCAGCCGCGACCGTCGATGACCTGTTCGTTGGCCAGTACGGTCTGGTCGACCGGGTCCCAGTTCACGGTGCCGCTCTTTTTGTAGATCACCCCTTTTTGGAACAGGCGAGTGAACAGCCATTGTTCCCAACGGTAGTAATCCGGCTTGCAGGTGGTCACTTCGCGGGACCAGTCCACCGCCAGGCCCAGGCTGCGCAGCTGGGTCTTCATGTAGGCGATGTTTTCGTAGGTCCACTTGGCGGGCGCCACGTTGTTTTTCATCGCGGCGTTTTCCGCCGGCATGCCGAAGGCGTCCCAACCCATGGGTTGCAGGACGTTCTTGCCGAGCATGCGCTGGTAGCGCGAGATGACGTCGCCGATGGTGTAGTTACGCACGTGCCCCATGTGTAGCTTGCCGCTGGGGTAAGGGAACATCGATAGGCAGTAGTAAGTCTCCTTGCCTGGCTGTTCACTGACTTCAAAGGACTTTTGCTCGTCCCAGAAGGTTTGGGCGGCATTTTCTATTTCACGGGGCTGATATTGTTCGTGCATGGCTACTTTTGAACTGAATAGGGGTGGCCTAATCCTCTTCGGTGCAATGTTCAGGTTGATCGACACCAAAAAGCGGCGCGTCCGTGCCCAAACCCTGCGGGAAGTGGAGTTACAGGAAGCGCCGTAGCATACATGACCCCACTCTATCGAGGGAAACCCTGATTGCGCAGGCAGGGCCGTCTGTCGCGGCGCCAGGCAGGTGCAGCGATGGAGACTACGCTGTTTATTGGGGAGTGAGTCTTATCTTCAATGAGGTGAGGGATGGTTGAATCGCAGCGAACTTTAACGAAACCGCAGTTGTACGAAGGACTGATCGACCGTTTGGGTCGGGCATTGGATGCTGCAAGAACCGCAGGCCGTTTACGTGATGAACGGCCTCTGGAACTGGAGTTGCGAGGCTTGAGCCAGGCAGAGCTTGAATTGATCAAGGTCTACCTGGAATTGAATCACCACCGTGCCTCTCAGGAGCAGGCTTCCCCGCCTGTTCAAGGGCCCTCGCGTTCGGCCAAGGTGATCTGGCTGAAAGATGTGGCTGCCGGTCGCGGCCCCGAAAAACACCGGGCCGTACGGTGCAAGTGAAGCACAGCGTTACCCGTTAGCCTTCTCGAAATAGGCTGGTAAAGATTGTCGCTAAACCCCGTTGCATCTAGGCTTCGGGCATCTGTGGAGATGCCCGATGCCTTTTCGTTATTTCATTAAACAATTGCTCTTGCCGCCCGGTATTTTTTTGCTGTTGCTGGCGTTTGCCTGGTGGTTTCGTAAAAGCCGCCCGCGCCTGGCGGGCTTCTGCTTTGCGGTGGGATTGGGCGGGATGTGGCTGATCAGCTTGCCGGTGGCGGTGCAATGGGGTGCACATGCCCTGGAGACCGAACCGCCCTTGGCCCGTGAAGAGTGGGCAACGCTGGCCCAGCGCGCCGATGCGATTGTGGTGCTGGGATCCGGGCGTGAGCGGGGAGACCCCGCGTGGGGCACCGACCAACCCACCGGGATCGGGCTTGAACGCCAGCGTTATGCCGCGCGGCTGGCCAAGGCGTCCGGCTTGCCGGTGTTGACCAGCGGCGGCTTGCACTACGGCACGCCGCCGAGTGAGGCCGAGCTTATGGCGGTGTCGATGCAGGATGATTTCGGCGTTACGGTACGCTGGAAGGAAGAGCGCAGCCGTACCACCTGGGAAAACGCGCAGATGAGCGCCGGGATTCTATTGCCGCAAGGCATCAAGCGAGTGGTGGTGGTGACCCAGGCCTGGCATATGCCGCGCGCAGTCTGGAGCTTTGAGAAGGCCGGTTTCACTGTGGTGCCGGGGCCGGTGGGCTTTTTGGGCGTGGACAATACTCGACCGTTGGGCGGCTGGATGCCTGAGTTTGTGTCGGTGTGGCGCAGCGGGCAGTTGATCAATGAGGCGGTGGGGCAGGTGGGGTATCGGTTGTTTTATCGATAACGCCGCAATTCAAAATGTGGGAGCGGGCTTGCTCGCGAATGTAGTGGTTCAGCCAGCCCATACAGTGACTGACACCCCGCTTTCGCGAGCAAGCCCGCTCCCACATTGGTTTTGCAGTGTCTGTTAAACCGTTTTGGACATCCGGCCCGCCAGCAGCGCCCAGCCAAACAAGCCCAGGCACACGATGATCAGCGGCCACGAGCGCCATTGCAGGTACGGCGTCAGGTTGTGCATCGGCACCACTTCACCGTAGAGAATTCCCCGCTCGAACTGCGGGATCTGCTCGGTGATCTGCCCGAACGGGTTGATCAGGCCGGTGACGCCGTTGTTGGTCGCGCGGATCATCCAGCGTCCCGCCTCCAGTGCGCGCATCTGCGCCATTTGCAGGTGTTGCAGCGGGCCGATGGAGCGGCCGAACCAGGTGTCGTTGCTGATCGTCAGCAACAGATCGCTCTGGGCCGACAGGCCGGCGGCAAATTCCGGGTACACCACTTCATAACAAATGAACGGCGCAATCTGATAGCCCTTGGCTTGCAGCATCGCCTGATCGGCAGGGCCGCGGGCGAAGTCCGACATCGGCAAGTCGAAGAAGGCAATCACGCCACGCAGCATGTCTTGCAGCGGCACGTATTCGCCAAAGGGCACCAGCTTCTGCTTCAAGTAAGTGCCTTCGCCTTCGCCGACCACCGTGATGCCGTTGTAGTAGCGCTTCTGGTGGTGCACTTCCTGGCGGATCGGCACGCCGGTGATCAGCGCGGTGTGACGGTCGGCAGCGAACTTGCCCATCATGCCCAGATAGCCTTCGACGGATTCCTTGAGCACCGGTACGGCGGTTTCCGGCCACACCAACAAGTCGACTCGCTTGGAGCTGAAACTCATGTCGCGGTACAGCGCCAACTGCGCATTGAGCTGCTCAGGGTCCCACTTCATGCTTTGTTCGACATTGCCCTGCACGGCGGCCACGCTCAGGGGGGCGCCAGAAGGCGTCGTCCAGGCGTGATGCTTGAGCGCCAAACCGATGGCCCACGGCGCAACCAGCAGCACCAGGCCCGCACCGATAAAGCCGTTGCGCTTGCTCGCCAGCAGGCGCGGCAGGTTGCACAGCACGGCAGCGGTCAGTGCCAGGGCGAAGGAGATCAGCCACATCCCGCCCAGCGGCGCGAGGCCGGTGAGTGGGCCGTCCAACTGGCTGTAGCCGGAGTACAGCCATGGGAAACCGGTCAGGAACCAACCTCGAAACGCCTCCTGGCCAACCCACAGCGCAGCAAACGTCAGCGCATCGGCCAGCGGCGCTTCATTACGACGCAACCAGCGTGCCCATAACCAGGCGGGCAGGGCGAAGAACCAGGCAATGGCAGCGGTAAACAGCAGCATCAAAAAGCCAGCGAGCAACACCGAAGCGCCGCCGAAGTGGTGGATGCTGTAGTAGATCCAGCTGGTGCCGGCGCCAAACAGGCCGAACCCGAAACACCAGCCACGGCCCAGGGCCTGACGGGGTGTCAGTTCGCGCAGGCCGATATAGAATAATCCGACTGCCACCAGTGCAAACGGCCACAAGTCGAACGGCGCCAGCGCCAGGGTAGTGATGGCGCCGGCCACCACAGCCAGCAAATTACCGGGCCAGCCGGGTGCGATCATACGGCGCATGTCAGTCCTTAGCGGGCAATAGGTGTCAGGCGAATCAGATGGATGCGGCGGCTGTCGGCATTCAGGATGCGAAAGCGATACGCGCCGATCTCCGTGGTTTCGTTACGCTTGGGCAGGTGCCCGAACGCACTCATCACCAGGCCACCCACGGTGTCGAACTCATCGTCGGAGAATTCGCTGTCGAAGAACTCGTTGAAGTTCTCGATCGGCGTCAGTGCCTTGACCAGGAAGTCACCGCTGGGCAGTGGCTTGATGTAGCTGTCTTCTTCGACGTCGTGCTCGTCTTCGATGTCGCCGACGATCTGTTCCAGCACGTCTTCGATGGTCACCAGGCCCGCTACGCCGCCGTATTCGTCGATCACAATGGCCATGTGATTGTGGTTGGCGCGGAATTCGCGCAGCAGCACATTCAGGCGCTTGGATTCAGGCACGAAGGTGGCCGGACGCAGCAGGTCCTTGATGTTGAAGTTGTCGCCGTTCTCCTTGAGGATCAACGGCAGCAGGTCCTTGGCCAGCAGGACACCCATGACGTCGTCATGGCTTTCACCGATTACCGGGTAGCGCGAGTGCGCCGAATCGATCACGGCCGGGAGGAATTCCCGTGGGGTCTGGGTCGCCTTGATGCTGATCATCTGCGAACGCGGGACCATGATGTCCCGAACTTGCAGGTCAGCCACCTGGATGGCGCCTTCGACGATGGCCAGCGCTTCGCTGTCCAGCAACTTGTTCTGATGGGCCTCGCGCAGCAGCTCAAGCAGCTCCTGGCGGTTTTTCGGCTCGTGGGCAAAAGCCTGGGTCAGTTTACCCAGCCATGACTTCTGCCCGTTGCTCGATCGGTCTTCGCTCATAGCGATTACTCTAAATCCTTTGTTGTGTCAGTAAGGTGTCGTTTCAGTTTTCGTCGTCAGCGTAAGGGTCACGGTGACCCAATTCTGCAAGCAACGTTTGTTCCAGTGTTTCCATTTCCAAGGCTTCGTCATCGTCTATATGGTCGTAACCCAAGAGATGCAAGCAGCCGTGGATGACTAGATGGGCCCAATGGGCCTCAAGTTCCTTGCCTTGTTCCTTTGCTTCGCGTTCCACCACCTCGACGCAGATCACCAGATCGCCCAGCAACGGGATATCCAGTAACTCATCCGGTACGTCGGCGGGGAAGGACAGCACGTTGGTCGCGTAATCCTTTTGGCGCCAGGTGTGATTCAGTTCACGGCCTTCGGGCTCGTCCACCAGGCGGATGGTCAGTTCCGAATCCGCGGTGCGCTGGCGCAGGGCCAGTGCGCACCATTGGCGGAACTGGGCTTCGCTGGGGGCGGGCGCTTCGGTGGCCAGCTGCAGGTCAAGCTCAAGCATCGCGGCGAATGTCCTTGGCGGGGGCGTCATCTTTGTGCTCGAAACGCTCGTAAGCCTCGACAATGCGCTGCACCAACGGGTGACGCACCACGTCCTTCGGCATGAAATGCGTGAAGCTGATGCCCGGCACGTCCTTGAGTACGTCGATCACCTGCGCCAGCCCCGACTTGGTGCCCTTGGGCAGGTCGACCTGGGTCACGTCACCGGTGATAACGGCCGTGGAACCGAAACCGATACGGGTGAGGAACATCTTCATCTGTTCGACGGTGGTGTTCTGGCTTTCGTCGAGAATGATGAAGCTGTTGTTCAAGGTACGGCCACGCATGTAAGCCAGCGGGGCGATCTCGATAACCTGGCGCTCGATCAGCTTGGCCACGTATTCAAAGCCGAGCATCTCATAGAGCGCGTCATAGAGCGGGCGCAGGTACGGGTCGATCTTCTGGGCCAGGTCGCCGGGCAGGAAGCCGAGCTTCTCGCCAGCCTCGACCGCCGGGCGCACCAGCAGGATGCGGCGTACTTGCTCGCGCTCCAGGGCATCCACCGCACAGGCCACGGCCAGGTAGGTCTTGCCGGTACCGGCGGGGCCGATGCCGAAGTTGATGTCGTTGCCGAGAATTTCTTTGACGTAGCGCTGCTGATTCAAGCCGCGTGGGCGAATCATGCCTTTTTTGGTGCGCAGGGCCACGCTGGCTTCGGCCACCGGGTTGTTGGCCAGGTCTTCCACGGCAGATTCCTGCAGGTACAGGTGCACGGTCTCCGGCGAAAGCTCACTACCCTTGGTTTCGCGGTAGAGGCGGCGGAGCAGGTGTTCTGCAGACGTGGTGTGCTGGGGTTCACCAATAAGCTCGAACTGATTGCCGCGGTTGCGGATCTCGATACTCAGGCGTTGTTCGATCAGGCGCAGGTGCTCGTCGAACTGTCCGCACAGGTTGGCGAAACGGCGAGCCTCAAAGGGCTCGAGGAGAAAACGATGGGGTTCTATGGGTGCGTTCAAGGTCGCTTTTAGCCGCCCTTTGGCTGTTGAGATGAAAGAGAGGATAACGCCAGTGGCGCGGGTACGAAAGCACTTATCTAGCCCAAGTGCAGCACGGTTCCGATGTGGGAGCGGGCTTGCTCGCGAAGGCGGTGGGTCAGCTAATACATGTATCAACTGATCCACCGCCTTCGCGAGCAAGCCCGCTCCCACATTTTGATCTCAATCAGTCAGAAATATGGGTGGGTTACTGCACCAGCGAGCCGCGCAATGAGTGCGGTTGCGCCGCATCAATGTGCACATCGGCGAACTGGCCGATCAGGGTTGGGTTGTCGCAACGGAAATTGACGATTCGGTTGTTCTCGGTACGGCCTTGCAACTCGCCGGGGTCTTTTTTCGAATAATCGGTGACCAGGATGCGCTGGATCGAACCGACCATTTGTCGGCTGATCTCGAAACCTTGCTGGTTCAGGCGGTGCTGCAGCGCATTCAAACGCTCTTTTTTCAGCGCTTCCGGCGTCTCATCCAACAGGTCGGCAGCCGGGGTGCCCGGGCGCTGGCTGTAGACGAACGAGTATGAGAAGTCGAAGCCGACGTCCTCGATCAACTTCATGGTTTGCTGGAAGTCTTTCTCGGTTTCACCAGGGAAGCCGACGATAAAGTCTGAGCTGATGCAGATACCCGGCACCGCCGCACGCAATTTGCGCAGTTTGGATTTGTACTCCAGCGCGGTGTGGTTGCGCTTCATCGCAGACAGGATGCGGTCCGAGCCTGACTGCACCGGCAAGTGCAGGTGTTTGACCAGCTCCGGCACCTCGGCGTGGGCCTGGATCAGGCTGTCGGAAAACTCCAGCGGGTGCGAGGTGGTGTAGCGAATACGCTCAATACCATCGACGGCGGCGACCACGCGGATCAACTCCGCCAAGTCTGCCAGGCGCCCATCGTGGGTCTGGCCGCGATAGCCGTTGACGTTCTGGCCCAGCAGGGTGACTTCGCGCACGCCGTTTTCGGCCAGGTGGATGATTTCCGACATCACGTCGTCAAACGGCCGGCTGACTTCTTCGCCACGGGTGTAGGGCACCACGCAGAAGGTGCAGTACTTGCTGCAGCCTTCCATTACCGACACGTAAGCACTCGGCCCGTCGATGCGCGGCTCGGGCAGGTGGTCGAATTTTTCGATTTCCGGGAACGACACGTCGACCTGCGGCAGCTTGGTGATGCGTGCTGCGTCGATCATTTCCGGCAGGCGGTGCAGGGTTTGCGGGCCGAATACCACATCGACATACGGCGCGCGGTCGCGGATCGCAGCGCCTTCCTGGCTGGCTACGCAACCACCGACGGCGATCACCATCTCCGGGTTGGCCAGTTTCAATTCGCGCCAGCGGCCCAGCTGCGAGTACACACGGTCCTGGGCCCGCTCACGAATCGAGCAGGTGTTGAGCAGGATGACGTCGGCATCTTCGGCGCGGGCAGTGACTTCCAGGGCCTGGTGTTCGCCCAGCAGATCGACCATGCGCGAGCTGTCGTACTCGTTCATCTGGCAACCGTGGGTTTCGATGTAAAGCTTCTTGGCCATGGGAATCGTCAACTGGTGGTAAAGAACCGCGCATTATAGGGGGCATGTCCATTGGTTCCTAGCGCTGTGCATCGGGTGCCATGCTATAGTTCGCGCCCTCTTTTATATCCCCGATGTGTTATTCGCCCACCATGACGAAACGTGAAGCTCCAATCTACAAGGTGATTTTCCTTAACCAGGGCCAGGTGTTCGAAATGTACGCCAAGCAGATCTATCAAAGTGATCTGTGGGGTTTCCTGGAAGTGGAAGAGTTCGTCTTTGGCGAGCGCACCCAGTTGGTCGTCGACCCGGGCGAAGAAAAACTCAAGGCGCAGTTTGAAGGCGTGGTGCGCAGCTTTGTGCCGATGCATTCGATTGTGCGCATCGATGAAGTGGAACGCCTGGGCACGCCGAAGATCAGCGAGGCACGTGGCACCAGCAATGTGATGCCGTTTCCGATGCCGATGCCTGAGAAGTAGGCCGTTAGACCGAGTCGACCCTTTCGCGAGCAAGCCCGCTCCCACACTTAACCGCATTCCAAGGCTGGAACTCGGTTAAGTGTGGGAGCGGGCTTGCTCGCGAAAGCGGTAGTAGAAGCGCTGAATAATTCAGGGCAGTGGCGAGAAGGGCGAACGCCCATCGGCACTCTGCAATTCCTGCAGGTAATTGCGGAAGATCTGCCCCAGCACCTGCGTCGCCACTTCCAACTCATCGCGCTGCATGTGCTCGGCAACTTCGTCGGCCGTGTCCAGTGCGTCTTCCGCACCGTTGACCGCCGCCATTTTCAGCACAATGTACGCCTGGACGTTATTGGCCGGCACGCCTTCGCCTTTGAAGAACATATTGCCCAGCTGGAATTGTGCCTGGGCGTGGCCCTGCAACGAAGCCTTCTCGAAGTAGCTCAGGGCTTTGTTGAGGTCGCGGGCAGGGTTTTTTTCGTCGTGGTAGTACTGGCCCAACTCGTATTGCGCCTGCGCATCCCCGCCTTCAGCCTGTTTCTGGCACGCGCTCAGGGCTTCGGCCTGGCTGTCTGGCTGGGTATTGAGGGTGCAACGACCCATCGCTGGGATTAACAACGAGTTGCCGCCTGCTTGTGCATGTGCCAGCAGCGGCTGAAGGAGCAACAGGCAGCCCAGAACCAGGGTGCGGCCGGTGCGTTTCATGGGAATCGACTTACCTCTGACGGGGCACGCGGACCCTCGGGGAGTCCAATAAGCGCGCATTATGAAATAAGCAGGCCCCTGCTTACAAAGTCTTTACTCGTTTTTCTGCTGCGTAGGCAAGTTATCTGCCGGATTGCAGGTGATTTCTCGAAAAAAGTAGGAAATCTCTGTAGGCAAGGTAGCAAATCTGACGCCGCCAGGGGCAGCGTCAGATTTATCTGCCCCTTACTTCAGGGCCGCGAAGGCGCGCTCGGCAGCATCCAGGGTCAGTTTCAACTCCGCTTCGCCATGGGCGATCGACGTGAAGCCGGCTTCGAAGGCGCTCGGTGCCAGGTAAACCCCGCCTTCCAGCATCAAGTGGAAGAAGCGCTTGAACAGGTCGGCATCGCTGCCCATCACGTCATCGAAAGTGACGATATCGTCGGCGCCACTGAAGTACAGGCCGAACATGCCGCCCGCCTGAGTGGTGACAAACGGAATGCCGGCAGCATCGGCGCGCTGTTGCAGGCCATCCAGCAGTCGGGTGGTGTAGTCAGTCAGCTCGGCGTGGAAGCCTGGGCGGCTGATCAGGCGCAGGGTGGTCAGGCCGGCGGCCATGGCCAGTGGGTTACCCGACAGGGTGCCGGCCTGGTAGACCGGGCCCAGCGGTGCGATGTGCTGCATGATTTCGCGTTTGCCGCCGAAGCAACCCACCGGCATGCCGCCACCGATGATCTTGCCGAAGGTGCTCAGGTCCGGCGTGACGCCGTAATAAGCCTGGGCGCCACCGAGGGCAACGCGGAAACCGGTCATCACTTCGTCGAAAATCAGCACCACGCCGTGCTTGTCGCACTGTTCGCGCAGGCCTTCAAGGAAGCCCGGCGCCGGTGGCACGCAGTTCATGTTACCGGCGACCGGCTCGACGATGATGCACGCGACTTCTTGACCGACTTCGCTGAGCATCTGCTCGACGGCGGCGATGTCATTGAACGGCAGCGTCAGGGTGTGCTTGGCAAATGCTGCCGGCACACCTGCCGAGCTCGGTACGCCTTGGGTCAGCAGGCCGGAACCGGCTTTCACCAGCAGGCTGTCGGAGTGGCCGTGGTAGCAGCCTTCGAACTTGATGATGCTGTCGCGGCCGGTGAAACCACGGGCCAGGCGAATCGCGCTCATGGTGGCTTCGGTGCCGGAGCTGACCATGCGCACCATTTCCATCGACGGCACGATCGAGCACACCAGGTCGGCCATCTCGGTTTCCATGGCGGTCGGGGCGCCATAGGACAAACCGTGTTGCAGTTGCTGGCGCACGGCGTCCAGCACGTCCGGGTGGCTGTGGCCGAGGATCATCGGGCCCCAGGAACCCACATAGTCCACGTAGCGCTTGTCATCTTCGTCGGTGACGTACGCGCCTTCGGCATGCTTGAAGAACAATGGCGTGCCGCCCACGCTCTTGAACGCACGCACGGGGGAATTCACACCGCCGGGGATGTGTTTCTGGGCATTGGCAAACAGGGTTTCGGAACGGGACATGATCGGGCTCTCTAAACTGAATACTTAAGAAGATCGTTGAACGCGCGCGCACGGCGCGTGACTTCCTGGGTGCTGTCGGCACCGAACAGGCCGTGCACCACGGCGAGCAGGTCGGCACCGTGGGCCACCAGCGGTTCGGCGTTCTCCAGGGTGACGCCGCCGATCACGCAGATCGGCAGTTGCAAGCGTGTACGGGCCTGGGCCAGCATTTCAACGGTGGCGGCGGGTGCGCCGGGCTTGGTGCTGGAGTTAAAGAAGCGACCGAAGGCGACGTAGCTGGCGCCTTCTTTAGCGGCTTGTTCGGCCAGTTCGATCTGGCTGTGGCAGGTGGCGCCGATGATCGCCTTGGGGCCCAGTAATGCTCGGGCCGGGGTCAGCGGGCCGTCGGTCTGGCCCAGGTGCACGCCGACGCCCAGGCGCGCGGCCAACTCGGCGTCATCGTTGATGATCAGATGGGTCTTGTAGCGCGAGCACAGCTCTCGCAACTTCTCGGCTTCACGCAGGCGGCGGGCTTCGTCGCTGCTTTTATCGCGGTACTGCAACAGGGTCACACCGCCGTCCAGCGCCGCTTCGACGTAGGCGAGGAATTTGCCGGCCAACAGTTGGCTGTCGGTAATGGCGTAAAGGCCACGTAGTTTCATTGGGCAGGCCTCTTGCTGTTAAAAGCACAAAGTTACGAGCAGAAATCCAGCGGCAGCCGGCGCGGCACAAACTGGCCCTGGCCGAGTTGTTCAGCGTCACGCAGGGTGCGCCAAGTGTAGTTGAGCGCCGATTGCACGGCGCTGACCAGGCCTTCGCCTTGAGCGATCCGACCGGCCAGGGCGCTGGCGAGCGTGCAGCCTGAACCGTGATAGCTGCCGGGCAGGCGCTGGCAGGTGAAGGTCTGGTGCGTGCCGTCGCGGCTGTAGAGGCGGTTGTGCACTTCGTGCTCGTCGCCGTGCCCGCCGGTAATAAGAAGATGCTTGATAAACGGCAACAGCTTCTCGGCGCATTCGTCGGCCGTGCCATTTGGCAACTCGGCGAGAATGCGCGCCTCCGGCAAGTTGGGCGTGGCGATCAACGACAGCGGCAACAGCCGCTCACGCATGGCATAACCCACTTCGTCCTTGCCCAGGCTGCCGCCGCCGCCGGCACGCAGCACCGGGTCGCACACCACCGGCAGGTGCGGGTGCGCCTGCAGCAGTTCGACCACGGTGTCGACCATCGCGGTGGAACCGAGCATGCCGAGCTTCACGGCTGCCACTTCGGAGTCGCTGAGCACGGCATTGGCCTGGGCCATTACCCACTCGCGGTCGAGCACGCGGAAGTCGATGACATTGACGGTGTTTTGCACGGTCAACGCGGTGACGGCCGGTGCCGCATGACAGCCTTGGGCGAGCAGGGCTTCGATATCTGCCTGCAAGCCGGCGCCACCACTGGGATCATGGCCGGAGAGACAGAGGACAACGGGGCGAGAGCTGTAGATATTCATGGTGCGCGAGCTTACCACCAAACGCTTTTTGCGTGGCTGTCGGGCGAAGGGGAAATTTCAGTGTCAGCACAGGCGTGTTTATGGCTGTTTATGGGTTGCTTTTTACGTCGAAAAAACGCGCTGAAAGGCCCGTTATAGAGCCTTTCAAAAAATTATTTCAATGGTGTCCAATGGCCTCTACTGGCTATGCTAAAGTGCACCCAAACAACTTACTGTATCGCCGGTGTACGTCTACTCAAAAGGAATGGGGGGCTTTTGACACAACCGGACAGGCCACGCTGGGGCTCTATGCGCTATTTGCTGATCTTATTATTCTGCGGGCTGCCGATGCTCGCCGGCGCCGCCGAGTTCAACCAGGACACTCGAAGCCTGCCGCTGGGCCGGGTCATGCAAGTGCTTGAAGACCCAACCGGTTCTCTCACCGTCGCCGACGTCAGTTCCCTCGCTTACGCTGCTCAATTCAAACCCCATGACAAAGCCACCCTCAACGCCGGCTATTCGCGTTCGGTGTTCTGGCTCAAGGTCGACCTGCATTACACCGCCATTGACCCCCGTGCGCCACGCACCTGGTTCCTGGAGTTGGCGTACCCACCGCTGAATCATCTGGACCTGTACCAGAACGACGGCACTGGCAACTACCGACTGGCCACCCGCACCGGCAGCACGTTGCCTTTTTCCAGCCGTGAAGTGCACGCGAGCAACTACCTCTTCAAGCTCAACTTTTTGCCCAACCAGCAACACACCGTCTACCTGCGCCTGCAAAGCGAAGGCTCGATCCAGGCCCCATTGACGCTCTGGTCCGCCACCGCCTACCTGGAAGAACAGCCCCTGCGCCTGTATGTGTTGGGCGCAATCTATGGCGTCTTGTTGGGGATGCTGGTCTACAACCTGTTCATCTACTTGAGCGTACGCGACACCAGCTACCTGTATTACATCCTCTATATCGCCTCGTTTGGCGTCTACCAACTGTCGGTCAATGGCGTGGCCGTGGAGTACTTCTGGCCTAACAACCCGTGGTGGGCGAATGCTGCGGTGCCATTCCTGATCGGGTCGGCAGCGCTGTTCGGCAGCTTGTTTGCCCGCAGCTTCCTGCACACCGCGCAGCACAGCCGCTGGCTCAATCGCATATTGCTGACGCTGGCTGCTTGCGGTGGCGTGGTGATGGTATTGGCGTTGTTGACCAGCTACGCCGTGGCCCTGCGCCTGGCCACTGGCTTGGCGCTGGTGTTCACCGTGACCATCTTTATTGCTGCAATCAAGGCCTGGTGTTGCGGCCAGCGCATGGCGCGCTATTTCATCATTGCCTGGTCGGCGTTTCTGCTGGGTGGGGTGGTCAACACCCTGATGGTGTTGGGTTACCTGCCCAATATGTTCCTCACCATGTACGCCAGCCAACTCGGCTCGGCCATCGAAGTGGCACTGCTTTCCCTGGCCTTGGCGGATCGCATCAACGGCATGCGCGAGCAGCAGGCACAGATCCTGTTCGACGCCAGCCAGAAGCTTGAAGTGCTCAACCAGCAATTGGCCCGCAGTAACCGGCTGAAAGACGAATTCCTCGCCACCCTGACCCACGAGCTGCGCACACCGATGAACGGTGTGATTGGCTCGTTGGAGCTGATGCAAACCGTGCCGCTGGACGAAGACCTGGCGCAGTACCAGCAAACCGCCGCCGGTTCTGCGCGGGACATGATGCGCATGGTCAACGGCATCCTCACCCTGACCGAATTGCAAGCCGGACGCCTCACGGCCCAGCCGCAGGTGTTCAGCCTGCGCGGTGCACTCGACACCTTGCGCCAGCAATTCAGCGCCAGCGCCCAGAGCAAAGGCCTGGCATTTTCCATCGACGTGGCGGATGAGCTGCCGGACCGGGTGATCGGTGATGCGGACAAACTGATCCACTGCCTGGACTGCCTGCTGGACAACGCCTTCAAGTTCACCCACGAAGGCGCTGTGCGCTTGCGCGTGGTGGGTGTGCCGCAAAGTGATGGCGGGCTGCGCTTGAGCTTTATTGTGACCGACAGCGGTATCGGCTTTGCCTTCCTCGACGAGGCCACGTTGTACCAGCGGTTCTTCCAGCTCGACGGCTCGACCACCCGCGAATACGGCGGCATGGGTATCGGCCTGGCGATTTGCCGGCAGTTGATTGAACTGCTCGGTGGGCGCCTGACCCATCATTCCGAACCGCGCAAGGGCAGTCGTTTCCAATTGGAAGTGAGCGTCAGCCCGGTGCCGGCGGAGCCAAAGCCGGTGGGGCAGGCGCCCCTCACGCAACGCACTGCGCAGGATTGCACGGTGCTGTTGGTGGACGACAATAGCGTGGGCCAACTGGCGGTGCGCGGCATGCTGCTCAAGCTGGGTTACCGGGTGAAAACCGTGGATAACGGTGCGGCCGCACTGACCCTTTTGCAGGCCGAAACGTTTGATGCGGTACTGCTGGATGTGCCTGAAGGCGGCTTCTCTTTGTGCTGTCAGATTCGTGCATTGCCCGGCTGCGGCGAGCTGCCGGTGATCGCCCTGAGTACCTCGCTGCAGGCGCCGGATCGCGAGCGCTGTCATGGCGTAGGCATTACGGATCGTCTCACCAAGCCGGTGCGTTTCGAGGCATTGCAGGCCGTGCTGGAGCGCCGTCTGTTGTGCCCTCTAGAGGGCGAAAGCGCCGGACATTAGGCGCGTATGCCACTTTTTTAAGCCGGATGACGGTGCTTAACTGAAATTCAGGCCTCAACGCACGTGGCCTTTTTCCAGGAGGCCCGTCATGAACCTGCATCAGTTCGCCGAAACCCACGACGTCACCAACCAGCCGCCGTCCCTGAACGGCACTAACCTGTACCGCATCGACCTGCCGCTGCAAGAGTGGTCGCGCCGCTTTGGCGCCGGCTGGGCCGAGACGCGTATCGATGCGTATGGCGCGCTGGCCGGTGGGCCACTGATGGCGGCCGGGTTCCTGGCGAACCAGAACAAACCGGTGTTCAACAGCCATGACCGTTATGGCCATCGCATTGACCTGGTGGAGTTTCATCCGGCGTATCACGAACTGATGCGCACCGCCGTCGAGCATGGCCTGCCGTCACTGCCATGGGCCCATCCGCAGTCCGGCGCCCATGTGGCCCGCGCCGCCATGACTTACCTGCACAGCCAGGCCGAAGCCGGCACCGGTTGCCCGCTGACCATGACGTTCGCTTGCGTCCCGGCCCTGCGCCTGCAACCGGATCTGGCGCAGATCTGGCTGCCGAAGATCCTCAACACCGAATACGACCCGCGCAACGTCGGCATCGCCCACAAAGCCGGCGCCACCATTGGCATGGCCATGACCGAGAAACAAGGCGGCACCGACGTGCGCGCCAATACCACGCGCGCCTACCCTGTGGGGGCGGGTGGCCCGGGGCAAGCCTATGAACTGGTGGGGCACAAGTGGTTCTGCTCGGCGCCGATGTGCGATGGGTTCCTGACCCTGGCCCAGACCGACAAAGGCCTGACCTGTTTCCTGCTGCCCCGGCACCGGCCGGATGACACACGCAACGAGTTCTACATCCAGCGCCTGAAAAACAAACTTGGCAACTGCTCCAACGCCTCCAGCGAAGTGGAGTTTCGGGGCGCCCTGGCCTGGATGATCGGCGAAGAGGGGCGTGGTGTGCCGACCATTATCGAAATGGTCGCCATGACCCGTTTCGATTGCATGGTGGGCTCCAGCGCGTTGATGCGCCAGGCGCTGACCCAGGCCAGCCATCATTGCGCCCATCGTTTGGTCGGCGGTCGCGTCCTTAGTGAACAGCCACTGATGCAAAACGTACTGGCCGACCTGGCCCTGGAAAGTGAAGCGTCGCTGGCCCTGAGCATGCGCATGGGCCGCGCGCTGGATCACCTCGATAACGAGCAGGAAGCCAAATTCGCCCGGCTGGTGACGGCGGTGGGCAAGTATTGGATCTGCAAGCGCGCGCCGGCGATGATCAACGAAGCCGCCGAGTGCATGGGCGGTGCCGGGTATGTCGAGGACAGTATCCTGCCGCGCCTGTACCGTGAGGCACCGGTGAATTCGACGTGGGAAGGTTCCGGCAATGTTCAGTGCCTGGACGTGCTGCGGGCGCTGTCCAAGGAGCCGGGTGTGCTGGAGGCGCTGTTTGTCGAGCTGGGGAATGGGCATGGCAGCCAGCAACTGGCGCAGCATATTGAGCAGTTGAAGTCGGCGTTTATGGACACTCAAGATATCCAGTACCGGGCCCGTCAATTGACTGAGGACATTGCCGTGGCGTTGCAGGCCAAGCTGCTGCTGGAGGCCGGGAATGCGGCGGTCAGTGATGGTTTTATCGCCAGCCGCTTGGGCGATTCGTCCGGTCGGGTTTACGGCACCTTGCCGCGCGGTGTGAATGTTGAGGCGATTGTCGCCCGCTCGACCCCAAACCTCTGACTAAACTCGGTCAAAATGTGGGAGCGGGCTTGCTCGCGAATGCGCCGTATCAGTCGCATATTCAGCAACTGACAGACCGTATTCGCGAGCAAGCCCGCTCCCACATTGATCGCAATCCAATTCCACTGTTTCAGTGAGGCCGGGATACAGGCAAGATAAAGGTCTGCAAGTCAGAACACAGGATGCTTACCGTGACCGAAGCTTTTGTTGTCGTTCAAACCGCCGAAGAAGCCGTGGATCGGCTGGCGGCTCTTCATGAGCGTGCTACCGGCGCGCTCAATCAAGCCCTCAAGCAATACCTCAAGGACCGCGTCGAACCCGACGCCGAACAGCGCGCACAGTTTCGCTATCCGGAACTGCGCCTGACTTACCACTGCCACGGCGAAGTCCCACAGACTACTCGCGCGTATGCCAAGGTCCAGCTGCCGGGGACCTACAGCGTTACCGTCACTCATCCGGCCGCCTTCCGTAAATACCTGCTGGAGCAACTGGTACCGCTGATGCACGACTTCACCGTGACGGTGGAAGTCGGCGTCAGCCAGCAGAACATTCCGTACCCGTATGTGGTGGAGCAGGGCGACGAATTGGCCGGATCCGGCGTGACTGCCGCGACCCTCGCGCGCGTGTTCCCCAGCACCGATTTGTCTGCCGCCACCGATGGCATTGCCGACGGCCTCTATGACTGGGAAAACACCGACCCGCTGCCGCTGGCGCTGTTTGATGCCGCCCGTGTGGACTTTTCCCTGCGCCGCCTGGTGCACTACACCGGCAGTGACTGGCGCCATGTACAGCCGTGGATCCTGCTGACCAACTACCACCGCTATGTTGACCAGTTCATCCTGCATGGCCTGGAGCAACTGCGCAGCGACCCACGGTTTATCCGCATGGTGCTGCCGGGCAACGTGATCATCGACAAGAGCATGGACCACGGCGAAGCGTCGGCGATTGCTGCCGGCGTGGTCTGGCACCGTTACCAAATGCCGGCCTATCACCTGCAGGCCACTGACGGCCACGGCGTGACCCTGGTGAACATCGGCGTCGGCCCGTCCAACGCGAAAAACATCACCGACCACCTCGCGGTGCTGCGCCCACATTGCTGGCTGATGATTGGCCACTGCGGCGGCCTGCGCCAATCCCAGACCATCGGCGACTACGTATTGGCCCACGCCTATATGCGCCGCGACGGGATTCTCGACCGCGTGGTGCCGCCGAACATCCCGATCCCGGCCCTGGCCGAAGTGCAGATGGCCTTGCAACAAGCGGCGGCGAATGTCACGGGCGAAAAAGGCGAAGAGCTGAAAAAACGCCTGCGTACCGGCACCGTGCTGACCTACGACGACCGCAACTGGGAGCTGCGTTGGGCCCAGGAACGGCCGTTGATCAACCTGTCCCGCGCCGTGGCCGTGGACATGGAAAGCGGCACCATCGCCGCCCAGGGTTACCGCTTGCGGGTGCCGTATGGCACGTTGCTGTGTGTCTCGGACAAACCGCTGCACAGCGAAATCAAGCTGCCGGGTTCGGCCAACGCGTTCTATGAGCGTGCGGTCAGCCAGCACTTGAAGATCGGCATCGAGGCGGTGGATCTGTTGCGCACCGAACTCAACTCGCTGCACTCGCGCAAACTGCGCAGTTTCGACGAACCGCCGTTCCGCTAAGCGGTTGGGATGGTCATTTAACGGTCAGGCCACTAGCATTGTCGGTCCTGACCGTTAGATGTTCCTTTGCCATGTCCCGTCCCACCCGTCCCGATTCGCGCCGCCCTGGCGTGAAACCTCCGTACTCCGCAGCGCGTCGTGTCGCCAAGGCGCCACCGGCCGAGCCGAAGTTGGTCCTGTTCAATAAACCGTTCGACGTGCTGACCCAGTTCAGCGACGAAGGCGGGCGTGCGACCCTCAAGGATTTTATCGACATCCCCGGCATCTACCCGGCGGGCCGCCTGGACCGTGACAGCGAAGGCCTGTTGCTGTTGACCAATGATGGCCAGTTGCAGGCGCGGATTGCCGACCCCAAGCACAAGCTGGCGAAAACCTACTGGGTGCAAGTCGAAGGCGAACCCACCGAAGAACAACTGCAACGCCTGCGTGACGGCGTGGAGCTTAACGACGGCATGACCTTGCCCGCCGAAGCCCGGCAATTGGATGAGCCCGAGCTATGGCCGCGCAACCCGCCGGTACGGTTTCGCAAAAGCGTGCCGACGCACTGGCTGGAGCTGGTGATTCGCGAAGGGCGTAACCGCCAGGTACGGCGCATGACCGCTGCGGTGGGCTTGCCGACCTTGCGCCTGGTGCGCGTGCGTATCGGGGATTGGTCGATTGATGGCCTGGATCAAGGCCAATGGAAGGAAGTGCCGGCGCGGTTATAGGGCGCCGGACTCGATCAGGCCGATCACCACGCTCTTGATGATGAACGCGGCCACGCCCAGGCCCAGCACAAAAAACAGAATGAACGAGCCAAAGCGCCCGGCTTTGGATTTCTTCGCCAGGTCCCAGACGATGAATCCCATGAAAATGATCAGAATGGTGACCAGGCCGGTCATCATCCATTCTTCAAAAACGGCGGGATCGATGTTGTTCATGGGCTTCTTCCGACAGGGCAGGCGGGCAAGTATACGGCAGCGTTACAGACGCAATATTGACCTGAGTCGAAGTGCAGTCCAAATGTGGGAGCGGGCTTGCTCGCGAATGCGGTGGGTCAGCCACCTATTCATTAACTGACAGACCGCATTCGCGAGCAAGCCCGCTCCCACAGGGGATCTTCAGTGTGTTTGAGATCAGGTACGCAGGTGCGTCAGCGGCAACTCGGTGCTGTTGAGCACTTGGTTGAGCACAAAGCTGGAGCGCACGCTGGTCACGCCTTCAATGCGGGTCAGATGGCCCAGCAGCAGTTTTTGGTAGTGATCCATGTCCGGCACCACCACTTTCAACTGATAGTCAGCATCCATCCCGGTCACCAGACTGCATTCCAGCACTTGTGGCAGCGTGCGGATCGCGGCTTCAAAATTCTCGAAACGCTCGGGTGTGTGGCGGTCCATGCCGATCAGCACATAGGCCGTAAGGCTCAAGCCCAGCATCTTGCGGTCGAGCAGGGCGACCTGGCGCGCGATATAGCCGTCATCTTCCAGCTGCTTGACCCGGCGCGAGCAGGGCGACGGCGACAGGCCGATGCGTTCGGCCAACTCCTGGTTGGAGATCCTCGCGTCGCGCTGCAATTCCGCCAAAATACTCAGGTCGTATCGGTCAAGCTTGCTCATTGGGTTAGCCTTTGTCGTAACTATTGCGGTGAATTATCTATGAAGGGTTAAAAATTGCGCAAGCACTGTTTATTGACGCAATCTTCGCAATCATCTATCGGCGCGTCGGGCCTATGATTACCAACAGAATCACCGCCTGGACAACAGTCCACTTACAGCGAGCCCAATCAGGCCCGCTGCGGCCGCCACCCCAGCAGGGTTGAGCCGGCCTCCAGGCTGCACACTGTCCACAAGACGGCGTGAGGTGAGCCAACGTCAAAAGCGTTGAGCCAGGACGAAATTCTCAAGGGGTGGCCGACGGGTCACCCCTTTTCTTTTGCGTGGGTTTTACCTGCCTCTTTTTAACTGCAAAGAAAGTTCTCGTGACTGATAACCTGTCTCAGAACCGGGTGAGGCTTTTCCAGTCTCATACTATGAGGCCGGACACTCGAGGCCCTAATCCGCAGTGAGGAATAGCATGAAGCGCATCTGGCGTATGGCAGGTGTAGGTTTGCTGATGGTTACCGTCGGCACGCAAGTGATGGCCGACGACCCGCGCTCCGAAGGGGGCGGTCAGCATGAAAGAGGCCCGGAAGGCGGGCGGCAAGGTAACGAACAGCCGCGCCCGCAAAATAACCAACCGCGCCCGCAGAACAATCAACCGCGTCCGGAGAATAACCAGCCGCGGCCACAGAACCCGCATGTCGAGAACAATCAGCCGCGCCCGCAAAACCAGCATTTTGATCGCGCTGAGCAACAGCAGCACGGCGGCGGGCAGTGGCAAGGTCGCCCACAAGGCGCCGAACAGCCTCGGCCAGCGCCACAACCGGCGAATAATCTGCCGATTCAAGGTCGCCCGGACACGGTTCGACAAACCCAGGAGCCGCGTCAGGGCAACTATCAGGACATCCCGCGCCGCAACGACGGCAACCCGCATTGGCAGGCTGGGAATGGCGCACGCCCAGGTGGCGGCTTCAATAATGGCCACCCCAATGACAACCGCTGGCCAGGTCGCCCTGATGGGCACGGCAACGGATGGGGCCCGGGGCCGCAATATCGCCCTGGTTATATGGTTGATCGCTTCCCCGACCGCAATTACCGCGTGCCATACCGTGGCCAGGATTATTTCTTCTCCGGCGGCTACTGGTATCGCCCGCAAGGCCCGCGTTACGTAGTGGTCACGCCGCCGTACGGCATCCGCGTGCAATACCTGCCGGACTACGCCCGGGAAGTATGGGTAGGCAGCGCGTTGTTCTTCCTCGCGGCAGGTTCCTATTACACCTATGAAAGCGCCACCCAGCAGTACGTGGTGGTGCAACCGCCGACAGAAGTGCCGGCGCCGCAACCCGCGCCGCAAGGCAATGGTTATGACGTGATTGCCTATCCGGCGAACGGCCAATCACCGGCCCAGGTGCAGCAGGATGGCTATGACTGCTATCGCTGGGCGGTGCAGCAAAGTGGTTTCGATCCGCAGGCGGTCTCCTACGCCCCGGCCCCGGCAGTGGTGCAAACCTACCGCCAGGCCCAGGGCAACTGCCTGACCAGTCGCGGGTATCAGGTGCAGTATTAGGCCTTGGCGCCCGTGACGACTTCCAGCGGGTCGGCGTGCACCAGCACTTCGGCCCGAGGGTAGGCTTTGTGAATGGCATCGGCGGCCTGGTCGCTGATGCCATGGGCCACTGACAGCGTCAATTCCCCGGGCAATTCCAGATGCAGTTGTACAAACCAATGGCTGCCGGAGATCCGCGTGCGCAAATCATGGGCACCCAGCACGCCGGGTATGCCACGCGCCAGTTCCAGCATGTGCTGGCTGACATCCGGCGGCAGTTCCTCGTCCATCAGCACTGCAAAACTTTCCCGGGCGATCTGGATCGCACTCCACAAGATGTAGACGGCAATCCCCAGGCCGAACCACGCGTCAACCTGATGGAAACCAAAACCGGCCAACACCAGCGCCACCAGGATGCTGCCGTTGAGCATCAAGTCCGAGCGGTAATGCAGTGAGTCGGCACGCACGGCGTTGGAGCCGGTTTCGCGGATCACGCGGTGTTGCAACATCAGCAGCGCCACGGTCATCACCAGTGAAAACACAATCACGCCGATGCTCAACCACGGCGCACCGACCGGTTCCGGGTGCTGCAAGCGCTGGTACGCCTGGTAGGCGATCAACACCGCACTGCCGGCGATAAACAGCGCCTGGGCCATGCCCGACAGCGATTCCGCCTTGCCATGCCCATAGCGGTGATCATCATCGGCCGGGCGCAGCGCGTAATGCACCGCCAGCAGATTCAGCAGCGAGGTCACGCCGTCGAGCAACGAGTCGGTCAACCCGGCGAGCATACTCACCGAGCCACTGAGCCACCAGGCGATGGCCTTGGTGATAATCAGCGCACAGGCCACGCCCACCGAAGCGCGGGTGGCGAGGCGCAAGAGCCGTGCGTGTTCGGGACTGCTGGTCATAAACGGGTCGAATCCTTAAGCGGCGGGTTGCAGGCCCAGGGACGCAAGTTGTTGCACGCTGCCCTTGAACTGGATCATGCGCGGGTCATCCAGCGGCAGGGTGTGGCCGGTTTCTTTCTGGATGATGGTTTGCAGCTTGGCGTTATCGACTTTGCCGTCGGCGCCGATGGCTTCGTGCAACTTCTCCGGCGCGACTTGTGCGGTTTTGCCCGGCTCGAAATAAATAGCGCCGGTGGCGAAGTCGACGCCGAATGCGATCAACCCCGGGATGACATAAAACAGCAGGCCAACGGCATCGAGCACGGCAATCGCCGGGTCGACCTTGCCGCCGATCTGGCCCCGGCGGTCCGGGTAGAAAATCGAACCGCAGGCCGTCAGTTGGCTCAGCAGGGTGACGGCGAGGACACCGCCGATGACACGGGAAGCGATACGCATAAAATTCTCCTGAACACGGTTGAAAGGTGACTATAAGCCAGATCTACGCGACGACGACTATCCAATGTGGGAGCGGGCTTGCTCGCGAATGCGGTCTTTCAGAAACATATTCGTCGACTGACAGATTGCTTTCGCGAGCAAGCCCGCTCCCACTTTTGACCGTTTTTATCTTCGAAGCCAGTGGTGTCTTTGAGACCACCACCGGCATCCGCCAGTTCGCCGTTATACTCGCCGCTCTGCTTTGGAGCCAGTATGAATTCGTTGCCGATCGATGATGTTTTACCCGCCTTGCGTGACGCCTTGGCGAATCGCCATGAAGCCGTGCTGGAAGCGCCGCCCGGCGCCGGTAAAACCACCCGCGTACCCTTGGCGCTATTGAACGAGCCTTGGCTGGCGGGGCAAACCATCCTGATGCTCGAACCTCGCCGTCTCGCCGCGCGCGCGGCCGCCGAGCGCCTGGCCAGTGAGTTGGGTGAAAAGGTCGGCGAAACCGTCGGCTATCGTATCCGCCTCGACAGCAAGGTCGGCCCCACGACGCGCATCGAAGTGGTCACCGAAGGCATCCTCACCCGCCGCCTGCAGGACGACCCGGCGCTGGAGGGCGTGGGCCTGCTGATCTTCGACGAATTCCATGAACGCAGCCTCGACGCCGACCTGGCGCTGGCCCTGAGCCTGAACGGCCGCGACCTGTTTCGCGATGAGCAGCCACTGAAAATCCTGCTGATGTCCGCCACCCTCGAAGGCGAGCGCCTGGCCGGGCTGCTGGATGACGCGCCGATCCTGCGCAGTGAAGGGCGCATGTTCCCGGTGCAGATGCGCTGGGGGCGGCCGTACCAGCCCGGTGAATTCATCGAACCGCGTGTGGTGCAGACCATCCTCGAAGCCCTGCATGACCAAACCGGCAGCGTGCTGGTGTTTTTGCCGGGGCAGGCGGAGATTCGCCGGGTTAACCAGCAACTGGCCGACGCTTTGGGGGATCGCAGTGATGTGCTGCTGTGCCCGCTGCATGGCGAGCTCGACCTTAATGCCCAGCGCGCCGCCATCGACCCGGCGCCGGCGGGTAAACGCAAGGTTGTGCTGGCCACCAACATCGCCGAGACCAGCCTGACCATCAACGGTGTGCGCGTAGTGATCGACGCCGGGCTGGCGCGGGTGCCGCGGTTCGACCCGGGCAGCGGCATGACCCGCCTCGACACCCAACGCATCTCCCGTGCCAGTGCTACTCAGCGCGCCGGCCGGGCAGGGCGGTTGGAGCCGGGCGTGTGTTATCGCCTGTGGTCCGAGGACCAGCACGAAGGTCTGGCTGCGTACGGCAGCGCGGAAATCCTCGCCGCCGACCTCGCAGGCCTGGCCTTGCAGTTGGCGCGCTGGGGCGTCACGCCCACGCAGTTGGTGTGGCTGGATGTGCCGCCGACTGCCGCGTATGCCCAGGCCCAGGATCTGCTGGTGCGCCTTGGCGCCTTGAATGACGACAAACTGACCGCCCATGGCCAGAAAATGGCCGAGTTGCCGGCCCATCCGCGTATCGCCCATCTGCTGCTGCGCGGGCAGGACCTGGGACTGGCGTCGACAGCGTGTGATGTGGCCGCGCTGTTAGGTGAGCGCGATATCTTGCGCGGTGGCGGTGCTGACTTGCACAGCCGCCTGGCCTTGATGTCCGGTGAAGAACGCGCGCGCGGCACCCAAGGTGGCGTGCAGCGGGCCAAGCAACTGGCGCGGCAATACCGTGGCTATTTACGCGGCCCGGCGATTCAAGCCGTGGCCGACCCCGACCACCCGCGCTGGCTCGGTGCCTTGTTGGCGCTGGCCTACCCGGACCGTGTCGCCCAGCAACGTCGCCCCGGTGGCGCCGAGTACCGCCTGGCCAACGGCCGCGCCGCGCTGTTCGCCGAAGCCGACAGCCTGATGAAACAACCCTGGTTGGTTATCGCCGACCTCGGCAGCCGGCAGGGCCAGCGTGAAGAACGCATCTACCTCGCGGCGGACTTCGATCCGGCGCTGTTCGACACGGTGCTCGCCGAGCAAGTGCGCAACGTCGACCAGTTGGATTGGGATGAACGCGAAGGCGTCTTGCGTGCTGAACGCCAGCGCAAAGTCGGCGAACTGGTGCTGAGCCGTGAACCATTGACCGGGCTGGACGAGTCCGCCCGCAGCCAGGCACTGGTCAACCTTGTGCGCCGCAAAGGCCTGGAGCTGCTGCCGTGGACGCCTGAACTGCGCCAATGGCAGGCCCGCGTCATGCTGCTGCGCCACTTGGACGCCGGTAAAACCAGCGAATGGCCCGACATCAGTGACAAGGCGTTGCTTGCCAGCCTGGAGCACTGGCTGATGCCGTATCTGGGCAAAGTCTCGCGCCTGAGCCATTTCGCCAACCTGGATATTTCCAGTTTCCTGCACAACCTGCTGCCCTGGCCGCTGCCCCAACGCCTGGACGAGCTGGCGCCGCAGCATGTGAAAGTGCCGTCGGGCTCTTCGGTGCGTTTGGACTACAGCGAACAACCACCGATTCTGGCGGTGCGCTTGCAGGAATTGTTCGGCCTGGCGGACACACCGCGCATCGCCGGTGGGCGCCAGGTGGTCAAGCTGCACCTGCTGTCCCCGGCGCGACGGCCAGTGCAGGTGACGCAAGACCTGGCGAACTTCTGGCGCAGCACGTATACCGAGGTGAAGAAGGATTTGAAGGGCCGGTATCCGAAGCATTACTGGCCGGATGACCCGTTGGTGGCCGAACCAACCGCCCGGATCAAACCCCGCAAGTAGGTCGTGTGGAGATCAAATGTGGGAGCTGGCTTGCCCAGCGTTGTGTGGTGTTGGTTATTGCGCGGCGGGTAGCAGGATCGGCGCCCAGGCCTTTTTCACCGTTCATTGGCCGTCTTCAATAGGAAGTGTTCACGCAGCAATTGTCCGATGTCGAGTCGGAGTCGAATCGACTTGCCGAGCCAGTTCTGTCCGTTCAGAGGCTGATGGAAAAGGGACAGGAAGTTTCATGACGGCGGAATCTCACTGCCGATTAGTGGGTTTTTGCACCGGTACTCAGCGGCTGCACGCTGTGCAGATGAAATAAATGTGTTCGCCGCGCTCATAAAGAATAATCTGCACAGGCAAGGGGTGTTTAAATGCGAAGTGTGGGAAAAGTCATTTTATAATGTTGTTTCTTCTGGAGAAGTCAATCAGCTCCAAGAGGGTGTCCAGATTAAGCTTTCGCAGTATTCTGGTTTTGTAGGTGCTAATGGTTTTATTGCTGAGCTGCATCTTGTCGCCAATCACTTTGTTGCTATATCCCAGTGCAAGTTGCTGCAGTATTAATACTTCTCTGTCGGTCAATTTTTTTACTCTCGCCAGGTCGCTAGTCTCAATATCTCCGGCGTGCGGGGCATTCAAGGAACGGTTCGGGAAGTAGGTGTATCCGTCCAGCAGCGCGGTGATCGCATTGGTCAAATTATTTAAGCTTTCTTCTTTGCTGACAAAGCCGTTCGCGCCTAACGCAATGCAACGGTTGAGATAAGTTTCCACGGGTAAAGAAGTAAATACCAAAATCAATACCGGCTGTTCGAGCGCCCGGATACGACTGATGACTTCAAGGCCATCCTGTTTTGGCATCCCGATATCGAGAATGACGATGCGCGGCTGTAGAGTCTTGATAAGGCTCACCGCATCCACACCGTTATCGGCATCACCCACAATGTGCATGTCATGCTTTTCAAGTGCGATCCGCAGGGCGGCGCGTATAACTGGATGATCATCTACAATTAATACTTTTTTCATTTTTCACATCGTCCAAGTTTTTCACTCTTAAAAAGCTGACAGGATCATCCTGGCATCAGATCCGCTAGAAAGTTATGTGTCGCACCTCAATAATGTCGACCTCAAAGCCTAGTTGGGCCGCATTAAATTGTGAAAGCCGATGAATGGTAAAGTAACCAATCCTATCTCTCTAGGAAAATTTATCACGATTTTTAGTAAGTGCGAGTGCTTTTGTAGGGCCTGAGTTTTTTCCTCAGTCGCGTAGGAATGGTCTGACAACTCAGGAGGACGCGGACGAACGATTTTGTAGGAAAATTCGGTGATTATTGCGCTTGTTATCTATTTCTAGATGGTTTGCCATGCCCGAACTCAGCGTACTGGTACTTGAAGACCAGCCTTTTCAAAGGTTGGTCGCCGTATCTGCCTTAAAGAAGGCGGGAGTCGCGCACGTGTGTGAGGCGTCAGACGGAAATGAAGCGCTCGCAGCACTAAAAGCCATCGGCGGCGTAGACATTGCGATATGTGACCTGCGCATGCGTGGTATGGACGGCCTGACCTTCTTGCACCATGCGAGTCAACTCGGCCTGTTACGCTCAGTGATTCTTAGCAGCGACCTCGATCCGGTCCTGCGTCAGGCAACGGTTTCGATGGTCCACTCGCTTGGGCTGGTGTTTCTTGGGGACTTGGGAAAGCCATTCAATCTCGGCCGGGCTAAGGTGCTGTTGCAACGTTACCGTCGACCTCAACTCACCCAATCTACGCATGGCGAGGACACTGTAGCGATTTGCGCCTCGGATATTCAACGAGGCCTCAACAATGGCGAGTTCGAGGCCTACTATCAACCCAAAGTGAGTCTGGCCACAGGTCAGTTAAATGGGGCGGAGGTGCTGGCTCGCTGGAACCACCCGCAACTGGGGATACTGTCGCCTATTCGCTTTCTGCCCGTCATGGAAGCTAACGATCTTGTGGAGCAGTTGTTTACCTCGTTGTTCAGCCAAGGCATCGCGTTGCAAAAGCTGTTAGCGCAGCGACGACAGCCTATTGAGTTGGCCTTCAACCTGCACGTATCACAACTGGCCTCCTTGGAACTGCTGGAACATATCAGCCAAGCGCTGGAGCAGTCTCAATTACCCGCCAGTGGGTTGATGTTTGAAGTCACCGAGACAGGATTGGTGCTGGCGCCGGCCAGTAGCCTGGAAACGCTAGTCAGGCTAAGACTACTCGGATGCGGGTTGGCGATGGATGACTTCGGCGCCGGTTATTCCTCGCTTGAGCGGCTCTGCGAGTTCCCTTTCAGTCAGATAAAACTGGATGCCTCGTTCGTACGGAAACTGGACTTCCAACCCCGTAGCCGAGCGATTATCAGCAGCACGGTGACCCTCTCCGAATCCCTTGGACTGTCGCTGGTGATCGAGGGCGTGGAAACTCAAGAGCAGTCCAAGCAGCTACTGGAGCTTGGGTGCACGTTGGCTCAAGGCTTTTTGTTCGCACGGCCAATGCCCGGCAAGCACTTCATTTCCTACTGCCAGGACCAAAGTGCAAACTATGCAACGCCGGATGCAACTTAGTGATTAGACAATAGGCACCGTAGTGGCTGCCCGCCACCGTGCTTATCGGTTTTTACATTTTTCTACTGCATGAACTAGCGTTCAAACAGTACCTTTCGTTTCACGCAGGTAACCCGATTGAAAAACTTTCATATATCCACGCGGGTAACGAACGGCATGCTCGCCTTTTGTCTCATAGTGATGAGTTTTTTAGCGGCTGCCGAAGGCCCCGCGGTCAGCCCGCTCAATCTCGGCAGTCGGCTAAGCCAAGAGTCTACGGACATCGTGCTGGATGAAGACGACTGGCATTGGCTGAGACAAAAGCACCGTCTGGTGCTGGGTGTGTCTGCGTCAAGCTTTCCCCCACTGGACACCATCTTTAACGGTCAAGACTATGAGGGCATCAGTGCTGACATTGTCTCGTTGATCGCTCAGTTGTTGAACGTTGAGGTCCAGGTCGTTGCCCTACCTGACAGAGCGAGTGCCTTAGCCGCCCTGGAGTCCGGGCAAGTCGATCTGCTGTCCAGCTCCAACAGCTTTGAGCTCAACAATCCTTCGGTGGTGTTGAGCCAGCCCTACGTAAAGGATCGGCCGGCGCTGTTCAGGCGCCAAGGTGATTCCCGCACTTTTGACGATGACTTGAGCGGGCTGACGATTGCCACACCTGCGGACTATTTGCCGTTGGCTGAGCTACAAGCGCGCTTCCCCGCGGCGAAACTTGTTCCAATGAAGTCACACATGGAAGCCATGGCCTCCTTGGCATTTGGGCCCGCCGATCTCTACCTGGGCGATCACCTATCGGCGTTCAGCATGATCAACCGGGATTTTTTCAACGATATAAGACTTGAGCGTTTTCTGGATATCAATTCCGGCGGATTCGCTTTTGCTATGCACCAGGGAAACCCGCGCCTGGAGCATATTATCAATACGGTCATCGACTCCCTGGGTGAGGAGCGATTGATGACGATCGTCAAACGTTGGAGCGGCGGGGACGTTGCGCTGACGGATCGAAAATTGCTGCTGACGCCTCAGGAGCGTCGTTGGATTCAGCGCCATCCGGTGGTGCGTCTAGTGATCAATGACGACCTTGCACCTATTGCCTATTACAACACCGACGGTAATTTCAACGGTGTCGTCGCCGATCTGCTGAGTATGATTTCCCTGCGCAGCGGGCTGCAGTTCGAGGTGCTACGTAAGGGCAGTTTTCCAAGCATCATGGAGGCCATACGAACCAACGAAGCCGACTTGGCGATTTTGACCGCAAGTACCGACCGCGAAGCCTTTCTGCGCTTCAGTCGTCCGTTTGGCTCCACCTCTTTTGCACTGGTGACCAACGTCAGTTCCAGCCACGACATTACCGATCTGGACAGCCTACAAGGCAAGCGTCTGGCCGTCGCCGAAGGCCACGTGGTGTTCGACAAGATCAAAACCGACTTTCCACAAATCCGCATGGTGACGGCCTCTACCACTCTCGATGCCATGAGCATGGTCAACACGCACAAGGCCGATGCCGCCATCGTCTCTTTGAGTGTCGCCCGCTACTACGTGGCCCGGCTCTACGACCAGAAGCTAAAAGTGGCCAACATCATTGATAACGGCCAAGCCACCGGCAACTTTGCCATGCGCCGCAGTGATACCGAACTGCAGTCGATTCTAGACAAAGCCTTACTGAGCATTCCGCCTGAAGAACTGAACGCCGTTTCCAATCGTTGGCGTGCCAATGCTTCGATGAGCGGGCAGACCTGGCACGACTATCGAGGGGTGATCGCCAGCATTGTGGGCGCAGCGTTGCTTATATTACTGACGGCCTTGGGCTGGATCTTTTACTTGCGCCGGCAGATCAGAAAACGCGTCGCGGCGGAGCAGGCGCTGGTCGACCATCTGGCGCTGATGCAGGCACTGAGCAACGGCATGCCGCATCCCGTTTATATGCGCGACCGCGACGGCCGAATGCTGTCCTGCAATGACAGTTATCTGGAAGTAGTGGGGCTGACCCGGTCACAGGTTCTGGGCAAAACGGTTGAGCAAATCATCGACAGTAATTGCCCGCTGCTCCCCGATTTTCACAACAGTTATTTGAAGGCCATGGACGAAGACCGGGCGGTAACTCAGTCGTGCGCGCTGACACTGAATGCAAAGTCGCTGTGGATCGACTATTGGATTCAGCCGTTTCATGATGCCGCAGGCAACGTCATCGGTGTCATTTGTGGCTGGCTGGATGTAACAGAGCATCGTCAACTGGTCGATGAATTGGAGAAATCCAAGAACATTGCCGATGAAGCGAGCCGCACCAAAACCACGTTTCTCGCGTCCATGAGCCATGAAATTCGTACGCCGATGAACGCTGTGATCGGCATCCTTGAACTGGTGCTTAAGCGTGGCGAGCGAGGCACCTTCGATCAAGCCGGTATCGAGATTGCCTATTCATCAGCCAAAAGCTTGCTGGGCCTGATCGGTGACATTCTCGACATCGCGCGTATCGAGTCTGGGCGCCTGAGCTTGGCGCCCAAACGCTCCAACTTGCGTGAATTAATGGAGTCAGTGGTAAAGGTCTTTGAGGGGCTGACACTGCAAAAAGGCCTCGATCTGAAGCTGGATATCGACTCGAGTATCAACTGCGATGTGTTGCTCGATCCGCAGCGCTTCAAGCAGGTGCTCTCCAACCTGCTGAGCAATGCGATCAAATTTACCGACGAAGGGAGTGTCAAGGTACAAATCCGCGGCGAGGCCATGGAGTCGGGTCGCTTGAGCGTACAGTTGCTGATCGAAGACTCCGGCATCGGCATCTCCGATGACGATCAGCAAAAGCTCTTCCAACCCTTCAGCCAGACGATAGAAGGCGTAGGCAAAGGTCAAGAAGGCGCGGGTTTGGGGCTGCTGATCAGCCGCTCGTTGTGTGAACTCATGGGTGGCAGGCTCACGATGAACAGTGCACGGGGGCAGGGCACTCAGGTGCAGGTGGAACTGCTGCTCAATACGTTGGAATCGGTTGAAGTGCATCAGCTGGATGGCGTGAGAAACCTGCCGGAAATCGTCCAGACCTGGAAGGTGCTGGTGGTCGATGATCACGCGATCAACCGGGAGATTCTGCGCCAGCAAATGAGCTTTCTGGGGCATGAGGTCGTAGAGGCTGAAAACGGTTCGGTTGCGCTGGAAAAGTGGCTCAAAGGTGGACTCGACATCGTACTCACCGACTGCCATATGCCATTGATGAGCGGCCCGGAACTCGCCAAAGCCATCCGTCAGGAGGAACGCGAGCAACAACGTCAGGCCTGCGTCATCGTTGGGCTGACGGCTGATGCACAACCCGAAGAGATAGAACGCAGTATCCAGGCGGGCATGAACGATTGTTTGATCAAGCCCGTGGGGCTTGATGTACTCGCCGAGCGCATCAGCGCTATCCATCACCTGGTCCGGCAGAATCTGGGTTACAAACCCGTGATTAATACCGAGCCCCTTCAGCACTTTGACCAGGGTGTGCTCTACGACCTCGCGCCGCTTGAGGAACTGACCGGAAGCGACACGGCCTTGATGAACCATCTGATCGACGAATTGATGGTGAGTAATCGCAAAGACCTGGAGGACCTGATCCAGCTGGTGGAAGATCAGAACATCAGTGAGTTGTTCGAACTGGGCCACCGAATCAAAGGCGCAGCGCGCGTGGTAACCGCCAACCGCCTGATTACCTGTTGCGAACGCTTGGAGCAGGTCTGTAGCCAGCAACAAGTGCCCTACTCAACCTTGATGGACGCGGGCGACGCCGTTGAGCAAGCCATCTTTGAGCTGGAGCAAGCCCTCGCAAGCCTTCGCTCGGAACCTCCCCGTCTATAGCGGTGATCCTTCACCGCCGCCTCTTCACGCCATACGTATAGGGCAGGGCACGCCATTACTGCGATTCTTTGGCGGTGCTGTCGGACAGCCCTGCCTGTGCCAGCGAGAAACTCGAGCGGTTCCTCCGGGCGAGGCGCACTTCAATCCTGGCTATCAGGCGATTTTCAAAGGGTATCAGATGCAGCCTACAGTTCTGTAGGACTGGTCCTAAATGGACGCAGGAACGAGCCTCTTAGAACGCACCCTTGAAGTCCTTAATATACCAACGGCTGCGACAGCAAGCTTTCGAAGTAAGGTATTTAGCGTCGCATACACCCCCTCACTTGAACCCTAAGGATGACAAGATGAAGTTTCACAAGGCTCCCCTGGCAATTTTCACTGCGCTCATTGTTAGCAGTGCAACTGTTTATGCTGCACCTGCGCCTTCTGCCGGCAGCGGTAAAGTTCACTTTGAAGGTTCGATCATTGATGCGCCTTGCTCGCTGGACTCTAAAAGCGTAGACCAGACCGTCATCATGGACCAAGTTTCCAACAAGGCGTTGGCTGACAACGGTACCTCTGAAGTTAAAAACTTTAATATCGAACTGCGCCAGTGTGATATCAGCACACTGAAGAAAGTTAAAGTCACCTTCGGTGGTGATGCCGACGCGAACGATAGCAGCCTTCTGGGTATTGCAGGTTCGGCCAAAGGCGCTGGCATTGTGCTGACCAACGGTTCTGGCGTACAGGTAAAGCTGGGTGAGGCTTCCACCGCCCGTACACTGCTGCAAGGCGACAACACCCTGGTTTTCGGCGCTTACCTGAAAGGCACCACCGCTAAAGACGAAGCGGTCACCCCAGGTTCGTTCAATGCGACTGCTAACTTCATGTTGGCCTACGAATAAGCGTTAACCGTGTCTTGACACGCTGTTTCGTTATATCTCCGTTTGTGCGTCGGGGCTCTTGAGTCTCGGCGCTTTAAACGTCTAGTTTCAGTCTTGGCCGAGTATTGCGCTCGGGGCCAGGCAAAGAATATCAATATTTATATCCGGTTATGTCCAAGTCATAAGACTGCCTGCGTTACCAGACACAGACGTGAGTCACTGAAGTACCCATCTGCCTTCTAGCGTATCTAGAGCATTCAGAAACTAAATATAGTTCAGTGTTTGAAAACCTATGACCCCTGGGAAGAAAACTCTATCGACCGTGTTATTGGTGAGCTCGTTGAACTACTCACAGGCCTCTCAGGCCGTCGAATTTAACCTCGACGTCATGGACATCTCCGATCGCAGCGGCATTGACCTGAGCCGGTTCAAATCGGCCAACTATGTCACGCCCGGTCAGTACCTGATGAGTCTGAAAGTAAACGATAGAGCCTTGCCCGAAGGGAGCTTGCATTTCTACCCCGTCGACGAGAGCGAAACCACCACGCGGGCCTGCCTGCCGATGGAGATGGTGGCCAACTTTGGCTTAAAGCCCGAGGCGCTGCAGCAACTCGGTACCTGGGGGCCGGCACAGGCGTGCGCGGACGTAGAAAGTCTTGCCGGCGTGCGTCTTAGGCCCGATATGAGCAAAGGTGTTCTGTACGTTGTTGTGCCCCAAGCCTGGCTGGAATATCGCGACCCCAACTGGACGCCCATCAGTGAGTGGGACCAAGGCGTTGCCGGGTTCATGCTGGATTACAACCTTAACGGCTCGACTAGCCAATACTCGGACATGGGCAAATCCACGCAAATCGGCACCAACGGAACCCTGGGTTTTAACGCTGGCCCATGGCGCCTGCGTGGCGACTTCCAAGGCCGTCGCTACCAAAGCCAGACCTATAGTGGCCAGAACTTTTCCTGGAGCAGCCTCTACGCCTATCGCCCGTTACCGACAATGGGCGCCAAGTTGACGTTGGGTGAAATCAACCTGAACTCCAAGCTGTTCGATGGCTTCCGCTACCAGGGCGTCAACCTAGTCAGCGACGACCAAATGCTGCCGCCAAGCCTGCGCGGGTATGCACCTGAAGTCGTGGGTGTCGCTCAGGGTAATGCCCGGGTGACGGTACGCCAAGGTGAGCGCGTGCTCTATGAAACAGCGGTGCCGCCCGGCCCTTTTCGCATCCGTGACATCAACAGCGCGGTGAGCGGCAAGCTGGATATTGAAATCACCGAGGATGACGGCAGCACCCAGAACTACCAGATGGAAACAGCCAACGTGCCCTACCTGAGCCGGCCGGGCTACGTGCGTTACAACGTGACTGCCGGTCGCCCCAGCAGTTGGGACCGAGAGCAAACAGGGCCAACCTTTGCCACGGGCGAAATGTCTTTGGGCCTAAACAGCGATTGGTCGCTGTTTGGCGGCGGCCTGCTGACCGACGGCTATAGCGCGGTCGCGGGCGGCATCGGACACAACCTTGGCCAGTTCGGCGTGGTGTCGGTGGACGTCACCCAGACGCGCGCCGTTGTGCCCGAGCAAGGGCGGCTCACGGGGCACTCGTGGCGTTTGAACTACGCCAAGCGCTTCGACGAATACGACAGCGAAATCACCTTCGCCGGGTACCGGTTCTCTGAACGAAACTTCATGACGATGGATGAGTTTGTCAACGCCCGCAATCACGACGTCTACGGTCGAAACAGCAAGACGGCCTACACCATACTGGCCAATAAAAACTTTACCGACCTGGGCTTTAGCACCTTCCTGTCCTATACCCACGAAGACTATTGGGACAACAGCGCTACCGACTACCTGAGTGCGAATGCCAGCCGCTACTTTAACGTCGGGGCATTCAAAGGTGTCTCCGTGACCTTGTCCCTGAGCCAGACACGCAATACCCAATCAACCAGTAACAGCGTGTCCCTGTCTGTGTCTGTGCCTTTCGGTGCCAGCCAGAGAGTGGGCTACGACACCTATCTGAACAAAGGCGACTTGCGTCAATCCGCCAGCTACTCCAAGTACAACAACGAAAATAACTACCAGGTCAGGGCCAGTAGCGGTGCCGAAGGCCAAGGCATGCAGGGGTATTACAGCCAGAGAACCGCCCATGGCGACTACAACTTGAACGGCAGCTATCAATCGGATGGCAGCCAGAGCGTAGGGTTTGGCATGCAGGGCGGCGCGACGGTAACCGCTGCCGGCGGCGCCCTGCATCCTCCGACCTTCAATGGCGGTACACGCATCATGCTCGACACCAATGGCGTCGAGGGCGTGCCCCTGCGAAACGGCCAAGTTCGCACCAACGCAATGGGTGTGGCAGTAGTACCTGCCCACACCAGCTACTCGCGCACCGACGTGAGCATTGACGTGAACAAGTTGGCCGATGACATGGAAGCCAGCAAATCGGTGACCGAAGCGACCCTGACCGAAGGCGCCATCGGCTATCGCCGACTGACCGTCATTCAAGGGTCCAAGGCCCTGGTCACCTTAACGCTGCCGGATGGCTCATACCCACCGTTTGGCGCCAGCCTGCAGGATGCCTCAGGACGCGAAGTGGCCATCATTGCTGACAGCGGTTTTGCCTACCTAACCGGAATCACGGCCGAGTCCAAGTTCCAGGTGAAGTGGGGCGCGAACAACAGCTGCGACGTCATCCTGCCGACGAACGTGCAGTCAGAGCAGCGCCACACGTTGCGCTGCCAGCCTCAATATTAATACGAGTAACCTAATGAACATCAAAACCCCACACCTTAAGGCCCTTGCGGCTGTTGTTTGTATCGCGCTGCCGGGTCTTGCTCCACACGCTGCGATATCCCTGGACCGCACCCGGATTATTTTCGATGGCGACAAGAAATCGGTCAGTCTGAATATTCGCAACGACAACAAAGAAATGCCCTACCTGGCTCAGTCCTGGATCGAGAACGAGCAACAGCAAAAAGTCACCGCACCGATCATTGTGCTACCGCCCTTGCAGCGAGTAGAGCCCGATACGGGCGGGCAGGTGAAGTTGCTGAAAACGCCGGAAGCCGAGCAACTGCCCAAAGACCGCGAGTCGCTGTTTTACTTCAACCTTCGGGAAGTGCCGCCGCGTACCGAAACGTCGAATACCATGCAAATCGCTTTGCAGACCAAGATAAAACTCTTCTACCGACCGCAGGAAATCACGCCCGGCAGAAATATTGTCTGGCAGGAGCGCTTGATCGTTAGCAAGGCGTCGGGTGATTTTCAGGTGGAAAACCCGACCCCTTATTACGTGACCATCATTGATCTGCAGGATGCGTCGGACAAAAAAAGCGAAAGCAATTTTGAGCCGGTGATGCTCGCGCCCTTCTCATCGAGCACCCTGGAGCCTGAGGCACGTAACATCAAACACCCGGTAATCGGCTATATCAACGATTACGGCGGTTATCAAAAGCTGAACTACACCTGCGAACAAACGCTGTGCTCGTTTAAGCCTACGAAGTAGTCCTTCGCGGCCTCTTTGTGTGTAAAAAACCACAACCATGCCCTTTTATTTATCCGTAGAGCGCAGGCTTTTGCCATGAAAAAAACGCTTATCAACATTAGTGCTGCAAGCGCTCTATTATTAGCGGCGCACTCAGTATGCGCCGACGATATACGTATAAATTTCTCTGGCAAATTGATTGTCCCACCTTGCGACTTGAGCATCGACAGCCCGGAGCAGACCGTCCAGATGGGGACCTTCGATAAGCGCGAATTAATCAGCACAGGCAAAAGCCGCGCGACGCCCTTTCATATTACCGTTAACACCTGCGAGACGGCCTCCGCACTCAGCATCAGTTTCAGCGGCCAGCCAGAGCCGCTGCTGGCCGGTGCGTTGGCAATCAATGGCGCGGCGTCTGGCGTGGCAATCGTCCTTGAACAGGCAGACAGCACGCTTATCGCCATAAACACCGACACACTGACGTATCCCCTGAGCGGTACAACGCAGGAGCGCTTGTCTTTCAATGCCTACCTGCTAAGACTCAACGGCAAGGGTATTGTCAGTGGCAACTTTACTGCACTGGTCAACGTGACGGCAGCATACCCATGATCAAAAAAAACCATACTAACTGGCTAGTCGCTTTTGGGGCTTTGTTAATAGGTGTGATATCAAATGGCTGCCTGGCGGGAACGGATACAGTCACTGTGACAATCTCCGGAAGTGTAAATCAGCCAACCTGCAAGTTTAACCAGGGCAAATCTCTGGATGTAAAATTTAATGAGGTTGATGTTACGAAGATTTCCACGAGGCAATATCGGATACCTATTGGCCTTAAAGTGTCTTGCGGCGGGCAAGATGCCTATATTCATTTGAGTATGGCAGCCCCATTAGGTTGGGCTGGAAACCTAATTAATACGAGTGTTGAAGGTTTGGGTATCGAAATTTTCGTACCAAGAGTGAATAGTCCCTGGACGCCAGGCACCTCACATATTTCAAGGACTCAAGATGATAATAGTATTGTTGCCACCTTGGTTGCGCGGCCGGGGGCAAAGCTAAAGGGGGGGGAATTCACGAGCAGTATAACTATCTCGGTTAAATATTTTTAGGTGTAAATAAGTCGGGTTTAATAACGGTTCGAGCAACTTTTTAGGCTGAATGTATTTTATGAGATTTTTTCATAGCTTTTACGACGGAAGCTTCGGCTTCTCAATATATATTAAGACCAGTATTGGCTCAATTGGTAGCATAGTCCTTTTTTTTTTGTTATCGCCCCCTAAAAAATGCTCCCGGTGAAGCAATTTGGTGTCTAAAAGCGGGCAGTCAAACCGGAGGGATTATTATTGATCGGCCCCAGCAGAAACCTCTGAGCTGTAATCTTCACGGTAATCTTCAGATTCGCCACTATGAACTCACTTCCGAAAGAGTAAACAATGACCGCGCCTTCGCCACCGCATTCGTGAACTGTAATCGCAGCGCTAAAGTGACGCTTGCCATTGATAAAAGCATAAAACTAAATGGTGTAGAAGGACTTTATTCGCAGCTGCACATCGGCTATGCGTCCGCTGGCGAACCCTATACGGTTACAATTAACGCCAGCGACACAGCAATACGGGTGAACTCCACGCTAAACACTCAAGGTACACTGACTTCCGGTGCTTTCAGCGGCAGTACCCGACTGGTGATGACGTTTCCTTGATAAATGCTATTTGGTTTTGATTGCTACCCCAAAAAGTAAAGCTTAGAGGTGGCGTTTTTTAAGCAATATGACTGCATTAGCCACTTGTGTTCAGAGATCACCTCCCGAATATCCTGGTCGGCAAATGATTATGTATATTATAGGAGGTTGTTGATGAGGCTTTATGTTGGTTTTTTAATTTTGCTTTTTGCGACGCCAACGTTTGCGACGTTGTATTTAACTCAAGACGCGACGGGCTATATGACGTTGAAGGGAGAGATGCCAGCGTCAGAGTCGGATATGTTTAAAAAGAGCTATTCCAGTTCGCCGCTTAATGCCTTTCCTGCACACGAGCTGCCAGGGATGCGTTATTTTATTTTTTTTGGAAACGGCGAAAGTCATAGCGTGGGTCCTCCCGGGCAGATTTCTGGCTGGACACCGAGCACGCACAGTCCGCTTACGCATTATGCGAAACAACAATTAGGCTCTCAAGGGTTGCCGGTATTCAGCACGACCGATATTGGCGCTATTGGTCCCGTGGTTGTTTATTTTTGTTCTTTCCCCTTGGCGGGGAGTACCTGGGACGGTTGGTGTATGAAAACCGGCACTCAAAGCGGAGGGGTTGTTGTGGGGGGGGGAGCGCAGAAGCAAGTCACTTGCAGTCTTAACGGTGACCTTCAGCTTCGCCATTATGAACTTACACCTGAGAGAGCTAACACTGACCTCGCCTACGGCACCGTGTTCGTGAACTGTAATCGCAGCGCTAAAGTAACGATTACCCTTGATAAAAGCATAAAGCTAAACGGGGTAGAAGGGCTTTATTCGCAGCTGCACGTCGGCTATGCGGCCCCGGGCAAACCCTATACGCTGACCGTGGGGGCCGGCTATACACCGATACGCTTGAACTCCACGCTAAAATCGCAAGGTACAGTGACCTCCGGTGCTTTCAGCGGCAGTGCGAGGCTGGTGATGACGTTTCCCTGATCAAAACGAAGGGTTGGGGAATAGAATAAGTTGAGTAGGGTCAAGCGTGACGTATTAAAGAAACACTCGAAGATCGACTAAAAGGTTAGCGTCAAACGCCGCGAGTTAAAGGGTATGCCTGTAATGTCTCAGACGGGCGTGATTGTGTTACCCAGGCAGTCCGATGACGGTTTTTAGTTTCAGGGGTTGGTTTTCCACGGCGACCGAACCATTTTAATGCGGCATCTCCCATCATCTGGCATCCCTCTAGAGAAACTGGAAAGTTTTCAGCCAGCCACACCATAGGCACATAGACATGGTCAGCGCGGATCCGCACAGGCACCTGATCCCTTAGCGTGGAGATAGAGACTGTTTTTTCTACACCGCCAATGGCGGCTGGAACAAAGACGCTTCCATCTGCTGATATGCCTACTGTTCTTTTCCACTGCGGTAACGTATTGAGGCTTTTATAGTTCACAACCAGCCAGCGCATCTTTCTCTCCTCGCCGTTCAATTCACGCCATGGCTGTTAGTGTCTCTTATTTAACTTAGGGCTTTAAATAGGACGTTTCTCCAAGGGGTGTCGACATTTCCTACAGCTATATCGGCGTTGATCGCTCCTTATCCGAAGTCCATGTGAAAAAAAGCTTTTTAGAAGGAATGGCTTTGAGGGTCTGTAGAAAAGGCGCGGCGTCCTTCGGCTAGGCACGGGTTCTCCCTGAACGAGCGTCTTCAATCGTAGGTGATCGGTAAGTGATACTGGCCGCAGGGGCCGTGGGTGGCCGAATCAACTGCCAGGATCAAACCGCGCAAATAGCCACCACCGAGAACGACGGTGGGACCCAGCTTTCCACAGGGTTTGAGGTGTTGGTTATTGCGCAGCCGGCAGCAGGAAGCGGGCAATCACCGGCAAGTGATTGGAGATGCGCAACGTATCCGCCTGCCGCACTTTAGCCTCCACCCGCTTGATCCGAGGGCTGTAGAACAGATAATCCAACGTACGATCCGGACCCTCTACGCTCGGATCATTCGGGAAGTTTGTCAGCCATTTCTCACGATCAATCCCACTGGATTCACTGTTACTCGGGATCATCGGGTATTTGTCCCACAGCAAATGCAGCTCACTGTCCGGCGAATACTGGCCGCGCTTAACCGCGTCCAGGCGCAGTAATTGCCCCAATGGCAGCAAGTTGAAGTCCCCGCCGATCAGCCATGGCGTGCCACGGCCTTCGAACTTGTCCAGCAACTTCACCGTGGCTTTCGCTTGTGCTTGCACTGCCGACCGCCCAGGCATGTCGCCATCCAGCCGGGTATTGAGCACCGCCAGTTGGCCGCCATCGCTCAGCGGCAAATAGGTCAGCAACAAGGCCGGTCTGGGTTGGAACTGGCGGCTGATGAAGTTGGCCGGCGACACCGGGAGTTGCAGGCGTTCGGCGTGTTCGATCTGGTAACGGCTCAGGGTCACCAGTTTGCGGCCGACGCTGCCGAAGATATGCAGGTTGGGCACAAAATCGGCTTTCCAGTCGAAGGCCTGGGCGCTGCACGGGTAGAGGTCGACCAGGCGTTCCTGAAGCAGGGCCACCTGGTCCTGGTAGTGGGACGATTTGGCGCCTTCGTCGAGCTCCTGCAACAGCAGGATGTCGGGTTGTTCGTCGCGGATCACCCGGGCCACTTCGTCCAGGCTCGAGGCCATGTCTTCCACGGTCGGGCGGTCGTCCGGGCCGCTGCCGTCGGCGGTGTCGTACCAGAACACGTAGTTCTTGCCGGCCAGGTATTGCACGTTCCAGGTCATGACCTTGAGCGCCTGCCCGGGTAGCAGGGTCGGCGCACGGGGCGCGACGCAGCTCACGGGCAGGGTTTGCTTGTCGGCGGGGCGCCAGGTCAGGCTGTAGATCAGTGCCGTGAGCAGGCCCGCGATGATCAACAGGCTCAACAGGGTGATGCGCAATAAACGGGTCATTGGCTCGGCTTATAGCGTTTCAGAGGTGGCACGGAGCATATCACCGCGCGTCGGCGTCGCCACCGATCAGCATGAATAAACGGAACAGCACCACGCTGGTAAACAATTGCAGGAAGCTGTGGGCGCTGTCGATCAGCACGCCCAGCAGCGGCGCGGGATGGGGATACGCCGCCACGCTGGCGCCCTTGAGCAGCCACAGTGGCGTCATCACGCACAGCAGGCACACCAGAATTCGCCAGAAATGCCCGCGAGTCAGGCGAAAACTTTCCTTCATCGCCTCCAGCGCCGACAGGCCGCGCAGCACCAGCAGGTACTCGGCAAACGCCAGCACCACCATCAGCCACAGGCCCGGCAGGAAATACAACGACAGGCCCAGCAATATCAGCAGCGTACTGATGGCCGTGAGCAGGGCGAAGCGTGGCCACAGGGTCAGGGCCATGGCCCACACGTCTTTAGTACTCGGCGACTCGCCACGGGTGCGCGCGTCCAGAAACAGGATCAAGGCGCCTGTGTACAGCGGGTACACCAACAACCCCACCACCACGCTGTAGCCGGGGAAAGCATCCGGGCCCAGCGTGTGGTCGAGCACCTGTTGCAGCAGGGCTTCGAGAATCACCAACGGCAGGCACAGCTGGACGATGGCGCCCAGGTTGCGTTGGGTGAAACGGAAAGAGTCGCGCAATACGTCTAACGGATTCATCAGGTTCATCACAGGCCTAAAAGCAAGGCCAACACTTTAACCGATCATGACGAGAGGTAAGCAAACGTAAACCTTTCGTAAAGACCATTGAAACGTCTAGTAACAGCCCCATAACTGTTACGTAGCTTGCCTGACCCTGGGCAGGCCCATGATTTCTACCGGCAATCTAACGAGGTCGCCATGAACAGCGAAGAGCAAACCCTGATCGATGGACTGTTTTCACGGTTGCAGCAAGCCGAAACGGACTCAGCCCCCCGCGACGCCCTGGCCGAAGCGCGGATCAAGGAGCACATGACTCGCCAACCGGCCGCCGGGTACTACATGACCCAGTCGATCCTGGTGCAAGAGCACGCGATCAAAAGCCTCGACGCGCAGAACAAGCAACAGGCGCAACAGATCCAGCAATTGCAGGACGAGTTGCAACAAGCCAAATCCCAGGCGGCGCAGCCTGCGCAGAGCAGCGGTGGTTTCCTGTCGAGCATCTTTGGTGGCGGCAGTTCCCGTGACGCCCAGCCTGCGCAAAGCGCCCCGACGTCTTCCGGTGGCGGCTGGCGTGAGCCGGCGCGGCCATCATTCGGCCAGCCCGCGCCGCAACAGCAGAACTACGGTGCGCCGCAGCAGAACTACCAACAGCCGCAACAAGCGCCTGCTGCGCCCATTGGCAGTGGCTTCCTCGGTGGCGCGCTGAAAACCGCCGCCGGTGTGGCGGGTGGCGTAATGCTGGCCGAAGGCATCAGCAGCCTGTTCAACCACAACTCGCAACAGCCGCAAGTGGTAGAAGAAATCATCCGCGAAGAGCCGGCGCCTGCCAGCGACAACAGCAACTGGGGCAACGACGACCAGAAGTTTGCTGGCAATGACAACTGGGGCAGTGACAACGCCTCCGACAGCTTCGCTGACAGCGACTACTCCGACGATTCCTCCTCTTTTGGCGACGACGACTCCTTCGTCTGACCCGCACTCAACCGGGGCGCTTCGTCGCCCCGGGCTGATTTTTCGCTGAAACTTTCCCATGGCTGGCATACTGGCGCCTTTGCGGACCTTCGCGTTCGAGGTCCAAGCGGCAGCCATGGGGAAGTGCGGTGAAGAAAATTGCGGTGTTCGCCGATGTACAAAACCTCTATTACACCGTGCGCCAGGCGTATGGCTGCCACTTCAACTACGCCGCCCTGTGGGCTGACATCAGCGCGCGCGGGCAGATCGTCGAGGCGTATGCGTATGCCATCGACCGTGGCGACAGCAAGCAGCAGCAATTCCAGCAGATCCTGCGCAACCTGGGCTTTACGGTAAAACTCAAGCCGTACATCCAGCGCGCCGACGGCTCGGCCAAAGGCGACTGGGACGTGGGCATCACCCTCGACATCATGGACGCCGCCGACCACGTCGACGAAGTGGTGCTGGCCTCTGGCGACGGTGATTTCGACATGCTGCTCGACCGCATCATCCAAAAGCATGGCGTCGAAGCCGTGGCCTACGGCGTGCCGGGCCTGACGGCCAACTCGCTGATTCGCGCCGCCAGCCGCTACGTGCCGATCGAAGGCGCGCTGCTGCTCAAATAAGCGCGGCGGCCCACTAAATTGTTAGACGGAGTTGGAACAGGTTTGGAACGTATAGCGGTCATCGACTTTGAAACCACCGGCATCACCCCGAGCAGCCACTGCCGGGCTACGGAAATCGCGGTGGTCATCCTTGAGCGCGGCCAGATCGTGGACCGCTACCAGAGCCTGATGAATGCCGGCGTGCGTGTGCCGGGCTTTATCGAACAACTCACCGGCATCAGCAACGCCATGTTGCGCAGCGCGCCTCCGGCCGAGCGGGTGATGAACGAAGTCAACGAGTTCGTCGGCACCACGCCACTGCTGGCGCACAATGCTGCGTTCGACCAGAAGTTCTGGGACTTCGAACTGGGCCTGATCCGCCGCACCCGCCTGCAAAAATTCGCCTGTTCCCTGCTGCTGGCCCGTCGCCTGATGCCGGCGGCGCCGAACCACAAACTCGGCACCCTCAACAGCTACGCCCAACTGCCCCACACCGGCAAGGCTCACCGGGCGATGGCGGATGCGGAGATGGCGGCCAACCTCACGGCGCACCTGGCCGAGCAATTGCGCGGTACGCATGGGTTGCGCGAACTGTCCCACGACCTGCTGTGCACCTTGCAGAAAGTGCCGGCGGCGAAGATCAATGAACACCTGAAGAAGCATCGCGGGTTCTAAACCGGCCACCCGCCCAAGAACACAGACGTGTCAAATGTGGGAGGGGGCTTGCTCCCGATAGCGGTGTGTCAGCCAATCATCCAGTGACTGACACACTGTAATCGGGAGCAAGCCCCCTCCCACATGAGTTATGCGGTGTTCACCGAGGCTGCACACACTCCAACGCCCGACCCACCACGTCCTTCGCCATCCCCACCAAATGCATCACCGCCCGCTGTTGCGCATTCATCGCCTCTGCTGAACCGTGCGCCGTCTCCACCGCGCAATGCAGCAAGTCGGCCGCATGGGCGAGGGCGTCTTCGAAGCTCAGGTTGTCATTCAGCAAAAAGTTGGGCGCGTCCGGGGCGGAGGCTTTGAGGTAGTAGTCGATGGCTCGGCGGTTGAGCAGGGCGTCTTCGCTGAGGAAGTTTGTCTGGGTATCAGTTGAAGCAGAGGTTGCTTTGACCATGTTGAATCTCCGGGACTTTTGACGCTCTCCTTCCGCCAATTTCGGCTTGCACTTCCGGTCACCGAAGGGCCGATGACGTGGTGAAGACTAGCGGCGGAATTCAGCCGGAACAAGGCGTGAAATGGCGCTCGGAAACCTCCCGCAAATAAAAGGGATCAGTCTTGCTGGCCACTAAAACATCAGCTGTTTGTGGGGCCTTTTACGCTCTTTCTGAATAGTCAGTAGGGGAGTCCCTATTGCACTGTCGGACCTTTCTGATTTTTCCCTCCGCCCCTCCATCGCCCTTTGCTGCGACCTAACATCCCGCCTGTCATTTACGTAAAGGAACTACGTCATGCAGGAAAGCGATCTACACACCGCAATCATGCAAAGCCAATTTGAACTCGCGCAAAATGGCATCGATTTCGGCTCAACTTCCAGCATGGCGTTTCATTTGGGAAATACGATGACCAGCTGCCCGGCCGTCATGGTTTTGCCTCATTCGCCTGGCTGGACACACGGCGCCCATTACACGTTACTCAGGCCCGCTCAGGCGGACTCCACCGCGCCTGACACCACTGTTGACGACCTCTGGAAATGCACGCAGCAGCACTACGACTTGGCGGCAGCAACGGTTCTCACCGGAGCGGCGGGCATACCCATCAGCAAAATCGCCGTGGGGACATGGGTTCACGTCGGCTCCCGCAAAACGATGAACCTGGCCAGTCTCATTGGGATGCGCTTTTTCCCTCGTACACTGATCAGACAGCCAACAATGGCTAGGATGGCAAAAGCAACGTTTGGCACCGTCCGCGTAGTTGGCATTATTGGGCGGGGCATTCCCTTCGTTGCTGCGGGACTAGCTGTTTTTGATCTGATCAGTATTGGCAAGTGTGCCTATGAGGCGAGAAATGGACGGTAACCTGACCCGGGCCGAGATCAGCGAAAAAGTGATTCAACTGTTTCTTGATATCATTGGTTTTATTGATCGAAGCCAAGTGACGGAAAATACGGATTTCATCCATGACTTTAAGATCATCGATGATGATTTGACCTGCTTTGTCATGCAGGTTAAGTGGCAATTCAACCTGCAGACGACTCAGGAAGACTGGGATCACATCACGAGCATCAAGCAGATTGTCGACTTGATCGTTCAGCGCTCAATTTTGCAGTGAGGCCGCTGACGCTATCGCAGGCAAGCCAGCTCCCACATTTGACCGAGCTCGCCAGGGCTGGATGCAATCTACTGTGGGAGCGGGCTTGTCGGGTCGCCGCATCGCCGCGATGGCGGTGTATCAGCCGCCGTTTTTGCCATTGGCCTCCAACTGCCCCAACGGCACCCGCCGCTCTATCGCACTGGACAAAATAATCGAGGTCTTGCTGAACCCGAACTTCGCCACCCGGTTGATCAGGTTCTCCAACTCCGGCATCGAGCCCACCGCCGCCTGCATGATCACGCACGGGTCGCCCGTCACTCGGTGGCATTCGGTCAGTTCGGGGATTTCAGCCAGTGCGTCGTACACCTTCTGGCTGCCGTTGTTGGTCAAGCGCAGTTCGATTGTGCACTGGATCGGCAAGCCAATTTTGGACAGGTCCACCTTGGCCTGATACCCGGTGATTACGCCGCTGGCTTCCAGCTTGGCCACGCGTTCAGCCACGGCTGGCGCGGAGAGGTTTACCGTGCGGGCCAGTTCGGCGTAGGAAGCGCGGCCGTCTTTAAGCAAGGCGCTGAGGAGCATGCGGTCGTATTTGTCCATGATAAGGCTCTGGTCACGCGTGGCTTTCGAATCCACGGGTTATAGCCTTCATAACCATGCTTTGAAAAGTGTATGGGCGCTTTAAACAGGTTTTGTAACTTATGTTTAGCGTGCTGCCTTTCTAGAATAAGCCTCCAATTTCCTGCCGCAGAGCTACCCAATGCCTGGCCCACGTCGCTTTCCCTTACCGTTGATCGCCGCCTTTTTTGCTCTGTATGTGATCTGGGGTTCTACCTACCTGGTGATTCGAATCGGCGTGGAATACTGGCCGCCGCTGATGCTGGGCGGGATTCGCTTTTTGGTGGCGGGGTTGGCGATGTATGGTTATTTGCGCTGGCGCGGGGCGCCTGCGCCGACGTGGGTGCAGTGGAAGGCCGCCGCCAAGATCGGCATTTTGCTGCTGACCTTTGGTAATGGCGCGGTGACGGTGGCCGAGCACACGGGGGTGGCCTCCGGTGTGGCCGCGCTGGCGGTGGCGACGGTGCCGTTGTTCACCTTGTTGTGCGGGTATTTCTGGGGCGCGCGCAATACGCGTCTGGAGTGGGCCGGGGTGGTGCTGGGGATTATCGGCATCGCGATGCTTAACATGGGCTCCAACCTGCAATCGAGCCCGACGGGTGCCATGTTGCTACTGTTTGCCGCCGCCTCCTGGGCCTTCGGTTCGGTATGGAGCCGGCATTTGCCGCTGCCGCCGGGCGCCATGGCCAGCGCGGCCGAGATGATGATTGCCGGTGTCTTGTTGCTGGTGGGCAGTGCGTTGACCGGTGAGCGACTGCATTCCATCCCGCCGGTTGAGGGCTGGCTGGCCTTGGCGTATCTGGCCGTGTTTGGCTCGATCATCGCCTTCAATGCCTATATGTACCTGCTCAAGCACGTGCGCCCGGCGGCGGCGACCAGCTATGCCTACGTGAACCCGGCCGTCGCCGTGTTGTTGGGCATTGTGTTTGTCGGCGAGACCATCGGCATGGAAGAAGCCTTGGCGATGCTGGTGATCATCAGCGCCGTGCTGTTGATCAGCCTGCCCCAGTGGCGAAAGCCCAAGCCGGAAATAAGGTAAACTGCCGCGCATACGCCTATGCGCTGAATTTTTCCTACGGTAAACACATGACTTTCGCCACCCTTGGCCTGATCGAACCCTTGCTGCGCGCCCTTGAGACGCTTGGCTACCAGACCCCGACGCCGGTGCAGGCGCAAGCCATTCCGGCGGTGCTGGCCGGTCGCGACCTGATGGCTGCGGCCCAGACCGGCACCGGCAAGACCGCCGGTTTCGCCCTGCCGCTCCTGCAATTGCTGACCATGGAAGGGCCGAAAGTCGCCGCCAACTCGGCGCGCGCGCTGATCCTGTGCCCGACCCGCGAGCTGGCCGAGCAGGTTCACGCCAGTGTCGCCGAGTACGCCCAACACCTGCCGCTGACCACCTATGCGGTGTACGGCGGCGTGAGCATCAACCCGCAGATGATGAAGCTGCGCAAGGGCGTCGACATTCTGGTGGCCACGCCTGGCCGCCTGATCGACCTGTTCCGCCAGAACGCGCTGAAACTCAACCAGCTGCAAACCCTGGTGCTGGATGAAGCCGACCGCATGCTCGACCTGGGCTTCTCCGAAGAGCTGGCGAACATCTACCGCATGCTGCCGAAAAAGCGCCAGACCTTGCTGTTCTCCGCGACCTTCTCCGATGAGATCCGCCTGCTGGCCGGGCAGATGCTCAATGACCCGCTGACCGTCGAAGTCAGCCCGCGCAACGTCGCCGCCAACACCGTGAAACAATGGGTGGTACCGGTCGACAAGAAGCGCAAGGCAGAGCTGTTTGTGCACCTGATGCGCAAAGGCCGCTGGAAGCAGGTGCTGGTGTTCGCCAAGACCCGTAATGGCGTGGATGCGCTGGTGGATAAGTTGCAAGGCCTGGGCATCAATGCCGACGGCATCCACGGCGACAAACCCCAAGCCACCCGCCAGCGCGCACTGGACCGTTTCAAATCCAGCGACGTGCAGATTCTGGTGGCCACCGACGTGGCGGCCCGTGGCCTGGATATCGAAGACTTGCCGCTGGTGGTCAACTTTGACCTGCCGATCGTGGCCGAGGACTACATCCACCGTATCGGCCGTACCGGCCGCGCGGGCAACACCGGTGAGGCGATTTCCCTGGTGTGCGCCGATGAAGTGAACATGCTGTCGGCCATCGAGATGCTCACGCGTCAGACCCTGACCCGCAAGATGGAGGCGGATTTCGAGCCTGAGCACCGCGTGCCGGATACCGATGCCAGTGGGCAAGTGGTGAAGAAGCCGAAGAAACCGAAGAAGCCTAAGGCGTCGGGCGGCGGCGGCGGTAAGCGCAATTTGGGTAAGTGGGTGGACAGTGGGGATGCAGCGCCGGCTGAGCCGTCGATCAAGCCGGTGCGTAAGGTGCCGGTGTTTAATACTGGGCCGCGTAAGAAAAAATAAGATTTGAGGCGTTATTGAGGGCCTCTTCGCGAGCAAGCCCGCTCCCACATTTGAAATGCATTCCAAGTGTGGGAGCTTGCTCGCGAAGGCGGCTTTGAGTTCGCTACAGACCTCAGTGCTTAAGCCACTCCAACATCCCTCGCCCAGCCGCTCGCCCGCTGGTAAAGCACCCTGTCAGTAGGTAGCCGCCGGTCGGCGCTTCCCAATCCAGCATCTCCCCCGCACAAAACACGCCCGGCAATTGCTTGAGCATCAACCGCTCATCCAACGCCTCGAATGGCACGCCACCGGCCGTGCTGATTGCTTCATCCATCGGCCGGGTTTTTATCAAGGTCAGCGGCAATGCTTTGATATCCACCGCCAACTGCGCCGGATCATTGAAATGCTCCGCCGGTGCCAACTCACGCAACAGCGCCGCTTTGACCCCATCCAACCCCAACTGGCTGTGCAAATGCTTGCTCATCGAGCGCGAACCACGCGGTTTGGCCAAGGCAGCCTGGACTTTGTCCAACGGCTTGCTTGGCAGCAGATCGATATGCACGGTGGCTGAGCCCGTGCGGTTAATCGCTTCACGAATCGGTGCCGACAGCGCATAGATCAAACTGCCCTCGATGCCCATGGCCGTGACCACACATTCCCCCAGCCGAGGCTTGTCATCCCCTAGGCCGATGGCGACGTTTTTCAACGGCGCGCCGGCGAATTTGCTGACCATCAATTCGCTCCAGGCTGACACCTCGAAGCCGCAATTGCTCGGTTGCAGAGGCGCGTAGGGCACGCCTTTGTCTTCCAGCAATTTGAGCCAGGCGCCATCGGAGCCCAGGCGCGACCAGCTGCCACCGCCCAAGGCCAGCAACACTGCATCGCTGTGGACAGTTTTCTCACCCTCCGGGCTGTGGATAAGTAAACCACCGTCGGCCGTCCAGCCCAGCCAACGATGGCGGGTGTGGATAACCACGCCTTGGTCGCGCAGGCGCTTGAGCCAGGCGCGCAGCAGCGGCGCCGCCTTCATGTCAGTAGGAAAAACGCGGCCGGAGGTGCCGACAAAGGTTTGAATGCCCAGGCCATGAATCCATTCGCACAACGCCTCGGCACCAAACCCTCGCAGCAACGGCGCCATCTGCGGCGCGCGTTCGGCATAGCGCGACAGGAACGCCGGGTACGCCTCGGAGTGGGTGATGTTCATGCCGCCCACGCCCGCCAGCAGGAACTTGCGCCCCACCGACGGCATGCCGTCATACAGGTCAACCTGCACGCCCGCCTGGCTCAAGACTTCAGCGGCCATCAGCCCGGCAGGGCCGCCGCCGATGATAGTGACGTGTTGAGACGGTGTCTGAGGCATGGGCAAGGCTACGGTCGCGGAATAGGCCGAGCATTCTACCCGACGCCGGCATCACTGCCTGATCAAAAAACGTACACTTTCCTACAAGCCATGCGGTTACTCGCTTTCAGGCCCTTACGCTCAAGTTATCCACAGGCCGTTCCACAGGCATTGTGGGTAACGCCCACACTTCAATGACAACCGGATGACGTCCACACCCGCTGTGCACTGTGATGCAGGATGCCGTGGCGGCGGGCCAGGGCAGGGCGGTCCTTGCTGTAGCCACCACCGATCACGCCCATGACCGGGATGTCGCGGCCCAGGCAGTGGCGCATCACGCTTTCATCACGCGCGGCGACGCCTGCGTCTGTCAGCTTGAGGTAACCGAGGGCGTCATCTTTATGCACATCGACACCGGCGTCGTAGAGCACCAGGTCCGGCTGGTAGAGCGGCAGCAGGTAGTTGAGCGCGTCGTCCACGGTTTTGAGGTAGTCGGCATCGCCCATGCCCATGGGCAGCGGGATGTCCCAGTCGCTCTGGGCCTTGCGGGCGGGGAAGTTTTTTTCGCAGTGCAGCGACACGGTGATTGCATCCGGCGTGTCGTGAAGGATGCGTGCGGTGCCGTCGCCCTGGTGCACGTCACAGTCGAAGATCAGTATGCGGTTGACCCGCCCGCTGGCCAGCAGGTACTGGCTGATCACCGCGAGGTCGTTGAAGATACAAAAGCCGGCCGGGTAATCGTAATGGGCGTGATGAGTGCCACCCGCCAGGTGGCAGGCCAGGCCGTGTTCCAGCGCTTGTTCGGCGGCCAGTATCGAGCCGCCGACCGCGCGCACAGTGCGCCGGGCCAGGGCTTCGTTCCAGGGCAGGCCAAGGCGGCGTTGGTCTTCGCGGGACAACTCGCCGCTCATGTAGCGTTCGATATACCCAGGTTCATGGGCGAGGGCCAGAATCTCTGCCGGGCACAGCTCCGGGCGCAGCAATTGGCTGTCCTCCGTCAGGCCGCTGTCCACCAGGTGGTCGCGCAACAGGCGAAACTTATCCATAGGGAACCGGTGGTCCGCTGGGAACTCGGGGCTGTAGTCGTCGTGGTAGATCAATGGCAAGGGCATGGGATTTTCTGACGGGAACCTGCGAAGGATCTTACCAGCGCTGTACACTCACGCACATGGCAAGGGAGGGGACCCATGGAGCCGATACTCGAGTTGGAAAGCGCACGTCTGGTGCTGCGCCAATGGCGCGACAGCGACCTGCCGGAATTTGCGCGCATGTGCGCCGACTCGCAGGTGATGCGCTATTTCCCGGCCAAGCTGAGCCATCTGGAAAGCGCCGCGCTGATTGGGCGGATTCGCGGCCATTTTGCCGAATACGGCTTTGGCTTTTGGGCCTTGCAGCGCAAGGACACGCGCGAGTTTATCGGCCTGACCGGGCTGCAAAATGTCAATTTCGAAGCCGACTTTGTGCCGGCCGTCGAGATCGGCTGGCGCCTGGCCCGTGAGCACTGGGGCCTGGGCTACGCCAGCGAAGCGGCCTGGACCGCACTGCGCTGTGGTTTCGATCGGCTGCAACTGGATGAAATCCTGTCCTTCACCACCGAAACCAATCTGCCATCACAAAAAGTCATGCAGGCCATCGGTATGCATTACGATCCCCAGGCAGATTTTGAACACCCCAAGGTCGCAGCCGATGACCCGCTGCGCCATCATGTTTTGTACCGCATCACCCGCGCCCAATGGTTGGACACGCTGCACGGATAAGCAGCCCGGAATGCCCTATCGATTGTTGTAGGAGTTGCTCTATGAGCCAAGTATTGGAAGATCTGGTGGACTTGCTGACCCTGGAGCCGATCGAGGAAAACCTCTTTCGCGGCCGCAGCCAGGACCTGGGCTTTCGCCAACTGTTCGGCGGCCAGGTGCTCGGCCAGTCGTTGTCGGCTGCCAGCCAGACCGTAGAAGAAGCGCGGCACGTGCATTCCTTGCATGGTTATTTCCTGCGTCCCGGCGACGCCGCATTGCCGGTGGTGTATTCGGTAGACCGTGTGCGCGATGGCGGTAGCTTCAGCACCCGCCGCGTCACCGCGATCCAGAAGGGCAACCCGATTTTTACCTGCACCACTTCGTTCCAGTACGACGAACAAGGCTTCGAGCACCAGACCACCATGCCAGTGGTCGTTGGCCCGGAGAACCTTCCGTCGGAACTGGAGCTGACCAAACAGCGCGCGCACCTGATCCCTGAGCACATGCGCGAAAAGTTGCTGTGCCCCAAGCCCATCGAAGTGCGCCCGGTCACCGAGAAAGACCCGTTCAACCCGCAACCGTCCGACCCGGTCAAGTACGTGTGGTTCCGGGCCGACGGTGCCTTGGCTGATTCGCCGGCGCTGCATAAATACCTGTTGGCCTATGCGTCGGACTTCGGTCTGCTGACCACCTCGCTGCTGCCCCACGGCAAGACGGTGTGGCAAAAAGATATGCAAGTCGCCAGCCTCGACCATGCGCTGTGGTTCCACGCTGACCTGCGCGCCGATGACTGGTTGCTGTACGCGATGGACAGCCCGTGGGCCGGCAACTCGCGTGGGTTCTCGCGGGGCAGCGTGTACAACCGCGCCGGGCAACTGGTGGCTTCGGTCACCCAGGAAGGCTTGATTCGCCATCGCAAGGATTGGGCATGAGCCTGGCGGACATTAAGCACTGGGTCTTTGATATGGACGGCACGCTCACGGTGGCCGTGCATGATTTTGCGGCCATTCGCGTGGCTCTGGAGATTCCGCCCGAGGATGACATTCTCACCCACCTCGCGGCGTTGCCGGCAGAGGTGGCGGCGGTCAAGCATGCATGGTTGCTGGAGCATGAGCGGGCGCTGGCCGTTGGCTCGGTTGCCGCAGACGGCGCAGTGGAGCTGGTGCGTGAGCTGGCCGGGCGCGGCTGTCGTCTGGGCATCCTGACCCGCAATGCGCGGGAGTTGGCGCATATCACGCTGGAAGCAATTGGTCTGGCGGACTGCTTTGCTGTCGAGGATGTGCTGGGGCGTGAGGATGCGCCGCCCAAGCCGAATCCGGGTGGTTTGCTGAAACTGGCGACGGCTTGGGAGGTGGCGCCGAGCGAGATGGTGATGGTCGGGGATTACCGCTTTGACCTGGACTGCGGCCGGGCGGCCGGGACCAGGACGGTGTTGGTGAACGTGCCGGAAAACCCGTGGCCGGGGTTGGCAGATTGGCATGCTGAAGATTGCGCCGCCCTGCGCCAGATGATCTAAACCTGGCACCGCACATCAAATGTGGGAGGGGGCTTGTGTGGGAGTCGGGCTTGCCCGCGATAGGATCACCTCGGTATGGCTGACAGACCGAGGTGTGCGCATCGCGGGCAAGCCAGCTCCCACAAAAAGCCTTTTCCCACATTTTTAAGCCGGCTTCGTCAGTGCCTGCTATTTCCCGAACAACACCTTCTCGCCCTCCGGCGAGGTAAACATCTTGTCCCCGTCGTGCCCGACTCCCGGTACTTCCACCAGTTTGTGACTCAGCTGCGGATGACGCGCTTTGAGGTAATCAAAGTAGTTATGCCCACGAATCAGCCGATACGCGCCCTGGGTTTCGGCTTCGCAGCTTTTATCCAGCGCCGGGTGGTTCGGGTCGGTGTCCTGCTGGCCCAGCAGGTAGGTAATGTCGCGTGATACGTAAGCCTGCTCAAGCTGCTGCGCACTCTGGCCCTTGGCGTAGTCCGGCAGGTTTTGCATGCCGTACTTCCAGTCGTTGAAGCCCGGGCAACTGGCCGCATCAAACTTTACCGGACGCTGCGGGCTGAAGTAGGCGTAGGACGATGGGTTGGCCACCACATAACGCAGGCTGATACCTTCGGTTTGCAGCAGCGGGTGGTCGTGCCCGGTGAGCGCAAAACGCTGTATCACTTGGCCACCGCCGGAGTGGCCGGCGACGACGATTTCTTTCAGCGCCGGGAACAGCTTGCGGTTACCCAGGTGCTTGATGATCTGGTCAAGTGCGCCGTAGGAGCTGACCTGGCCCGGGCCGGTCGACGGCGCGCCGGCCATCCAGTCATTGCCGTTCCAGCGCAGCACTTGGTGGTCCAGGTGGTTGCGTTTTACATCCGACTCATTCAGAAACTGCGGCGCGATCACCAGAGTGCTGGCGGCCAGCCCGGCGTGTTCGGCGGCATCTTCGCCACTTTTCAGGTAGGTCTGCGCGTTACGCAGGCGACCGTGCACGATGATCAGTGCGCGGGTTACCTGAGGCAGCGGCTTGCCCCAGTCCTGGCTCAAGCCGAGACTGAGATCGCCCGCATCCAAGTGAAAACGATCGGGGCTGACCACCTTGACGCCGTGGTCTTTCTCGGCGGCCCAGGTGAAGGAGGAACACGTGATTAACACGCCGAACAGCAATCCCAATCGTTTATTCATTTAAAGACTCTTCGCTGTAAAAGTGTCGCATTGAGAGATCTGGCCCTGGGCGAAGCCGGTTTTAAACCAGCGAACGCGCTGTGCCGAGGTGCCGTGGGTAAACGAGTCTGGCACGACGCGCCCTTGACCCTGTTGCTGCAAACGGTCGTCGCCGATGGCGTTGGCCGCATTCAGTGCCGCTTCAATATCGCCGGGCTCCAGCCAGTTCAGGCGTTTTTGCGCGCGGTTGGCCCACACGCCGGCGAAACAGTCGGCTTGCAACTCCTGGCGTACCAACAGGCCGCCATCGCCTTGCATCTGCCGGCCCTGTTGGCGCGCGGCCTGGATCTTGGCCGAGATGCCCAGCAGCGTTTGCACGTGGTGCCCGACTTCGTGGGCGATCACGTAGGCCTGGGCGAACTCGCCGGAGGCCTTGAAGCGTTGTGACATTTCCCGGAAGAAATCCAGGTCCAGATACACTTGCTGGTCGGCCGGGCAATAGAACGGGCCGCTGGCCGAGGTGGCGCCACCGCAGGCGGAATTCACCCGGCCACGGAACAGAATCAGTTTCGGGTTCTTGTAGGCCAACCCATTTTCCTGGAACACCTGGCCCCAGGTGTCTTCCGTGTCCCCCAGAATCGCTCGGACGAAGTCGGCCTGCTGATCATTGGCCGGCGGAGCCTGTTGCGATTGGGTGCTCACCGAGGGCGCTTGTTCCATCTGGCCGGTCAATTGGCCGAGGATCTGCATCGGGTCCTGGCCGGTCAGCCAGCCGATGCCGACAATCAGCACAATCGCCGTAAGGCTCAGGCCCTTGCCGCCACCAAAACGCATGCCGCCACCACCGCCTCCACTGTCATCGCGGGCATCCACCACGTTGTCGCTGCGTCGGCCTTTTTTCCATAGCATGGGGCAATCCTCTCGATAAACCTGTGGAACACTTTTTTCAGAACAGTGTTGTTGGTGCGTATGAATGGCGCCAGCCCGGCTGTCCGACAAGTAACGAGAGCTGCGTAGTATCGCTGCTGTCAGTCGGTGTCGGCACGGGCGCCAGATGAAAGTTGTGTCAGCAAAACCGGGTCAGTCGCGGCAATAACCTTCGCCGGTATCGACCACCAGGCAGTCTTTTTTATCCGCCAGCCATTTCAGTCCGGTGGCTTCACCGTCGCCGGCGCGCAGCAGTTGCGGGCCGTCCGGGCGAGTGAACGTGATGCCTTCTTCGTTGGCTTCACCCTTGAAGGTGCCTGAGTCGTCGGCGTCGAGGCCGTACTTCATGGTGAGGAGGTAGTGGCCACGGCCGATGCTGTCGTCCTTGGCGATGCTCAGGTTCAGGCCTTCGACGCCCATCCACGTGCCGACCCATTTATCGGTGGGCGGGGTCGCCGGTACCAGCGTGGCTTGCACGGAGGCGGGCGCAGGTTTCGGGGCTTCCTTGGGTTCCTTATTACAGGCGGTGAGCAGGGCAAGGGCAGAAAGAACAAAGAGTGTCTTTTTCATAGCGGCAAGGCCTTGGTTAAAAAGTGTGCAACGCGCGGGCTAACGTGCAGCGTTGGACTCAAATCCCGTGATTTAGTGCGCTGTTCGCACGGTGTTTGGTTATGCTCTTGGGGCAGACTTCGGCCCGGCTGCTAGATTACCGGGTTGAGTGCTACCGCGTTCAGTGCTCAGCGTTCAGCCCGCCATGCAAGAGAATTAAATGACTGTCAGCACACCCCTTTCCGGCGTCAACCATCCTTTCAAAGGCATCCTGCTGATTGTGGTGGCGACGTTTCTGTTTTCCAGCCACGACGCCTTGTCCAAATACCTGGCCGGGTTCTATCCGATTGTGATGGTGGTGTGGGCGCGTTACCTGGTGCACACCTTGCTGATGGCCGGGATCTTCCTGCCGCAATCGGGCTTGCGTGTGCTGCGCAGCAAGCGCCCGGGGATGCAGGTGGTGCGGGCGTTGTGCCTGTTGGGCACGAGCCTGTTCTTTACCGCTGCGCTGCATTACATCCCGTTGGCGGAAGCCACGGCGGTGAACTTCCTGGCGCCGATCCTGGTGACGGCGCTCTCGGTACCGTTGCTTGGTGAACGCGTGACGCGTGGCCAATGGCTGGCGGTGATCTGCGGGTTTATCGGCGTGCTGATCATCATCCACCCGGGCGGCGAGTTGTTCACACCGGCGGTGTTGCTGCCCCTGTGTTCGGCGCTGTTCTTCTGTTTCTACCAACTGCTCACACGCATCTTGAGCAAATACGACACCCCGACCACCAGCAACTTCTTCGCTGGCCTGTGCAATACCTTGGTGATGAGCGCGCTGGTGCCGTTCTTCTGGCAGCTCCCTACGCTGTGGCACGGTGTGTTGATGCTGGCGCTGGGCAGCTGCGGGATGACGGCGCACTTGATGTTGACCCAGGCCTTCCGCTTCGCGGCGCCGGCCTTGCTGGCACCGTTCGGCTATTGCCAGATCGTGTTTGCGGGGTTGTTGGGCTGGCTGGTGTTCAACCATACCCCCGACTTGACCACGGTGGTCGGCATCGGGGTGATCTGCATGAGTGGGTTGGCCGCTGCCTGGCAGCAGCGGCGTCGGTGAGTCAAACCTCGACGGTAGGAATCTTGCGCGGCGCCATGAAGTACATCCAGGTCAGCGCGATGAAGTACATCGCCGGGATCAGGGTGAACAGCACGGTGTAGTTGTTGTTCGTCACCGTAAGGATATGGCCGACGATCTGGGTCATGAACATGCCGCCGATGGCTGCGCACATACCGCCGAAACCGAACACCGTGCTCATCATGTGCTTGGGCGTGTAGTCCATCACCAGGCTCCAGATGTTGGCGGTCCAGGCCTGGTGCGCGCCGATGGCCAGGGAGATGGCAAACACCGCGACCCACAACTGGCTGGAGCCGGCCGCCATGATCACGCCGACGATGCAGCAGGCAAACAGCAGCATCGACAACAGCCGCGCCTTGATCGCATTCATCCCACGGCCGATCAGGAATGACGACAGAATCCCACCACCCACGCTGCCGAAGTCGGCTGTCAGGTAAATGATGATCAGCGGGATACCCATCTGGGTCACGTTGATGCCCAGGTTGTATTGCTGGTTCAAGAACGGCGGCAGCCAATACAGGTAGAACCAGAACACCGGGGCGGTCATCGCATAGGCCAGGGCGAAGGCCCAGGTGCCGCGCATGCGCAGGATGCGGCTGAAAGGCACGCTCGGTTGTTCCGGTTCGGATTCCTGTTGCACGTAGTCCAATTCGGATTGTTTGGCCGTTGGATGGTCTTCCGGGTTGTAGTACTTCAAACCCCAGAACACCAGCCAGATTGCGCCCAGCGATGCCATGCACAGGAACGCTGCCTGCCAGCCCCATACATGCAGGATCAGCGGCAGCAGCATCGGCGTCATCATTGCGCCCACGTTGGTGCCGGCGTTGAAGATACCGGTGGCCACCGCGCGCTCACCGGCCGGGAACCACAACCGTGTGGTCTTGACGCAAGCCGGGTAGTTGGCGGCTTCGGTCAGCCCGAGGATAAAGCGGCACACCATAAAGCCGACGGCCGAGGTGGCCAGGCCGTGGGCGCCGGTTGCCAGGCTCCATAACAGCACTGCGCAGAAGAACACGCGCTTCACGCCGACGCGGTCGATCAAGCGACCCTGCAGCACAAAGCCGATGGCGTAGCCGACCTGGAACCAGAAGTTGATGTTAGCGTAATCCATCGCCGTCCAGCTCATCTCTTTGGCCAGGATCGGTTGCATCACGCCCAGGGCGGCGCGGTCGATGTAGTTGAGGGTGGTGGCGAAGAACACCAGGGCCAGCATGCCCCAGCGAGTTTTACCCACGGCCAGTGCGCCACGGATTTTGTCGCCGATGCCGGCGTGCGGGTTGCCCGGGCGCGCGGCCAGGGCGGAGTTTTGCAGAGGCATGAGGTCGTACCCGTTTTTTGAAATTTTTATGGTGTGTTCTGGGTCTTTTTTTCTTTGAAGGTTGCGTCGTCGATGGTGCGCAGCGGTTAAAAAACCGTCAATTCGCCAAACGGGCATAGTGTTCGGTAATCGCACGAAAAACTAACCGGTTCGTACATTTTAATTGCTGCGTGTAGGCTAGGGGCGAATAATTTGCCGCAAATAACAACTGCCGGGAGTCGCCCCATGCAACGTTCCATTGCCACCGTTTCCTTGAGCGGTACCCTGCCGGAAAAGCTCGAAGCCATTGCCGCCGCCGGGTTTGATGGGGTTGAGATCTTCGAGAACGACCTGTTGTATTACGACGGCAGCCCGCGGGAAGTTAAACAAATGTGTGCCGACCTCGGCATCGCCATCACGTTGTTCCAGCCGTTTCGCGACTTTGAAGGCTGCCGCCGTGATCGCCTGGCACGCAACCTGGAACGCGCCGAGCGCAAGTTCGATTTGATGCAGGAGCTGGGCACCGACCTGGTGCTGGTGTGCAGCAATGCCTCGGCCGATTGCGTGGGCGATGAACGCATTCTACTGGATGACCTTGGCCTTTTGGCGGAGCACGCCGGCCGCCGTGGCCTGCGTATTGGTTATGAAGCACTGGCCTGGGGCAAGCACGTGAACACCTGGCAGCAGGTGTGGAACCTGGTGCGTCAGGTCGATCACCCAAGCCTCGGCGTGTTGCTCGACAGCTTCCACACGCTGTCGCTGAAGGGCGACCCAAGCGCCATCGCCGAAATCCCTGGCGACAAGATCTTTTTTGTGCAAATGGCCGACGCACCGATCCTGGCCATGGATGTGCTGGAGTGGAGTCGACATTTCCGCTGTTTCCCAGGGCAGGGCGAATTTGATTTGGCAGGGTTCCTGGCGCCGATTATCAAGACGGGTTACACCGGGCCGTTGTCCCTGGAAATTTTCAATGATGGTTTTCGCGCGGCGCCGACCCGAGCGAACGCGGCGGATGGCTTGCGTTCGCTGCTGTACCTGGAAGAGAAAACCCGTCAGCGCCTGGCACAGGAACAACCGGCTGCGCCGGTGGATATTTTGTTTGAAACCCCGGCCGCCAGCGAATACGACGGCATCGAATTCCTCGAGTTCGCCGTAGATGAAAGCCTCGGCGCCAAGCTGACCCACTGGCTGGAACGCCTGGGGTTCGTCAAGGCCGGGCAGCACCGTTCCAAGAGTGTGAGCCTGTTGCGCCAGGGTGATATCAACCTGATTCTCAACTGTGAACCCTATTCCTTCGCCCATAACTTCTTTGAAGCCCACGGGCCGTCTTTATGCGCCACGGCGATTCGGGTCAAGGACAGCGCTAAAGCGTTGGAGCGGGCGGTGGCCTACAAGGGCCAGCCCTATCGCGGACTGGTCGGCCCCAACGAGCTTGAACTGGCGGCCGTACGTGCGCCGGACGGCAGCCTGATTTACCTGGTGGACCCGAGTGAAGGCGGGCTTTACGACACCGACTTCAATCTGCAACCGGCCACCGCCGCAAGTGGCGGCCTGTTGCGTATCGACCATATGGCCATGGCGCTGCCGGCCGACAGCCTCGACAGCTGGGTGCTGTTCTACAAGAGCCTGCTGGACTTTGAGGCCGATGACGAAGTGGTGCTCCCCGACCCCTACGGGTTGGTAAAAAGCCGCGCGTTACGCAGCCGCTGCAGTTCGATTCGGTTGCCGTTGAATATTTCCGAGAACCGCAACACCGCGATTTCCCACGCGCTGTCGAGTTATCGCGGCTCGGGTGTGCATCACATTGCCTTCGACTGTGCGGACATTTTCGCCGAGGTGAGCCGCGCCAAAGAGGCGGGCGTGCCGTTGCTGGATATCCCGCTCAACTACTACGACGACCTGGCGGCGCGGTTTGATTTCGACGACGAGTTCCTCAGCGAGCTGGCGTACTACAACGTGTTGTACGACCGTGACGCCCAGGGCGGTGAGTTGTTTCATGTCTACACCGAGCCGTTCGAAGGGCGGTTTTTCTTTGAGATCATCCAACGCAAAAATGGCTACGCCGGTTATGGCGCGGCCAACGTGGCGGTGCGCCTGGCAGCAATGGCCAAGTCCCGCAGCGGCGCGGCACGCCAGGCTCGGTTGTAACGGCTGACAGGTGCTTCCTTCAGAGGGCGCTGCGGCCCATAATCATGGCCTGCATAACAATGGCCGTGAGCGCACCATGACCTCGAGTCCCGATCTCCCCGCGGTGTCAGACGCACCGCGCAAGAGTCGTAAGAACAATCCGGAAAAGACCCGCGAAAACATCCTGCAGGAAGCCATCGTCGAGTTTGTTCAACAGGGCCTGTCCGGCGCTCGCGTGGATGCGATTGCTGAGCGTATCCACACCTCAAAACGCATGATCTATTACTACTTCGGCAGCAAGGAGCAGTTGTACGTCGAGGTGCTGGAAAAGCTCTACGGCGATATTCGCAACACGGAAACCCGCATGAACCTCACGGCCCTGGAACCGCGCGAAGCGATTCGCAGGCTGGTGGAGTTCACCTTTGATCACCACGACCAGAACGTGGACTTCGTGCGCATTGTCAGCATCGAAAATATCAACAACGCCGAGTACGTAAAGCGCTCGGATTCGATCAAGGCAATGAACAGCAACATCCTCGAAGGGTTGGGGGCTACGTTGCGGCGGGGTGCTGAGATGGGCGTATTTCGCCAAGGATTGAATCCGCTGGACGTGCACTTGCTGATCAACTCATTCAGCTTCTACCGCGTGTCCAATCGCCATACGTTCAGTGAGATCTTTCAGATCGAGCTGTCGGATGAGGCCGTCAAACAGCGGCATCGCGAGATGATTTGTGAATCGGTGATGCGTTACCTGCAGGCTTGAGGATACCGCAGAACCGGATGTGGAGCGGGCTTGCTCGCGAATGCGCAGTATCAGTCCATACCTCCGGCGACTGATACACCGCTTTCGCGAGCAAGCCCGCTCCCACAGTTGAATTGGGTTTCTACTGCGAGGTGTTCATGCTCTGAAAATGCGCCAACATCCTTTGCGCATCCGGCGCTTCGCCACTGAACAACTCAAACGCCTTCACCGCCTGAAACACCGCCATGTTGCCGCCATCCAGCGTGCGGCAGCCCAAGGCGCGGGCGCTGCGTAGCAGCTCGGTTTCCAGTGGGAAATACACGATTTCCGCGACCCACAACTCAGCCCGTAACAGGGCAGGCGGCACCGGCGTGCCGGGCAGCTTGGCCATGCCCATCGGCGTGGTGTTGACCAAACCATCCGCCTCGGCCATGGCGTTTTCCAGGTGGTTGCCGACCTGGGCGCGACCGGCCCCGAAACGCTGCGCAAGGTTATCCACAAGGTCTCGGGCACGGCTGGCGTCCACGTCGAAAATGCTCAAGTGCTCCACGCCTTCGGCCAGCAGCGCATGAGCCACCGCTGCACCGGCACCGCCGGCACCCATCTGGACGACACGGTGGCGGGCAACGTCATTCAAGTTCCTGCGAAAACCTTCGGCGAACCCCAGGCAATCGGTGTTGTGGCCGATGCGTTTACCCGCCTTGAATACCACCGTGTTAACCGCCCCAATGCCCCGGGCCTCGTCGGATAATTCATCAAGCAGCGGCAGGATCGCCTGCTTGCACGGGTAGGTAATGTTCAACCCGGTGAACTGCATCACCTCGGCCGCATTCAGCAGGTCGGGCAAGGCGCTGATGCTCAGTTGCAGTGGTTCCAGATCGATCAGGCGGTACAAATATCGCAAGCCTTGGGCGTCACCTTCCTGCTCATGCAAGGCGGGGGTGCGGGAGGCCTGGATGCCCGAGCCGATCAGGCCGGCGAGGATACGCGGTTTCATCGGACTCATCCCTTCAAGGTGTGGCTGAAGTGTTCCAGGGCCAGGTGATAGCCGTGGCTGCCAAACCCGGCGAGTACCGCCTTGGCGATGGGTGAGACAAAAGAGTGATGCCGAAACGCCTCTCGCGCATGCACATTGGATAAATGCACTTCGATCACTGGCACTTCACTGGCGACCAGTGCGTCGCGAATCGCCACCGAGGTGTGGGTCCAGGCCGCCGGGTTGATCACGATCCCGGCGCAGCGGGCGCGGGCACCGTGGATCCAGTCAAGTAATTCGCCTTCGTGGTTGGTCTGGCGGAATTCGATTTTCAGCCCTAGTTTTTCGGCGCTGCGGCCACACAGCGCAGCCACGTCGGCCAGGGTTTCATGGCCGTAGGTAGCGGGCTCGCGGGTACCGAGCAGGTTGAGATTGGGGCCGTTGAGTACCAGCACGATCGGCGGCATAAGGGGTGTCTCCACAGTTATTATTGGTTGTGGAGATAAAATGTACTGAATGGTTAATTTGGTCAATTGGTGGCCGCGTATGTGTTCGATTATCGAACTGTTAATCGGTAATAGCTGATCTCCAGACGCGGCCATGCGCGGTTACAAGACGGTATTCGACGCTTCCTCCTTCACGACTAACCTGTGAAAAACCTCCCTGATCACGCAGCCGGCTATCGGGCTGCAGGAGGAAAAGTGTTTCCTGACAGAAAATAACCTAACGGATGGGTTACGATGAAAGTAGGGGCTTACAAAGGATATGTGATTGCGGTTTTTCTCAGGGACGAACATTGCCCGCCTCACGTACATGTCAGGGGAGAGGCATGGGATGCACGCTTTCGTTTCAGCTTTCAGGATGGAGGCGTGGCGTTGTGGGATGTGAACCCCGAACGGTGCCGGCCAGCGGGCGCGATTCTGGAAGGTATTCGCCAGGCCCTCATGCAACCGCATTATTTGGCGCGGGCGCGAAGGATCTGGTGGCAAAAGCTGCAAACGGTCTGCCTGGAGAACCATTCCTGGGACTGGGACGCTGATGAGTTAGTGCCAGGGTTAGTCATTCGGCGTGGTGTTTATGTGATCGCCAATGCCCGACACGATGTCGTTGGGCAGAGAACCATTTTGAATCTGGTGAGGGCGCCAGGTTGCGTGGAGATTGATTTATGAAAAAAATCGTAAAAGCCAAAATCTTGCCTGATCTACCGATCACTGAGGCTGATATCGACAAGGCCATCGTGCGTGGGCGCAAGCTGAAGCGCTTGTACGCCAATGCCAGTGATGTGCGTCACGAAGACGACTGCATCTCCATCGGCTTCGGCGATGGCAGCCGTATCGTGCTGCCGGTGGCCGGGCTCGCGGAGTTCGAAGGGTTTTCTGCGCAGGACTTTCAGCAACTGGAGGTCGGGTTTGGTGGCAAGGCGCTGTGCTGTGAAGCCCGTGACCTGCACGTCTCCATCAGTGGCCTGATTGCTACGAGCCAGCCCTTGATGGACCTGGCTGCAAGCATGGTGGCGTCGCGTAACGGGCGTAAAAGCAGTGCCGCCAAGTCCGCCGCCGCCCGAGCCAATGGCAAGAAGGGCGGCCGGCCACGCAAGGACACGTGAGCGTGTTTAACGCCGGGTCAACAACACGCCGGATTCCATATGGTGCGTCCACGGGAACTGGTCAAACATCGCACACTGGGTAATCCGGTGCGTGTCGTGCAATTGCGCAATGTTCGCAGCCAGGGTCTCCGGGTTGCAGGAGATGTACAGGATGTTGTCGAAGCGTCGGGTCAGTTCGCAGGTGTCCGGGTCCATGCCCGCACGCGGCGGGTCGACGAAGACACTCCCGAATTCGTAGCTTTTCAGGTCGATGCCGTGCAGGCGGCGGAACGGACGCACTTCGTTAAGTGCTTCGGTGAGTTCTTCGGCGGAGAGGCGCACCAGGGTGACGTTATCCACCGCGTTTTCATCGAGGTTGCTCAGGGCCGCGTTTACCGAGGTTTTGCTGATTTCGGTGGCCAGCACTTTTCGTACGCGGGTAGCCAAAGGCAGCGTGAAGTTGCCATTGCCGCAATACAGCTCCAACAAATCATCCGGACGATCACCCAAGGCGTCGTACGCCCAGTTGAGCATCTTCTGGTTCACCGTGCCGTTGGGCTGGGTAAACGCACCTTCGGGTTGGCGATAGCTGAAGGTGCGGCCGCCGACTTCGAGCTTTTCAACCACGTAGTCGTGGCCGATAACATCGCGCTTGCCCTTGGAGCGGCCGATGATGCTGACATTCAAGTCGGCAGCGAGCTTGTTCGCCGCAGTGTGCCAATGCTCGTCAAGCGGGCGGTGATAACACAGGGTGATCATCGCGTCGCCGGCCAAGGTGGTGAGGAACTCCACCTGGAACAGCTTGTGGCTCAGGGCGGCGCTGGCCTGCCAGGCAGCCTTGAGTTGCGGCATCAACTGGTTGATGCGTTGGCTGGCGATGGGGAACTCTTCGATCAGGATCGGCGTGCGCTTGTCGTCCTGGGAAAACATCGCGTAGTGACGTTCACCGCCTTCGCGCCACAGGCGGAACTCCGCCCGCAGGCGGAAGTTCTGCAACGGTGAATCGAAGACCTGCGGCTCGGGCGCATCGAAGGGTGCCAGCAGGTCACGCAGGCGCGTGACCTTGTCTTGCAGTTGAGCGGTGTAGCTTGCGGCGTCAAAAGTCATGCGTTGAACCAGCCCAGCTTGATCACAAACAGAATCGACAGGATCACCAGTGCCGGGTTCAGCTCACGGTAGCGGCCCGAAAGCAGCTTGATGGCGGTCCAGGCGATGAAACCGAAGGCAATGCCGTTGGCGATGGAGTAAGTGAAGGGCATTGCCAGGGCGGTGATCACCACCGGCGCTGCAACAGTAATGTCATCCCAGTCGATTTCGGCCAGGCCCGAGGTCATCAGCACGGCCACGAACAGCAGCGCCGGCGCGGTCGCGAAGGCTGGAACGCTGGCAGCCAATGGCGAGAAGAACAGCGCCAGCAGGAACAGGATCGCGACCACGACGGCGGTCAAGCCGGTGCGGCCACCGGCACTCACGCCCGCAGCGGATTCGATGTAGCTGGTGGTGGTCGAGGTGCCCAGCAGCGAACCGGCCATGGCCGCGGTGCTGTCGGCGATCAGCGCACGGCCCATTTTCGGCATGTGGCCGTCTTTGCCCATCAGGCCGGCGCGCTTGGCAACGCCGATCAGGGTGCCGGAGTTGTCGAACAGGTCCACGAACAGGAAAGCGAAAATCACGCTGACCAAGCCGATATCCAGTGCGCCTTTGATATCCAGCTGCAGGAAGGTTGGGGCCAGGGACGGTGGCATCGACGTCACGCCGCCGAACGGGGTGAAACCCATGGCGATGGACACAATAGTCACCGCGAGGATGCCGATCAGTACAGCGCCGCGCACGGCCAGGGCTTCCAGCGCCACGATCAGCGCGAAACCGAGGGTGGCGAGGATCGGTGCCGGTTGTTTCAGGTCGCCCAGGCCCACCATGGTGGCCGGGTTGCTGACGACGATGCCGGCGTTGTGCAGGGCGATCAGCGCCAGGAACAGGCCGATACCGGCTGCAATCGCCGAGCGCAGGGGCAGCGGGATGCTGTTGATGATCCACTCACGGATGCGGAAGATCGACAGCAGGAAGAACAACACCGCCGAAATGAATACCGCGCCCAGCGCCACTTGCCAGGTGTGGCCCATGTGCAGGACCACGGTGTAGGTAAAGAAGGCATTGAGGCCCATGCCCGGCGCCAGTGCGATCGGGTAGTTGGCGATCAGGCCCATCACGGTCGAACCGATGGCGGCGGCCAGGCAGGTTGCGACAAACACCGCGCCCTTGTCCATGCCGGTTTCGCCGAGAATGCTCGGGTTCACGAACAGGATGTAGGCCATGGCCAAAAAGGTGGTGATACCCGCGAGAATCTCGGTGCGCACGTTGGTGTTGTGTGCTTTGAGTTGAAACAGCTTTTCCAGCATGCCGGCTCCCTGTGACGCTATTTTGCGTCGTTATTTGTTGACCTCTAAGTCAAAGCACAAACTGCGCCAAGCGCGTGTGGTTTCAGAGAGGATCGGAAAAAGCGGCGCATCATACCAGCAGCCGAAGGCCAATGGCGTATGGGCTTGGTTTTGATGGTCCATGGGCTTGAGGCATACTGCGCCGACGTTTAATACAGGGTCGTTAACAGCATGAAAAAAGCCAACGCCAGCAGTCTAGCTCTGTTCGCCGTTATCGGCCTTGGGCTGGTGGCACCGGCTTGGGGCGCGACTGCACCGGCCTTGAGCGAGGTGCGGGTGTTCAAGGTCGAGTCTGCCGGTTGCGCTGAAACGATCCCGGAGCGGGCGAGCAGCACACAGATGTGCACGCACCGTGGGCCCACCAAGGTTTCAGTGATGGAAGTCGGCCTGGGCAAAAGCCCGATGGGCCGTTTCGATGGTGCAGAATTGAACGGGCAACGCACGCCGGTATGCCAGGTGGGCAATATCAGCCAGACCTGTAATGGTGCGGGCACGGTGATGGGCTACATCTATGTATTCGACGTGAATGTCGAAGCGCCCGGCTGGTTCGAATACAGCAATTCCTCGATCAATGGCGCGCAAACCCCGCTGAAGACCCTGCTCAACATCCGCTGATCAATCTCCTTGAACGCTCGATACCCCGGGAAGTCGTACCCCTGAGACGGCGATTTCCCTGAACGCCGCGGATGTACACCAACCCGTGAGGTGTTTATGAGCGCAATTCCCAATGGTGCGGCGGCCCCACCGTTCGCCACCCACTCCATACGCCTGAGCCTCAACGGCCAGGACCGCCAACTGGACGTGTTGCCCTGGACCACCTTGCTGGATCTGCTGCGCGAGCAACTTGACCTGGTCGGCAGCAAAAAAGGCTGCGACCACGGCCAATGCGGCGCCTGCACGGTGTTGCGCGACGGTAAACGCGTGAACGCCTGCCTGACCCTGGCGGTGATGTGCGACGGCGCCGAGCTGACCACTGTCGAAGGCCTGGCCGACGGCGACGTGTTGCACCCGATGCAGCAGGCCTTTATCAAGCATGACGCGTTCCAGTGCGGCTACTGCACCCCTGGCCAGATTTGCTCGGCTATTGGCCTGGCCAATGAGGGCCGTGCCCACGATACGGCGCAAATTCAGGAACTGATGAGCGGCAACCTGTGCCGCTGCGGCGCCTACAGCAACATCCGCGATGCCATAGAAGAAGCCTTGCCCGCCTGCCGCGCAAAGGGAGGTGAGCAATGAACCCCTTCCAGTACAGCAAGCCGGCCGATGTGCACGAAGCGGTGCACCTGAGCAGTGCGGCGTCGCGCTTCATTGCCGGTGGCACCAACCTGCTCGACCTGATGAAAGAAAACATCAGCCGCCCCGAACACCTGATCGACATCACCGGCCTGCCGCTGCAAGGCGTTGAAGAGACCGCTGAGGGCGGCCTGATGATCGGTGCCTTGGTGAGCAATGCCGACCTGGCCTGGCACCCGCTGATCGAACAGCGTTACCCGTTGCTGTCCCAGGCCATCCTCGCCGGTGCTTCACCGCAATTGCGCAATATGGCCAGCACCGGTGGCAACCTGCTGCAGCGCACCCGTTGCTATTACTTTTATGACGCCAGCGTGCCCTGCAACAAGCGCGAACCGGGCAGTGGTTGCCCGGCGCGCACCGGCTTGAACCGCATCCATGCGATTCTCGGCGCCAGCGAGCACTGTGTGGCCACGCACCCCTCGGACATGTGTGTGGCCCTGGCGGCACTGGCGGCGCGGGTTCACGTGGAAGGGCGCGGCGGGGCGCGGGTCATTGAATTTGCTGACTTCCATCGGCTGCCCGGCGATACGCCGCAGCGCGATAACTTGCTGGCCGATGATGAGCTGATTACCGCCATCGAGCTGCCAGCCGACCATCTGGCCAACCACAGCCACTACCTGAAAATTCGCGACCGTGCGTCTTACGCATTCGCCTTGGTGTCCGTCGCCGCTGCCCTGGAACTGGACGGTGAGACCATCGTCGATGCCCGCCTGGCCCTTGGCGGCGTGGCCCACAAACCGTGGCGCGACCGCGCAGTGGAAGTCACGCTGATCGGCCAGACCGTCAGCCGCGAAACCTTCAGCAACGCCGCCGACGCTTTGCTGCAAGACGCCGAGCCGTTGGAGCACAACGCCTTCAAGGTAAAGCTGGCGCGCCGCGCAATTATTCGCGCCCTCAGCGACGCTGCCATCGCAGGAGAACGGTCATGACGGCTATCGGTAAACCCATGGATCGCGTTGACGGTCTGCTCAAGGTCACAGGTCAAGCGCGGTATGCCGGTGAGTTTCCCGACCAGGGCTTGCTGCATGCCAGCGTGGTCTCCAGCACCATCGCCAAAGGCCGGGTCGTCAGGATCGATGCCTCCAAAGCCCTGGCGCTGCCGGGCGTGGTCATGGTGCTCGATCACCTCAACCGGCCGAAACTCGCCAGCTACGATGACGCGTTCGCCGACGCCGACGCGGCGGACGGCTCGCCGTTTCGGCCTTTGTATAACGACCGTGTGCTCTACAGCGGCCAGCCATTGGCGTTGGTGATCGCCGACAACCTGGAGCTGGCGCGGCACGCCGGTTCGCTGGTGCAGATCGAGTACGCAAGCGAAGCCTTTGAAACCGACTTGCTGGCCATGCAGGAACAGGCGCACCCATCACCGCAAACGCCGCCCGCGCCACGCGGTAACTTCCAGGCGGAATGGGCCGCTGCTGCCGTCAACCTCGATGTGCACTACAGCACGCCCATCGAACACCACAACCCGATGGAGCCCCACGCCAGCACCGTGCTGTATCAGCCGGACGGCACCCTGCATATCCACGACAAGACCCAAGGCCCGCAGAACTGCCAGGCGTATGTGCAAAAAATCTTTGGTCTGGATAAAAGCCAGGTGCGCATCTTCGCTGCGTTCGTCGGTGGCGCCTTCGGTTCGGGCCTGCGCCCGCAATACCAGTTGCCGCTGGCGGTGATGGCAGCATTGGCGCTCAAGCGCTCGGTGCGTGTCACGCTCACCCGGCAACAGATGTTCACGTTCGGCTACCGGCCGCGCACTTTGCAGCGCTTGCAGATGGGCGCCGCTGCCAATGGCCGCCTGCTGGCGTTGGGGCATACCGCGATTGGCCAGACTTCCCGTTTCGAAGACTTCAGTGAACACGTGGTGGAGTGGAGCGGCATGCTCTACCACTGCGACAACGTGCAGCTGACTTACAAACTGGTGCCTCTGGACGTATTTACCCCGCTGGACATGCGGGCGCCGGGGGCTGCGCTGGGCGTGATCGGCCTGGAGTGCGCCATGGATGAACTGGCCTGCGCCTTGGGCATCGACCCGGTGCAACTGCGGCTGATCAACTATGCCGAGCGTAACCAGAACGAGGACAAACCCTGGTCGAGCAAAGCCTTGCGCGAGTGCTACAGCGAAGGCGCCGAGCGCTTCGGCTGGGCCCAGCGCAACCCGGAACCGCGCAGCATGCGCGACGGCAACCAGTTGATCGGCTGGGGCATGGCCGGTGGTGTGTGGGAAGCCTTGCAGATGAAGGCCAGCGCCAAGGCGCGGATCGACGCGAAGGGCCAATTGACGGTGAGCAGCGCCACCACCGATATCGGCACCGGCACTTATACGGTCATGACCCAGATTGCCGCCCAGGCCAGCGGTGTGGCGATGGCGGATATCCGCTTTTTGCTGGGGGATTCGTCATTGCCCACCGCGCCGTTGCAGGGCGGCTCGTTTACCGTGTCATCCGTCGGCACCGCCGTGCAGCAAGCCTGCGAAGCGTTGACTGGCAAACTGCTGGCCATTGCCCGGCAGACTTACCCGGTCTTCAAGGATGCAGAAACCGTGCGCTTTGAAGACGGCCAGTTGCACACCGGGGACGTGAGTGTGTCGTTGGCACAATTGGTCAAGGACAGTGGTGAAGATGCGTTGGAAGTGCAGGTCGACAGCGAGCCGGACAAAAAGCGTCAAGGCTATGCGAGCGCTACTCACTCGGCGGTGTTTGTCGAAGTTCAGGTAGACGAAGACCTTGGCACGATCAAGGTGCGTCGCGTGGTCAGCGCCATTGCCGCCGGGCGCGTAGTCAACCCGAAGATGGCGCGCAGCCAGATCCTGGGCGGTGTGGTGTGGGGCATTGGTATGGCGCTGCACGAAGAAACCCAGACCGACCACCAACTGGGGCGCAATATGAACCACAGCCTGGCCGAGTATCACATCCCGGTAAATGCCGATATCGGCGACATTGATGTGATTTTTGTCGAAGAGCACGACGAGATCGTCAACGCGCTCGGTTCCAAGGGCGTGGGTGAGATCGGCATTGTCGGTGTCGCGGCGGCCGTCGCGAATGCGATTTATCACGCCACCGGGAAGCGAGTACGGGACTTTCCCATCACCCTGGACAAGGTGCTTTAGCGCAAACCTTCAAACCACCGAAGATCAAAATGTGGGAGCGGGCTTGCTCGCGAATGCGGTGCATCAGTCAATACATTAGGTGACTGACACTTCGCATTCGCGAGCAAGCCCGCTCCCACCTTTACTGCATTCCAGCATCAAATCAGGCGGTGGGACTTAGACTTTGGCCTCTTCCACCGGCACATGCATGCGGTCGCGGTTGGCCAGGGACGGGAACAGCTTGATCCACACGCCCGTCACCAGCAGCGTACCGATCCCGCCCATGACCACGGCGGGCACGGTGCCGAACCAATGGGCGGTGATACCGGACTCGAACTCGCCCAACTGATTCGAAGCGCCGATAAACAGCCCGTTGACCGCACTGACGCGCCCGCGCATTTCATCAGGGGTTTCCAGCTGCACAAAGGAGGCGCGGATCACCATACTGATCATGTCCGCCGCGCCGAGCACCACCAGCACGGCCAGGGAAAACCAGAACGAAGTCGACAGCCCGAACGCGATGGTTGCTACGCCGAACACACCCACAGCGGTAAACATTACGCGACCGACCTGGCGGTCCACCGAGAACCGCGCCAGCCACAGCGACATCAACAACGCGCCCACCGCCGGTGCCGAACGCAGCAGGCCCAGGCCCCAGGCGCCGGTCAGCAGGATGTCTTTGGCGAACACCGGCAGCAACGCCGTGGCGCCGCCCAGCAGCACGGCGAACAAGTCGAGGGAGATGGCACCGAGGATGTCCGGGCGGCTGCGGATAAAGCGAACCCCGGCCAACAGCGAGTCCAGGGTGGCCTTGGCTTTGTTCAGCGGGGTCTGGCGGGCGGGCAGGTTGAGGGTCAGCACGCAGGCAATCAGGTACAGCGCCACCGTTGGGCCATACACCCACACGCTGCCGAATGCGTACAGCAAACCGCCGAGGGCCGGCGCGACGATGGTTGCCAGTTGCTGGGCCGACTGCGACGACGCCACGGCCCGCGGAAACAGTGCGCTGGGCACGATGCTCGGCAGCAGCGCCTGGGTAGTGGGCATTTCAAACGAGCGTGCGGCGCCGAGCAGGAAGGCCAGGATAAAGATCATTTCGCGGGTGACGTTGCCGGTCAGGCCGCCGATGGCCAGGGACAACGCAATCAGTGCCTGCACGGTTTGGCAGATGGCGGCGACCTTGCGCCGTTCATAACGATCGGCCACGTGCCCGGTATGCAACATGAACAGTACGCGCGGTACGAATTCCACCAGGCCGACCAAACCCAGGTCCAGCACGTTACCGGTCAGTTGGTAGAGGTTCCAGCCGATGGCCACGGTGAGCATCTGGAAGCCGCTGGCGGTGAAGATCCGTGCCAGCCAGAACGCGATGAAAGGGCGGTGGTGACGCAACAGCAACGCAGGTTCACTAGGCATCGGGAATACAGGTTCGGAGCGGAGGGAGCACCGAGGTTAGCATCAAGCTGTAACAAATAGTTGCAAGGGTTTGCTGGGCGCCGGGCTGAGACAAGCTGTCACGCGGCAAAAGACCACGCCTTCCTACAGCCAAAATGGGACTACTCTTTCAGCAATGCTTGATCCAGATCAAAACCGGCCCCGGGATTGTTCTGGCGGCCGAAAGGCCAGAATCCCTGCGTGATGGGTAAAAAAAGAAACGAATTGAAATTCGCCACACTCCATATCCGTGGGGGCAGTGGGTGCAGGCTCCCAGCCAGCAGCCGGTATTACCTGACAGAGGAAAACTTATGTTCGGTTTGGAGGCGCTAGATCTCGCCCGAATTCAATTCGCGTTCACCATCTCGTTCCACATCCTGTTCCCGGCGATCACCATCGGCCTGGCCAGTTACCTTGCGGTGCTCGAGGGCTTGTGGCTCAAGACTCACAACGACACCTACCGTGACCTCTACCATTTCTGGTCAAAGATCTTTGCCGTCAACTTCGGCATGGGTGTGGTCTCCGGGTTGGTCATGGCCTACCAGTTCGGCACCAACTGGAGCCGCTTCTCGGACTTCGCCGGCGCCGTTACCGGGCCGTTGCTGACCTATGAAGTGCTGACAGCCTTCTTCCTCGAGGCCGGTTTCCTCGGTGTGATGCTGTTCGGCTGGAACAAGGTCGGGCGCAAACTGCACTTCTTTGCCACGGTGATGGTGGCCGTCGGTACGTTGATCTCGACCTTCTGGATCCTGTCGTCCAACAGTTGGATGCAGACACCCCAGGGCTTCGAAATCGTGGACGGCCGCGTGATACCGACCGATTGGTTCGCCGTCGTCTTCAACCCGTCATTCCCGTATCGCCTGGCGCACATGGCCACGGCGGCGTTTGTGGCCACGGCGTTCTTCGTCGGTTCCTCGGCGGCCTGGCACTTGCTGCGCGGCAAGGACAACCCGGCGATCCGCACCATGTTGTCGATGGCGATGTGGATGGCTTTGATCGTCGCGCCTATCCAGGCGGTGATTGGCGACTTCCATGGCCTGAACACGCTGAAGCATCAGCCGGCGAAAATCGCCGCGATTGAAGGTCACTGGGAAAATATCGGCAACGAGCCGACGCCGTTGATCCTGTTCGGCTGGCCTGACATGAAAGCCGAGAAGACCAAATACGCGGTCGAAATCCCGTACCTGGGCAGCCTGATCCTGACCCACTCCCTGGACAAGCAAGTGCCGGCGCTCAAGGATTTCCCACCGGAGGACCGTCCCAACTCGACCATCGTGTTCTGGTCGTTCCGGGTCATGGTCGGCTTGGGTTTCCTGATGATCTTCACCGGTTTGTTCAGCCTGTGGCTGCGCCGGGGCGACAAGATGTATACCTCCAGGCCGTTCCTGTACGTGGCGTTGTGGATGGGCCCGTCCGGCTTGATCGCGATTCTCGCCGGCTGGTTCACCACCGAAATCGGTCGCCAGCCCTGGGTGGTCTACGGGTTGATGCGCACGGCGGATGCATCCTCCGGGCATAGCCTGGCGCAGATGACCATTACCCTGGTGTTGTTCGTGGTGGTGTACTTCGCGCTGTTCGGCGCCGGGTTGGGCTACATGATGCGTCTGGTGCGCAAAGGGCCTCAGACGCACGAAGGCTCCGAGCCAACCCATGGTGGGCCTGGGCAGAAACGCACACCGGCCCGTCCGTTGTCTGCGGCCGATGATGGCAGCGATGACGACCACACTCACATCCAGCACAAGGGGAATTGAGATGGGTATTGATCTTCCGCTGATCTGGGCCGTGATCATCATCTTCGGCATCATGATGTACGTGGTAATGGACGGTTTCGACCTGGGTATCGGCATTCTCTTCCCGTTTATCCCGGGCAAAGTCGACCGTGACGTGATGATGAACACCGTCGCCCCGGTTTGGGACGGCAACGAAACCTGGTTGGTCCTGGGGGGGGCGGCGCTGTTCGGTGCGTTCCCGCTGGCCTATTCGGTGGTGTTGTCGGCGTTGTACCTGCCGCTGATCCTGATGCTGATCGGGCTGATCTTCCGGGGCGTGGCCTTCGAGTTCCGCTTCAAGGCCAAGGACGATAAGCGTCACCTGTGGGACAAGGCGTTTATCGGCGGCTCCATCGCGGCGACGTTCTTCCAGGGCGTGGCGCTGGGGGCATTTATCGACGGCATCCCGGTGGTGAATCGCCAGTTTGCCGGCGGCTCACTCGACTGGGCCACGCCGTTCACGATGTTCTGCGGCGTGGCCCTGGTGGTCGCGTATGCCTTGCTCGGTTGCACCTGGCTGATCATGAAGACCGAAGGCAAGTTGCAGGAACAGATGCACAACCTGGCGCGGCCGTTGGCCTTTGTGGTGTTGGCGGTGATCGGTATCGTCAGCCTGTGGACGCCGCTGGCGCACCCGGAAATCGCTTCGCGCTGGTTCACCCTGCCGAACCTGTTCTGGTTCCTGCCGGTGCCCATCCTGGTGCTGGTGACCATGTACGGTTTGATCCGCGCAGTGGCGCGTAATGCGCACTACACGCCGTTCCTGCTGACACTGGTACTGATCTTCCTCGGCTACAGCGGCCTGGGGATCAGCCTGTGGCCGAACATCATTCCACCGTCTGTCTCGATCTGGGACGCCGCCGCGCCGCCGCAAAGCCAGGGCTTCATGCTGGTGGGCACGCTGTTCATCATCCCGTTTATCCTGGGTTACACCTTCTGGAGCTACTACGTGTTCCGCGGCAAGGTCACCCACGAAGACGGTTATCACTAGGAGGGTCGTAACATGCCCGGCAAACCTACGTTGCACGAGATCGAACAGGCCGAAAAACAGCCGTTGTGGCGGCGCCTGGGGTGGCTGGCGATGATCTGGACCGGCAGTGTGCTGGCCCTGTTCGTCGTGGCCAGCCTGATGCGTATGTTCATGAGCGCGGCCGGCCTGACGACTCACTGACATCCCGTTCCGGGCCTTGCGGCCCGGCTTTCAACCCTGCCTTTTGCAAGAAAGGCGGGGTTTTTTATTTGCGCGCTTTGAGAATCACGAACTTAGGCGTGGCGGCCACTTGCTCAACGCCACGGAATAAACGCGCCAACTTGCTGTGATAGCCCAAGTGGCGGTTACCCACGATGTAAAGCGCGCCACCGACCACCAGGGCCTCCCGCGCCTGCTGGAACATGCGCCAGGCAAGGAAGTCGCCGACCACCTGTTGCTGGTGGAACGGCGGGTTGCACAGCACTACGTCCAGGGACTGCGGGTCCTGGCCGGCGAGGCCATCAGCGGCGCGAACGATGACTTCTCGCGCCCCGAGTGCCGCCTGCCAATTCTCGAGCGCCGACTGCACGGCCATGTAGGATTCATCCACGAGCGTGTACTGCGCGTCGGGGTTTTGCAGTGCACTGGCAATCGCCAGCACGCCGTTACCGCAGCCCAGGTCGGCGACGCGAGCGCTGCCCAGGTTTTTCGGCAGGTGCGGGAGGAAGGCGCGGGTGCCGATGTCCAGGCCTTCACGGCAGAACACGTTGGCGTGGTTACGCAACTCGATGGCCGGTGCGTCCAAGGCGTAGCGAGTGGGGTAGGGCGAGGCGGCAACCGGGCGATCTCCGACGGTGGCAATCAGCAGCCGGGCTTTTTTGACCGCAAGTGAGGCGTGCATGGGCCCGATATAGCGCTCAAGCAGCTCGCCTGCAGCCCGTGGCAGGTGCTTGATCATAGCGCCCGCGATCACCTCGGCGCCCGGCGCCAACTGGCCTTGCAGGCGAATCAGTTGCTCTTCCAGCAAGGCCAGGGTCTTCGGCACGCGGATCAGTACGCGGTCGAACGGCCCGGTCGGCACTTGGCTGGCGGGCACGAACGGTACTGCATCAAACGCCTTGCCATTGCGCACCAGGTTTTTCTCCAGGCCCTGGGCTGCCAGATACGAGTCGCCGCTGGACGTCACCTGAACCTTGCCTTCCAGGCTGGCCGCCACGGCACCGAAGCTGTCATTGAGCACCAGTACGCGGGTTACGGCGCCATGCGGCTGTTCGGCCAGGTAGTTGAGCAGGTACTCGTCGGCGGCATCGAAAGCCTGCAGCGGGTCATTGTGTTGCTCTGGCTGGCGGATCAGATCGAGCTGGGCGAAGGGGCTGTCAAGCAGGGGCATGGCGGGGGAGGCTCTGGGTCAACGATGGGCGGCGGCGGGTGCGGGCAACCGGCGCAACTATCCGTGTGAACGGCAACTGAGTGAACGGCGAGGCGGCACCTAGGCGCGGCTTCAACACTCAGAATAGGCCGTAAATGTTACTTTTTTTTCGGTGGGATTACATGCGGTGTTTGTACGCCGGTTAAAACAGGCCCGCTTTGGAGGCGCAGAGCACGGCGGCGATCTTGTTATTGACGCCCAATTTTTTGAGGCAGCTGCTGATATGAAAGCCCACGGTACGTTCTGACAGACACAGGATCGTGGCAATGTCCGACGCCGTCTTGCCCATGGCTGACCATTTGAGGATTTCCGTTTCCCGTGGGGTCAATTTGCAAGGCGGCGTAATACTCGGTTTATCGGCATGTTTTTGTGCCACCGCCGCGTGCAATACGTGGCAAAGCCACAGTGCCTGGCCGGCTTTCTCGTAAAGCTCTTGCGCACTGACTTCGCCGGTACTTCGGCCCAGGGTCAGCATGCTGAACACGCCCTGGAAGTCGTGTACTGCCTGGGTCCAACCAAAATGCACGCCAAACGACTGGGCCAACGACCATAAGTGTGGCGTGGTGCTGAACGTTTTTTCGTCCCACACGATAGGCATTACGCTACGTTTGCAGTGGGCTACTACCGGGTCTATATCAAAGAAGTTCGCTTGCTTGTAAACGCTGTTCCATTCATTTGGATAGTTGTTTAAGTGAAACTGTTTTGTTTGAAGGGTGGGTTGTAGGGAACTCATCGTAAATGAGCAATATTCAAAGCCGAGCTGATAGGTATGATTCATGACCATCTCATAAATAGTGGTGATCTTATCCTCGCCTTCAAGTTTTGGGATCCTCGTGTTACGCCAGTTGACCATCGGTAACTCTCCATACATGTTGTTGTTGCCCGGGCACTTCCTGGCTCCCAATGAGGCACGGAAAGGAGTGTAGGATAAAGGCTACATGGAGAGGTGAAAAAAATGTCATGTGGCCTTCGTCTTTACACTTCATGAACTTGTACAGCAGTGAGTTTTTTGTGTAAGTTTAGTTTTTAGTAAGAGAATCTCATTGGTTTTAACAGGTTGCTGACGATATTGGATTAATATCAGTTAGATTGACTGTGTCATCTAATGGCGTATTGGAAGTTGGGAAATAGCTAAATGATTAGTTGGTAATTTAATGCCCGTCTTGCGCTTAAATATCTTTGGAATGTAGTAATTTTACGTTCCCCTCTGTCTGTAAGCATCCGGGTCAACGGTAATGCCAGTACAAACCAACGGTGTTTCCCTGTGCGACTTTGGGGGACACTAGGGGTCCTGTTGAACGGAGACCCCCATGACGGCCAGTGCTGAGAAATTTACCCGCCAGACGTTGCTCGACGTGCAATCGCTGACCCCTAGCCTGTTTACCCTGCGCATCACACGCGATCCGGGCTTTCGGTTTACTGCCGGCCAGTTTGTGCGCCTGGGGGTGAGCAAGGCGGATGGGAGTACCGTATGGCGTGCTTACTCCATCGTGTCGTCGCCGTTTGACGAGCACCTGGACTTCTTCTCTATTGTTGTTCCGGAGGGCGAGTTCACCAGTGAGTTGAGCCGGCTACAGGTGGGTGACACCTTGATGGTGGAGCGCCAGGCCACAGGCTTCCTGACCCTGAACCGCTTTGTGGACGGGCGCGACCTGTGGTTGTTGGGCACCGGTACCGGGGTGGCGCCGTTTCTGTCGATCCTGCAGGACTTCGAGGCCTGGGAGAAATTCGAGCGTATCGTTCTGGTGTACAGCGCGCGCGAGGCCAAAGAGCTTGCGTATCAGCACCTGATTGCAGCGTTGGGTGAGCGAGAGTACCTGGCCGAATACGCCCATAAACTCGTCTACATCCCCATCGTTACGCGTGAACAGCATCCCGGGGCGCTGAACGGGCGCATTACCACGCTGATCGAGAATGGCGAACTGGAGCGCGCTGCTGGCGTCGCGCTGACCCCCGAATTCTCCCGCGTGCTGATTTGCGGCAACCCGCAGATGGTCGATGACACACGGCAACTGCTCAAACAACGCGACATGCAACTGAGCCTGAGCCGGCGCCCAGGGCAAGTGGCGGTGGAAAATTATTGGTAAAAAAAAGGCGCCTGCAATAGGCGCCTTTCTGGGGCTGCCGATTTAAAGCGGCTTGTTGTTCTGAGCCTTGAGCAGATCACGGATCTCCGTCAGCAACTCTTCCTCTTTGCTCGGCGTTGCCGGCAGGGTCGGCGCCACGGCCTCTTCACGCTTGAGGCGGTTGATCGCTTTTACGCCCATGAAGATCGCAAACGCGATGATCACGAAGTCGATAATGCTTTGGATGAATTTGCCGTAAGCCAGTACCACGGCCGGAGCACTGCCTTGCGCCGCCTTGAGTTGCACGGCCAGGTCAGCGAAGTCCACGCCACCGATCAGCAGACCGATGGGCGGCATGACCACGTCGCCTACAAACGAGGAAACAATCTTGCCGAAGGCGGCGCCGATGATGATACCGACGGCCATATCGACCACATTACCTTTGACCGCGAAGGCCTTGAACTCACTGATCACGCCCATAGGTTATTCCTTGTTACAGATGAGAAGGGTGGAGGTCAGTGTAATTCAGTCGTAGGCGGCTTGCGCGACACAACCGTTAACACTGTCAATTTTTATCGACACATTAAATCGCAAATAGTTTGCAAAGTGCCACCAATCGCGCGCGAAATACTCGCTGTTTCAGTGGGTTACCACACTTTTTTCTTAATCGTACCGGTGGTGTTTTTCTATTTATCTTCTGACTCGCAGGTCACTAGCCTCTGGCAAGCACAACTGAATGTGCACAAAAAAACCAGAGGACACCTCGATGAATACTCCAATGAGCCGCGGGCCGGTTTCAGCGCGATACGCGTTGGCACTGGTGACCGCCAGCCTGCTTTCCCTCTCTGTACAAGCCGCCAACCTGACCCGCGATAACGGCGCTGCCGTGGGTGACAACCAGAACTCCCAAACGGCCGGGGCCAATGGCCCGGTGCTGCTGCAGGACGTGCAGCTTATTCAAAAACTGCAACGCTTCGACCGTGAGCGCATCCCGGAACGTGTGGTGCACGCGCGTGGCACCGGCGCCCACGGTACCTTCACCGTCACCGACAACCTCAGCGACCTGACCAAAGCCAAGGTCTTCGCCGCAGGTGAAGCGACGCCGGTATTCGTGCGCTTCTCGGCCGTGGTCCACGGCAACCACTCTCCAGAAACCCTGCGTGACCCGCGCGGCTTCGCCACCAAGTTCTACACCGCCGAAGGCAACTGGGACCTGGTAGGAAACAACTTCCCGACGTTTTTCATCCGTGACGCCATTAAGTTTCCGGACATGGTGCACGCGTTCAAACCCGACCCACGCACTAACCTGGACGACGACTCCCGTCGTTTTGACTTCTTCTCCCATGTTCCCGAGTCCACCCGTACGCTGACCGAGTTGTACTCAGACTCCGGCACCCCGGCCAGTTATCGGGAAATGGACGGCAACGGCGTACATGCCTACAAGTTGATCAACGCCAAAGGCGAAGTGCACTACGTCAAGTTCCACTGGAAGAGCCTGCAAGGCATCAAGAACCTCGATCCCCAGCAAGTTACCGAGGTGCAAGGGCGTGACTACAGCCACATGACCAATGACTTGGTTACCCACATCAACAAGGGCGACTTCCCCAAGTGGGACCTGTATGTGCAAGTGCTTAAACCCGAGGACTTGGCCAAGTTTGATTTCGACCCGCTGGACGCCACCAAGATCTGGCCGAACGTGCCGGAGCGTAAAGTCGGGCAGATGGTGTTGAACCGCAACCCGGCGAATGTCTTCCAGGAAACCGAGCAAGTGGCCATGGCCCCGGCCAACCTGGTGCCGGGCATCGAACCGTCGGAAGACCGCTTGCTGCAAGGCCGGGTGTTCTCCTACGCCGACACCCAGATGTACCGCCTGGGGCCGAATGCCCTGCAACTGCCGATCAACGCACCCCGCGTCACCGTCAACAACGGTAACCAGGACGGCGCGATGAATTTCGGCAAAACCACCACCGGCGTGAACTACCAGCCAAGCCGGCTGTTACCACGCGAAGAGCCGCAAACCGCGCGCTACAGCCAGTCGGCGCTGTCGGGTAGCACCCAGCAGGCGAAGATCCAGCGTGAGCAGAACTTCAAACAGGCCGGTGACTTGTACCGCACCTACAGCAAGAAAGAGCGTCAGGACCTGATCGAAAACTTCGGCGGCTCGCTGGCGACGACTGATGATGAGAGCAAGCACATCATCCTGTCGTTCCTCTATAAAGCTGACCCGGAGTACGGCACGGGTGTGACCAAGGTCGCCAAAGGTGACCTGGCTCGCGTTAAAGCGCTGGCAGAAAAACTGACTGACTGACGTTGGTTCCGGTCGACGCCCAGCTCAGGGTGTCGACCCCCTGTTAGGAGAAAACCCATGCGAATCTCTCTCGGTTTACTGATGGCAATGCTCGCCTTCGTCGCCCATGCCGAGGCTCCCGACCCGGTCGCGCTCAAGGCGCAGTTGCAGGACTACTACTTCGACGCCGCCCGCCGTGGCGATGTCGATATGCTCAACACCTTCATCGAATCCGGCTACAGCCTCAATACCCAGGACGACAAGGGGTACACCGCGCTGATCCTTGCCGCCTACCACGGCCAGGGGTCTTTCGTGGAGCGCCTGCTCAACGCCGGCGCCGACGCCTGCGTGCAGGACAAACGCGGCAACACGGCGTTGATGGGGGCAATCTTCAAAGGTGAGTTGAAAATTGCCCAACGGCTGCTGGCCACCGACTGCAACCCCGACCAGCGCAACGGCGCCGGGCAGACCGCCGCCATGTACGCCGGGCTGTTCAAGCGCATCGAGCTGATGGATGAATTAAAAGCCAAGGGCGCCGACCTCAACGCCGAGGACCCGATCGGCAACAGTGCTTCACGATTAGCCAGTGGTGAAATCCGGACCCCGGCGCCGCGCTGAGCTATCATCGCGGTTTTTCGGTTGGAGGTTCTCAAATGGCAAAGGCCAAGCGCATGTACGGCTGCACGGAGTGCGGCGCGACCTTTCCCAAGTGGGCCGGCCAATGCTCCGAGTGTGGCGCGTGGAACACCCTGACTGAAACCATGATCGAAAGCGGCGGCGCCGCAGCCCCCACCGGCCGAGCGGGCTGGACCGGGCAGCAGGCGCAGATCAAGACCTTGGCCGAAGTCAGTGTTGAAGAGATCCCGCGTTTCTCCACGGCTTCCGGTGAGCTGGACCGTGTGCTCGGCGGTGGCCTGGTGGACGGTTCGGTGGTGCTGATCGGTGGCGACCCCGGCATCGGTAAATCAACCATCCTGTTGCAAACCCTGTGCAGCATCGCCAGTCGCATGCCGGCGCTGTACGTCACCGGCGAAGAATCCCAGCAGCAAGTGGCCATGCGCGCCCGTCGCCTGGGCCTGCCCCAGGATCAACTGCGGGTAATGACCGAAACCTGCATCGAAAGCATCATCGCCACGGCCCGCATCGAAAAACCCAAGGTCATGGTCATCGACTCGATCCAGACGATTTTCACCGAGCAGTTGCAGTCGGCACCGGGCGGCGTATCCCAGGTGCGTGAAAGCGCGGCGCTGCTGGTGCGGTATGCCAAGCAAAGCGGCACGGCGATCTTCCTGGTCGGCCATGTGACCAAAGAAGGCGCGCTGGCCGGGCCACGGGTGCTTGAGCATATGGTCGACACGGTGCTGTATTTCGAAGGCGAATCCGATGGCCGCTTACGATTGCTGCGGGCGGTGAAGAACCGCTTTGGCGCAGTCAATGAGTTGGGCGTGTTCGCCATGACCGACCGAGGTTTGAAAGAAGTCTCTAACCCGTCGGCCATTTTTCTCACACGTGCCCAGGAAGAAGTTCCGGGAAGTGTGGTGATGGCGACGTGGGAAGGCACTCGGCCAATGCTGGTGGAAGTGCAGGCGCTGGTGGATGACAGCCACCTGGCCAACCCGCGCCGGGTCACGCTGGGTCTGGATCAGAACCGCCTGGCGATGTTGCTCGCTGTGCTACACCGTCACGGCGGCATTCCCACCCATGACCAGGACGTATTCCTCAACGTGGTTGGCGGGGTCAAGGTGCTGGAAACCGCCTCCGACCTGGCCTTGATGGCGGCGGTGATGTCCAGCCTGCGCAATCGGCCGCTGCCCCATGACTTGTTGGTGTTCGGTGAAGTCGGCCTGTCGGGCGAGGTGCGCCCGGTGCCGAGTGGCCAGGAACGCTTGAAAGAAGCGGCCAAGCACGGTTTCAAGCGCGCAATTGTGCCCAAGGGCAATGCGCCGAAAGAATCGCCGCCGGGCTTGCAGGTTATTGCGGTCACGCGCCTGGAGCAGGCGTTGGATGCACTTTTCGAATAAACGTGGAGCAATCAGGGATGAGCGCAATGCAACAGACCCATCGTTGGGGGGTATGTGCCCTGTTCGTGGCCTTGCTCGGGTTACCGGGCATTGCCTTGGCTGAGTCGGCCACACTGCCGGCCGGTTACCGCCTGGCCCAGAAGTTGGCGACGGAAGACGGCAGCGTGTTGCAGGTGCTGGAAGACCAGCGCATCAGCGCGCAGTTGCACAAGGACAGTTGGGGCAATGGCCTGGATGAGGACTCGTTTGACGAGCCCGGCGATCTGGTGGAGAACCCGTTGCTCAACGCTCAGGTACGCTTGCTGTCGGCGTCCGGCGAGTTACTGGCAAGCGAAGATCTCGGCTACCCCTTGGCCAAGGTTGAGAAGGCCCCAATCAAAGGGCTGCCGGAACCTGTGTATTTTTTGACCATCGATCAGACGGCACCGATGGGCAGTTACAGCGGCCCGGCGACTCAACTGCTGCTGCCGACCCAGCAGCAACTCAAACCTGTGAATTACAAGGGCGCCGATGCTAAGGTCGAGACATTGACCCTGGCCCAGACCGGCAAAGCCGCGTGGCAGATTGCAACGCCCACCGAGGGTGGCGCGGATGAATTGTTGCAAGTCTCGTCATTTATGGACGGTGACGGCGATGATGATTTCGCGACACGCTTTGAAACTTACCGTTTCGTCGACGGGAAATGGCAGGCCACGTGGAGTCAGAAGGCGGGCTACTGGGACGCAGAAAACGAATTCCCTGCGCGTACGGCGTTTCCCTGAATCGTCACACCTGCAGCAGCGCGCCGAGTTCCCGCTCAAGTTCTTCCTGATCGCCGAGGTTAAGTTCGATCAACCGCCGCAAATGGCTGATCGACTCCAAGTCGATGTGCTCGCACACAAACCCCAACTGGCCATGGTCGTCATGGGTCAGCCTGACCTGCATCTTTATATGCGCCTGTGGGTCCAGGCGAATATCCACGTCGAACAGTTCTGCGCGATTACCCTGCCAGTCTTCGGGCCGTTGCACCAACAAACCTTTCAGCGACAAATCCACCAGTTGCACCGGCCAATTCCAGCCGTTTTGTGCAAGGGTCGTCCGCGCATCGAAGGCGATACGCCGGAAACGGCGTCGATCTGAGGGCTGCTCGCTCATGGTCAATTCCTCTGTGGGTAGAAAGATTGTAGCCCTGCGCCACCATTGGGCTTTTATTTCTGATTTTTTTGCCGTTTTTTTCCTTGGCAAGGCTCTAGACCAACGTAGGGGGCTGGTCTTTGAGGCCAGTAGCGCTAAACTCGGGCTGGCTGTCCTTTCTGTCCACCCTGGCTGGAATATAAAAATGAAAAATAATAATAGCCTGCTACGCCACCTACCCTGGCTGCTGCTGGCAATCGTAGGAGCGTGCGCCCTCGGCGTAGTGGCCTTGCGCCGCGGCGAGGCGATCAACGCCTTGTGGATTGTGGTCGCTGCAGTGGCCATCTATCTGGTTGCGTACCGTTACTACAGTCTGTTCATCGCTAACAATGTGATGCAACTTGATCCACTGCGGGCCACCCCGGCAGTGCTCAATAATGATGGTCTGGACTACGTGCCGACCAACAAACACATCCTATTCGGTCACCACTTTGCGGCGATTGCCGGTGCAGGCCCGTTGGTCGGCCCGGTACTGGCGGCGCAAATGGGCTACCTGCCAGGCACCCTGTGGCTGATTGCCGGGGTGGTGCTGGCCGGTGCGGTGCAAGACTTCATGGTCCTGTTCCTGTCCACCCGTCGCAACGGCCGTTCCCTGGGGGACATGGTTCGCGAAGAGATGGGCCGCATTCCCGGAACCATCGCGCTGTTTGGCTGCTTCCTGATCATGATCATCATCCTCGCAGTGCTGGCGCTGATCGTGGTCAAGGCCCTGGCCGAGAGCCCATGGGGCATCTTCACGGTGATGGCAACTATCCCGATCGCGATGTTCATGGGCGTCTACATGCGCTACATCCGCCCGGGCCGCATTGGTGAGATCTCGGTGATCGGCGTGCTGTTGCTGCTGGGTTCGATCTGGCTGGGCGGGCAGATTGCCGCTGACCCGGTCTGGGCCAAGGCCTTCTCCTTCACCGGCATCCAGATCACCTGGATGCTGATCTGCTACGGTTTCGTTGCGGCGGTACTGCCGGTGTGGCTGATCCTGGCACCACGGGACTACCTCTCCACCTTCCTCAAAATCGGCACCATCATCGCCCTTGCGATCGGCATCCTGGTCACCATGCCCGTGTTGAAAATGCCGGCCCTGACCCAATTCATCGACGGCACCGGCCCGGTGTGGAAGGGCGGCCTGTTCCCGTTCCTGTTCATCACCATTGCCTGTGGCGCGGTCTCGGGTTTCCATGCGCTGATTTCCTCGGGCACCACGCCCAAGCTGCTGGATAACGAAGTCAACGCCCGTTACATCGGCTACGGCGCGATGCTGATGGAGTCGTTCGTTGCCATCATGGCCATGGTTGCTGCTTCGGTGATCGAGCCAGGCGTGTACTTCGCCATGAACAGCCCGGCTGCCGTGGTCGGTGCGGATGTGGTGACTGTGGCACAAACCGTCAGCAGTTGGGGCTTTGCGATTACCCCGGAAGCCTTGACGGCGGTGGCGCATGACATCGGCGAAACCACCATCCTGGCGCGTGCCGGCGGTGCGCCGACGCTTGCGGTGGGTATCGCGCAGATCCTGCACAGTGTGCTGCCGGGTGAAAACACCATGGCATTCTGGTACCACTTTGCGATCCTGTTCGAAGCCTTGTTCATCCTGACGGCGGTGGATGCCGGTACGCGTGCGGGTCGCTTCATGCTGCAAGACCTGCTCGGCTCCTTCGTGCCGTCCCTCAAGCGGACTGACTCCTGGCCGGCCAACCTGATTGCGACCGCCGGTTGCGTGGCGATGTGGGGTTACCTGCTGTACCAAGGCGTGATCGACCCGCTGGGTGGCATCAACACCTTGTGGCCGCTGTTCGGTATCTCCAACCAGATGCTGGCCGGTATCGCGCTGATGCTCGCCACCGTTGTGCTGATCAAAATGAAACGCCAACGCTACATCTGGGTGACTATGTTGCCGGCTGTCTGGCTGCTGATCTGCACCGTGACCGCAGGCTTCATCAAGCTGTTCGACGCTAACCCGGCGATCGGCTTCCTGTCGCTGGCCAAGAAGTACAGCGATGCCCTGGCCGGCGGCCAGATCCTCGCCCCGGCCAAGAACATCGACCAGATGCAGCACGTGATCTGGAACGCCTACACCAACGCAACGCTGACGGCGCTGTTCCTGTTCGTGGTGTTCAGCATCCTGTTCTATGCGCTCAAAGTCGGCGTCGCTGCTTGGGGCAACAAAGAGCGTACGGATAAAGAAGCCCCGTTCCAGGCCGTACCGGACGCGTAATCGAGGATTGCAACCATGTTCAATGACATCAGTCGCCTCGGTAAATACCTCGGTCAGGCCGCGCGCCTGATGGTCGGCATGCCCGACTACGATACGTACGTCGAGCATATGCAAACCAAGCACCCGGACAAACCGATGATGGACTACAAGGCGTTCTTCCGGGAACGCCAGGAAGCCCGTTACGGTGGCAAGGGTGGGCCCAAGTGCTGCTAACCCGGTAAGTTGGGCTTGCAGTGATCCCATGTGGGAGCGGGCTTGTGTGGGAGCTGGCTTGCCTGCGATAGCATCAGCTCGGTCTGACGGGAGGACCGAGTTGTCTGCATCGCAGGCAAGCCAGCTCCCACATAGGTCTGCTCCCACATTTGTTTTGTGTTCCTTCAGTTGTCAGGAGAACTGTCTTTGTCCTCTCCCATCCCCGTCACCATCCTCAGCGGCTTCCTCGGCGCCGGCAAAACCACCTTGCTGCGCCACCTGCTTAAAGCCGAGCACGGCCTGAAAATCGCCGTGATCGAAAACGAATTCAGTGACGCCGGTATCGATACCCAGCTGCTGGGCGCCGAACCGGTGCAAGTCATGACTCTGTCTAACGGCTGTGTGTGCTGCACCATCCACACTGACCTGACCAAAGCCCTGTACCTGCTGCTTGAACGCCTGGACAGCGGCGAGATTGCCTTCGACCGGCTGGTGATCGAGTGCACCGGCCTGGCGGACCCCGCGCCCGTGGCCCAGACCTTTTTTATCGATGAAGAACTGCGGGAGCGCTACATCCTCGACGGCATCATCACCCTGGTGGATGCGGTGCACGCCGAGCATCACCTGACCCAGACCATCGCCCAGGCCCAGATCGGTTTTGCCGACCGCTTGCTGGTGAGCAAGCGCGACCTGGTGGATGAGGCGACCTTCGATGCCCTCAGCCAACGCTTGACCCGTATCAACCGCCGAGCGCCGATTCGGGTGGTCGACCACGGCGCCATCGACCTGGCTGAGTTGCTTGATGTTCGCGGCTTCAACCTCAACGCCGGCATGAGCCTGCGCCCGGTCAGCGCTGCGCCGTCCATCGACCGCATCTCAAGCCTGGTGCTGCGCACCGACCAGCCGCTGGATATCGACCGCCTCAGCGCGTTCATGAACGAGTTGCTGGAAGACCACGGCAAGCAACTGCTGCGCTACAAGGGCGTGCTGAATATTGCCGGGGAAGACCGGCGCATGGTGTTCCAGGGCGTGCTCAAACTCTACGGTTTCGATTGGGATACCGAATGGGCCGAGGGAGAGCAGCGCGAAAGTGTGATTGTGTTTATTGCTGACGAATTGCCGGAAGACAAGATTCGCGAAGGCTTTGCCCGGGTCTATCAACCCTGACTTGAAATGCGATCAAAAAATGTGGGAGCGGGCTTGCTCGCGAATACGGTGTATCAGTTACAAATAAGCTGGCAGGTCCACCGCTTTCGCGAGCAAGCCCGCTCCCACATGTGACTGTATTGCAGGTTGAGCAAGCAGGGTTTTCAGGCATAAAAAAGCCCGGCGCAAGGCCGGGCTTTTCATTCAAGCAACTGCAATCAAGCGCCGTATACCGGCAGTTTTTTGCAGATGGCCTTGACCTTCTCACGGACCGCGTCAATCACGGCTTCGTTGTTCAGGTCAGCCAGGATGTCGCAGATCCAGCCAGCCAGTTCCTTGCACTCTGCTTCCTTGAAGCCACGAGTGGTCACCGCCGGGGTGCCGAAGCGCAGGCCGGAAGTGACGAACGGCGAACGTGGGTCGTTCGGCACGGAGTTTTTGTTCACGGTGATGAAGGCTTTGCCCAGGGCGGCGTCAGCGTCTTTACCGGAGATGTCCTGCTTGATCAGCGACAGCAGGAACAGGTGGTTTTCAGTACCGCCAGAGACAACGTCGTAGCCGCGTTCGATGAACACACCGGCCATGGCCTTGGCGTTTTTCACGACTTGCTGCTGGTAAGTCTTGAACTCAGGCCGCAGGGCTTCTTTGAAGCAGATCGCTTTAGCCGCGATCACGTGCTCCAGCGGGCCACCTTGGGCGCCTGGGAATACCGCGGAGTTCAGCTTCTTCTCGATCTCGGCGTTGGCGCGAGCCAGGATCAGGCCGCCACGTGGACCGCGCAGGGTCTTGTGCGTGGTGGTGGTCACAACGTCAGCGAAAGGCACCGGGTTCGGGTAGACGCCTGCGGCGACCAGACCGGCTACGTGAGCCATGTCGACGAACAGGTAAGCGCCGACTTTGTCAGCGATTTCGCGGAAACGCGGGAAGTCCAGGATCTGCGAGTAGGCAGAGAAACCGGCCACGATCATTTTTGGCTTGTGTTCAACTGCCAGACGCTCGACTTCGTCGTAGTCGATCAGGCCGTTGGCATCGATACCGTATTGAACGGCGTTGTACAGCTTGCCGGAGGAGGAAACGCTGGCGCCGTGGGTCAGGTGACCACCGTGGGCCAGGCTCATGCCCAGGATGGTGTCGCCGCCTTGCAGCAGGGCCAGGTACACGGCGCTGTTGGCTTGGGAGCCGGCGTGTGGCTGGACGTTGGCGTAATCGGCGCCGAACAGTTCCTTGGCGCGGTCGATGGCCAGTTGCTCAACCACGTCGACGTACTCGCAACCGCCGTAGTAGCGCTTGCCTGGGTAGCCTTCGGCGTACTTGTTGGTCAGAACCGAACCTTGAGCCTCCATAACCGCAGGGCTGGTGTAGTTTTCCGAAGCGATCAGCTCAATGTGCTCTTCCTGGCGCACGGCTTCTTGCTCCATGGCGGCAAAGAGATCGGCGTCGTACTTGGCAATAGTCAAATCACGGCTGAACATGGCGGTCCTCAAGGATCGGGGGCAGAAAAGGAGGGCATTCTAACCCAATGGGTTTTAGATGGCATATGAAAGGACATCATGTCGCGGACAAGTGGGGCTCATCTGGAGATGGGCGGTGCCATGACTGGCCTCTTCGCGAGCAAGCCCGCTCCCACACTTGACCGAGTTCCAACTTTGAAATGCGGTCGAATGTGGGAGCGGGCTTGCTCGCGAAGAGGCCATCAGCATCACTACAGGGTTTCAGTCGAACATGAACAGCGCATCATTGCTGAACTGCGCTTCAAACCGATTCGCCGGCATCGGCCGCCCGAACAAGTAGCCCTGCACCTCATCGCAGCCATGCTCACGCAGGAAGTCCAACTGCTCATGGGTTTCCACGCCCTCGGCGATCACCGCCAGGTTCAGGCTGTGGGCCATGGCGATAATGGCACGGGCGATCTGCGCGTCTTGCTCGCCGGAGGGCAGGCCGTCGACAAAGGTGCGGTCGATCTTCAGCACATCGATGGGGAATTGCTTGAGGTAGTTGAGCGACGAATAGCCGGTGCCGAAGTCGTCCACCGCAATGCTCAGGCCGAGGTTTTTCAGGCTGGCGAGGATCTGCATGGCTTCGTTGACTTCGCGCATCAGGATACTTTCAGTCAGCTCCAGCTCCAGGCACGCCGGGGGCAGGCCGGTGTCCTTGAGAATGGTGGCGATGCGTTCGCCCAGTTGGCCATCCGAGAATTGCCGCGCCGAGATGTTTACCGAGACTTTCGGCACGCGCACCTTGTTCTGGTGCCAGCTCTTGAGCTGGCGACACGCTTCGCTGATCACCCAGTCGCCCACGTCCACCACCAGCCCCAGCTCTTCCAGCACGGGAATGAAGTCCCCGGGCGGCACCAGGCCTCGGCGCGGGTGCCGCCAGCGCAGCAGGGCTTCGGCGCCGGTCAAACGTTTGCCGTCGCCGCTGAATTGCGGCTGGTAATACAGCACGAACTCGTTCTGTTCCAAGGCGTGGCGCAGGTCGCTTTCCAGCTCCAGGCGCTCCAGGGCACTGGCGTTCATATCAGCCTGGTAAAACTGGAAGTTGTTCTTGCCGCGCTCTTTGGCGTGATACATCGCGGTGTCGGCGTTTTTCATCAGTTGGCTCAGCTCGTTGCCGTCCTGCGGGCTCAAGGCGATGCCAATACTGGCGGTTACAAAGAACTCGCGGCCTTCCAGTACAAACGGCTTCACCAGGCTCGCCAGAATCTGCTCGGCCACCGAGATCGCGCGGTTCAGCGCCATCTCACGGCTGACTCGCGGTTGCAGGAGCAAGGTGAATTCGTCACCGCCCATGCGCGCCACGGTGTCGTCTTCCGCCACGCAGCCCAGCAGGCGGGTGGCCATCTCCTTGAGCATGCGGTCGCCGGCGGCGTGGCCGAGGGAGTCGTTGATCGGCTTGAAGCGATCGAGGTCGAGGAACATCAGCACCACCCAGGACTTCTGTCGCTCAGCCGACTGCAGCGCCGTGTGCAGGCGGTCCTGGAACAGGGTGCGGTTGGGCAGGTGGGTCAAGGCGTCGTAATACGCCAGGCGGTGGATGCGCTGTTCGCTGGCCTTGCGCTCGCTGATATCGCTGAAGAAACACACGTAGCTGGCCAGGTCGCCTTCATCGTCAAATACGGCGGTAATGCCCACCCAGGCCGGGTAATGCTCGCCATTGCGTCGTTTGAGCCAGACTTCGCCTTCCCAGGTGCTGTGCTGGTGCAGTTGCTTGAGCACGTAGCGCAGGTGCGCTTCCTGTTGCTCATCGACAGTGAGCATGTTTGGCAACTGGTCGAGCACGTCTGCCACGGCATAGCCGCTGACCCGGCTGAACGCCTCGTTGGCCTGCACGATATAGCCCGCCGGGTCAGTGATCAAAATGGCTGAGGTTGAGTGTTCAAATACCGTGGCCGCCATGCGCAGGTCTTTCTCTGCGCGGCGTTGCTGGCTGATATCGCGGCCCACACCGAGGATGCCTTCAAACGCGCCATGCTCATCCCACACCAGCACCAGGCGCAACTCGATTGGCACTTTGCGCCCATCGGCGCGCAGGCAGTCGAACAGGAACAACTGGGTCTGTACTTCATCGCGCAGCTTGTTCAACGCGGCCACGTCGCCCAGCGCGCGACTGACGTGTTCCACCAGGCTGTAAATGCCGCTCAGTTGTTGGGGGTTGGCAATGATCGACTGCCAGCCGTTCTTGAATACCCAGTCCACGTCATAACCCAGTACGGCGCTGACTGACGGGCTGACGTAGTTGAGGGCCAGATGGCTGTCGGTGGAGCAGATTACGTCGCTGATGCTTTCGGCCAGCATGCGGTAGCGTTGCTCGCTGTCGCGCAGGGATTCGCTGGCTTCGATCTGATCGGTAATGTCCTTGGCCACGCCGATGATCCGCGTGACCTGCGCAGATTTGTCACGGGCCAGGGCCTGCTCGCGGATATCGAAGCATCGCCATTGGTTATTGCGGTGACGAAAGCGCAGCTGACATTGCAATTGGGTGCTGTAGCCGACTTCACGTTGCCGCTGGCGCAAGTCGTGGTAATGCTCGGCGTCTTCGGGGTGCAGCAGGATTTCCCAGAAATACTCACCCATTTGCTGCAGTTCGACCTTGTTGTAGCCGAGGGTGTGGCCCAAGTGATGGTTGCTGAAAATCATGCGCTGGCTGATCACGTCCTGCACATACAGGTGATCGGGCACGGTACGCACCACGTCCGACCAGAAGCTTTCGCGCTCGACCAGCGACAGCTCGATCAACTTGCGGCTGGTGATGTCGCTGATGCTGAGAATCACGGCCTTGAAGTCGTCTTGCTGTTCCGGCAGGCGCATCACCAGCCACAGGTATTGGTCATTGCCGACGACGTCGTTGAGCTGGATTTCCAACTCCAGCTGTTTTTGCTGGGTCAGGACCGCCTCCAGCACCTGGTAACCGATGGCTGTGGCGTTGCGCGGGCAATCATCGATCAGCCGCTCCCACGCTTGCTCGCAAGAACTGACGTTCAGCAGGCGCACGGCCACCTGGTTGACCTCGGTGACGCGCAACTCCTTGAGCAGTTGTTGGCGCTCTTCGGCGTTGTTGCGCAACCAGGCCTGCAATTGTTCGCGGGTCTGCACTTTGGTCTTGTCGAAAAAAACCTTCAGGCCCGACAGGTCAAGTACGCACAGGGCCACGCCGGTGCCTTCGAAAATATCCTGATAACGCCTGCGGCCTTCATGCACCTGACGCTGACGGCGACGCATATTGAGCAACACAATCACCGGAATCAGCGAGAAGGCCAGGCCCAACAGGCATTTGCCGATAAACGCCGGCAGCAGTTGCTCCAGCACGGCGCCGCGGTCGAACAGCCCGCGCAATTGCCAGTCACTTTTGCTCAGGGGCGTGACCAACACGCTTTTATTCAGCTCATCCGGCGTCAGCGCAGACGCCCACTGTGCCGGCATGCCGGAATCGCGGCTGACCACGCGGTGGTTCAAGCGGTTCTCGATGGCCCACATCGGGCGCTGGCCCTGGCCATCCTGGCGGGTGAGGTTGCTCAGGTAGCTGGGCGCCAGGCGCAGGGCCCAGTACATTTTTGAGCCGCCACTGGGCTGTTGCAGCAACAGATATATGAGGGTGCCGTCGACATTGTTGCTCAGGTAATAAGGTTGCGAGTGGCTGCGCTGTACCATCTCTTCAAGCCAGGCGCGGTCCTGGCTGTCTTTGGCGCTGTCACTGATCAATGCGCCGCTTGGCGCCAGCAAGGCGAAACTGCGCAACTCCGGCAGCGAGCGTTGCAAGGTGCGCATCAGCGCTTGCTGTTGTTCGTCGTTGCGCGGCGGCTCGACCATCGGTAACAGGTTCAGGGCGATTTTTGCGCTCAGGGCCATGTTCAGGCTGATCTGTTCAGCCAGATCGGCGCTGTATTCAATGGTGTATTGCTGCTGGTTTTTCTGGTTTTGCTGCAATTGGTCCAGCAGTTGCCAGAACAATAACGCGAGCAACATAAGGACAAGCGTCGCCAATGCGCCTTTCAGGGTGCCGTGCAGGGGCGCTCCCGGCGCTATATGAGCGGCGCGCAGAGGAGTGGGCGGCGTGACTTTGGACAAGCTGTGATCCTGCGGTTTGGCTGGATTGGCGCGCGACGTGCACTATAAGCCGGACGCCCGGAGGGCGGCTAGCATGCCTTGAGTTGTGGCAAAGTGCCAGTCCCGCCTGGCTGGACTGCCCAAGCGCATTCAGGTAGCTTTGCCGGTTACGCGAGGGCGTTCCAGCCCCAGACTTCAGGCTTTTTTCGCACGCAGGCATTGATCACCATCAACGGCCCGCGCGGCGCATGGCCTGCACGGGCTTCGCCCGCTTAACTCATCAGTCACTGACGCTAGGTTCACCATGGCTCAATACGTCTTCACCATGCATCGGCTGGGAAAAGTTGTTCCGCCGAAGCGGGAAATCCTGAAAAACATTTCGCTGTCCTTCTTCCCAGGCGCCAAGATCGGCGTGCTCGGCCTCAACGGTTCGGGTAAGTCCACACTGCTGAAAATCATGGCCGGCGTCGACACCGAGTTCGAAGGCGAAGCCCGCCCGATGCCCGAACTGAACATCGGCTACCTACCGCAAGAGCCAATCCTGGACCCGACCAAAACCGTGCGCGAAGTGGTCGAGGAAGCGGTCAGCGTGATCAAGAACGCCCAGGCCCGCCTGGACGAGGTTTACGCCGCTTACGCCGAAGAAGATGCCGACTTCGACAAGCTGGCCGCCGAACAGGCCAAGCTCGAAGCCATCCTGCAGGCCGGCGACGGTCACAACCTGGAGCGCCAGCTGGAAGTCGCCGCCGATGCGCTGCGCCTGCCGGCGTGGGACGCCAAGGTCGAATTCCTGTCCGGTGGTGAAAAGCGTCGTGTGGCCCTGTGCCGCCTGCTGCTGTCGGCACCCGACATGCTGCTGCTCGACGAACCGACCAACCACTTGGACGCCGATTCTGTCGCCTGGCTGGAACACTTCCTTCACGACTTCCCGGGCACCGTGGTTGCGATCACGCACGACCGGTACTTCCTGGACAACGTCGCCGGCTGGATCCTCGAGCTCGACCGTGGCGCCGGTATCCCTTACGAGGGTAACTACTCCGGTTGGCTGGAAGCCAAGTCCGACCGTCTGGCCGCCGAATCCAAGCAGCAATCGGCTCACGAAAAAGCCATGAAGGAAGAACTGGAGTGGGTGCGCAAAGGCGCCAAGGCCCGCCAGTCCAAATCCAAGGCACGTCTGCAACGCTTTGAAGAAATGCAGTCGCAGGAATTCCAGAAGCGCAGCGAAACCAACGAGATCTACATCCCGGCCGGTCCGCGCCTGGGTGACAAGGTCATCGAGTTCAAAAACGTTTCCAAAGGTTATGGCGACCGCGTGTTGATCGATAACCTGTCGTTCTCGATGCCAAAAGGCGCGATCGTCGGCGTCATTGGTGGTAACGGTGCGGGTAAGTCCACGCTGTTCCGTATGCTGATGGGCAAGGAAACCCCGGATTCTGGCACCATCGAAGTCGGCGAAACCGTGCAGTTGGCCTGTGTCGACCAGAGCCGCGATGACCTGGATGGCAGCAAGACCGTGTTCCAACAGATCTCCGACGGCTCTGACCAGATCCGCATCGGCAACTATGAAATCCCGTCGCGCACCTATGTCGGCCGTTTCAACTTCAAGGGCGGCGACCAACAGAAGTTCGTCAAGGACCTGTCCGGTGGTGAGCGCGGTCGCTTGCACCTGGCCCTGACCCTGAAAGAGGGCGGCAACGTCCTGCTGCTCGACGAACCGTCCAACGACCTCGACGTTGAAACCCTGCGTTCCCTGGAAGAAGCCCTGTTGGACTTCCCGGGCGCCGCCATTGTGATCTCTCACGATCGGTGGTTCCTTGACCGCGTCGCGACCCACATCCTGGCGTACGAAGACGACTCCCAAGCAGTGTTCTTCGAAGGTAACTACACCGAGTACGAAGCGGACCGTAAAAAGCGCTTGGGCGATGCAGCTGCCCAGCCGCACCGTGTACGGCACAAAAAACTGGCCTGAGTCGGGCTGGTTTGAAAAAAGCGGAGCCTTCGGGCTCCGCTTTTTTGTGCGCGTTATTCAGGTGGACCGCGTTGAATTCATTCGCGAGCAAGCCCGCTCCCACATTCGACCGCATTCCAAAGTGGGAACCCGATCAAATGTGGGAGCGGGCTTGCTCGCGAAGGCGCTTTAACGGTTGGTGCATGCCTTGAGTTGAAATCCCTCTCATGGTGCAAAAAAGCACAATAATTTATATCCAATGCACCATTTAAATTCACAAAAGCGACATTTTGCGCTTTTCAGGTGCAACATGAATTGCTAAGGTCCGGCTCAATCTCCTTTAAAAACAATCAATTTGCCGAGACGTTTCCATGATCGAATCTGTCGAATCCTTCCTTGCCCGCCTCAAGAAACGCGACCCCGACCAGCCGGAATTCCACCAAGCCGTAGAGGAAGTCCTGCGCAGTTTGTGGCCGTTTCTTGAAGCCAACCCCCACTACCTGACCTCGGGCATCCTGGAGCGCATCTGCGAACCGGAACGTGCGATTACCTTTCGGGTGTCGTGGGTGGATGATCACGGCAAGGTGCAGGTCAATCGCGGGTTTCGCATCCAGATGAACAGCGCCATCGGTCCCTACAAAGGCGGCCTGCGCTTCCACCCGTCGGTGAACCTGGGCGTGCTCAAGTTCCTCGCTTTCGAACAGACCTTCAAAAACTCGCTGACTTCGTTGCCCATGGGCGGCGGCAAAGGCGGCTCGGACTTTGATCCCAAGGGTAAGAGCGACGCCGAAGTCATGCGTTTCTGCCAGGCGTTCATGAGCGAGTTGTACCGCCACATTGGTGCGGACGTGGACGTGCCGGCCGGTGATATCGGCGTGGGCGCCCGCGAAATCGGCTTCCTGTTTGGCCAGTACAAGCGCCTCAGCAACCAATTCACCTCTGTGCTGACCGGCAAAGGCATGACTTACGGCGGCAGCCTGATTCGCCCCGAAGCCACCGGTTTCGGCTGCGTATACTTCGCCGAAGAAATGCTCAAGCGCAGTGGTCAGCGAGTTGAAGGCAAACGCGTGGCCGTGTCCGGCTCGGGTAACGTGGCGCAATACGCGGCACGCAAGGTCATGGACCTGGGCGGCAAGGTCATTTCTCTGTCCGACTCCGAAGGTACCCTGTACGCCGAAAGCGGTTTGACCGAGGAGCAATGGTCGGCCCTGCTGGCGTTGAAAAACGTGCAGCGCGGTCGCATCAGTGAATTGGCCGAGCGTTTTGGCCTGGAGTTCCGCAAAGGCAAAGCCCCTTGGGCGTTGGCCTGCGACATCGCCCTGCCGTGCGCCACCCAGAACGAACTGGACGCCGACGCCGCCCGCACGTTGCTACGCAACGGCTGCATCTGCGTGGCCGAAGGCGCCAATATGCCGACCACGCTTGAGGCTGTGGATATCTTTATCGAGGCGGGCATTCTGTTCGCGCCGGGCAAGGCATCCAATGCCGGCGGCGTGGCCGTGAGTGGCCTGGAAATGTCGCAGAACGCCATGCGCCTGCTGTGGACGGCAGGCGAGGTGGACAGCAAGCTGCACAGCATCATGCAGTCGATCCACCATGCCTGCGTGCATTACGGTGAAGAAAACGGCCGGGTCAATTATGTGAAGGGCGCGAACATCGCAGGTTTCGTGAAGGTGGCTGACGCGATGCTGGCGCAAGGTATCGTTTAAGTCTCGGGTTCGACCTGCAGCACTTCAATCATTTGATCGCCGACGGGGCGCTTCCACAGCACCTCGTCGCCCACCTGGGCGCCCAGCAATGCGCGGCCTAAAGGTGAGCCCCAATTGATGAGGTTAGCGTGGGCATCGGCCTGGTCTTCCCCCACCAATTGAATGCGCTGCTGCTCGTCCTGCTCGTTGGCGAAGGTGACCCAACTGCCGATCTGCACCTTGTCGGTGGAGGTGGCCGGCGCCACGACTTGGGCGCTTTGCACGCGCTGGTTGAAGTAGCGCAAATCCCGCTCAAGATCCGCTTGGCGCTGCTTATCGGCTGTTTCGCCTTTGGCGGACTCCACGCTGTATTCCTGCTGTAACTGCGCGACCTTGGCCTGCAACTGCGCCAACCCTTTTGCGGTCAGGCGATTGGGTTGCTCACTGACCTGGCGCTCCACCGGCTGATCGGCCTGGGCGGCGGCGTTGTCCTCGTTAACAAAAGCTCGGCTCATGACATTCTCCCTCTATGGAGTTTGGGCCATAGTCGCCGGGCTTTAGTTTCGCTGGATGTCTGAAAGCGACCTATTGCGCGCGATAAGCCCTGCCGGCGTCGCGGTCTTTCTCTTGTTGCCAGGCACGCTCACGGTCATCCCAGTGGTTGTCCTTGTAGTCACGCAACTCTTCGTTCTCGCGCATGGCCTTGCACTGGCGAAAGCCATCTTCCCAGCCTTCGGCGTACTCGCGGTCCTTCAGATAGCGCGGAACGTTCTTGCGAAACTCCCCGCTGATCGCCCCTGCGGCCTGGCGACCGCTGCTGCAACCGTCATCAAAGCCATCGGCAAAGGCCGGTGGATAACCTTTGGCCAGCAACTCCTGGTGGGTTGATTGGCAACCCGACAACCACACTACCGCGCACAGCATTACCGCAGACCGCCACATGGCGTACTCCCTGGCCGTTTCCCGGCTGATAGGGGAAGTCTAGTCAGGGATTTGTTGGGGCGGTGTGAAAGCGAGGTGAGAAAGGTGTTGGGCTAAAGGGCCATCAACGACGATTCTCTTTAAATTGCAGGACGTTTCCTAGAGAATCCCTGGCCTATTGTGCCTTAGGGTTTGAGTGTCTAGCCTCCTCGGGTCGCTGCAAAACAGCGATTGGGTTTAGCGACCCGAGAAACGTAGGTACAACTTCCTCAACTCCTTTGGCTCGCGCTTTTGCCTGCCTTATCGTGTTATGGCGGCTGTGCGCGGGAGACCTTCGGGTCTACCGGGTTCCTAGGTTACCGGTTCGCTAACCCGCGTACAGCTGCCACCTCTCCATGTTTAGCGACGTGCTGTGGCGGTTCTTACTTATTAACCTAAGGAAAAACCATGTCTAAAGTCGTCCCCGATCCACCCCTGTCCTCAATCACCACCCTCGGCGTTGTCACCTTCGGCGACTACGGCGAAAACGCAAAACCGCTGTTCCGCGTCAATGCCGGCATGCCGATTGATGAAGCGCTGGAACACGCTTCCACTTTGCTTTTCTACTCCAAGAAACTCGCGATGGAAGCCGCCATGGATGTGCGCGGCGAACAATACGCCTGGGCTGCGCATTATCTGTGTGAGATGGGCAAGGCCGTCGTCGACGACCTGACCCAAGCGATGACCCCCGCCACCTAAAGACTGGCACTGCCATTGTGGCGAGCAGGCTTGTCGAATCGCCACAGGGGTTATGTCGCCTGGTTGATCGCCAGTGCGGCATGCTCAGCCAATTCCTGCTGGATAAACGCTGCAATCATCGCGCGATACACCTGCTCAGTGACCTCAGGGTTGGCGCCCACGGTCTGCGATAAACCCCGGACCTTGGCGATCACCTGTTCAACCCGTTGCGGCGCCTTGACGCCGTCCGAGTCTTTTTTGAAGCGAGCGGCCTGGGAAACGTAGTGGCCGCGTTCAGCCAGCAGGGTGACGATTTGCTGGTCGAGGCGGTCGATGTTTGCGCGGACTTCTTCAAGGGTGGTGCAGTTAACGGCCATGTTGATGGAGCTCCTGACTGGGCGGGAAATGCAGTGCATCTGACTATACGCGAGCCAAATGTGGGAGCGGGCTTGCTCGCGAATGCGGTGGGTCAATCAATACATCATTGCCTGAACCACCGCCATCGCGAGCAAGCCCGGCTCCCACATTTTTGAACTGCGGCGGGCACAGAATTCAGGCCTGGCACAAAACAAGTGTGGGAGCTGGCTTGCCTGCGATGGCGGTGGCTCAGTCAGACTATCTGCTGCTGATACACCGCAATCGCGGGCAAGCCCGGCTCCCACATTTTTGAACTGCGGCGGGCGCAGAATTCAGGCCCGGCACAAAACCAGTGTGGGAGCTGGCTTGGCTGCGATGGCGGTGGGTCAGTCAGCCTGGCCGTTACCGATGCACCGCATTCGCGGGCAAGCCCGGCTCCCACATTTTTGAACTGCGGCGGGCACAGAATTCAGGCCTGGCACAAAACAAGTGTGGGAGCTGGCTTGCCTGCGATGGCGGTGGGTCAGTCAGACTATCTGCTGCTGATACACCGCATTCGCGGGCAAGACCGCTCCCACATTGGGTCATCGCCGGGGCTTACAGATCAGTAGTGGTACCACTTCACTTCAAGCATCACTTCATTCACGGGTGTCGACAAGTGGCTGTATTCGCGCTGGGCGCTAAGGCGCAGGCCGAGGTTGCGCGACAATTCCCACTGCTGGTTCAGACTCACACTACGGCGCACTTCACCATTGGTGAAGAAATCCCCTTTGGCTTCCAGGCTCAAATTCCCCAGCGGATTTTTCCACAGCAGGCCCGTGTTGAAACCGGCAGCAGGGGAGATGGCCTCGCTGAAATCGTTGTTGTGTTCCACGCGCACGGTGCCGAGGGCGAAGCCGAGCATGTCGTCGCTCAGTTGCCAGGTGCCGCCGGCGCCGCCGTTGACGTGAGAGACCAGGGTTTGGTCGTCGTGTTTACCCGGCACGCGCTCCAGGCCTCCGGTGACTTGCCATGACCAAGGCTGCAACAGGGCGTTGCGCGGGGTCAGGGAGCGGATGGTGGCCAGGTCCAGTTGCTGCAGTTGCCAATGGTTGCCTTCGTACTGGCGCAGTTTCATTTGCAGGATTTCAATCTGCGCGCCCAAGGGGAAACCTTCGGCGTTGTCGTTAAGGTCGTGGTAGGCCATGCGCAGGCCGTATTCGCCGAAAGTTTTGCTGCCACGAGTGCCGACGCCGGCTTGCCAGGTGCGTGATTCATGGCCATCTTCGGGCAGGCCCGGGCGCTCGATTTTGAGGTCGGGCGCGGGGTTCTGGTTGATCGCACGCAGCAGTTCGAAGCTGCGTTGGGAGCGTTCGGTGTCGCGCTCCAGGCCGTTGGCGCGGTAGCGGCCCAGGCGATAGGCGGCGTCGATGATCAGCGCCTGGCGATCGCGGGGCAGGGCTTTGAAGGCCGGCTCCTGCAATTGCTTCTGGTCATCGCTGACTTTCAGCACCCATTGTTGCTCGTCGCCATCCAGCGGTTTGGCGCGTTCAAGCAGTTCGCGCTCACGGGACGGGCGATAGTCGATCTTCTCCACCAAACCCGCTTCTTTTACCGCCTTTACGGTATCGGTCGGGATTGCCGTCAGTGGGAATTGCTCGGTCAGGCGCAGGCTTGGGCGCGCCACTTGCAGCAGTTCCAGCAGGCGGTAGGAGCAGTTTTCGTCGAAGAAGAAGTAGTCGAACTGGATCTGCTTGAGCTCCCACACATGCCGGACCATGCGCTCGGTCTCGAGCTGGGTCAGGTTGAGGCGGTATTCCCACAGGTCACGGTTCTCGAGGCTACGGTATTCCGAGAGCTTTTCTTGGTACGGCACCAGGGCGAACAGGCCGGGATAGCCGCCCATCAGGCCTTTCCAGGCATAGAGAATGCTGTTGTCGGAGCCTTCGATATAGGCGCCGAAGTTGATCGCGTAGCTGAGCAGGGCGGTGTTGTTGCTTTGTACGTCAGCCTGGTCGATGCGCAGCAGCGTGTGGCCGAACATCGACGACGGGCTGTTGAGGTAGGCCGCCGGGAAGATCATCACCGCGCTGTGGGGCGCGACGTCCTTGAACCATTGGGTGAATTCTTTGCACTCCAGGGCAGGCAGATCGGTCAGGTGCAGCTGTTCCTTCAGCCAGCGGGTGCGTGCGGGGTAAACGCATTGGGCATGTTTTTCACCCAGGCTTGCCGGAGCATACAGCGCTTCAACGGTGGCCTTGAGCTCGGCGTCCGGGTGGTGGGCGCCATCGGGAGCGAGGAAGAATTTCTTGTCGCTGACATAGCTGCGCCAGCCTTTGAGCTTGCCGGCTTCGTAATGGCCCAAAGACAGCCAGAATGGATCGTTGGCCAATTGCTGCAAACGTTGATCATCAATATGCGGGGCCGCGTATAGCGGGGCGCAGGCGAAGAGTGCCAACCAGGCAAAGCGTTTGAGCATAGGGGCAACTTAAGTCGGAAATAGTGAGACCCAAAGGGGAGGCGGGCCCAAAAGTAAAACCCGCGCCTCGTAAGGCGCGGGCGGGTCGAGCTTAAGCCTGGGTAGCGTATTTCGCCAGGCGGGTATCGCTTTTCAGTACAGCCAGGGTGTTGTTGTGCACGTCGTCAGCGGTCACGTCAGCCTTGCTGAAGATTTGCTGGAAGTGCTCGTGGGTCACGGCAGCAAAGTGCTCGCGATCTTCCGGTGCAACGCCCAGTACCACGGCATAGGTGGTCAGCGCTTCGCCGTTGCCCTTGGCCATGTCTTCGGACAGCTCGTTCATCATGCCATTCATGGCAATCCAGGACTTGCCGCCGTAGGTCAGGGCGCTGTTGGTGCTGCAACCGTTGGTGCCCGAGGTCATGCCGAAGGTGGCGTTACCCGAGGTGCCGTTGGTGGTGGAAGCGAGGAAGTGAGCTGGCGTACCGCGCTGGCCTTCGAACAACATGTTGCCCCAACCGCAGTTCGGGCCACCTGGTGATTCAGCCATTGCATTGAGGGAGACAACGGTGAAGAGAGTACCAAGAAGGATCCGTTTCATAGCTTTGTTCTCTTTGTGTGCAAACCAATGGACAAGGGTTCAGACGCGTCGCAGCGCCCTAGGGGCCAGTTATTAGTCCAACCCGCGCAGTTTGGAGTTTAGGCACGTTCCTGGGGTTCCGTTATTTTTTATAAAACAAACCGAGTTGTCGCGATTTTTTTGTAGGAGGCCTCCCGTGTCTATGCTTTCCCAAAGGCGCGCCTTGCCAGAGCGCGTAACCGAGAGCCAGAATGCCGTCATCTGCCCCGCCTGATGTAAGGAAGCCCGATGCCTGATCCTGTTGCTGCCAGCCTGCGTCTAGCGCCTGAAGCGCTGACTCGCCCTTTCTCCGCTGAACAGTTCAGCTTCTCGACCACTAATGATTTGGAGCCCTTTCGCGGTGTGCTTGGCCAGGAACGTGCGGTTGAAGCCTTGCAGTTCGGCGTGGCCATGCCACGCCCCGGTTACAACGTGTTTGTCATGGGCGAGCCGGGTACCGGCCGCTTTTCGTTCGTCAAACGCTACCTGAAGGCCGAAGGCAAACGCCTGCAGACCCCGGCGGACTGGGTCTATGTGAATAATTTCGATGAGCCGCGCGAACCGCGTGCCCTGGAATTGCCAGGCGGCGGCGCGGCGGCGTTCATCGCCGATATCAACGGTTTGGTCGATAACCTGGTTGCCACCTTTCCGGCGGTCTTCGAACACCCGACTTATCAACAACGCAAAAGCGCCATCGACCGTGCTTTCAACCAGCGTTACGACAAGGCGTTGGACGTGATCGAACGCCTGGCCCTGGAAAAGGACGTGGCGCTGTACCGCGACAGCTCCAACATCGCCTTCACCCCGATGCTCGACGGCAAAGCGCTGGACGAAGCGGAGTTCTCGCAACTGCCAGAGGCTGATCGCGAGCGTTTCCACACGGATATTTCCGAACTGGAAGAACGCCTTAACGAAGAACTGGCCAGCCTGCCGCAGTGGAAGCGTGAATCCAATAACCAACTGCGTCAGTTCAACGAAGAAACCATTACCCTGGCCCTGCAACCTTTGCTGGCGCCGCTGTCGGAAAAGTACGCGGAAAACGCGGGTGTTTGCGGTTACCTGCAAGCCATGCAGGTGTACCTGCTCAAAACCGTGGTCGAGCAACTGGTGGACGACGCCAAGACCGACGCCCAGGCCCGCAAGCTGCTCGAAGAGCAATATTGCCCGAGCCTGGTGGTCGGCCACCCGGTCAACGGCGGTGCGCCGGTGGTGTTTGAGCCGCACCCGACCTACGACAACCTGTTCGGCCGTATCGAATACAGCACCGACCAGGGCGCGCTCTACACCACCTATCGCCAGCTGCGTCCGGGCGCTTTGCACCGTGCCAATGGCGGTTTCCTGATTCTGGAAGCCGAGAAAATGCTCAGCGAGCCGTTTGTGTGGGACGCCCTCAAGCGTTCCCTGCAGTCGCGCAAGCTGAAGATGGAATCGCCACTGGGCGAGCTGGGCCGCCTGGCCACCGTGACCCTCAACCCGCAAATGATTCCGTTGCAGGTCAAGGTCATCATTATCGGTTCGCGCCAGTTGTACTACGCGTTGCAGGATGCCGATCCGGACTTCCAGGAGATGTTCCGCGTACTGGTGGATTTCGACGAAGACATCCCGATGGTGGACGAGAGCCTGGAGCAGTTCGCCCAGTTGCTCAAAACCCGCACCTCGGAAGAAGGCATGGCGCCGCTGACGTCGGACGCCGTGGCGCGTCTGGCGACCTACAGCGCACGCCTGGCGGAACACCAGGGGCGTTTGTCGGCGCGTATCGGCGATTTGTTCCAGCTGGTGAGCGAGGCGGATTTCATTCGCCACCTGGCGGGCGATGAGATGACCGATGCCGGGCATATCGAACGGGCGCTCAAGGCCAAGGCCACGCGTACCGGGCGTGTGTCGGCGCGGATTCTCGACGACATGCTCGCCGGGGTCATCCTGATCGACACCGCCGGTGCGGCCGTCGGCAAATGCAACGGGCTGACGGTGCTGGAAGTCGGCGACTCGGCCTTCGGCGTACCGGCGCGGATTTCCGCCACGGTGTACCCGGGCGGCAGTGGCATCGTCGACATCGAGCGCGAGGTTAACCTTGGCCAGCCGATTCACTCCAAAGGCGTGATGATCCTTACCGGTTACTTGGGCAGCCGTTATGCCCAGGAATTCCCGCTGGCGATCTCGGCGAGTATCGCGCTGGAGCAGTCCTACGGTTATGTGGACGGCGACAGTGCCTCCCTGGGCGAGGCGTGCACCTTGATTTCGGCGTTGTCGAAGACGCCGCTCAAGCAATGCTTTGCCATCACCGGCTCGATCAACCAGTTTGGCGAAGTGCAGGCGGTGGGCGGGGTCAACGAGAAGATCGAAGGCTTCTTCCGCCTCTGCGAAGCGCGCGGGTTGACCGGTGAGCAAGGCGCGATCATTCCGCAGGCCAACGTCGCCACGCTGATGCTCGACGAGAAGGTGCTGCAGGCCGTGCGTGACGGGCAGTTCCACATCTATGCCGTGCGTCAGGCGGATGAGGCGTTGAGCTTGTTGGTCGGTGAGCCGGCCGGTGAGCCGGACGAAGAGGGCCAATTCCCGGAAGGCACGGTGAATGCGCGCGTGGTGGAGCGTTTGCGCGCAATTGCCGAGATGATCAGCGAGGACGACTTGAAGGAAGCGGAGAAGGAGCTGGCGCAGCAGGCGTTGGCGGAAGCCAAGCCGAGCTGATTGTCGTGACGCGGTCAGTGTGGGAGCGGGCTTGCTCGCGAAGGCGGTGGATCAGTCATTAACAATGTGTCTGACCGACCGCATTCGCGAGCAAGCCCGCTCCCACATTGGATCAGCGGAGTATTTGGAAGCGGCGATGAATTCGCCACTAAATTGACTCCATTCTCAGGGACCAACGCCCGTTGGTCCCTACAGCCTTGGTTTGTACTGGTTTTATTCTATTCTGAGCTTAAGGGATATCTACAGGAGTCGCTGGACAGAGACAGCTTCGCCACGCGCGAGGTTGAACACCGATCTACCGAGGGTCGCCGCCATGCCGCGCAACCTTTGCCTTACCCGCCAATGTTTGGGGCTGGTTACCCGTATCGAATGCTCCATTCGCCCTCTTGCGGGGGATAACGGGATGTGGACGTTGTTGTTTGCCGCTGGAATGACCGGCGAACAGCCTTCCACCATCAAGTCCCAAGGCCCGTTTCATGGGCCCTTCGTGGCAGAAACCATCCTGCAATCGATTGTTGAAAGCCTGACCCTGCACGGGTATGCGCTGGCCGATGACCCGCAGATCTGGTGCCTGCATTTGCAGGCACATCTGCGACAACTCAATGGTGGGCGAGCCCAGACGGTCAGTGATACCCATCACTGAGCATTATTTGCTTTCGGGTTTGTCCAGCTTCACTTCAAAACCGTATTGCACGGTGCCGAGGTCGGTGCGCTGGTAGCTTTCCAGCGTCGTCGGCTGGCCGTAGAAATAAAACACGTCAAACAGCGCCGTGCCGTACTCCTCGGCGCGGTGGCTCACACCGAGAATTTCCTTGAGGTAGTTGCCGCTCGCGTCCTTGGCATAGAAACGCCAGCTGTCGGCGGGGAACTCTTTTTGATCGACAATCAGCGCGTTGTCCTTCAGCGACAGGCCTTTAGGCAGCTTGCCCACGTCAATCGTGGCTTTTTCAATCGTGGCCAGGAACAGTGGTACCGAGCCCACCACAAAGGCCGGGTTTTCCGGGAACAGGTTGAGGTCGTAAGTGAGCGTGCCGCTGCCTGCATTCAACTCGAAGGCTTCGGTCGGCAACTCGATGGGCTCGCCGCGTTCGCCTTTGTCGTCCGCTGTGAAGAAGGTAATAGGCGACTCGCCGCTGTTGCGATCAGCGCCGACGAGGTCGTCATTGAACGTGAAAGGGTGGTCAAACACGATTTTCGCGGCACTGGCGTCTTCGGTCGACTGGCTGATCGTCACGCTTTTTTTCAGTTGGTCCTCGGTCATCGCGGCGTCTTTGAGCCAACTGGCGGCGCCGTCGTCATACACCGTGACCGGCATCGGCAGGGCTTGCACGGTCTTCTGCAGGCTGTTCTTGTCGAAGCGCATCACCGGCAGGTCGAGGTCCTTGCGGGTGAGCGTGGCCTTGGAGAAGTCCAGTACATCGACCTGCAGGGTGTCGATCAGGCCATTGAAATACACCTTGGCGTAGTGGCTGCCTTGTTTATGTTCGAAGGCTTTTTGCTCGTCCGTCAGTTGCTTTTCAAAGGCATCCGACCAGGTCGTCTGTTTTTGCATCTCGGCCAGTTGTTTCTCGTAGAACGCCACTTGCGCAGCATTCTCGTTGATCGAGCCCGAGCGGGTGAGAAATTGCCCGGTACTGTCACGTGCCTGTACCAGTAAGGGGTTCGGTGATTCGTCGCCGACCTCCGGTGCGAGCGGCTCGCTGTTGGTCAGTTCGATCTCGGCGTAGTTTTTCTCAAGCAGCAGCAGGTTGAGGGTGATATTGCCCTCGGTGCGTTTGTGGCCCACGTCTTTTTTCGACAAGTCGAACGTCAGCACCTTGCCTGGCGCGACCACTTCAACCGCGCCCTTGAGGCTGACGGGCTGCGGCTGGCTCTTGTTGTCGGTCTCGATACCCTCGATGAACGGGTAAGTCACGGTCAGGTCATCGGGGTTGGTCAGGTTGGAACTGCTCGGGCTCAGTTGGATGCCTGGATCGGTTTCCGACCATTCCGGCTGAAAGGGGATGACTTTATTGTTGCTCAAGGTCACCGACTGCCATTCCAGGCCGTGGGGGAAGGGGAACTGGTCCGGGGTGTTGAAGTTGAACGGGAAAACCGGCTGCAAATCCGTCAGGTAGTCGGAGTGTGACGCTTTGCGCAGCACGAACAGGCCATTGATGTAGGTGTCCACCAAGGCTTGGGGCGTGGGGTAGTGCTTGAGCAGGGCGAGGGTGTCTTCGCCGTATTCGGCTTCGATGGGCTTGTTGGCGAGTTTGACCCGCGCCCGCTCCAGCAACAGCAGCGAGCCGCCGAGGTCGGCGATGGCATCTCTGAGTTTGGGGTCTTGAATGGTGTCCAGTGACTGTTCGAATTTCGCGGTTTTTTCTTCGAGGGTGACCTGCTTCTGCTCTTCTTTGGGAGAGCAGCCGCCGGCCATCAGCAACGCCGCACACAGGCCGATTGTGGCCAAAGGGGATCGCACATCCATCATCTGAATCTTCCTGTCCGACATCATCGAGCCGAGTTAATGGACTCGACACTAGCAGAAAAATTCTCTTACAGATGCCGCCCAGGTCAGTTTTCTCGCGGTTACAGGTGTTTGGTAGCGGCTGGTATACTCGCCGCCATTTTTAGCCACGCTGTGTGAGATCCGATGGAACGCTTTATTGAAAATGCTATGTACGCCTCGCGTTGGCTGCTGGCCCCGATCTATTTCGGCCTGTCCCTGGGGTTGCTGGCGCTGGCGCTGAAATTTTTCCAGGAGGTGATTCACCTGCTGCCGAGCGTGTTCTCGATGGCCGAGTCGGAACTGATCCTGGTGCTGCTGTCGTTGATCGACATGGCGCTGGTCGGTGGCTTGTTGGTGATGGTGATGATCTCCGGCTACGAGAACTTCGTCTCGCAGCTGGATATCGATGAGGATAAGGAAAAGCTCAACTGGCTGGGCACCATGGACTCCTCGTCACTGAAGATGAAGGTGGCAGCCTCCATCGTGGCGATTTCGTCCATTCACCTGCTGCGCATCTTCATGGACGCCAAGAACGTCGATCCGCAGCATTTGATGTGGTACGTGATCATCCACATGACCTTCGTGATCTCGGCGTTCGCCATGGGTTACCTGGACAAAGTCACCAAGCACTGATGCCCGGCGCCGGCCTTACTGCTCGACGAAGTAGTAAGGCTGGCGACCGATTGCCATCTGCTTGATCACGCTGACCTTCTCAGCCAGTTGCTCGGGGCGGTCCAGCAGCGCCATGTTGCCGGGCTTGGCTGCAAGAAAACTACGCAGCTCAGCTTCGGTTTGCAGGATCGGCAAATAGCCCTGCAGATAGAACACGCTGGCCCCGGCGATGCGTTCGTTGGGCTGGAACAGCACCACCTCCTTGCCTTCGGTTTGATAAGCCTTGGCCTGACTGACCACCGGTACGAAGGACTCGCGCAAGTCAGCTTTTGGTGCAAACCAGAAGGCGGCCGTCATGTAACTGACGATCAACAGCGTGAACACACCGCTGATCACGCCGCGGTGATAACGGTACAGCGCCGGTTTATGCGCTTTGAGCCATTCCAACAGCACCCCTGCATATTCCGCTGCAAGTACGGCGGCTGCCGGTGTCAGTGCCATCAAGTAAACCACGCGCTTGCTGGATGCCAGGGTCAGCAGGGTGAATTGCGCCACCAGCCACACGCTGAAAAACAGGCGGTAGCGGTTACGTGCCAGGCTTTTGCGGAAATGCCACAGGCCCAGGTACACCAGAATGTTCCAGGGCAGGAAGGCCTCGGGCAGTTTTGCAATGTAGTAATAGAACGGCTCGTAGTGCCCAGCCTCGACAAACGAACCGCTGAAACGCCCAACGCTGTTGGTCCACAACACTTCGGCCACGGCCTGCATGCCGCCACGCTGGAACAGAAACCCCAGCCAGATCAGCAGCGGCACCAGCGCCAGCAGTGTGAACAGCCCAGGCTTGAGCCAGTCGCCGATGCGCAGGCGCTTGTCCATTACGCTGGTGCTGAGCAGGTACACAAAAATCACAATGCCCGGCATCGCCAGGCCGAGCACGCCTTTGCTCAACGTCGCGATGGCCATCCCGACGGTAAACAACGCCCACGCCCAAACACTGGAGCCTTGACGCTCGGGCCGCACGGCCTGGTAGAACGCCAGCAACGCAGTGGTCACACCGAGGCTGAGCAATGAATCCTCACCCACGCCGCGCACATTGCCCCAGTAACTGGCCATGGTTGCGAGGATCAGCGCCGCGCAGAACGCCAGGGTCTGTGGCCGCCCGAACTTGCGCAGCATTGCGTAAAACAGCATCACGCTGAACAGCCCGGCAAACGCTGACGCCAGGCGTACCGCCCACGTTGTGCCACCGAACAGGCGAATCGCTCCGGCATCCAACCAAAGGCTCAGGGGTGGTTTTTCCAGGAACGGCTCACGAAACAGGCGTGGGATAACCCAGTCATTGTCCAGGTGCATGGCCATGGCGATCCCGGCAACGCGGGCTTCGGTGGAGCCTTGCAGCTCATGACTGCCAAGGGCGAAGAAGAACAACACACCAACGAGAAGGAGCAGCAGAGAAACGGGACGCGTCATAGGTTCTGGCTACCGGGGCAAGGGGCCGTTCGGGGGAACGGCCGTGGCGATCGGCTAGTATATGTAACGGATTCTTAATATTTCGTGAATGAAAGTGGGGTTTTTGTAAGGCTCGCTGAGCCGGGTATTCAGGGTCGTTTCAAGCTTGGCAGCGCCGCTTTGCCTGGCTCGGTCAGCACCGGTTCCAATTGCGCCCAGGTGAAACTCAACGCGTTGTCGCAGCCGTCGCCCGTGGCGGGTGTTGAAAGTTGCAGGCCTTGGGTGTTGAAGCTCAGGTCGAAGGTGGAGTAGCTGGTCACCGCCGGGCAGCCTTCGTCGGTGGTGGTTTGCTTGGCCAGCCAGTCGCTGAATGGGGTGGGCAATTTCACCTGGCCGGAGTAGGCGTCGTACCATTCCTGCTGCCCGCCGAGCCACGTCCACGGGTCGACGCTGTCGCCGGTTTGCAGGTTCCAACTGTGCAGGCCCCAACTGATACCGCCGCGTCCATAGCCTGCGGTCCAGCGGTAGAACCGCACCGTGATCCATTGCGAGGACCAGTAAAACGGCTCCACCGTGATCTCACTGGTGGTCGTGCCGCCGCTCTGGTCCAGTGCATTGCGCCGCTCACGATAGAAGTCGGCCTGGCCGTCCGGGCTATCCGCTAACCGCGCGAGGTCACGGTTGATCTTCTCGATAGCCGGCCCTTCGCCTTCGAGCTTCAAGGTGACCTGCCCACCTTGGGTGTGCACTTGGTAGGCGTGCTCGCCAAAGGACCTCTTCTCGACCGTCACCTTCGGCGGCACCGCCTCGAGCGGCGTGTTATAGGCGTCGCTGGCGCAGCTTTCCGTATCCGCCCGTTTCAGCAGCAATGCCAGGCCTTTGCCTCCCGGGGCTTTGCTCCAGGTTCCTGTCAGCGTGTCGCCTTGCGGCTCATCCAGCTGCCAGAAACCCGTGTTGCCTTCTTCGGCCCACGGTTCACTGGCGTTGGCCTGAGTCAGTTGGATGGGGGTGAGGACGCGCTGGTAGTAATAACTGCCGTTGGCGCCATGGGCACCATTAAAACAGGCCGTAACGGCGGATTTACCCAAGGTGCCTTTCCACACACCTGCCAGGTCGGCAGCGTGGGTGAGCAAGGGCGCGCAGGCGAGGGCGATGACAGCGAAGGGCTTGAGCACGGGTATCGGACTTCCGGTTGTCTGATAAAGGCGGTCAGGGTAATGGGAAGTGTGGGGGGATTCCAGCGGGCGAGGCCTGTGAGGTGTCTCGCCCTGCTAATCGAAACAGGGTGGCAATTGTACGCGGGTTAGCAGACCAGGAATCAAGGAACCCAGTGCACCCGAAAGGGCCTCACGCACAGCCGCCGTAACACGGTCCAGCAGGTGCTGAGCGGATGTGGGTGGTGCAGGCCGTGATATTGCCGAGCTGGTAAACCCGGCCGCAGGTTTTACAGCGACTGGGGGAGGTGAGCCGCGTGGGTGGAGGGGAGCCGGTTCACTGACAGCGGGACATATTGAAGGAAAAATCCGAAGGCCCGCCGGCTGGACTTTCCACCCTCCAGAAACAACAAAACCCGCACTAGGCGGGTTTTGTCGATGCTTCGAATTGGTGGAGCCGGGGTGATCTGAATTAACACAGTAAGTTATTGATTGGTAATGTGAATTCAGGTTCGCATCTTAAGTTGGAGTACCGATTGGAATACTATGACAAGTATTTCTGGCCTACCGATATCCAGTTCCGTTGCCAGTGTAGCGCAGGCCTGGTCCAATCGCGTTCAATGAAGTAAATGACTACGGGATAGCATGCATAACCCTACAATATGTCAGGGTTATCCGATGTTAGCAGAATGATGACCGGAACTAGCTTGCCGAGCAGGTTGGCGCATTCGCGCAGTTGATCTCGATTGGCGGTGCAGTTTCAAGTGACACCGTCATGCATGCTCTGGTTGCGTAGGTGTAGATCCGATTGAACAACACCCCTTTAGATGTAACGCACTCGAATCGAAAACCGTTCAAGTTGACCTTCGCCCAAGGCTAGCAGGGCTTATGGCATACGTATACAGGCTTGGGACTGCGGCCGCTAGGGGCTACGCCAAGCTCAAAAGCTGGTGCATCTGGTAGCGATTCATCGCCGAAAGTCTCGGCGATGGTGGTCATCAAGTTGAACCAGCGTGATGCGACCGCTTTGGTGGGAGCAGTGCCACGGCTGATTTTCTCATGCTCCATACGGGCCGCGATGAAAGTCTCCCGCTCTCTCGCCAGCCAATAATCATGCGTCTCAATCGAGTTCATGGTGGCGACAGTCGAGCGGCTGGACAGTTGAGCTACTCGTAGTTTTGGCGACCAAAGTTGGCAATGACGCCCCGCCTCATGCCGTTTTCCTTGCACGCCTAGCCTTGGGGGCGCTGGTGCGTTGCGTCTGGATACGCGCCAGTAGTTCGCTGGCCGGTTCGTCGTTGGGGTCTTGTGGCACCAGCTCGCCACTGAAGGCCTTGGTCAGAATGCTCTGGGTCAGACAGTCGATGCGCGCCTGGGCAGCCTCGACGCGGCTTTCCAGCTGGTCGGCTAAGGCGAAAAGTTGTTCGACCAGACGAACTATCTCATCTTGCTCATCCATAGGTGGTACTGGAACAGGGCACTTGGCAAAATCAATGATCGACAGATGCTGAATTGCCATACCCTGCGCTTTATCCATCACAAATCGCTGAGTGAATTCACTGTTGGAGAGAAGTTCCAAGTAGTTTTTGTTCATTGTCGTGGACCGCAACCAGCAAACCGCGACGCTTTGATTGATACAAAAATCTTCTTTTGTTCTAACCAAGGCGGAGCGGCCGATACTTCCATCCTTGGTAATTAATAAATCGCCTTTTTGGGGGCGGTCTTTATCCGAAAGCGATGCGAAGGCTTCCGTCGTGGTTAGACCGCAATCAGCAATACCAAGCTTGAAGCGCTGGACATCTTTGGCTGTCAGTAGCTTCTTACCTGAATCCGACTTTGGCATGGGGCGAGTAAAGCCGTAAGTTATCCACTCGGAAATTTTTCCCCATGTCGTAAATGCCCAGCTATCCGGAATTTCAAAAAGATAACTTTTATCTATTTCAGATTGAATTGATGACTTTTTCTTCTTGAGCTCAGGTTTTTCCTCAAGAATAGCGTCCTTTGCCACCTGGTCATTTCTGATTATATCCAAACCTGTCGCAGATACCGCTCTTGCTCCCCGCCACTCCTCCGTCAAGCGTCCAGAAACGGCGGCGGAGAGTACGGATTGGCGGAAACCTTTGAGCAGCGCGGGTATGCCGTCGATGCGGTCTTTCAGGGTATCGACTTGGGCCAGTAGTTCTTCGAGCTTGGCGGCGATGCGGGTTTGTTCTGCGAGGGGAGGCAGAGGAATGACTAGCTCTTTGAGTTTTGAGCCGTTTACGTTTGGCTGACCGATTCCTGCACTGAACCCCGTAATTTGCCGCCAGTAATCTTGGGATCGGAAGTAAAGTGAAAGATAGCCTGCAGCCTCTGGTCGCATACAGCGCACACGAATTAAGTAAGAAGCGAAAACTGCGTCAGGAATTTCTCCCTTAATTAGAAAGCTCTTCCCAACAGTTGCCCCTGTTCTCGCAAATACAAGGTCGTTTTCTTTGAGTAAGTATTTATTCGCCTGCTCGGAGTCTATTTCGCAATAAGGAACGGAGTTCCACAACACCTCGTTTTCTTGGATATCTGTGATTCGCAGCAGGTGCGGACCGATCCTCTCTCTTGTAGATGGGGCCGTGTATCCGTAGCTAATGTCCTCGGCTAAGTCGACAAGCCGCGCTGTTGTCCAATTGTTTGGAAGCTCACTCATTTCCGGTACCTACTTCCAATCCCATCACTTGCGCCATCAATTGCTTCTGCGCCACCACTTCATCCCCCGCCCCAAGCGCCTTCATAAGCTCTTCCAGCTCATGCAGCGCCTCGGTCAGTTCAGCCATGGCCTCACCCGCTAAGACTTCCGGAGCGGGCAGGTCGGCGGCATCCAGGCTGCTGTCGTCCTTTAGCCAATTGAGGTCAAGCGAATCACCACGTTCGTTGCGGATGTGATCCCGGGTAAAGCTGCGGAAGCGGCTTTTTTCACCGATACCTTCGACGTTTTCGGCGCGTGGGCTTTCACCGTCGGCGGTGTTTCCGTAGGCTTCCTCAAACGGTTTGAGATGCGTTAGCCCGAAGGGAGTGCGCTTGCCGAAACGGGGCATATTACTGCGCAGGTCATAGATCCAAACGCGCTTGGTACAACCTTCCTCCTGACGCGCGTTTTCCACGGTGCCCTTCTGAAAGAACAGTACGTTGGTCTTCACCCCCTGTGCGTAGAAGATGCCAGTAGGCAGGCGCAGGATGGTGTGCAGGTTGCACTTGTCCATCAGGTCGCGGCGTACGTCGGTGCCGACGCCGGCTTCGAACAGCACGTTGTCCGGCAACACCACGGCGGCACGGCCACCGGGTTTGAGGCCGCGATAGATGTGTTGCAGGAATGCCAGCTGCTTATTGCTGGTTTTGTACGTCAGGTCGTCACGGGTCGGGCCGCCGCCGCCCTTGGCAGTGCCGAATGGTGGGTTGGAAAGAATTACGTCAACTTTCGGCAGGTTGGCGCCGGTTTGCCCAAGAGCGTTACCCAGGTGCACTACGCCTTCTTCATCACCTTCCATGCCGTGCAGCAAGGTATTCATCAACGCCAGGCGGCGGGTGCCAGGGACCAGTTCTACGCCGACAAAGGCTCGATTGCGCTGGAAGCTACGAGTTTTTTCGTCGAGGTTGTAGTGGTCGTCGGTCTGGCTTTTGATGTAGGCGTCAGCGGCAATCAAAAAGCCTGCGGTGCCAGCGGCTGGATCTTGGATGGTCTCCCCGGGTTGCGGCCTGATGCAGCGGATGATGCTGTCAATCAGCGGGCGAGGTGTGAAGTACTGGCCGGCCCCGGACTTGGTCTCGCTGGCGTTCTTCTCTAGCAGGCCTTCATAGAGATCGCCAAGGCCATCCTCGCGGGCACTGAACCAGTCGATGCCGTCCAGGCTTTTGATCAATTGCTCCAAGTGACGCGGCTCCTTGAGTCGTGTCTGAGCGTCGGCATAGATGGCGGCGATCAGCGGATCACTGTTCTTACCCAGGTCCAATAGCATTTGCCGGTAGTAGTCGAGCAGGTTGAGACCTGACTTACCGGCCAGGTCTGGCCAACGCGCACCCTGCGGCAGCTTGTGGCCGAAGCTGTCGTTGTTCTGTACCTGCTCGTACTCCATCTTGATGAACAGGAGAAGCACCAGTTCGGTGACGTAGTCGCTGTAGTTGATTCCGTCGTCGCGCAGCACGTCGCACAGGTTCCAGAGTTTCTGGACGATGTCGGAGTTGGTCATGATAATTCTCAAAGTCGATTTGGATACGAGCTAGCGCTGCTTGAGCAACGCCACCTGCAAGGGGATGTTGATGCCAGGTTTGGGGAAAGCCTTCTGGCTACCGCTCAATTTGTGCGTAGCTGCCGGCAACCATAGGCATGGCGGATGTTATGCAAGGGAAGTTATGCACGGCAGAACCGTTTTGCAAGCTCATTTGGACGCCGGTCCTGTGAGCGGATGGCACTGATTCTCCGCTCGACAGTGACTCGGATGGATACCTGTTGCATGATCCCGAATTGAAGAGATCTCATCCAGCCGCCGACCACAAATTATCGTTCAAAGCTTCCAGCACTAGATCCAGCTTACCACCGAGGTTTCGGTCCAGGCCTCTGAAGCCACCGTCGACCCGGAATGCGTCATTCACTTGCTGCGTATCGATCACCACTTCATGCACCAACTGCCTGGCAAGGCGATCCAGCCAGCGGCGCTGCACTGGTGTCCAAGCCTGCATGGCATAAATGCGTTTCATGGCTTCTGCCACGCGTTGATCGAACGGCAACAGTGCCTCGCCAATTGCAGCCTGGCGAATATAGCCGAGGATGCTGGCAGCGATTTCCTGGTTGGTCTCGTTGCGCCAGGCGCTTTTCAGTCTGGCTTCGCTGAAACCGTTCTGATCGAGCAGCAACCGTACTTCACGCAAGTGCTCGCGTGTTAGATCCTTGGGGCGATTGACTACGACGCCCAGTGCGGCGGACTGGTTTAGCTGGTGGTGAATGAACTGGTGGAAGCTTTCCAGGAAGTCAGCTGGCTTCTGATACTTGCCGTAGTTTTGCTCACGTATTACTAGTTCGTCTTTGTGCGTGGAGATGATCGGATAACGCTCCGAACCGAGAAGGACACTGACAGCAGACAGCTGGTTGATCAATTGGCTATGTTGGCGAACGAAGTGGGCGGCTTGCTGTGGTCCGAGCTCATGCAAATGGGTGTGCAGTTTGCCAGGGGCGACTCCCCAGGCATCCTGCAACTCGTCGAGCTTCTGTTTGATGGCCGGGTTGCTTTCGGCTTTGTGCTCGGCTTTGCGCAGAATGCGCATGACCCTTTGGGTCAATTGGTCGAGGACGTCATGGGCGTGGCTGCTGTCTTCCTGGCTGCCGGGCGCGTCGTGGCTGGCGTCGTCAGTAAGTTCGCCCACCAATTGTTCCAGGGAGATATTCGGGTTCTTGACCAACGGCTTCATGGTGTCGACTTCCTCCAGGCTGGCATAGAGGTCGACGGGGTCATAGATGCGAAATACCGTCTTACCTATTTCGTCACAGCGGCGGGTAGCTCGGCCTTTCATCTGCTCATATAGGATGCGCGAGCGCACACGGCGCAGGAACACCAGATTGCAGATGGTCGGCACGTCGATGCCGGTGGTCAGCAGGTCAACAGTGATGGCGATACTCGGGTGCGGTTCGTTTTTGTAGCGACGAATAAGTTGCTCGACCTTGTCACTCTGGCCAGTGATGATGCGTACTGTCGCTTCGTTGTACTGCTCCCCGTAAGCGGCCTTGAAGGCATCATCCAGCAGGTTTTTCACGCGCTCCGCGTGGGCCTGATTGACGCAGAAGATCATGGTCTTCTCTTCACCGAAGGGGTCCAGTTCCTTGGCCAGTTCATCGCAGATGACCTTGTCGAAGGCAGGTGTAATGACGCGACGGTTGAACGATTCAATATTGAAGTTGAGCTCGTCGTCCAGTTCCGCTGTATCGACTTCACCTGTCTGGGTATTGATGACGCTGACAGACTCGCCCTTTTCAAAGCGGATGCCGCGCTGAGTAAGCTGGGTTTCGTAGCGGATCGGTGGCTCGTGGTCGATCAGCCAGTCGTCGGCCACGGCCTCCCGGTAGCTGTAAGTGAACACCGGCTTGCCAAAAATTTCGCTGGTCTGTTTCGCAGGTGTAGCCGTGAGGCCGATACGGCAAGCATCGAAATAATCGAGCACGCGACGGTACTGCGAGAGGTATTGGCTGGCATCTCGCACAACCAGTTCGCCATCGGTCATCTCCTGGTCGAGAGTGTACCCTCGGTGGGCCTCGTCGACGATGATGCAGTCGAACTCGCCTACGGCCGGTGGGTTGTCAGAGCGGAAAATCCGGCTGACCATGGCTTGCACAGTGGCCACCTGAACACGGGTTTCCGCTTCGGCAGCCATGTCGCCCAGCGCTTTGATGTCGTAGATCTGGGCCAGTGTGTGGTTCTGCTCAAGCGTGGTGTCGTTGAACGAATCAATAGCCTGCTGGCCAAGGGCACTACGGTCGACCAGGAACAGAATGCGCTTGAAGCGCTCGGCTTTGAGAAAGCGGTACATCAGGCCAATGATGGTGCGGGTTTTGCCCGTGCCTGTCGCCATCGCCAGCAGGCAGTTGCGCTGATTGCCTGCCAGCGCCTGCTCTACGGCCTTGATGGCTTTTTCCTGGTAGTCGCGCAACTTCAGATAGCCAAAGCCTTCGTTTGCCAGCTTTTCCTCCGCCTCTGCCTTGCTGCGTTTAAGCAGGTCGAGGAGGTCACCAGGCGTGTGGAAGTCTTGCAGTGGTCGTCGGGTGTTGGCAGGGCTCCGCAAATCGCGGAACCAGGTACCGGATTGTTCTGCAAGTTGCTTGATATAGGGGCGCCCATTGCAGGCAAAGGCAAAGGGAACCTGGAAGTGACCGCTGCTGCCGTCATTCCAGGGCTGGGATTGACCCGTCAATGGCCAAGGCTGCAGATGTTCAGCGCTAAGCCTGAATTCGCGGGCGTACCGCTCGGCTTGGGTAATCCGGTCGGCAACATTGATGCTTTGACGTTTTGCTTCGACAATTGCGACGGGTACTAGGCCGGCGAATAGAACGTAGTCCGCGCAGGCTTTCGGGCCACTGGTGGGCCATTCTGCGATAGCCTTGTTTTTGCCTTTCTCCGGGCGCGTACCTTTGCTGTAGGTGAGCTCCAAAGAGTCCGCCTCCCAGCCTGCGTCGTTCAACTGTTGGTCGATGAGGATACGAGTAAGGTCCTCCGACAGTTGGAACTTGCTGCTGGCCTTTTTGGTTTTCTCTGCGACTTGCTTGCTGGCTTGCGGCTGCGCGGCGAGCTGCTTCTGCAGTGCCTTGAGGCTTCGCTCATGTTCTGCGCGCAACTTGGTCAAAGCCGCTTCGTGTTCTGCTGCCAATTGTTTGTGGTTCTGCGACTCGGCATCCATCTGCTCGGCGAGGACTGCATATTCCTCTGCTTCACGCTTGAGCAGGGTGGCGAGTTGCTGGTTGCTTTCCAACTGCTGGCTGGACTCGCTGAGCTGCGCCTTGAGCTGTTCGATCTGGCTTTGCAGGTCGCGTAGCGAAGTACTGGGGTCACTCGGTGTGACGAAGGGTCCGGGTTTGAATGAAGCGGTGTTCTTGCCAAATGATTGGTGGAACCAGATGGCCAAAGCGCGCCCCACCTTGAGCCCATCCATAGCCTCGCGGTGCTGCGTGCGAAACTCGTGAGTGGCTTTGTTTCCTTCCACGCGCAAGGTGTGAAACAGGTTACGAATATTTTGATCCAGCTGGATCTCACGGCTGAGTTTGTACAGCAGATCGGACTGGGTGGTGTGAGCATCGAACTCGATACCGGCACGGCTGGCCAGGTCCTGGGCCAAGGCTTCGCCAAGCTGGCGCAGTTTGATCAGAGTGGTGTTTGGATCACTGGCGAATGCCTGCTCGGCCGTACGCGCAAGCTGAAGGAAAACGGGATCGTGTTCCTGGAGGAAAGCGAAATTGTTGCTGGCTGCCATGGTCGTTCCTTCGTTTGCTTGCTCACTCATTGCGTACATCCCGCAGTGTGGATGCGTAAGTAGCGGTAGCTTAACCAAGGTGAGGCGGTTTTGACCATGGCAGAGGGCCAGTCATTGAGCTTGCAACAGGCTTACGCCAGCCCCGCTAATAAAAACCGTCTCCATCGCCATCACGGCGCTCGCTGTAAAACGTAAACAAAACCAACTCTTCCTCTGGCTCGTAAAACATCATGATCAGATCTGCGCCCCAGCTTTGGTAATGATGCGCAGGAACACTGGCTACATGATGAAACGGACGGCCAGCGGGACTTATGGGGTATCCAGCAGTGATATTGCCATTTTCGACCGGCGCATAGCCGAGCGTAAGGCTGGAAATGGGGAATTTCGAGAAATCGGCCACGCCACCGATTTGCTCAACAAACGCCATTCGATCGAGGTTGTACAGAGGGTAATTCTCTGCCAGTTCTGATGGTGAGAAAAGCCGCCCTGACTCTTCATACATTTTTTTGGCCGCCGCGTAAGCAGCTTTTTGATCCGCATAAAGCGCTTCAAGGCGCTCGCGAGCTTCTACATATGGGTCTTCCAGATGCTCATTGTCCTTATGAAGGAAAAAATAGCGTGGGTCACCCATCAGGCGGTATCGCCCTTCCTCTACCTTGAAGCCAATCCAGTTGGTGTGCAAAAGAATGGAGTGGTAATCAGTATCCTCGGTCGCTTCACCAACTTTCTCGTGTTCTGTCGGCTCGAGCGGCCCCAGCATGGTCAAATATCCATGCCAATCCTGGTTTACCACGTTGAGATCGATGCCGAAAAAGGGTTGGAAATGCTCGCTAAGCTCGGCCTGATCTGGGACGAAGATGGCGTCAGGATCCGGAAACGGGTATATCCCGTGGGGCGCATTCATGTAGTCCGGCCAGTGCTCCTCGATTTCAGCAATCACTTCCTTGGCTTCCCGGTTCCTTTCAAACTCGGCCTTGAACATGCCTATTAAGGCTTGCGCTGCTTCAAAGTGTTCTGGGCTGAGTTCACTCAGGTCGGCTGCCGTCACCGCATACCTATAAGGGCTGACCATCGACAGAACGATTGACCGCAGGCATTTGGCGGAGGCGCTGTGGTCGTTGACGAGCACGTCCTTGTATCTGAGGAAAGGGGATTCGCTCATATCTGATCTTCCGTGGGCTTGATTCAGGAAGCACTGCACATTGTTAGTGGTGCTTGTGGAGGGACTTTACGTCTCTTGAGATCGCGGCGGCAACCACGAGCATCTTGGTGGGTCATTTTTCCTGCGTCCAGATGGCACTGGGGTACGGTCCTGGATGCCCTGCTCCTCCGGAAGGGCGCCAGAGGCTTTTGGGTTAGCGCTTTAATACGGCTGCGCTCAACAGGACAGAGTAGTGAGATCAAATTGCTGATCTCAATGCCCTTGCCTAACCTATTCATACCCATGACTTTCCTAAGCGACGAGCGAGCAGTCGCAAGGTTAGGAGGTAGTAATACCGCGTTGCGTTGCTGCGTCGAGCTAGGCGCTTCTCGAGGAACCAAGTCACATGCTTCCTCTGCCAAACCCAGGGCGTTTCTCGCTGCCAGCGCTCTGCAATCTCAGCCTGGATGATTTTCGCCTGTCGCACATGGCGTTGCCGAGTTGCGTGTGAGCCCTTCAGCACCGCAGCCAAGAACAGCTCCATATCGAATACCTTATTCATCTGCGACCTCCTACGTAGGCAGCGACCACATCTATCCGACCGTGCCCCAGCTCATAGCTAATTTGCCGTCGGGCCTCACGATCAAGGTTCCTATCTACCTGGCGACACTGGCCACCGTTGATAGGTGCGCGGTGTTGGGTGATTTGCTCATAGCGCTCACACGCGTACGCCGCTCGTAGCTCATGGAAGCCCTTGAGGTTGTGTGCATGCAGGATGGCCCGCGTAGGGCGAATGATTTGCAGAAGATTCAGGTAACTTTCGTGTGGCGCAATCAGGTTGCGGCTACCTGCAGGCGACACCTTCCGTGCAAACCCAAGTGCACCTCGAACATGGTCGTCCACCGCAATCCAACGTGGCGCCGAGGCGCCGGCACGGCCGCCTTTGGTGCCGTCCTGAATGTTAATCCTGCCTAGATCGCAAGCCTCACGGCTTAGCCGTGGCAGGTCAGCCAAAATGGCCTCACGCAAGCGCATGCCGGTGGCTCGCGCCAACAGAACAATCGCGGCGGCCCGTAGCTGATGTTGGCTGCAAAGCGCATCGGCGATCTGTTTAACCTGATCGCGGTCTTGGCCCTGCGGCACCGACTGTCGAACCCCGGTGCGCTGCATACCCAGCGCCTTGCTCGGACTTGGCAACTTCACGTACTGATCACCGCGAAGCGCCGCCATGGTCCTGTTAGCGCTGGATAGCCGGTTTTGTGCAGTGCTGACGGCGAGCTCGCCGCGCCTAACCAGGTCGCGCAGGTATGCCGCATAATCGGCCAGTACCTTCCGATCAATCTGCCGCGCATCATTGATACCTGGTCCCTGTTCGGAACGGCACCATTTGACAAATGCCTGCCACCGAACACAGTGCGCTTTGACCGTGCCGTAATGACCGCCGCCGAACATTTCTTTCAGTGCCTGCGGCCCTGCATAGTTCAATTGCCTGCCGTAGCCAAAATTACGGCCGTCACGCCTACCCACCAATGCCATGTCGATCACCTCATCGCCCGTTCTCCAGACCTCGCCCCACGTCATCCCGCCAAGAATGCTGAGTGTTATCAGGGATCAAGGCCCCTGCGACCTGTGGGGAATGTCCACTACGTGGGACTGACGGCTCCTTACGACCGGGAGCAAGGGCATCTCATGATCTGGCCTCCTTAACACCGTTGCCGGTGGGCGGGTGGAGGCAGTGCTGGCTGACTAAACCAGCGCCTGAAGATCCTGAGCCAGGTGAACGCAGCAATGCGATGACCGGGACATGCCTGACTGTCAGTCAGGTGCAGTCCATTCCGTGGCCTGCGGCACCATCATCTACAGCGCTGTTGCTGGTGACATGGGCGTTTGTCACGCCGATTGTCACGAGGAGGAATGCCGCAAAGCCTTGTGCGATGAGGGCTGCAGCAGTGGTAGAAGTGCCCGTCTCTTCCCAGAAGAAAGAGACGGGCGCAGGTTGGCGCAAGATTCGGCCAAGCGGATAGGTTGCTGCAGGGCAGCGACGTAGGAAGTGTTGTCTGGCGCACGAGGGCCATGATCTGAAGTAGGCATCCATCACCGGAGAGGTGACCGGGCGAGCTGCCGGACGCTAATCGCCATTTGGGGGGAGAACCACCGCGAGAGCGGCGTGACCTTCAAGGTTCGGGCCACCTGGGTTGCTGTCATCGACAGCGCTTGCACAGCCAGTTCTACGCCTGTGGATACACCCGGTCAAGGTTCGAAAATCAGCGCCACTTTGGACTTGAAGAACGGTTATCCACCGGTGGAATTCCGTGGTAAATCCTGGACGACGTGGTCGCTTTGTGCTCTTCAAAGTAAGGTCCATCCAAACAGGGCGGCTTTGCAGCCCTGTTTGGATGGACCCGCGTTTAGAAGCGGATAAGCGAGGCTGCTTGCCCCGAATCTTGAACGTTCAGTTGTTGTTTCTGCAGTTCTTGCGCCTGTACAGCGCTAGCGAATCGGCACCACGGTCTTGTCTCTGACTTGGCCGTACGCTGAGGCGAGCAGGCTGCCGGTGGCGGCTTTCTGGATGTACTCACTCCACCAGGCCATCATCGGGCGACGGCGCTCAATGTAGTCGGCTCGGTTGTAGGCGCTGCGCACCTCGTCCTTGTCGACATGCGCCAGTGCGACCTCAATGAGCTCCGGGTCCCAGCCATGCTCATTCAAAATGGTGCTGGCCATCGAGCGCATGCCGTGGCTGACCAACCGATCCTGGAACCCCATGCGTTTCAACGCCATGTTGGCGGTCTGACTATTGGCGTGGGTGCGCGGATTTCTGTCTGCCGGGAAGACATATTCGCGATGGCCGCTGTGAGACTTGAGTGATTCTAACAGTGCGAGAGCGTGATCACTCATCGGGATGCTGTGAACCCGGCGCTTCTTCATCCGCTCCGGTGGGATAGTCCAGACACGCCTTTCAAAGTCGATGTCTGCCCAGCGAGTAGTCGCCGCCTCGGCGGGGCGGGTCATCGTGTGCAACTGCCATTCGATCAGGCAGCGGGTCGTTCGTTTGATACTGGCGTTCGCGATCTCCAGCATGAGCTCGGGGAGCTCTTCGGGCGGCAGCGCAGCCATGTTCTCTTTCTTGGGCTTCTTGAAGACCGCCCTGATCCCGCTGAGCGGGTTGGCGAAGATCAGGCCGGAGTTTACGCCGTAGGTCATGATCTCGTTTAGCCGCTGGCTAAGACGCTTGACCGTCTCCAGGCTGCCTTTCGCTTCGATAGGGCGAAGTAATCCAATCACCATCGGCGCGGTGATTTTCACCAGTGGTGTCGTACTCAGGTCGGGGAACACATGCAATGTAAGCGACCGCCAGATGTCCTCGGCGTAGGCCGGGGTGACCGAGTCTTTCTTGAGCTCGAACCAGGCAGTGGCCACGTTCTCGAAGGTGTGTTCCGTTTCTGCGCGCTTGGCTTCATTCAGCGTATTGCGCTGCACCTTCGGATCAATGCCCTGTGCAAGCAGCTCGCGCGCATCGACTGCCATCTTTCGTGCGTTCGCCAGTGACAGTTCGGGGTAGGTCCCGAAGCCGATGTTGATGCGCTTCTTGGTCACCGGTTCGCGGTAGTTGAAATTCCACAGCAACGAGCCGTTGCTGCGTACACGGAGCTGCAAACCGTCACCGTCGGTGAGGACATAATCCTTGGACGCGGGTTTGACTCCCTTGAGCTGCCGATCGGAGAGGCGGAGGGTTTGAGCAGGCATGAGATTTTCCTCAGGCTCTGATTTGGTATTCCAAAGATTAGCACCGGTTGGCCTGGAATACCGTTTGGAATACCCGAATGGCTGGAACTCAAAAAATCTCAGAGGACCGCAAAAGCGCTGGAAGCCGCGTGTTTACTGGGTTTCAGGCACAAAAAAAGACGTCCGTGGACGTCTTTAGATGATGAAGTGGTGGAGCCGGGGGGATTTGAACCCCCGTCCGCCAGTACTCCGCTGTCGGTACTACATGCGTAGCCGTTTCTATTAAGTTAACCCTCAGCGACCCGAAGGGCAGGGTGCTTTGGGCGAGTTGTGTAAGTTTTAGCCGCTTCGTCCACAACGTACTGCACGGCGATTCTGTTCTATATGACAATCACTTTGGGTTTACAGACATCCCCTGGTGATTGCTGGACCCGAAGGTACCAGAAGCTCAGGGCTAAGGCTGCTTACGCAGCGAGAGCGAATTCCTGGCCGTAGTTTTCGTCATTGGCAACTATAAGAAGTTGCAACAGTGGATTTACGAGTTCTGTTACCAACTCGGCATGCACCTAAAGTTTCGCGACCGGCGTCGAATCCTAAACGGCCCCGTGCTTGTAACTCGTTGTTTCTTAGTGAGTGACAAGCCTGTGCAGTGTACGCCAAACGCTCACAGAAGGCCAACCCGAAGGTTGGCCGCGACCGAGTGAAGCGCTTATTGGCCGCCTTTTTCGCTGTTCTGCAGATCTTGCAGTGCTTTGGACGTGATCTCGATGCACTTCTTGTCATCACCGGCTGCGTGGGCTGCCTTGGCTTGGGAGACGGCGGTGTCGATTTCGCCGCTTTTGCCGCTGGTGTCGGTGGCTAGCAATGCTTTGCCGTTGTTGATTTTGTCCAGATTGATTCTGCACAGGTCAGGCTCACCTGCAGCGAAAACAGGGGAGGCCATGATCGCAGCGGTAACGAACAAACCAGCAAGAGCGGAACGCTTCATAGGGTATCTCCTTGCGAAAAAGGGCTCGACGCTGCTGGCGTTCAACGGCTGCCAGCGACATCACTGATGAGCCTCGTTCGCCGAGGCCTATGCAGATGACTACGCCGGCGCGCAGGGGTTCTGTTTTTTTGCAGGTTTAATGTGCGCGGGCCTGGGTGACCCGGTCCACGAGATACACCAACCCGTGGTAATCGATGCCGCCATGCTGGCTCAAGCCTATCTCGCAGGTTCGGCTGGTGGAGATGCCCTCGCTGCAATATTGCACCGCGTCCTTGAGTGATCGCAGTGAGTGGGCGTTGAGTTCCGGCGTGGTGAAGCCTTTGTCGCCGGCAAATCCGCAGCAGTGGATGCCTTCCGGAATCACCACGGTTTTGGCGCAGCGCCGCGCGAGATCAATCAATGCCTGGCTCTCGCCCAGGTGTTGAGTGCTACAGGTGACGTGCACGGCGATGGGTGCTTCCTGAGGCGTGAAGTCGAGGCGGTCCATCAGGTGGGTGCGGATAAAGCGCACCGGGTCGTAGAGGTCCAGGCGCGTTTCGCCGAGGTCTTGTACCAGCCTCAGGGTGCAGGGGCTGGTGTCGCAATAGATCGGGTCGAGGCCGCCGCGGCTGGCATGGAGCAGGGCACCGATCAGTTCCTGGCGCTTGTGCTCGGCCTGTTCGGCGTAGCCTTTGGAGGCAAAGGGCTGGCCGCAGCACAGGCTGTCCTGGTTGTCGGGGAAGACCACTTGGTAACCGGCTTTTTCCAGTAGACCCCGGGTTTTGTCGTACAGCGACATCTGCTCTTTATCACCCGCTGCCGGGCCCATGGCGCGTGAGACACAGGCCGCCAGGTAGACCACGCGCGGGCGCGGGTCTGTCACGGCCGGGCTGAAGCGAATGGCTTTTTCCGGCTGCGGCATGGCGTTGCTCCACTGCGGGATCTGCCCTTTGGACAGTCTGGTCAGTGTGGCCGACAGCTTGGCCAGGCGTGGCGCGCCCAAGAGCATCCGTGCACCGTTGGCGACGTGCAGGGTGAAGCGCGCACCTTGCATGGCCGTGGCGAAATGGCTGGCGAGCCAATCGGCGGTCTTCGTACGGTCGGCATCGCGTGCGCGGAGTTTTTTCACCAGGTCGCCGGTATTGATGCCTACAGGGCAGCGTTGGGCGCATAACCCGGTGGCGGCACAGGTGTCGATGCCTTGATAGTGATAGGCCGCTTCCAGTTCGGTGGTATCGACGCCCGCACGTTTCTTCGCCTGAATGTCACGCCAGATCACAATGCGCTGGCGTGGGCTCAACGTCAGGCCCTTCGATGGGCACACCGGCTCGCAGAAGCCACATTCGATGCACTTATCCACAAGCTCGTCGGCGGCGGGCAGGGGTTTGAGGTGCTTGAGGTGGATTTGCGGGTCTTCGCTGAGCACCACGTCGGGGTTGAGAATGCCGTTCGGGTCGAGCAGGCGTTTGAGCTGCCACATTAACTGATACGCATCGCTGCCCCACTCCAGCTCAACGAACGGCGCCATGTTGCGGCCGGTGCCGTGTTCGGCTTTCAGCGAGCCGCCAAACTCCACGGCTACCAGTTGTGCGACGTCGTCCATGAACGCTTGATAGCGTGCGACTTCTTCGCTGCTATTGAAGCCTTGGGTGAACACAAAGTGCAGATTGCCTTCCAGGGCATGTCCGAAAAGGATGGCTTCATCGTAGTGATGTTTGTCGAACAGCGCGATCAAGCGGTTCACGCCGATGGCCAGTTGCTCGACCGGGAAGGTCACGTCTTCGATGATGACCGTGGTGCCGGTTTTACGCACCGCGCCAACGGCCGGGAAGGTGTCTTTGCGGATAGCCCACAGGCGGGCGTTTTCTACGGGGTCTTCGGTGAAGTCGACTTGTTTTTCCACAGGGAATGCAGCCAGGGACGCCATGATCAGCCCCAGTTGCTCATGCAGCAACGCCGGCGACGCGGCGCGGGATTCAATCAGCAGTGCGCAGGCATTTTCCGATAGCTGCTGTACGAAAGCGGGCATGCCCGGTTTGTCCTGTACCGAGCGCATGCTGCGCCGGTCCAGCAACTCGACGGCCGACACCGGTTGAGTTTTGAGCACCGTTACCGCGTTGCAGCAGGTCTCGACATCCGAGAACACAATCAGCGCCGATGCTTTGTTCGGGTGATCAATGACGGTGTCGTAAGTCACTGCGCTGATAAAACCGAGGGTGCCTTCGGAACCCACCAGCAGATGGCTGAGGATATCCAGTGGCTCGTCGAAATCCACCAGAGCATTGAGTGACAGGCCTGTGGTGTTTTTCAGACGGTATTTGTGGCGGATTTTTGCAGCCAGTGCAGCGTTTGCCCGCGTCTCGCGCCCCAGATTCGCCAGGCGCTCCAGCAGTGCGCCGTGCTGTTCGCGAAATGCAGCAACGCTGGCTGCATCTTCGGTATCCAGACGGCTGCCGTCCGCCAGTACCAGGCGGATACCTGCCAGGGTGTGATAGGTGTTTTGCGCGGTGCCGCAGCACATGCCGCTGGCATTGTTGGCAACAATGCCGCCAATTTTGCAGGCATTGATCGACGCCGGGTCCGGCCCGATCTTGCGCCCGAACGGTGCCAGCCAGGCATTGGCTTGCGCGCCGATCACGCCGGGTTGCAGGCGGATTTGCGTGCCTTGCCCGCGAATCTCGCGGCCATTCCAATTGTCACCCAGCACGATCAGCACCGAGTCGCTGATGGCTTGGCCGGACAAGCTGGTGCCCGCTGCACGGAAGGTCACGGGGACACGGTCACGCCGGGCGAGTTGCAGCAGTGCCACCACTTCCTCTTCCGATTCCACGCGAATCACCAGCTGTGGGATCAGTCGGTAAAAGCTGGCGTCGGTGCCGAAGGCGAGGGTGGAAAGTGGATCGTCGAAGCGGCGATCTTTTGGGATCAGTTGTGCGGCGTCGCTCAGAAAAGCAGCAGGCAGGCTCATCGGTCCTCCAGAAATAGCAGACGCCGGAACCGTGTTCCGGCGTCGATTCTTACCCTATTGCGTGCAGGTCTCAGTGCACCAGCATACCGGTGAACCAGTAGGCCTGCGCCAGGGTGATCAGCCCGACGATGGTGGCGAAAAACAGGCTGTGCTTGAGGGTAAAGCGGAACAGGTCGGATTCCTTGCCTACCAGGCCGGTGGCGGCGCACGCCACGGCGATCGATTGCGGCGAGATCATTTTGCCGGTCACGCCGCCGCTGGTATTGGCGGCGACCAGCAGCACATCATTAACGCCAATCTGGTGCGCGGTGGTGGCTTGCAGCGAGCTGAACAGGGCGTTGGACGAAGTGTCGGAGCCTGTCAGGAAAACCCCCAGCCAGCCAAGGAAAGGCGAGAAGAACGGGAAGGCTGCACCCGTGGCTGCCAGCACAAGCGCCATGGTCGAGGACATGCCCGAGTAGTTAGTGACGAAGGCGAAGGCCAGCACCATGCCGATGGACAGGATGGGCCAGCGCAATTCGTAGAAGGTTTCTTTTAAAGTGGTCAGACCAGTTTTTACATCGATCTTGAGCACCAGCATCGAGATTAGCGCGGAGAAGAAAATCGCGGTGCCCGTTGCAGAGATCGGGTCCAGCTTGAACACAGCGGGAATCGCCGTCGGGTTAGCGACAATTGGGGCGACCTTGACGACCAGTTGATCCAGGTGCGGGATCGCGAAGTTGAAGACCCAGCTGTACATCGCGCCACCTGCAGCGAACATCGCTTTGAATGGCTTGAGGGTCCAAATGGTGACCAGTACGGTCAGGATCAGGAACGGCGACCAGGCCTTGAATATTTGCCCCAGGCCGTAGGGCGAAGCGACCGTTTGGCGCGGCTGACCGAAGCCGCCGATGCTGGCGGTGACCGCAGCCCCGGAGGTGGCCCCCGCAATCTGTGCGCCCGCGGCACGCTTGGGTTGCCAGACTTTCAAAAACAGGGTCAGGGCTACCAGGCTGACGAGGGCCGAGGTGATATCCGGCAGCTCCGGGCCGATGAAGTTGGACGTGAAATATTGGGTGACGGCAAAGCTCAAGCCTGCCACCAGCGCCGCCGGCCAGGTTTCGCGAACGCCGCGCAGGCCGTCCATCATGAACACCAGCCAGAACGGTACAAACAGCGACAGCAACGGCAGTTGGCGGCCGGCCATGGCGCCGATTTTAAAGGAATCAATGCCGGTTACTTGGCCGGCGACGATGATCGGAATGCCCAGCGCGCCAAAGGCTACAGGCGCGGTGTTGGCGATCAGGCACAAGCCGGCGGCATACAGCGGGTTGAAACCCAGGCCGACCAGCAGTGCGGCGGTAATCGCCACGGGGGCGCCGAAACCGGCCGCACCTTCGAGGAACGCGCCGAAGCAGAAACCGATCAACAGCACCTGAAGGCGCTGGTCGTCGGTGATCGACAGGACCGAGCTGCGGATGATTTCAAATTGGCCGCTCTTGACGGTCAGTTTGTAGAGGAAAACGGCGGCGACGATGATCCATGCGATGGGCCACAGGCCGTAGGCAAAACCATAACCGGCGGCGGCCAGCGCCATGTCGACCGGCATCTTGAAGGCGAAGATTGCCACCAGGATCGACAATGCCAGCGTAATACTCCCGGCGACGTGGCCTTTGAGGCGAAACACGGCCAGGGCGAGGAAGAAGAATACGATCGGAATAACGGCGGCCAGTGCGGACAGGCCGAGGCTGCCGAGCGGGCTGTAGAGCTGTTGCCAGGTTTGCATGTGGGGTGGCCCCTAATTGTTGTTGGTCAGGCACTGTTTAGTCAGCTTGGATAATTGGTAAGACCAATTTACAGCCGCTGTTGGCTAGAGTAAAAGTGTTGGCGTGGCTGTGTCAATTTGCCGCTGACGAAACTTTGGTCGTAGCGACGTAGCCGAGGTGTCCTGCTCGGGTCTATCGAAGGCGTTCTGATAGGTGCCGCAAGCGCGGCGATAGGCCAGAATAGAGGCCCCGGCGAGTGGTCGGGATTGTGGAGAGTGAGTTATGGGGTTTGATCAGGTGCGTCAGCGCCGTTTGTCTGACGATATTGTCGAGCAGCTTGAGGGCATGATCCTCGAGGGCACGCTGAAGTCGGGCGAGCGCTTGCCGGCCGAGCGCGCTTTGGCTGAGCAGTTTGGCGTGTCGCGCCCTTCGTTGCGTGAGGCGATTCAGAAGCTGGCGGCCAAGGGGCTGTTGGTCAGTCGTCAGGGTGGCGGTAACTATGTCGCGGATTCTCTGGGGTCTACTTTCAGTGATCCGCTGCTGCACCTCTTGGAAAATAACCCGGAGGCTCAGCGTGATCTGCTCGAGTTTCGTCAGACTCTAGAAGCGTCCTGTGCCTATTACGCGGCGTTGCGGGCTACCGAGGTCGACCGTGAGCGGCTGACGTCGGCTTTTGAAGCGTTACAGGATTGCTATACGCGTGTGGATGAGGTCAGCCGGGTGGAAGAGGGCGCGGCGGATGCGCGGTTTCACTTGGCCATCGCTGAGGCCAGTCATAACGCGGTGTTGCTGCACACCATTCGCGGACTGTTTGATCTGCTCAAGCGGAACGTGGTGACCAACATCGGCGGCATGTACCAGCAGCGTACGGAGACCCGTGACATGCTGATCAGTCAGCACCGGGATTTGTACCTGGCAATTATCGAGGGGCGTGCCGAGCAGGCGCGGGAAGTCTCAACGCGTCACCTGTTGTATGTGCAGGAAGTGTTAGAAGAGGTGCGTCAGGAAGTTCAGCGCGTGGCGCGGGCGGAGCGGCGTAAAGGCATGTAGCCCGGGGTGAGTCACCCGAGGCTACAGTGTCACAAGGATTACTCTTCCTTGCCCTTGTTGCGCACGGCGCGGTGCAGCTCACGATTGGAGTCGCGTTCGCGCTCGGTGTCGCGCTTGTCGTATTCCTTTTTGCCCTTGCCGAGCGCGATCTCGCACTTGACCAGGTGCTTGCTCCAGTACCAGGACAGGCAGATGCAGGCATAGCCTTTCTGCTGTACGGCGGCAGCGAGCTTTTCCAGTTCGCGCGCGTTGAGCAATAGCTTGCGCGTGCGCACCGGGTCGGCGATTACGTGGGTGCTCGCGGTTGTCAGCGGGGTGATATGACTGCCCAGCAGCCATGCCTCGCCATCCTTGAGCAATACGTAGCTGTCGACCAGTTGCAGCTTGCTGGCACGCAGACTCTTTACTTCCCAGCCGGCCAGGACCAGACCAGCCTCGAACCGATGTTCGATGAAGTAATCGTGTCGCGCCTTTTTATTTTGCGCGATGGTCCCTGTAGGGTGTTTCTTTTGTTTAGCCATAGGGGCGGCATTATAGGGAGTTGCGAGCGTGTAGGCTACGGTCAACCTGCGTGCTTGAGCGTGTTGGACGAATCCCGGACAATACGGGCAGTTCTTAGGTTTTTTTCTCTCGCGGATCGGGCTGTTCTTTCGCGATGTTTGCTTCAGCAGTGGAAATAACGCTCACATGACGACGCATATTCAACGTTCGGCCTTACTGCCTTATCCGGCGCAGGCGCTCTATGACCTGGTCAACGACGTTGCGCGTTACCCGGAATTCCTGCCTTGGTGCTCCACTGCCGAGGTACTGGAAGGCAGTGATGAGCACATGGTTGCCAGTGTTGGGGTGGCCAAGGGCGGTCTTAGCCAGCACTTTGTTACGCGCAACGTGCTGGTGCCTGGGAAATCCATTGAAATGAATCTGCAGGAAGGGCCATTCACCCAGTTGCATGGGGTGTGGGTGTTCAAGGCACTGACCGACAAGGCCTGCAAGATCAGCCTCGACCTGTCATTTGATTATGCGGGCCCAATTGTGCGCGCGACGTTGGGGCCATTGTTTAACCAGGCAGCTAATACGCTGGTCGATGCATTCTGTCAGCGGGCCAAGCAACTGCATGGTTGAGATTGAAGTGGTGTATGCCTCCGAGGATCGCCAGGTTTTGTTGGCGGTGACGGTGCCTGCGGGCACAAGCCTGAGGGTGGCGGTGCAGGCATCGGGCATTGCAGGGCAATTTCCGGGGCTGGTATTGGCTGATTGCCCTTTGGGGATTTTTGGCAAGGTGGTTGCGGACGCGGATGTGCGTGCTGTGCAGTCGGGTGATCGAATTGAGATTTACCGGCCGTTGCTGGCAGACCCCAAGGAAGTGCGCAGGCTGCGCGCGGCCAAGGCCGCGATGGCCAGGCAACAACCTTCATAACACTGCCAATCGACAGGCAACAAAAAGCCCGGCATGCCGGGCTTTTTGTTGCGCGCCGCAAAATTATTGCGGGGCGGTGTCCAGAGGCTGTGGCGTCGGGACCGGAACGGTTTGCACGCCATCCACGTCCTTCTGGATCTGATCCAGCAACGAGCCTGGCTTGGCCGGTACCTCGGACTTCGGCTTCTCTGCTTCCTGCGCGGGCGCAGTCACATTGGTGCCGTTGTCCTTGCCCAGCAAGGCTTCATCACGGCTTACACCGGGCATGAAGTCACCGGACAGGCTGACAAGCTGGTCATTGCCATTGAAGATGACGCTGACGCGTTCCTGCTGGCGCTCACCGCCACCTGGCTGGATGCTGTAGAGATAATCCCAGCGATCGGCATGAAAAGTGTCGGTCAGCAGGGGGTTGCCCATGATAAACCGTACTTGCCGTCGGGTCATTCCCGGACGTAACTGGTCTATCATGTCCTGCGTGACGACATTGCCCTGCTGGATGTCGATTTTGTAAACCCCGGGGAATGAACAACCGGCGAGTGCGAGCAGTCCCACAAGGGTGAAACTGGTTAGCAAGAGCTTGGTGTTTTGCATCGGTGGGCGACTTCCACTATCTTGGCTGGGACAACGTAAACGCCGATCATACCCGTATTAAGAGAAGCTGCGAAGCAGCATCCGCGAGAAAGCTAACCATGGTTGAAAATAGCGAACTACGCAAAGCCGGTCTTAAAGTGACTCTGCCACGAGTCAAGATTCTACAAATGCTCGATTCTGCTGAGCAGCGCCACATGAGTGCCGAAGATGTTTACAAGGCGCTGATGGAGTCTAACGAGGACGTTGGCCTGGCCACGGTTTACCGTGTGCTGACCCAGTTTGAAGCCGCAGGGCTGGTGGTTCGTCATAATTTCGACGGCGGTCATGCAGTGTTCGAATTGGCTGACGGCGGTCATCACGACCACATGGTTGACCTGGATACCAATGAGGTTATCGAGTTCACCAGTCCGGAAATCGAGAAGCTCCAGCACACTATCGCTGAGCAGCATGGGTTCGATTTGGTGGACCATAATCTGGTGCTGTACATCCGTAAGAAAAAGTAAAAATCGACGCAGATTTGCTCTGCGAAACGATAGAAGGCGACCCTAGGGTCGCCTTCGTGCTTTCTATAGTAGAGAAAAGAGAGCGAAAAATGCTCGGTTCAGGCCTTGGTAGCCACGACCATTTTCTTCGCGTGGGCCAGGGACTCCTTGGTCAGGTCGATACCGCCCAGCATCCGCGCCACTTCTTCTACGCGTTCCGACTTGTTCAGCTTGGACACGGCCGTGTGCGTCGCATCGCTGCCCCTTACTTTATGCACAAACAAATGCTGATGCCCTTGAGCCGCCACTTGCGGTAAGTGAGTCACCGTCAGTACCTGGCCACGATCCCCTAGTCGGCGCAACAATTGGCCAACAATCTCTGCGGTCGGCCCGCCAATACCAACGTCCACTTCATCGAATACCAGCGTGGGTACCCGTGATGTCTGGGCGGTAATCACCTGGATCGCCAGGCTGATCCGCGACAGTTCGCCACCGGACGCCACTTTCGCCAGCGCCTTGAGCGGCTGCCCAGGGTTGGCGCTCACCAGCAGTTCCACCTGTTCCAGGCCGTGAGGTTGTAGTTCATTGCTGGTGTTGGTGCGCAGTTCGATGGTAAACCGCCCGCCAGGCATGCCAAGGCGCTGAATTTCCTGCTCTACGGCGCTGGCCAGGCTTGTGGCTGCTTGCTGGCGCAGGTCGCTCAGCTCGCGAGCCTTTTCTTGGTAATGTCGGGCGAAAGAGGCGAGTTCATCGCCCAGTCGCTCAATGGATTCGTCGTTGGCGTTAAGGGTTTCGATTTCATCCAGCAGTTTTTGCTGCATCGTCGCCACTTCGGTCGGCTGAATGCGATGTTTGCGCGCCAGGGTGTAGATGGTATCCAGGCGCTCCTCTATTTCCTGCAGGCGGGCTGGATCGGCATCGAAGTGGTCGAGAAAGCGGTTGAGTTCTCCCACGGCTTCTTCAACCTGGATCTGTGCGCTGGTCAGTAACGTTGTGGCTTCGTTCAGCGAGCCGGATGCATTGTTCACGCTGGACAGGCGATTGAGGCTGGCGGTCAGTGCATTGAGCACGTTGCCGGAATCGCTTTCGCTGCATTGCTCCACCACTTGCCGGCAGATACCCAGCAGGGTTTCGGCGTTGGTCAGGTTCTTGTGTTCCTGTTCCAACTGCTCCAGCTCGGTTTCGCCCAGGCCCAGGCTTTCGAGCTCTTCGAGCTGATAGCTGAGCAGCTGGTGACGAGCGCGTTGTTCGTCGCCGGAGTTGGAGAGCCGCTCCAGCTCCTGGCGCGTCTGTCTCCAGCGCTGGGCGGCAAGTTGTACTTGTCGGGCCAGATCGGTGGCACCGGCGTACTCATCGAGCAAACGACGATGGGTGTCGGTTTTCAGCAGGGATTGGTGTTCATGCTGGCTGTGGATATCGATCAGCAATTCGCCGAGGGCTTTCAAGTCGCCAAGGGGGCAAGGCGTGCCGTTGATGTAGCCGCGTGAGCGTCCTTCTGCGGTGATGACTCGGCGCAGGATGCATGGGCCTTCATTATTAAGGTCGCGCTCGGCCAGCCAGGCTTCGGCTTCGGGAATGTCTGCCAGGTCAAAGGTGGCCAGGATATCGGCCTTGTCCGCGCCTGGGCGCACCACGCCGCTATCGGCACGGTCGCCAAGGGTCAGGCCCAAGGCGTCGAGCATGATCGATTTACCGGCGCCGGTTTCGCCTGTGATTACGCTCATCCCGCGATCCAGTTCGAGATCCAGATGTTCAACGATGGCGTAGTTATGTACAGACAGGTGCACGAGCATGACGGCCGCTCCCAGGCGTTAGGTCTGGTTATTTATACAGTGTTTTGTTTGGGGCTGACAATCCTGGCGCTTAGCTCAATTTGCTTGATCGAATGACTTTATTAGCGCAATTGGGAATGACTGCTCAGAAATTGATCTGGCGCAAGTGAAAGGCTTATGGAAGCGCCTGCGCCCTTGAACCTGGAAATTGTGGCCCCATATACCGGAACAGAAGCGCGAGTTTAGTTCGCGCATGATTTTGAAAGGAGAAATCTATGGCTGACGAACAGACGCAGGATACGCAAACTCCAGACGCCAATTCGGCTGCCGGTGATGAACTGGCAACTCGTGTGCAAGTGCTCGAAGAGCAATTGGCCGCTGCGCAGGATCAGTCTTTGCGTGTTGCTGCCGATCTGCAGAACGTCCGCCGCCGCGCCGAGCAGGATGTCGAAAAGGCTCACAAATTCGCGTTGGAAAAATTCGCCAATGACCTGCTGCCGATTATCGACAGCCTGGAACGTGGCCTTGAATTGTCCAACCCGGCCGACGAAAACATTCGCCCGATGCGCGAAGGGATCGAGCTGACCCTGAAAATGTTCCAGGACACCCTGAAGCGTTATCAGTTGGAGGCCATCGATCCGCAAGGCGGCGAGCCGTTCAATGCAGAGCATCACCAGGCTATGGCCATGCAGGAAAGCCATGACCTTGAGCCGAACAGCGTATTGAAAGTGTTCCAGAAGGGTTATCAGCTCAACGGTCGCTTGCTGCGCCCGGCAATGGTGGTGGTGAGCAAGGCTCCTGCACCTGTTGCACCTTCTATTGATGAGCAGGCTTGAAATCCGCCGCAAGGCCCCCATTTATAAGTCAAGCGTTTAAGTGCTACCGCAGTTAGCCACCACTGCTGCGGCAACCAAATTCATGTTTCGGGAGAGTAAATCATGGGCAAAATTATCGGTATCGACCTGGGGACTACCAACTCCTGCGTCTCCGTGCTGGAAAACGGCGTTGCAAAAGTTATCGAAAACGCCGAAGGCGCGCGTACCACGCCGTCGATCATTGCTTACGCCAACGACGGTGAAATCCTCGTCGGTCAGTCGGCCAAGCGTCAGGCTGTGACCAATCCGCACAACACCCTGTACGCGGTGAAGCGTCTGATCGGTCGTAAGTTCGACGAAGAAGTCGTACAGAAAGACATCAAGATGGTCCCTTACAAAATCGCCAAGGCTGACAACGGTGACGCCTGGGTTGAAGTAAACGGCCAGAAAATGTCGCCGCCGCAAATCTCGGCTGAAATCTTGAAAAAGATGAAGAAAACCGCCGAAGACTACCTCGGTGAAGCAGTAACTGAGGCGGTGATTACCGTTCCGGCCTACTTCAACGACAGCCAGCGTCAGGCGACCAAAGACGCCGGCCGCATCGCGGGTCTGGACGTTAAACGTATCATCAACGAACCGACCGCAGCTGCTCTGGCTTACGGTATGGACAAGGCCAAGGGCGACCACACCGTGATCGTTTACGACCTGGGTGGCGGTACGTTTGACGTCTCCGTGATCGAGATCGCTGAAGTTGACGGCGAGCACCAGTTCGAAGTGTTGGCCACCAACGGTGACACTTTCCTGGGTGGTGAAGACTTTGACATTCGTCTGATCGACTACCTCGTTGACGAATTCAAGAAAGAAAGCGGCATGAACCTCAAGGGTGACCCGCTGGCGATGCAGCGCCTGAAAGAAGCTGCCGAGAAAGCCAAGATCGAGTTGTCTTCCGCTCAGTCGACCGACGTGAATCTGCCGTACATCACTGCAGACGCTACCGGTCCTAAGCACTTGAACGTGAAGATCTCGCGCTCCAAGCTGGAAGCGCTGGTTGAAGACCTGGTTCAACGCACCATCGAGCCTTGCCGCATCGCGCTGAAAGACTCGGGTATCGACGTTGGTTCGATCAACGACGTGATCCTGGTAGGCGGTCAGACCCGTATGCCACTGGTTCAGAAGCTGGTCACCGAGTTCTTCGGTAAAGAAGCACGTAAAGACGTGAACCCGGACGAAGCCGTTGCCATGGGTGCTGCTATCCAGGGTGCGGTACTGGCCGGCGACGTGAAAGACGTGCTGCTGCTGGACGTCAGCCCGCTGACCCTGGGTATCGAAACCATGGGTGGCGTGATGACCGCGCTGATCGAGAAAAACACCACGATTCCTACCAAGAAATCGCAAGTGTTCTCGACTGCCGACGACAACCAGGGCGCCGTGACCATTCACGTACTGCAAGGTGAGCGTAAGCAAGCCGCTCAGAACAAGTCCTTGGGCAAGTTCGACCTGGCTGAGATTCCACCAGCACCACGTGGCGTGCCACAAATTGAAGTGACCTTCGACATCGACGCCAACGGCATCTTGCACGTAGGTGCTAAAGACAAGGCCACTGGCAAAGAGCAGAAGATCACCATCAAGGCCAACTCCGGTCTGTCTGATGAAGAAATTCAACAGATGATTCGTGATGCTGAAACCAATGCCGAGGCTGACAAGAAGTTTGAAGAGCTGGCCGGTGCCCGTAACCAGGGTGATGCATTGGTTCACTCGACGCGCAAAATGATCGCTGAAGCTGGCGATAAAGTGACTGCCGAAGAGAAAACTGCAATCGAAGCCGCTTTGGTTGCCCTGGAAGCCGCTGTTAAAGGCGACGACAAGGCTGCCATTGAAGCCAAGGTTGAGGAGCTGTCGAAGGTCTCCGCGCCAGTTGCTCAGAAAATGTACGCCGAACAAGGCCAGCCGGCAGAAGGTGCTGCTCAACACGCAGAGCCTGAAGCCAAGCACGACGACGTTGTCGATGCCGAGTTCGAAGAAGTCAAAGACCACAAGTAAGTTGGTCGCCCGGTTGACCGCTATCAAGCGGTGACTGGTAGGATGTCGCCGCGCGGGAGCTTGCTCCCGCGTTGGCGTGTCTGGGGTATGCGAATTTTTACAACATGCGACAAGGGTCGGATGTTGGCGGTGTGACTGGGAATGCTCCTGCTTCCCGGGCGAAAGTCACCGCGTTTTTGGCCGGGTCCCTGGCTAAAAGCAGTAATGACCAGGATCGTTGAATTGACGTGAGTTGGGTCCGGGCCTGTATTGGGGCTCAACGAGTTTGGCAAGGCTCAGGAGGGTCTGGCCGAACGTCCTTAAGAGTGCAAAGACTTATGGCAAAGCGTGACTATTACGAAGTATTGGGTGTTGAGCGCGGTTCCAGCGAGGCGGACCTGAAAAAGGCTTACCGTCGCCTGGCGATGAAGCACCACCCGGACCGTAATCCGGATAGCAAAGAATCCGAAGAGATGTTCAAAGAGGCCAACGAGGCCTACGAATGCCTGTCTGATCCCAACAAGCGTGCGGCCTACGACCAGTATGGTCATGCCGGCGTCGACCCAAGCATGGGTGGCGGCGGTGCCGGTTTTGGTGGTCAGAACTTTTCCGATATTTTCGGTGATGTATTCAGCGACTTCTTCGGTGGTGGCCGTGGCGGCCAACGCGGCGGTGCCCAGCGTGGCAGCGACTTGCGTTACACCCTGGAGCTGAATCTGGAGGAGGCCGTACGCGGCACCACCGTCAATATCCGTGTGCCGACGCTGGTCAATTGCAAGCCATGCGACGGTTCGGGCGCCAAGAAAGGCTCCTCTCCGATCACTTGCCCAACCTGCGGCGGTATCGGCCAGGTGCGTATGCAGCAGGGCTTCTTCTCGGTGCAGCAGACCTGCCCGCGTTGCCATGGCCAGGGCAAGATCATTTCCGATCCGTGCGATTCCTGCCACGGCGAAGGCCGTGTCGAAGAGTACAAGACCCTCTCGGTGAAAGTGCCGGCGGGTGTGGACACAGGTGATCGCATTCGTCTGTCGGGCGAAGGCGAGGCGGGGACTCAGGGTGGTCCTACAGGCGACCTGTATGTGGTGATCAATGTGCGCGAGCACTCGATTTTCCAGCGTGATGGCAAGCACCTGTTCTGCGAAGTGCCGATCAGCTTTGTCGACGCTGCATTGGGTGGTGAGCTGGAGATCCCGACGCTTGATGGTCGAGTCAAGCTCAAGATTCCTGAGGGGACGCAGACCGGCAAGCAGTTCCGTATCCGTGGCAAAGGCGTTGCGCCGGTGCGCGGTGGCGGTGCTGGTGACCTGATGTGCCGTGTAGCGGTGGAGACTCCGGTTAATCTGGGCCGTCGTCAGCGTGAATTGCTTGAAGAGTTCCGCAGCTCGTTGGAAGGTGATGACTCCCATTCGCCGAAAACCACGGGCTTTTTCGATGGCGTGAAGCGCTTCTTCGGCGACCTGTAAGGAAGTGAATATGCGACGTATAGCCGTAATGGGCGCTGCCGGGCGCATGGGCAAGACGCTGGTCGAGGCGGTGCAGCAGCGCTCACCGGCTTGCGGGTTGACCGCGGCGATTGTTCGTCCCGGCAGCACGTTGACGGGTGCGGATGCCGGTGAGCTGGCCTCGTTAGGGCGCATTGGCGTTTCGTTGTCGGGCAATCTGGAGAAGGTAGCTGACGATTTCGACGTGCTCATCGACTTCACTCTGCCCGAGGTCATGCTGAAAAACCTGGCGTTCTGCCGCAAGGCGGGTAAGGCCATGGTAATCGGCACTACGGGCCTGAGTGCCGAGCAGAAGCAGTTGTTGGTCGAGGCGGGCAAAGATATCCCGGTGGTCTTCGCTGCCAACTTCAGTGTCGGTGTGAACCTGTCGCTCAAGCTGCTCGATATGGCGGCTCGTGTGCTCGGTGAGGATGCGGATATCGAGATTATCGAGACGCATCACCGCCACAAGATCGATGCGCCGTCTGGCACCGCGCTGCGCATGGGTGAGGCTATCGCCGATGCGCTGGGGCGTGACCTGTCGAAAGTTGCTGTTTACGGGCGTGAAGGCCATACCGGTGCGCGTGCGCGTGACACCATTGGCTTTGCCACCGTTCGCGGTGGCGATGTGGTTGGCGATCACACCGTACTGTTCGCTACCGAAGGCGAGCGCTTGGAGATTACACACAAAGCGTCCAGTCGCATGACGTTTGCCAAGGGCGCGGTACGTGCCGCGCTCTGGCTGGAAGGCCGCGAGCCTGGTCTGTATGACATGCGCGATGTGCTGGATCTGCACTAATCAGTAGCTAAAACGGGGCCTCAGGATTATCCTGAGGCCCCGTTTTTAACCGCTAAGCGACGTCCTGTCGCATTCCCCTGCCTTTAAGGCTCATTAGCGGTGGACCAAAAAAGCCTTTTTCTGTAAGCTACAGCTTTAGTGTGTCCACTAAAAGCGCGCAGAATAATTCAGTGAAGAAGCGGGGTGACGTGTCCATACGTCACTCCGCTTTTTTACAACCTGCGATCGCCCTTTCAGGCTTTATTTACGGGAGGTCTTCTTGACTAAGCCAGCCATACTCGCCCTTGCTGATGGCAGCATTTTTCGCGGCGAAGCCATTGGAGCCGACGGTCAAACCGTTGGAGAGGTGGTGTTTAACACTGCCATGACCGGCTATCAGGAAATCCTTACCGATCCTTCCTACGCCCAACAGATCGTTACCCTGACCTATCCGCACATCGGCAACACCGGTACTACACCGGAAGACGTCGAGTCTGATCGTGTCTGGTCGGCCGGTCTGGTGATTCGTGACCTTCCACTGGTTGCGAGCAACTGGCGTAACACGATGTCGCTGTCCGATTACCTGAAAGCCAATAACGTTGTGGCGATCGCCGGTATCGATACGCGCCGCCTGACACGCATCTTGCGTGAAAAAGGCTCGCAGAACGGCTGCATCATGGCGGGTGACAATATTTCCGAAGCGGCGGCGATCGCTGCAGCGCAAGGCTTCCCTGGCCTGAAAGGCATGGACCTGGCGAAAGAAGTCAGCACCAAAAAGCAGTATGAGTGGCGCTCCACTGTCTGGGACTTGAAGACCGACAGCCACGAGACCATCGCTGCTGCTGACCTGCAATACCACGTAGTCGCCTACGACTACGGCATCAAGTACAACATCCTGCGCATGCTGGTCGAGCGCGGTTGCCGCGTAACCGTGGTGCCGGCGCAAACCCCGGCCAGCGACGTGCTGGCCCTGCAGCCGGACGGTGTGTTTCTGTCCAACGGCCCGGGTGACCCTGAGCCTTGCGACTACGCCATCAAGGCGATCAAGGAAGTGCTGGAAACCGAGATTCCGGTGTTCGGTATCTGCCTCGGCCACCAATTGCTGGCCCTGGCCTCCGGCGCCAAGACCCTCAAAATGGGTCACGGCCACCACGGTGCCAACCACCCTGTGCAAGACCTGGACACTGGCGTTGTAATGATCACCAGCCAGAACCACGGCTTTGCGGTGGATGAAGCGACCTTGCCGGGCAATGTCCGTGCGATTCACAAGTCGCTGTTCGACGGCTCTCTCCAAGGCATCGAGCGCACCGACAAGAGCGCGTTCAGCTTCCAGGGCCACCCTGAAGCAAGCCCGGGCCCGAACGACGTAGCGCCGCTGTTCGACCGTTTCATCAATGAAATGGCCAAGCGACGCTGACGGACTGGCTTGCGGGCGGCCCCGAACCTCGGTGGCCCCCGCAGGCTCTTCAAAGAGTGTTCAAGACGGCTTGCCGACTGACCTGCGGATTTGAGTGACAAACCCATGCCAAAACGTACAGACATAAAAAGCATCCTGATTCTCGGCGCTGGCCCGATCGTGATCGGCCAGGCCTGTGAATTCGACTACTCCGGTGCCCAGGCCTGTAAAGCCCTGCGCGAAGAGGGCTACCGCGTCATCCTGGTGAACTCCAACCCGGCCACCATCATGACCGACCCGGACATGGCCGACGCCACCTACATCGAGCCGATCAAGTGGCAGACCGTTGCCAAGATCATCGAAAAAGAGCGTCCAGATGCACTGCTGCCAACCATGGGCGGCCAGACTGCACTGAACTGCGCCCTGGACCTGGAGCGCGAGGGCGTCCTGGAAAAGTTCGGCGTAGAGATGATCGGCGCGAATGCCGACACCATCGACAAGGCTGAAGACCGCTCGCGTTTCGACAAGGCCATGAAGTCCATCGGCCTTGACTGCCCGCGTTCCGGTATCGCCCACAGCATGGAAGAGGCCAACGCGGTACTCGAAAAGCTGGGCTTCCCGTGCATCATTCGTCCATCCTTCACCATGGGTGGCACCGGTGGCGGTATTGCTTACAACCGTGAAGAGTTCGAAGAAATCTGCGCGCGTGGCCTGGACCTGTCGCCGACTAAAGAACTGCTGATCGACGAATCCCTGATCGGCTGGAAAGAGTACGAAATGGAGGTTGTCCGCGATAAGAAGGACAACTGCATCATCGTCTGCTCCATCGAAAACTTCGACCCGATGGGCGTGCACACGGGTGACTCGATCACCGTAGCTCCGGCACAGACCCTGACGGACAAGGAATACCAGATCATGCGTAACGCCTCGTTGGCGGTATTGCGTGAGATCGGCGTTGAAACCGGCGGTTCCAACGTTCAGTTCGGTATCTGCCCGGACACCGGTCGTATGGTTGTGATCGAGATGAACCCGCGTGTATCGCGTTCTTCGGCGCTGGCATCGAAAGCTACCGGCTTCCCGATTGCGCGTATCGCTGCCAAGCTGGCGATCGGTTACACCTTGGACGAGCTGCAAAACGAAATCACTGGCGGCGCTACACCGGCGTCCTTTGAGCCGTCCATTGACTACGTTGTGACCAAGCTGCCGCGCTTTGCATTCGAGAAATTCCCGAAAGCCGACGCACGGCTGACCACTCAGATGAAGTCGGTTGGTGAAGTCATGGCCATCGGCCGGACCTTCCAGGAATCCCTGCAGAAAGCCCTGCGTGGCCTGGAAGTAGGCGTTTGCGGCCTGGACGAAAAGCTCGACCTGAGCAATCCGGAAAGCATGAGCGTGCTCAAGCGCGAGCTGACCGTACCTGGCGCTGAGCGCATCTGGTACGTCGCTGACGCATTCCGTGCCGGCATGACCGTCGAAGATATCTTCGGCATGAACATGATCGACCCGTGGTTCCTGGTACAGATCGAAGATCTGATCAAGGAAGAAGAGAAGGTCAAGACCCTCGGTCTGTCCTCTATCGACCGCGACCTGATGTTCCGCCTCAAGCGCAAAGGTTTCTCCGACCAGCGTTTGGCCAAGCTGCTGGGTGTGACCGAGAAGAACCTGCGCACGCATCGCCACAAGCTGGACATCTTCCCGGTCTACAAGCGCGTTGACACCTGCGCGGCCGAGTTCGCAACCGACACCGCCTACCTGTACTCCACCTATGAGGAAGAGTGCGAGGCTGCGCCGTCGGGGCGTGACAAGATCATTATCCTGGGTGGCGGTCCAAACCGTATCGGTCAGGGCATCGAGTTCGACTATTGCTGCGTACACGCCGCCCTCGCCCTGCGCGAAGACGGGTACGAGACCATCATGGTCAACTGCAATCCGGAAACTGTTTCCACTGACTACGACACCTCCGACCGTCTGTACTTCGAGCCGGTAACGCTGGAAGACGTGCTGGAAATCTGCCGCGTCGAGAAGCCAAAAGGCGTGATCGTCCAGTACGGCGGCCAAACCCCGCTGAAACTGGCTCGCGCTCTGGAAGCTGCCGGTGTGCCGATCATCGGCACCAGCCCTGACGCCATCGACCGTGCCGAAGACCGTGAGCGCTTCCAGCAAATGGTTGAGCGCCTGAACCTGCGTCAGCCGCCTAACGCTACCGTGCGCAGCGAAGACGAAGCCATCCGTGCAGCCAGCAAGATCGGTTACCCGCTGGTGGTGCGTCCGTCCTACGTATTGGGCGGCCGTGCGATGGAAATCGTTTACGAAGAAGAAGAACTCAAGCGTTACCTGCGTGATGCGGTGAAAGTGTCCAACGACAGCCCGGTGCTGCTGGACCACTTCCTCAACTGCGCCATCGAAATGGACGTGGATGCGGTTTGCGATGGCACCGACGTAGTGATCGGCGCAATCATGCAGCACATCGAGCAGGCGGGCGTTCACTCCGGTGACTCCGCATGCTCGCTGCCGCCGTACTCGCTGCCGGCGCACATCCAGGACGAGATGCGTGAACAGGTCAAGAAAATGGCCCTGGAACTGGGCGTTGTCGGCCTGATGAACGTTCAGTTGGCGCTGCAAGGCGAAGACATCTACGTCATCGAAGTTAACCCGCGTGCTTCGCGTACCGTGCCATTTGTATCCAAGTGCATCGGTGTGTCCCTCGCCATGATCGCTGCCCGCGTGATGGCGGGTAAGACCCTGAAGGAAATCGGCTTCACCAAGGAAATCATTCCTAACTTCTACAGCGTGAAAGAGGCGGTGTTCCCATTCGCCAAATTCCCTGGTGTGGACCCGATCCTGGGCCCAGAGATGAAGTCCACCGGTGAAGTGATGGGTGTGGGTGACACTTTCGGTGAAGCATTCGCCAAGGCCCAGATGGGTGCCAGTGAAGTGCTGCCGACCGGTGGTACTGCATTCATCAGTGTGCGTGACGACGACAAGCCGCTGGTTGCAGGCGTGGCCCGTGATCTGATCAACTTGGGCTTTGAAGTCGTGGCCACCGCCGGGACCGCCAAGCTGATCGAAGCTGCCGGCCTGAAAGTGCGTCGCGTGAACAAGGTGACGGAAGGCCGTCCGCATGTGGTCGACATGATCAAGAATGACGAAGTCACGCTGATCATCAACACCACCGAAGGTCGCCAGTCGATCGCGGATTCCTACTCCATTCGTCGTAATGCCTTGCAGCACAAGATCTACTGCACCACCACCATTGCTGCAGGCGAAGCTATCTGCGAAGCGCTCAAGTTCGGTCCTGAAAAGACCGTGCGTCGCTTGCAGGATCTACACGCAGGATTGAAGGCATGATCAAATACCCTATGACCGTCCAGGGCGCCAAGGCCCTGGAAGAGGAACACGCCCACCTGACCAAGGTCGTACGTCCAAAGCTGAGCCAGGACATCGGTACGGCCCGCGAGCTGGGCGACTTGAAGGAAAACGCTGAATACCATGCCGCTCGTGAGCAGCAAGGTATGGTCGAGGCGCGGATCCGTGACATCGAAGGTCGTATGCAGAATGCGGTGATCATCGACGTCACGACCATTCCGCACACCGGCAAAGTGATTTTCGGCACCACCGTCGAAATCGCCAACGTCGAGACGGATGAGCGCGTCGTTTACCACATCGTGGGTGAGGACGAGGCTGACTTTAAACTCGGCAAGATTTCCGTCGGGTCACCACTCGCGCGTGCCTTGATTGCCAAGGAAGAGGGTGACGTGGTGTCCGTCAAGACGCCTGGTGGCGTGATCGAGTACGAGATTGTCGAAGTTCGTCACGTCTGAAAGGCGGCGCCCGCTTCGTGCGGGCGCCATGCTTTGGCAGCTCGCCCAGATGCTTTGGGTGGGTGGCCTGTGGCTATTGCACATTGGTGTACTGCCGGTGTTGGGCCTGATTGGCCTGGCGCCGTTGCTGATCGATGAGCTCGATGGATTGCTCAGTGCGTTGCTGGTAGGTTTTGCGGCGGCGTGCGTGACGCTCCAGGTGCTGGTGCTGATCAAGGCCGAAGGCTTGGGGAGTTTGTGGCGGGATATTCGCGGCCAACTGCTGTTGATGGCGCTGTATGCATGTGCAATGTTTTGCGTGGTGCATGTGTGGCTGCCGGAAGCGTTGCGCTGGCAGCTATTCAGCTATCTTGTGCTAGGGTTCTCCGGCCTGGTGCTGGTTATACAGCCTGCGCCGGGATGGAGTGGCAGGGCGCGCGAAGCACGCCCGTGACCCTTGTTGTCATTTGAAAGCTATTTGAAGCGGTGTACGTTTGACAGTTGCTTGTTGACGCTGAAGTTCTTGCGATACAGCAGCGCCATCTTGCCGATGACCTGAACCAGATCCGCTTTGCCGACCTTGCATAGTTCTGCAATGGCGGCCAAACGCGCTTCGCGGTCAAGGATGTTGACCTTGATCTTGATCAGTTCGTGATCGCCCAATGCGCGTTCAAGTTCGGCTAACACACCTTCAGTCAAACCGTTGTCTGCCACAATCAGAACTGGTTTCAGATGGTGGCCAATGGATTTGTACTGTTTCTTCTGCTCTTGAGTGAGCGGCATAATCTGACCCCTGCGTCTGATCTTGTAAAAAGCGGCGGCCAGTTTACCCGAGCGAGTCCGGGACCGCCCAGTTAATCACGACCCGTTTTATTTTCGAGGTGGCCCGTGGCCCGTTCCAAAACTAGTCTTAAGTGGCTGCAAGAGCATTTCAACGACCCTTACGTCAAAAAGGCGCAAAAGGACGGCTACCGTTCCCGGGCCAGCTACAAGCTGCTGGAGATCCAGGACAAGGACAAATTGATTCGTCCAGGCATGAGCGTTATTGATCTTGGCGCAGCCCCTGGTGGCTGGTCCCAGGTGACCAGTCGTCTGATTGGTGGGCAAGGCCGCTTGATCGCTTCCGATATCCTGGAAATGGACAGCATCCCGGATGTGACCTTTGTTCATGGTGATTTCACCCAGGACACGGTGCTCGCACAGATCCTTGAAGCTGTGGGAAATTCGCAGGTAGACCTTGTGATTTCCGACATGGCCCCCAATATGAGTGGATTACCGGCTGTTGATATGCCGCGCGCGATGTTCCTTTGTGAGCTGGCGCTGGATTTGGCAGGTCGGGTTTTGCGTCCTGGTGGTGATTTTCTGGTGAAGGTCTTCCAGGGCGAAGGTTTTGACGAGTACCACAAGAACATCCGCAAATTGTTCGACAAGGTGCAAACGCGCAAGCCTGACTCTTCCCGGGACAGGTCTCGTGAGCAATACCTGCTGTGTCGCGGCTTCCGCGGTGTTGAAGGTGCGGCGAGTGAAGAGCGTTTTTGAGGAATTCGAGGAAGGCGATAGGTTTTTTTATATCGCTTTCGTCATGAAGCTTTACGAATATTGTGTAGTCAAAGTTTCACAAAGGGTTACAGACGGCGCCTGCCAGAGTTGTAGGTAATGTAGTAAGTTAGGCCGGTGAATATCATGCGAAGCGCGCGCCAGTAGCGGAGCTTGCTTCAGAGGGTAGTTAATTGAACGATATGGCAAAGAATCTGATCCTGTGGTTGATCATCGCGGCTGTCCTGGTGACGGTGATGAACAACTTCTCCAGCCCTAACGAGCCGCAGACCCTCAACTATTCCGACTTCATCCAGCAAGTTAAGGATGGCAAGGTCGAGCGCGTAGCGGTTGATGGCTACGTGATTACCGGCAAACGCAACGATGGCGACAGCTTCAAGACCATTCGTCCGGCAATTCAGGACAACGGTCTGATCGGCGACCTGGTGGATAACCATGTAGTCGTTGAAGGCAAGCAGCCTGAGCAGCAGAGCATCTGGACCCAGCTCCTGGTGGCCAGCTTCCCGATCCTGGTGATTATCGCCGTGTTCATGTTCTTCATGCGCCAGATGCAGGGTGGTGCGGGAGGCAAGGGCGGGCCGATGAGCTTCGGCAAGAGCAAGGCACGCCTGCTCTCCGAGGATCAGGTGAAGACCACCCTCGCGGATGTCGCGGGTTGTGATGAAGCGAAGGAAGAAGTTGGCGAGCTGGTCGAGTTCCTGCGTGACCCGGGCAAGTTCCAGCGTCTGGGCGGCCGCATTCCTCGCGGCGTGCTGATGGTGGGTCCTCCGGGTACCGGTAAAACCTTGCTGGCCAAGGCGATTGCCGGCGAAGCCAAGGTGCCGTTCTTCACTATTTCTGGTTCTGACTTCGTCGAGATGTTTGTCGGTGTCGGTGCCAGCCGTGTTCGCGATATGTTCGAACAGGCCAAGAAACACGCCCCATGCATCATTTTCATCGACGAAATCGACGCTGTTGGTCGCCATCGTGGTGCAGGCATGGGCGGTGGTCACGATGAGCGTGAGCAGACTCTCAACCAATTGCTGGTGGAGATGGACGGCTTTGAAATGAATGACGGCATTATCGTCATCGCCGCAACCAACCGTCCGGACGTACTGGACCCTGCGCTGCTGCGTCCAGGCCGTTTCGACCGCCAGGTGGTAGTGGGTCTGCCGGACATCCGTGGTCGCGAACAGATTTTGAAAGTGCACATGCGCAAAGTGCCGATGGGCGACGACGTGGCTCCGGCCGTCATTGCCCGTGGTACTCCAGGCTTCTCCGGTGCTGACTTGGCCAACCTGGTGAACGAGGCTTCGCTGTTCGCTGCCCGTACCGGCAAGCGCATCGTAGAAATGAAAGAGTTCGAACTGGCAAAAGACAAGATTATGATGGGCGCTGAGCGCAAATCCATGGTCATGTCCGAGAAAGAGAAGCAGAACACCGCTTATCACGAAGCCGGTCACGCCATTGTTGGTCGTGTCGTGCCTGAGCATGACCCGGTTTACAAGGTGTCGATCATTCCTCGTGGTCGGGCGTTGGGTGTCACCATGTTCCTGCCTGAAGAGGATCGTTACAGCCTCTCCAAGCGTGCGCTGATCAGTCAGATCTGCTCACTGTATGGTGGCCGAATTGCTGAAGAGATGACCCTTGGCTTCGATGGCGTAACCACCGGTGCCTCCAACGACATCATGCGTGCCAGCCAGATTGCACGGAACATGGTGACCAAGTGGGGCTTGTCTGAAAAACTCGGGCCTTTGATGTATGCCGAAGAAGAAGGCGAAGTGTTCCTGGGTCGTGGCGGTGGCGGTCAAGCTGCCAGCTTCTCGGGTGAAACGGCCAAGCTGATCGACTCCGAAGTGCGCAGCATCATTGACCAGTGCTACGGCACGGCCAAACAGATCCTGACCGACAATCGCGACAAGCTGGATGCAATGGCTGATGCGTTGATGAAGTACGAGACCATTGATGCCGACCAGATCGACGACATCATGGCGGGTCGCACGCCTCGTGAGCCTCGCGATTGGGAAGGTGGTTCGGGCACTTCTGGCACTCCGCCAGTAGTTCAGAACGAGCGCCCTGAAGCCCCAATCGGCGGTCCGGCAGCTGACCACTAAGGTTTGAAATGACTTCTGCGTTGTCCTCAACCCGGTTGCCTTGCGGCAACCGGGTTCTTGATTTGGCCCGTACACATGTCATGGGCATTCTTAATGTAACCCCCGACTCCTTTTCCGACGGCGGCCGCTTCAGTCAACTCGATGCCGCATTGCGTCACGCCGAGGCGATGGTGGCGGCGGGCGCGACCTTGATTGATGTCGGTGGTGAGTCGACTCGCCCTGGCGCTCGCGTTGTTTCTCCTCTCGAGGAGTTGGAGCGAGTGGCGCCGATCGTCGAGCGCATTGCTCGTGAGTTGGACGTGATCATCTCGGTGGATACATCGACTCCGGCCGTGATGCGCGAGACGGCGCGCCTGGGTGCGGGGCTCATCAACGATGTGCGCTCCCTCCAGCGAGACGGTGCCCTGGATGCGGCAGCGGCAACCGGTCTGCCCGTATGCCTGATGCATATGCTGGGAGAGCCCGGCAATATGCAAGACAGTCCACACTACGACGATCTCGTTGGTGAAGTGAGTGGGTTTCTTGCTGAAAGGATCGCTCAGTGCGCCAAGGTTGGGATTGCTGCCGAAAAAATCATCCTTGATCCTGGGTTTGGCTTTGCCAAAACCCTTCAGCACAATTTAAGTCTGTTCAAACATATGCAGGCCTTGCATGCGCTTGGTCGGCCCCTGTTGGTCGGTGTTTCGCGCAAGAGCATGATAGGGCTCGCATTGAGTCGACCGGTGGGTGAGCGGTTGTACGGTGGCCTTGCTCTGGCAGCGCTCGCGGTTACCAAGGGCGCGCGTATCTTGCGTGTGCATGACGTCGCCGAGACGGTCGATGTGGTGCGTATGCTTGCCGCTGTAGAATCAGCCGAATAAGAACGATGGAGCACTTATGACTAAAAAATATTTTGGCACCGACGGTATCCGTGGTCGGGTCGGCGAATTTCCGATTACGCCTGATTTCATGCTCAAGCTGGGTTGGGCGGCAGGTATGGCGTTCCGCAGCATGGGTGCTTGCCGCATTCTGGTGGGCAAGGACACCCGTATTTCCGGTTACATGTTTGAGTCCGCGCTGGAGGCTGGCTTGTCCGCCGCCGGTGCTGACGTAATGCTGCTGGGGCCAATGCCGACGCCGGCGATCGCTTACCTGACGCGTACCTTCCACGCTGAAGCCGGTATCGTGATCAGTGCCTCGCACAACCCTCATGATGACAATGGCATCAAGTTTTTCTCTGGCCAGGGCACCAAGTTGCCGGACGCGATCGAGCTGATGATCGAAGAGCTGCTGGATGCACCGATGACGGTGGTCGAGTCCAGCAAGCTGGGCAAGGTCTCACGCATCAACGACGCGTCTGGCCGCTACATCGAATTCTGCAAGAGCAGCGTGCCGACCAGTACCAATTTTGCCGGGCTGAAGATTGTTGTCGATTGCGCTCATGGTGCGACCTACAAAGTGGCTCCGAGTGTATTCAAGGAGCTGGGCGCCGATGTGACAGTGCTGTCGGCTCAACCGAATGGTTTGAATATCAACGAAAACTGCGGCTCCACCCATATGGAGCAACTGCAGGCGGCCGTCCTGGCTGAGCATGCTGATCTCGGTATTGCTTTTGACGGGGATGGTGATCGTGTCCTGATGGTGGATCACACTGGGGCTGTCGTGGATGGTGATGATTTGTTGTTCATCATTGCTCGCGACCTGCATGAGCGTGACAAGTTGCAGGGCGGCGTCGTTGGCACTCTGATGAGTAACCTGGGCCTGGAACTGGCCTTGGCAGATCTTGGAATTCCCTTCGTTCGGGCCAATGTCGGTGACCGCTATGTAATCGCCGAACTGCTGGAGCGTAACTGGCAGGTGGGCGGCGAGAACTCGGGGCATGTGGTTTGCTTCCAGCACACGACGACTGGCGATGCAATTATTGCCGCGTTGCAGGTGTTGCTGTCCTTGCGTCGTCGTGAGGAGAGCCTCGCTCAGGCGCGACAGGCTCTGCGTAAGTGCCCGCAGGTTTTGCTCAATGTGCGTTTCGCCGGTGGCGAAAACCCGATCGAACACCCTGCGGTCAAAGACGCCTGCGAGCGCGTGACCCTGGCAATGGCGGGGCGTGGGCGGGTGTTGCTGCGCAAGTCCGGCACGGAGCCTCTGGTGCGCGTCATGGTCGAAGGTGAGGACGAAACACAGGTTCGCGGCCATGCCGAAGACCTGGCAAAACTGGTAACTGAAATTTGCGCCTGAATTCGGCTTGCCAGTGATGATGTGGTTGGGTAACATCTGCGCCCACTTTGACCGACGGGGTACAGCATGCGTCGCACTATGGTAGCTGGTAACTGGAAGATGCACGGTACCCGCGCCAGTGTCGCTGAGCTGATCAATGGCCTTCGTCACTTGGCCTTGCCTAGCGGTGTTGATATTGCGGTTTTCCCGCCTTGCTTGCATATCAACCAGGTGGTTGATGGCTTGAAAGGTAAGTCGATCCAGGTCGGCGCGCAGAATTCTGCGGTGGAGCCCATGCAAGGTGCTTTGACCGGTGAGATTTCGCCGAGTCAGTTGGTAGATGCGGGTTGTTCCTATGTGCTTGTCGGGCACTCCGAGCGCCGTCAGATGATGGGCGAGCGTGATGGGACACTCAATCGCAAGTTTGCAGCGGCACAGGCTTGTGGCTTGATTCCGGTGTTGTGCATAGGGGAGACCCTTGAGCAACGCGAATCGGGCAAGACTCTTGAAGTTGTCTCGCGTCAGCTGGGCAGCATCATCGAGGAGCTGGGTGTTGGTGCGTTTGCAAAGGCGGTAATTGCTTACGAGCCGGTCTGGGCCATTGGCACCGGGCTGACTGCTACACCGCAACAGGCGCAGGATGTGCACGCAGCCATTCGCGCACAGTTGGCGGCAGAGAATTCTGAGGTCGCACAAGGTGTGCGGCTTCTATACGGCGGCAGCGTGAAGGCGGCCAATGCGGTCGAACTGTTCGGCATGCCGGATATCGATGGGGGGCTCATTGGTGGAGCTTCCCTGAATGCAGATGAGTTCGGTGCGATTTGTCGCGCCGCGGGAAACTGAAAAAATGCTGGAAACAGTCGTAGTCGTTTTTCATCTGTTGGCTGCCCTGGGCGTAGTTGCCCTGGTTTTGTTGCAACAGGGTAAAGGTGCGGATGCTGGTGCGTCTTTCGGTGCAGGTGCTTCAAATACTGTGTTCGGAAGCCAAGGTTCCTCTACCTTTCTTAGTAAGTTTACTGCTATACTTGCCGCCGGTTTCTTCATAACCAGCTTAGGGTTAGGTTACTTTGCTAAAGAGAAAGCTCATGTGCTGACTCAAGTAGGTTTGCCAAACCCAGCAGTGTTGGAGGTACCAAAAGCAAAACCGGCTTCTGATGATGTCCCGGTGCTTCAAGAGCAAAAGTCGGCTACTCCAGCGACTGACGTACCTCCAGCTCAAGAGCAAAAGTAAGAAGGGTTGTAAACGCTGTATTGCCGAGGTGGTGGAATTGGTAGACACGCAACCTTGAGGTGGTTGTGCCCATAGGGTGTAGGGGTTCGAGTCCCCTTCTCGGTACCAATTATCAGGAGAGCCCGCTGTTGCGGGCTTTCTTGTAGGTGGAAGGTTACATTGACCCTGTAAGGGATCGGTCGTATACTTCCGCCCCAGCTTTGTCGCGGGGTGGAGCAGTCTGGTAGCTCGTCGGGCTCATAACCCGAAGGTCGTCGGTTCAAATCCGGCCCCCGCAACCAGTTTTAGCGGAGCCCCTTTTAAGGGGCTTTTTGTTAGCTGGACACTTTCAACGCCGCTATTCGACGGCGTTTCAAGGATGGGCGTTTCGCCCATTTTTTTATTTTGCACAGCATGCACATACATGCACGAGGGGGTTCAGGTGTCGAGCAAGCTAGAAGAGTTGCAGGCCTTGTTGGCCCCGGTGATCGTGGCCCTAGGCTATGAATGCTGGGGTATTGAGTTTTCGGCTCAAGGTCGCCACTCAATGTTGCGCGTTTATATCGATAAAGAGGGCGGTGTGCTGGTGGACGATTGTGCCATTGTCAGCCGTCAGATCAGCGGTGTCCTGGATGTTGAAGATCCAATCGCCGTTGAATATACCCTCGAAGTTTCCTCGCCAGGCATGGAACGCCCACTGTTCACTATTGATCAGTTTGCAAAATTTGCCGGTGAACAAGTGAAGATCAAGCTGCGCTCCCCGTTCGAAGGGCGACGCAACTTTCAGGGCCTTCTGCGCGGTGTAGAAGAACAGGATGTCGTGGTGCAGGTAGAAGACCATGAATTCCTGTTGCCGATCGATATGATCGACAAGGCCAACATTATTCCCAGTTTTGACTGAGACGCGGATCCCGCGGATCCAATGGCTTGCGAAAGGCGAGGCGTACGATGAGCAAAGAAGTACTGCTGGTTGTTGAGTCGGTATCCAATGAAAAGGGCGTACCGGCAAACGTGATTTTTGAAGCGCTGGAGCTGGCCCTGGCCACTGCTACCAAAAAGCGTTTTGAAGACGAAGTGGATCTGCGTGTGGAAATCAACCGCCACACCGGTGCCTATGAGACTTTCCGTCGCTGGACGGTCGTCGAAGAAGCCGACCTTGATGATCCGGCCATCGAAACCTGGCCAAGCAAGGTTGCCGAAACGCACCCTGGCGCTCAGGTCGGTGATGTCGTCGAAGAAAAGATCGAATCGATCGAATTCGGCCGTATTGCTGCACAGACCGCCAAGCAGGTCATCGTGCAGAAGGTTCGCGAAGCCGAGCGCGCTCAAGTCGTTGACGCTTATCGCGAGCGCCTGGGTGAAATCATCTCCGGCACCGTGAAAAAAGTCACCCGCGACAACGTGATCGTCGACCTGGGCAACAACGCAGAAGCGTTGCTGGCCCGCGAAGACATCATCTCTCGCGAAACCTTCCGTGTTGGCGTGCGTTTGCGTGCGCTGCTCAAGGAAATCCGCACCGAGAACCGCGGCCCTCAGCTGATCCTGTCGCGTACCGCGCCGGAAATGCTGATCGAGCTGTTCCGTATCGAAGTGCCGGAGATCGCCGAAGGCCTGATCGAAGTCATGGCTGCGTCCCGCGACCCGGGTTCGCGCGCCAAGATCGCGGTCCGTTCCAAGGACAAACGCATCGACCCGCAGGGCGCTTGCATTGGTATGCGTGGTTCACGCGTCCAGGCAGTGTCGGGCGAATTGGGTGGTGAGCGTGTGGATATTGTGCTGTGGGACGATAACCCGGCGCAGTTTGTGATCAACGCCATGTCGCCAGCTGAAGTGGCGGCAATTATCGTTGACGAAGATGCCCATGCAATGGACATCGCCGTTGGCGCAGACAATCTGGCTCAGGCCATTGGTCGTGGTGGTCAGAACGTGCGTCTGGCCAGCCAACTGACCGGTTGGACCCTGAACGTGATGACCGAATCGGACATCCAGGCTAAGCAGCAAGCTGAAACCGGCGACATCCTGCGCAACTTCATCGACGAGCTGGAAGTCGACGAAGACCTGGCACAGGTGCTGGTAGATGAAGGCTTCACCAGCCTGGAAGAGATTGCCTACGTACCGTTGGAAGAAATGCTCAACATCGACGGCTTTGACGAAGACACCGTCAACGAGCTTCGCGCTCGGGCCAAGGATCGTTTGTTGACTAAAGCCATCGCTACTGAGGAAAAGCTGGCAGACGCCCATCCGGCCGAAGACCTGCTCTCGCTTGAGGGTATGGACAAGGATTTGGCGATGGAACTGGCGGTGCGCGGCGTAATTACCCGCGAAGACCTGGCCGAGCAGTCTATTGACGATCTGCTCGACATCGACGGCATTGACGATGATCGTGCCGGCAAGTTGATCATGGCCGCCCGAGCCCATTGGTTCGAGTAACTAGGCGCGGCCTGAGGAGAGAAGTGCATGACGCAAGTCACGGTGAAACAACTGGCCGATGAGGTCAAAACACCGGTAGAGCGCCTGTTGCAGCAGATGCGTGAGGCAGGTCTGCCGCACACCGCCGCCGATGAAGGTGTGAGCGACAGTGAGAAGCAGTCTTTGCTGACTCACTTGAAGAGCAGCCACAAGGCGAAAGTGGAAGAACCGCGCAAGATTACATTGCAGCGCAAAACCACCAGCACACTGCGTGTTGCTGGTAGCAAGAGCATCAGCGTTGAAGTACGCAAGAAGAAAGTCTTCGTACAGCGCAGCCCGGAAGAAATCGAAGCCGAGCGCAAACGCGAACTGGAAGAACGTCGCGCAGTAGAAAATGCTGCTCGTCAGAAGGCTGAAGAAGAGTCCAAGCGTCGCGCCGAAGAAGAAGCGCGTCGCCAGCCTGCTGCTGCGCAACCTGCTGGTACTGAAGCGGTCGCCGCGCCTAGCGCACCTGTTGAAGCTGTGCGTGAGGCCGCTCCGGTTGCCGCCGCACCTGCTCCAGCAGCAGACGCTCGCAAGCGCGACGAACCTCGTCGTCCGGACAAGCCACGTGCCGACGATAACAATCGTCGCGGTGGTGGTGGCGATGGCGAGCGTAAAAACGCTCCACATCGTGCCTCGGTCAAAGAGAAAGCGCCCGCTCCACGCGTTGCCCCACGTACTACCGACGAAGAAAGCGATAGCTTCCGTCGCGGTGGTCGCGGCAAGGCCAAGCTGAAAAAACGCAACGCCCACGGTTTCCAGAGCCCAACAGGCCCTGTCGTGCGTGATGTGCAGATCGGCGAGACCATTTCTGTTGGCGATCTCGCCAATCAGATGTCGGTCAAGGCTGCTGAAATCATCAAGTTCATGTTCAAACTGGGTACCCCAGCGACCATCAACCAGGTGCTTGATCAGGAAACTGCTCAACTGGTAGCCGAAGAACTGGGCCACAAAGTGACCCTGGTCAGCGATACCGCTCTGGAAGACTCCCTGGCCGAGTCCTTGAAGTTTGAAGGTGAGACGTTCTCCCGTGCGCCAGTCGTGACCGTAATGGGCCACGTTGACCATGGTAAGACTTCGCTGCTCGACTACATTCGTCGTGCCAAGGTAGCTGCTGGCGAAGCCGGCGGTATCACCCAGCACATCGGCGCGTACCACGTTGAAACCGAACGCGGCATGGTCACTTTCCTCGACACCCCAGGTCACGCCGCGTTTACCGCAATGCGTGCCCGTGGTGCCAAGGCAACTGACATCGTGATCCTGGTCGTTGCAGCAGACGATGGCGTGATGCCGCAGACCATTGAAGCTGTCCAGCACGCCAAGGCTGCTGGTGTTCCACTGGTTGTTGCAGTGAACAAAATCGACAAGCCGGGCGCCGATCTTGATCGCATCCGTAGCGAACTGTCGGTTCACGGCGTGACTTCCGAAGAGTGGGGCGGTGATACGCCATTCGTCTCGGTCTCGGCGAAAGTCGGTACCGGTGTAGACGAACTGCTCGAAGCGGTCCTGCTGCAAGCTGAAGTACTCGAACTGAAAGCAACGCCATCGGCCCCGGGTCGCGGTGTTGTGGTTGAATCGCGTCTCGACAAAGGTCGTGGCCCGGTTGCAACCGTACTGGTTCAAGACGGTACCCTGCGCCAAGGCGACATGGTGCTGGTCGGTTCGAACTATGGCCGTGTACGTGCCATGCTCGACGAGAACGGCAAGCCAATCAAAGAAGCCGGTCCTTCCATCCCTGTCGAGATCCTCGGCCTGGACGGTACTCCGGACGCTGGCGACGAGATGAGCGTAGTTGCCGACGAGAAGAAAGCCCGTGAAGTGGCTCTGTTCCGTCAAGGCAAGTTCCGCGAAGTCAAACTGGCCCGTGCTCACGCCGGTAAGCTGGAGAACATCTTCGAGAACATGGGCCAGGCAGAGAAGAAGACGCTTAACATCGTCCTCAAATCTGACGTCCGTGGTTCCCTCGAGGCGTTGAACGGCGCCTTGAACGGCCTGGGTAACGACGAAGTGCAAGTGCGTGTTGTCGGTGGCGGTGTCGGTGGTATCACCGAGTCCGACGCCAACCTGGCACTGGCTTCCAACGCTGTACTGTTCGGCTTCAACGTGCGTGCCGATGCTGGCGCTCGCAAGATCGTCGAGCAGGAAGGCCTGGACATGCGTTACTACAACGTCATCTACGACATCATCGAAGACGTCAAGAAAGCCCTTACCGGCATGCTTGGCAGTGACGTCCGGGAGAACATCCTGGGTGTTGCCGAGGTGCGTGACGTGTTCCGTTCGCCGAAATTCGGTGCGATTGCCGGCTGTATGGTTATCGAAGGCACTGTGCACCGTAACCGTCCAATCCGTGTACTGCGTGAAGACATCGTTATCTTCGAAGGCGAGCTGGAATCCCTGCGCCGCTTCAAGGATGACGCTTCTGAAGTACGTGCCGGCATGGAATGCGGTATCGGCGTCAAGAGCTACAACGACGTCAAAGCTGGTGACAAGATCGAAGTCTACGAGAAGGTTCAGGTTGCTCGCAGCCTCTAACTCGCGCACTTCAGGAGCCACACAGCGTGTGGGCATGCAAATGCCCCGCGCCGTGTCCGGACTCTAAACGCAACGCCCGGTCTGGCTTTTGTCAGGCCGGGCGTTTGCCGCTTTCAGACCCCACGGGTTTCACCGTGTGGCAGTAACAGGTAACAAGACATGGCAAAAGAATACAGCCGTACCCAGCGAATCGGCGATCAGATGCAGCGCGAGCTGGCCCAACTGATCCGTCGCGAAGTCAAAGACCCACGCGTTGGCCTGGTCACCATCACCGCCGTTGAAGTGAGCCGTGACGTAGGTCACGCCAAGATTTTCATCACCGTGATGGGCCAGGACAGCAGCGAAGAAATCGCGCAAAGCATCAAGGTGCTCAACTCCGCCGCAGGCTTCCTGCGCATGCAGTTGGCCCGTGAAATGAAGCTGCGCAGCGTGCCCCAGTTGCACTTCCACTACGACGAAAGCGTCGTGCGTGGTGCGCACCTGTCGGCACTGATCGAGCGCGCCGTGGCGGAAGACAGCCAGCACCCGTCCACACCTGAAGACGCCAAGGAGTAAGCGGTGGCTCAGGTCAAACGTATCCGTCGCAACGTCAGCGGCATCATTCTGCTCGACAAGCCCATTGGTTTTACCTCCAATGCCGCATTGCAGAAGGTTCGCTGGTTGCTGAACGCCGAGAAGGCCGGGCATACCGGCAGCCTCGATCCCTTGGCCACCGGCGTATTGCCGTTGTGCTTTGGTGAGGCCACCAAGTTCTCGCAATACCTGCTCGATTCCGACAAGGGTTACGAAACCCTGATGCAACTGGGCAAGACCACCACCACGGCCGATGCCGAGGGTGATGTTTTGCAGGTTCGCGACGTGACCGTTGGTCGTGCTGATATTGAAGCTGCTTTACCCGGTTTTCGTGGGGAAATCAGTCAGATACCACCGATGTACTCGGCGCTCAAGCGTGATGGGCAGCCTCTTTACAAGCTGGCACGTGCGGGCGAAGTAGTGGAGCGCGAACCGCGTTCTGTTACTATTGCGCGCTTGGAATTGCTCGCCTGTGAGGGCGACACTGCCCGCTTGGCCGTGGACTGCAGCAAAGGCACCTATATCCGTACCCTGGTGGAAGATATTGGTGAAAAGCTCGGTTGCGGTGCTTACGTTGCAGAGCTGCGACGCACGCAGGCAGGGCCTTTCAGCCTTGCCCAGACGGTCACGCTGGAAGAGTTGGAAGCAGTACATGCCGAAGGCGGCAATGAAGCAGTTGATCGCTTCCTGATGCCATCGGACAGCGGTTTGCTGGACTGGCCATTGCTGCACTTCTCGGAGCACAGCGCGTTCTATTGGCTAAACGGCCAGCCGGTACGCGCTCCGGACGCTCCGAAGTTCGGTATGGTGCGGGTACAGGATCATAACGGTCGCTTTATCGGTATCGGTGAAGTGAGCGAAGACGGGCGCATCGCGCCGCGTCGACTGATTCGGTCAGAATGACCGGACGAGTGTGGCTGTTAACAGGCACGGTCAACACTCATTTTTAGATACAGGGATTTGTCCCTGGCCTGTTGAAATTGCCCTTTGGGTGGTTTCCTGAAAAAAGGATTGCCTCATGGCTCTCGACGTTCAAGAAAAAGCACAAATCGTTGCTGACTATCAGCAAGCTGTTGGTGACACTGGTTCGCCAGAAGTGCAAGTTGCACTGCTGACCCACAACATCAACAAGCTGCAAGGTCACTTCAAGGCCAACGGTAAAGATCACCACTCCCGTCGTGGTCTGATCCGCATGGTAAACCAGCGCCGTAAGCTGCTGGACTACCTGAAAGGCAAGGATCTGGGTCGTTATCAGGCTCTGATCGGTCGCCTGGGTCTGCGTCGCTAATAAGCGATTGCGCTAGAGGTTGGTTGTCTGCCGTGTGTCAGTGGGATTCCCTCTGGCCCATGGCAGGCTCCCAGCCTCAAGTTTTATCTGGATACACGTTTTACCCTGGACCAGGCTCGGGCCGATTCCCGACATTGCCCAAGAATTTCGCAAGAAGACAAGTTCCCCAAGAGCCACAAAGAAGGTAGGACACCGTGAACCCGGTTATCAAAAAATTCCAGTTCGGTCAGTCGACCGTTACCCTCGAGACAGGCCGTATCGCCCGTCAAGCTTCCGGCGCAGTGCTGGTCACCGTTGACGACGACGTCACCGTATTGGTGACTGTTGTTGGCGCCAAGCACGCGGACCCAAGCAAGGGCTTCTTCCCTCTGTCCGTTCACTACCAGGAAAAGACTTACGCTGCCGGTAAGATCCCTGGCGGTTTCTTCAAGCGCGAAGGCCGTCCTTCCGAGAAAGAAACCCTGACTTCCCGACTGATCGACCGTCCGATCCGTCCGCTGTTCCCAGAAGGCTTCATGAACGAAGTGCAGGTTGTCTGCACCGTCGTTTCCACCAGCAAGAAGACCGATCCGGACATCGCTGCGATGATCGGTACCTCGGCTGCCCTGGCCATCTCCGGTATTCCTTTCGATGGTCCAATCGGCGCTGCCCGTGTTGCGTTCCACGAAAGCACCGGCTACCTGCTGAACCCGACTTACGAACAACAGAAAGCTTCGAGCCTGGACATGGTCGTTGCCGGTACTTCGGAAGCCGTGTTGATGGTTGAATCGGAAGCCAAAGAGCTGACCGAAGACCAGATGCTGGGCGCGGTACTGTTTGCTCACGACGAGTTCCAGGTTGTGATCAACGCTGTTAAAGAACTGGCTGCCGAAGCTGCCAAGCCAACGTGGACCTGGGCTCCACAAGCTGAAGCGACAGAACTGCTGGGCGCTATCCGCTCCGAGTTCGGCGCAGCGATCTCCGATGCCTACACCATCACCGTCAAGGCCGACCGTTACGCTCGCCTGGGCGAGTTGAAGGATCAGGTTGTGGCCAAGCTGTCCGGTGAAGAAGGCCAGCCTTCTTCCAGCGACGTCAAAGCTGCATTCGGTGAAATCGAATACCGCACCGTTCGCGAAAACATCGTTAACGGCAAGCCACGTATCGACGGCCGCGACACTCGCACCGTACGTCCGCTGAACATCGAAGTGGGTGTTCTGCCGAAGACTCACGGTTCGGCGCTCTTCACCCGCGGTGAAACTCAGGCTCTGGTAGTTGCGACCCTGGGTACTGCGCGTGACGCACAGTTGCTGGACACCCTGGAAGGCGAGAAAAAAGACCCGTTCATGCTGCACTACAACTTCCCTCCGTTCTCGGTAGGTGAGTGTGGTCGCATGGGTGGCGCTGGCCGTCGCGAAATCGGTCACGGCCGTCTGGCTCGTCGTTCGATTGCAGCCATGCTGCCGGCTGCTGACGTGTTCCCGTACACCATCCGTGTTGTGTCGGAAATCACCGAGTCCAACGGTTCCAGCTCCATGGCTTCGGTCTGCGGTGCTTCCCTGGCGCTGATGGATGCTGGTGTACCGATGAAGGCACCGGTTGCCGGTATCGCCATGGGCCTGGTTAAAGAAGGCGAGAAGTTCGCCATCCTGACCGACATCCTGGGCGACGAAGACCACCTGGGCGACATGGACTTCAAAGTAGCCGGTACCGCTAAAGGTGTTACCGCGCTGCAGATGGACATCAAGATCAAGGGCATCACCGAAGAGATCATGGAAATCGCTCTGGGCCAAGCCCTGGAAGCGCGCCTGAACATCCTCGGTCAGATGAACCAGATCATTGGTCAGTCCCGTACCGAACTGTCGGAAAATGCTCCGACCATGATTGCGATGAAAATCGACACCGACAAAATCCGTGATGTTATCGGTAAAGGCGGCGCGACCATTCGCGCAATCTGTGAAGAGACCAAGGCTTCGATCGACATCGAAGACGACGGCTCGATCAAGATCTTCGGCGAAACCAAGGAAGCTGCAGAAGCTGCACGTCAGCGCGTTCTGGGTATCACCGCTGAGGCCGAGATCGGCAAGATCTACGTCGGTAAAGTTGAGCGCATCGTCGACTTCGGCGCGTTCGTCAACATCCTGCCAGGCAAAGACGGTCTGGTTCACATCTCTATGCTGAGCGACGCTCGTGTTGAGAAAGTGACCGACATTCTGAAAGAAGGCCAGGAAGTGGAAGTGCTGGTACTGGACGTGGATAACCGCGGCCGTATCAAGCTGTCCATCAAGGACGTAGCAGCAGCCAAGGCTTCGGGCGTTTAATTACCCCTTCGCTTTAAGCTGAAAAAGGACTCTTCGGAGTCCTTTTTTTATGCGCGGAGGAAAATGTCGGGAAATCAGTCGCTTAGTTAATTCAAAAAGCCGCAACTTGCACGCAGGCACGATCAGTTTCATGCAACTTGCACGATTCCGAGATTTGGATGTTTTTGTAAGTTGCTGTTTTATAAGGGGAATATTCGAATTCAGAACTTGGCACAGTGCCTGCAATAACCCTGTTAACGCTGCAGCATCAAGGTTCACACACTGCAGACTTTCAATAAAACAGGAGTTACTCGTATGAAGAAGTTCGCTCTCGCTACTGCTACCGCTCTGACCCTGGCCATGGGTGCTAACGTGGCCTTTGCTCAGACTTCCCAAGCGCCAATGACCCTGGCCGCTGGCGAAATGACCAAAGCCAAAGAGTCCACTTCCGACACTTGGATCACCACCAAAGTCAAAGCTGACCTGCTGACTGAAAAAGGTATTCCTGGCTCGGACATCAAGGTTGAAACCAACAAAGGCGTGGTTTCCCTGTCGTCGACTGTAGCTATCTCGGACTCGCAGAAAGCGACTGCTGTAGCGATCACCAAGAAAATCAAAGGTGTTACCGCTGTATCCGCTGATGGCCTGCTGGCTGGCGGTGCGATGAAAGCTGACAACATCGACAAATCCAAAGATGCCACTTCGGACACTTGGATCACTACCAAGGTGAAAGCTGACCTGGTTACCGAGAAAGGTATTCCTGGCACCGACATCAAAGTTGAAACCAACAAAGGTGTTGTTTCCCTGTCCTCTTCTGTCGCAGTGACCGAAGCTCAGAAAACCACTGCTGTTGCGATTGCCAAGAAAATCAAAGGCGTTAAAGCTGTTTCGGCCGATGGCCTGAAGGCAGAGTAACGCTCAACTATTCGTCTGAACTGGACGGCGGCGGCTTAGGGTGAGTTAGATTTCCACCCGATGCACCTCTTGAGTTCATGCGACCGACCACACGGATGTGGTCATTACAGGCCCCGGCACTTGTGTCAGGGCCTGTTCTATTGTGGGCTGGAACAAAATCTCAAGGCCGACATACATCAAAGTGGGAGCTGGCTTGCCTGCGATGCAGGCACCTCGGTCGTTCAGTTGAACCGAGGTGATGCCATCGCAGCGGTTCGGCGGTCCGATAAGCCAGCTCCCACATTTGTATCAGGCCAGCTCCCACATTTGGATGATGTCGTTCAGGCGTTACTCGGCATCCAGATGCATCGGCGTCACTACTCGACCATCCTTTTCAGCCTGCCCCAGGTTGGCGTCAATGAAGTAAACCCGGTCATCTTCCAGTTTTCCCTTGTCCACCAAGTAGTCCTTGATGGTGCTGGCGCGGTCTTGGCCCAACTGGCGCAGCAGCACGTCACTGGCGCTCCAGAACTTGATCAAACCATCCTTCAGCTTCGCGGTGCGATCATCGCTGCTCAGGTCTTTCCATTCAGCCGGTGGTTGTTGTTTCAGGCGAGTGCGGTAGATGCCTTCGAGCAACGGCGCCTTTTCCTTCTCCGGTACAACCAGCAGCGATGCCTGGGCTGGAACCTTGTCACCACGACGCTGGAGGATCTTGTAGTAGTTGTATTGGTATTCGCGCTCCAGACGCTCTGCGGCCAGGAATGGTCCGTCACTGCTGGCAGCCGCCGTGCCTTCGATTTCCAGGCGCAGGGTAGGGCGCTCTTTCAGCGCCTTGGCCAGGGTGTTCAGGGCGCCTTCGGCGTCTTTGTTCAACTCACTGGAGCCTGCGGCGAAAGACACATTACCGAGGTCTTCCGAGCCCCCACCGCTTACCAGCCCGCCGATAAACTTGAACGGCGCCGTTGCCGCGCGTACGACCAGGTTGCGCAGGGTCTGCCACACAATCGGCATCACGCTGAATTGCGGGTTATTCAGGTCGCCGGTCACCGGCAGTTCGATGGAGATCTTGCCGTCAGAGTCCTTGAGCAGGGCAATTGCCAGGCGAATCGGCAAGTCCACGGCGTCGGCACTGTCGACCTTCTCACCCAATTGCAGCTGTTCGACCACCACTTTGTTTTCGGCCTTCAACTGGCCTTTGGTGATGACATAGTGCAGGTCGAGGTTGAGACGGCCCTTGCGGATACGAAAGCCCGCGAACTTGCCGGAGTACGGCGTCAATGTAGTGAGTTCGACGCGTTTGAAGCTGGTGGCGATATCCAGCGCCGCCATCGGATCAAATGGGTTCACGCTGCCCTTGATGGTTACGGGGGCGTAGCGATCCACCTTACCGTTGATGTCGACGCTCGCCGGTTTGGCCTGGCGGCTGTCAATGGTGCCAATCTGCCCGTTGAGTTGTTGGATGGCGGTGGCGAAGTTAGGCGTGAGGCTGAAGTCGGCGAAGTTGGCCGAACCGTCATTGATCGCAATCTGCCCGATATGAATGCCCAACGGCTTCTCTTTACTGGTCGCAGGCTTCGCCGCCGTCTTGTTGCCACTGTCGGCTGGTTGCGGGATCAGCAAGTCATCGATGTTGGTGGTGCGATCATCGTTGATCATGAAACGTGCATAAGGCTGCAGCAGGTTGACCTTGTCGATCGACAGGCTATTGCCGTGCTGATAGTTCACGCCTTCCAGCATCAGGCGTTGCCATTTGAGGAAGTCGCGGTTCTTGAGGGTGTCCAGGGTGTGTAATTGATCGACCTGAGCGCTGCCGGTGACCTGAAGGGCCAGTGGGTCCGTGCTTTTCAGGTTCACATCCAGATTGCTGCCCAGCATGCCGCTGCGCAATTCCAGGCGAATAAAGGGGCTGATATAAGATTGAGCGACCCGCAGGTCGATATCCTGGGTATTCACTTTCAGTCTGGCGCTGACCGGGTTGAGGTTGACCTCACCGGCCGCCTGGATCTTGCCTTGCTTGCCCAACCCGGAGTCGACTTTCAGGCTAAAGGGCTTCTGGTTGAGGCTGTCGAAGTTCTGCACATCGACATTCAACGGGCCCAGTTCCAGTGCGACGGCGGGTTTGGCCTGACGGTCAGCCAGGTGTACCTGGTAATTACGCAGTTGCACGTCCTTGAGCAGCACTTGCCAGGGTTTGCTGGGCGCTGCCGGTTCAGCTTTTGGCGAGTCGGCGGTGGCTGGCGCAGTGGCGGGTTCCGGCGCCTTGGCCGGTTTGCTCGGTTGGCCGGCAAACAGTTTTTGCCAATCCAGTTGCCCATCGGCCTCGCGGGCGGCCCAGGTTTCCAGCTTGTTACTGCGAATCTTGCCGACAACAACTTGCTGCTTGGCCAGGTCTACAGTGGTTTCGCTGACATCCAGGCGTTCCAGCCGCACCAATGGCCGGCCATCCGGTGCCTTGATGGCAAAGGGCGCGATGCTCGCAGCCGTGTTGGTCAGGTTCAGCTCGGTTTCTTTGGCCAGGCTGAACTTGTAGTCGGTGCTGAAATTCAGCACACCGTCCTCAAGAACCAACGGCACGGCGTCTCGTACGTACGGCCACCAGGCTTTCATCTTGCCGTCGGTGACTTTCAGCGTGCCTTCGGAAGTGATCGGCACCAGGCTGAAATTGCCTTTCCAGTCGATCTGCCCACCTTCAGGACCGGCAGCCACCAGCGTCATGTCGGCGTTGTCTTCCGGCAAGGTGCTGAGGTTTTTCAACTCAAAGTCGAGTTTGTTGTAGAAGAATTCGATCGGCTCGCTCGGGCGCAGATCCTTGAAGTGCACATAACCGCCGGCCAGCTTGATGCTGTCGATACGCAGCGGGAAGGGTTTGGCATTCGGGTCGGCCGGCGTCGGCTCGCTCGGCGGCAGCTTGAACAGTTGCGCCAGATTCAGTTGGCCGGATTTATCGAACAGCAATTCGGTCTTGGGCTGGTCCAGTTGCACATCCGCCAGGTGCAGGGCGCGCGTCCAGAGACTGTCGATCTGCAGGTTGGCGTAAAGACGCTCGAAACCGACCTGTTCCTTGCCAGGCTCACCGATCTTCAGGCCCCACAGTGTCAGCTCCAGGCTGAACGGGTTGAGCTCGATCCGTTCGATTCGCGCCGGCACCGTGGCGTAATTGGCCAGTTGCTGGTTGGCTATACGAAGGGCGATGCCCGGCAGAATCAAAAAGCCCAGCAAGCTGTACAAAGCAAGGGCAGTCAACAAGGCGCCTATGGCGCGAATCAATCCTTTGGGCATGGGTGACGCCATCTATGTCGAACGAGAGTGCCTTGGAGTATGGCACGGGATTTCGGTTCCGAAGAAGCGGGTCTGTTGAGACAAGTCTTACAGTTGCAGCATCAGTGTTTTCAGGGGGGGCTGCTGGTCCTGGGAAGGAAAGTCCGCCCCCGGCGTGATGATTTGCCAGTCGCGTACCGGGCGACCGGCTTTTTCGGCGCAACGCAGCACCTGTTCACGCCAGTCATCCATGCTGACTTTTGCGAGGTTGTTGCAGCAGATCAGCACGCCATTGTCGGCCGTCGCCAGCAACGCGGGTTTGAGCAGGCTCTGGTAGTCGCGCAACAGGTCAACGGTGCCGAAAGCGCTCTTGGCCCAGGCCGGGGGGTCGAGCAACACCAAGTCATATTGACGTTGCTCAAGGCGTGGATAGCTCGGCAGCTTTTGGCCGCGCCGCTGGGTGATCGGCAAGCCCGCCAGTTGGCGAATCGCCGGGAAGTAGTCGGACTGCACAAAATCCATGGTCGGCAAGTGCGGGTTGAGCAGGCCGTTTTCGCGACCGACCGCCAGGTTGCCCTCGGCGAAGTCCAGGTTGCACACCTCACTTGCGCCACCGGCTGCCGCGCTCAAGCCTACGCCACAGGTGTAGGCGAACAGGTTCAGTACGCTTTTGCCGGCGCTGTGGTCCTTGACCCAGCCGCGGGTGTTGCGCAGATCCAGGAACAGCAGCGGGTCCTGCCCGGCATGGCGCCCACGTACACGGTAATTGAGTCCCCATTCGTGGCCGACCTTGTCTTCCAGGGCCACGGGTTCGGCGCGGTACACCGTGTCTTCACGGTCGATTCGCGAGTTGCCACGGGAACGGTCGTTGTACACCAGCAGCAATTCCAGGCCCATGAACTGATTGACCTGTTGGTGCAGGTCCAGCAGTTCCTCGGTGTGCAGGGACTGATGGAAGCTTTGCACCAGCAGTTGCGGGCCATAACGGTCGATGGTCAGGCCACCGGCGCCTTCCTGGCTGCCATGGAACAGCCGGTAGCAGTCGGTGCCTTGGGCATGCAGCTCGTTGATCAGGTCTTGGCGGTAGTCGAGGGCGGCGCGCAGCGCCTGATTCAAGGGAGTCATGGAGCGCGCCTTGCTGTAAATGGGGGCGCGGAGTTTAACAGCTATAGGTGCTGGTCTACATCAACCCCATCCGCCGATGGGCGCGCTGTACCGACCCATTGCGCATCGCCCAACGCAGTAACGGCGCGCTGCGCTTGACCCCGGCGCGGATCATCTGGCGTTGCAGCGGGCTCTGGCGTTGTTCGAGCATCGCGCTGGCCCAGTCCGGCAGCAGGTCGATCCCTGCTTGCATCATCAAGCTGCCAAAGGGTTTGGCCAGTGTGCTGGGGGCGGGCGCATTGACCAATAGGCGCAGCACTTCGCGGCTGCGCTCGTCGCACAGCAATTGCGGACGAATGCGCGCCAGATAATCCGAAATTTCCTGCCGTGAGCGCGGAACATGTCGCGCGCCAAGCCTTTCGGCTACCAGCGCGATTTCGCTGTAGTAACGATCCTGGTCCCGCCCGCTGAGGTGCGGGTTTCGATAACGCAGGTGCGCTGCGAGAAAGTTGCTGACTTCCGCCACATGCACCCAGGTCAGCAGCTCCGGGTCGCTGGCCGCGTAGGCTCGCCCGTCCGGGGCGTGTCCGACCACTTGCAGGTGGATGGTGCGGACTTTTTCAATCAGCCATTCGGCGTCCTTGCGCGAACCGAACGTGGTGCCGGAAATAAACTGCGAGGTCCGCCGTAAGCGTCCGAGCATGTCCTGGCGAAAGTTGGAGTGGTCCCACACACCGGCCAGGGCCAGCGGATGCAAGGCTTGCAGCATCAACGCGCTGATGCCCCCGATGAGCATGCTGCTGAAGTCGCCATGGACTTGCCAACTGACCGAGTCCGGTCCGAACAGGCCTGGGTCGCCCTTGGGGTTTTCCAGGTCCAACTGGCCCAGTGACAGACCGGTGAGGCTTATCAGCTGGGTTTCGATACGGCTGCGGATAAATTCCATGGCGACTCGGGGGTTCCTATCGATTCAGGCGTTTGTCGATCAGGCCGTCGACGACACTGGGGTCAGCCAGGGTTGAGGTGTCGCCGAGGCTGTCCAGTTCGTTGCAGGCAATCTTGCGCAAGATCCGTCGCATGATCTTGCCGGAACGGGTTTTCGGCAAGGCGGGTGCCCATTGGATCAGTTCCGGCTTGGCAAAGCTGCCGATTTCCTTACTGACCAGGTCAAGCAGGTGCTTTTTCAGCTCGTCATTGGGCTCGACCCCATTCATTGGTGTGACAAAGGCATAAATCCCCTGGCCTTTAACGTCGTGGGGATAGCCGACCACGGCCGCTTCGGCCACTTGGTCATGCAGCACCAGCGCGCTTTCCACTTCGGCGGTGCCGATACGGTGGCCGGACACGTTAATAACGTCATCGATGCGCCCGGTGATCCAGTAGTCGCCGTCGTCATCGCGCCGCGCGCCGTCGCCGGTGAAGTAGTAGCCGGGGTAGGGTTTGAAATAGGTGTCGAGCATGCGCTGCGGGTCGCCGTAGATACTGCGGATTTGCCCAGGCCAGCTGGCTTTGATGGCGAGTACGCCACTGCCGGCGCCGCTCAACTCCTTGCCTTGTTCGTCGAGCAATACAGGCTGTATGCCAAACATGGGCTGGGTTGCGCAACCCGGTTTGATCCTTTGGGCGCTGACCAGCGGGCTGAGCATGATGCCGCCGGTTTCGGTCTGCCACCAGGTGTCGACGATCGGGCAACGCTGCTCGCCCACGGCGTTGAAATACCAGTCCCAGGCTTCCGGGTTTATCGGCTCGCCGACGCTGCCCAACAGGCGCAGGCTGGCGCGGGAGGTGCTCTCCAGTGGGCCGTGGCCCTCACGCATCAAGGCGCGTAGTGCGGTGGGCGCGGTGTAGAAGATATTCACGTTGTGTTTGTCGATTACCTGCCAGAAACGCGAGCTGTTCGGGTAGCTCGGCACACCTTCGAATATTAGCGAAGTGGCGCCATTGGCCAGCGGGCCGTACACGATGTAGCTGTGGCCGGTAACCCAGCCCACATCGGCGGTGCACCAGAACACTTCGCCGTCACGGTAATCGAGCACGTACTTGAAGGTCATCGCCGCTTGCAGCAGGTAGCCACCCGTGGTGTGCAATACGCCCTTGGGTTTGCCGGTGCTGCCGGAGGTGTAGAGGATAAACAGCGGGTCTTCGGCGTCCATCGGCTCGGGCGGGCAGTTGTCGCTGGCGGCCTCCAGGGCCTGTTGATACTTGAGGTCGCGGCCTTCTACCCAGGCAAGGTCCGCACCGGTGCGTGCCACCACCACTACCGTGCTGACGTTCGGGCAACTGGCCAGGGCCTTGTCGACATTTTTTTTCAAGGCCACCGGCTTGCCACCGCGTACGCCTTCGTCAGCGGTGATGACCGTGCGGCAGTCGGCATCGAGAATGCGATCGCGCAAGGCGTCCGGCGAAAACCCGCCAAACACCACCGAATGCACTGCGCCAATGCGCGTGCAGGCCAGCATCGCGTAGGCGGCTTCCGGGATCATCGGCATGTAGATGCACACCCGGTCGCCTTTCTTCACGCCACGACTTTTCAGCACATTGGCCAAGCGGCTGACGTTTTGGTGGAGTTGGCGGTAGGTGATTTTGGAAGACGTTGCAGGGTCGTCGCCTTCCCAGATGAAAGCGGGCTGGTCAGCGCGTTGCGCCAGATGACGGTCGATGCAGTTGTAGCTGACGTTCAGTTGGCCGCCGGCAAACCATTGGGCCGCGCCGGTGTTGATGTCCGAGTGTTGAACGGTATGCCACGGAGTAATCCAGTGGAGAAAGCGCTTGGCCTGTTCGGCCCAGAAGATGTCGGGTTGCTCAATCGATTGGCGATAGAGGCGCTGGTAGTCTTCTTGACTAAGCTGCGCCGCCCGGCGCACGGCATCGGCGGTGGGAAATGTGCTGATATCGAACATGAGCGGTCCTTATTCTTGTTTTCGGAACAAGCCATAAAGATGCGCGCACTGGGGGGAGGGTTCAAGGCCAACGTCCAAACGGACGTTGGCCTTGCGATACCTGGATCAGCCGCGGTGACGACCGCGGAAGTAGTTGATCAGGCCCTGGGTCGAAGCATCCTCGGCCGAGGTTTCTTCGGCGCCGGTCAGACGGTTGTACACGCCTTTGCCCAGCTCTTTACCCAGCTCCACGCCCCATTGGTCGAAGGCGTTGATGCCCCAGATCACGCTCTGCACGAACACTTTGTGTTCATACATGGCCACCAGTGCGCCGAGGCGACGCGGGCTGATGCGCTCGACCACGAGGGTGTTGCTCGGGCGGTTGCCCGGGATCACCTTGTGCGGGGCCAGCTTCTGCACGTCGGCTTCCGGCATGCCCTTCTCGCGCAGTTCGGCTTCGGCTTCGCTGCGTGTCTTGCCGAGCATCAGTGCCTGGCTTTGCGACAGGCAGTTGGCGAACAGCCACTGATGGTGGTCGGACACGGGGTTGAAGCTGACGATCGGCACGATAAAGTCGGCCGGAATCAGTTGGGTCCCTTGGTGCAGCAACTGGTGGTAAGCGTGCTGACCGTTGCAACCTACGCCGCCCCAGATAACCGGGCCGGTATCGGTGGACACTGGCGAACCATCCTGGCGCACGCTCTTGCCGTTGGATTCCATGTCCAGCTGTTGCAAGTGCTTGGTGATGTTACGCAGGTAGTGATCGTACGGCAGGATCGCGTGGCTGCGCGCACCCCAGAAGTTGCCGTACCACACGCCCAACAGACCCAGCAGCACCGGCATGTTGGCTTCGAACGGAGCATTCTGGAAATGCTGGTCCATGGTGTAGGCACCGGACAGCAGCTCCTTGAAGTTGGACATGCCGATGGCCAGGGCAATTGGCAAACCAATGGCGGACCACAACGAGTAACGGCCACCGACCCAGTCCCACATCGGGAAAATGTTTTCTTCGCGGATACCGAAAGCTACCGCCGCCGCGTTGTTACTCGATACGGCGATGAAGTGGCGGTACAGCTCGGCTTCCGAACCACCCTGGGCCAGGTACCAGGCGCGTGCAGCCTGGGCATTTTTCAGGGTTTCCAGGGTGTTGAAGGACTTCGACGAGACGATAAACAGCGTGGTCTCGGCGCGTAGCTTCTGGGTCAGCTCGTGGAATTCGCTGCCGTCGATGTTCGCCAGGTAATGGCAACGCACGCCTTTGTGGGCGTACGACAACAGCGCCTCGGAGACCAACTCCGGGCCAAGGAACGAACCACCGATGCCGATGTTGACCACGTCAGTGATCGGCTTTTCGGTGTAGCCACGCCACAGGCCATCGTGGATACGGCCCACGAGGTCGGTGATCTGGTTCAGCACCTTGTGCACATCCGGCATGATGTTGACGCCGTTGACCGACAGTTTGTCGCCCACTGGGCGGCGCAGGGCGGTGTGCAGGGCCGGGCGGCCTTCGGAGGAGTTCACCGGTTCGCCGGCATACAGCGCTTCGATCGCGCCTTTAAGGTCGACTTCCTTGGCCAGCGCCACCAGCAGGTCACGGGTTTCGCTGGTGATCAGGTTTTTCGAGTAATCGAGGAACAGCCCGCAGCTGCTCAGGGTGAATTGGGAGAAGCGCTGGGGATCGGCATCAAACGCTTCGCGCATGCTGAAATCCTGCATGGCGTGGCGGTGTTGATTGAGCGCTTGCCAAGCGGGCAGAGCGGTAACGTCATGAGGGGTGCGGTAGTACGCCATCGCTGCGGGTTTCCTTTTTATTACGGGGACTTGCCTTTAGGACACTTCTAAATCCGGAACGTCCAGTCTTTCATCAGGCGTTGGGTTCCGGTCAGCGCCAATAATGGCGCAGGGCGATTACATTAAACCTAGCGTGTCGATATGTCTTGGCTTTGTCTGCGCTGTAGCCGGTACTTTTTTATACCGGCGCAGCAGGGAGGGCAACTGTTTAGCGGTTTTTAAGGGGTAAAGGCCGGGTGGGTCAGGCCAGATTCAAGTGCAAGTTATCGATCAGGCGCGTAGCGCCCAAATACGCGGCCACCAGGATAACGACATCACGGTCTTCAGTCGTGGCCGGACGCAGGTGCACGCCTTGGCGCACTTCCAGGTAATCCATGCGCAAGCCGGCCGCTTCGATGTGCTGGATCTGTTCGGCGCGCAGCTTGGCGAAATCGTGGTCACCCGCTTTGATGGCGGCAGCGATCTGGCTGAGGCTGCGGTATAGCACGGGGGCGATGGCGCGTTGTTCTTCGGTGAGGTAACCGTTGCGCGATGACAGCGCGAGGCCGTCGGCGGCACGTACGGTCGGTTCGCCGATGATCTGGATCGGCATGTTCAGGTCATGGACCATGGCGCGAATAACCGCCAGTTGCTGGTAGTCCTTCTGGCCAAACACGGCCATGTCCGGCTGGACCATATTGAACAGCTTGCTGACTACCGTGGCCACACCTTCGAAATGCCCTGGGCGACTGGCGCCGCACAGGCCTTCGGACAGCTGCGGGACACTCACGCGGGTCTGGCCGGTCATGCCGCCGGGATACATTTCTTCGACGGTCGGCGCGAACAGCAGGTTGCAACCGGCTTGCAGCAGCTTTTCCTGGTCGGCAGCCAGTGTGCGGGGATATTTGTCCAGGTCTTCGCCTGCACCGAACTGCAGCGGGTTGACGAAAATGCTCGCCACCACGAAGTCCGATTGCTGCGCGGCCTTGGTCACCAGGGTGGCGTGGCCGCTGTGCAGATTGCCCATGGTGGGCACAAAGCCGATGCGCTTGCCTGCACTGCGCGCGTGAGCGACGGCGGCTCGCAGTTCTCGTACGGTTTTAACGATGTTCATGCAGAGAATCCGTGTTCGACACCTGGGAAAGTAACGGCTTTGACTTCGTCCACGTAAGCGCTCAACGCCGCCTGGATGCTGTCCTGGCCGGCCATGAAGTTCTTCACGAACTTTGGCGCACGGCCGGTCAGCGACAGGCCGAGCATGTCGTGCATCACCAGGACCTGGCCGTCGGTGGCGGAACCTGCGCCAATGCCGATCACCGGCACTTTGACAGCCTGCGTGATTTCCGCCGCCAGTTCGCTCGGCACGCATTCCAGCAGAATCATCGCCGCACCTGCTTGTTCCAGGGCGATGGCGTCCGCACGCATCTGGCGCGCCTGGGCTTCATTGCGACCTTGAACTTTGTAGCCGCCGAGGAGGTTGACCGACTGCGGTGTCAGGCCCATGTGCACACACACAGGTACGCCGCGCTCAGCCAGCAGTCGGATCGACTCGGCGAGCCATACGGCGCCTTCCACTTTGATCATGTGCGCACCGGCTTGCATCAGTTTGCCGGCGTTTTGAAAGGTCTGTTCGACCGTGGCGTAACCCATGAACGGCAGGTCGGCGATGATGAAGGCGCCGTCGTTACCGCGTTTAACGCTGGCGGTGTGGTAGGCGAGTTCATCGGTGGTGACGGGCAGGGTGCTGTCATTCCCTTGAAGAACCATGCCCAGGGAGTCACCCACCAGTAGCACCTCGACTCCGGCCTGGCAGCAGGCCTGGGCGAAGGTGGCGTCATAGCAGGTCAGCATGGTGATTTTTTCACCTTTGAGCTTCAGGCTCTGCAAGGTGGTCAGGGTAATGTCTGGCATGAAAAGGGTCCTCGTTCAGGCGCTTGGAAACAGCGAGTAACGCGCGCGAGTCTTCGTTTATACAGGCGCACTGTCTTGAGAGCAGTGCTTATAAGGCCTGGATTGCGCCCTTTAGCGCCGGGTCGGCGGCAGCGGGACGCCTATAGTCGTGATGAGGACACGGGAAGTCAATTGGATGTGTTACCGCATTGTTACGAGTGGGGTGTTACCGCTGTTACTGACGCGATTCAGCAGCTTGACCGCCGCTTTGAGTCACGCCAGAGATCAAGTGTGGGCGCAGGCTTGCCGGCGATGCAGGCGACTCGGTACATCCGTCACACCGAGTTGACGCTATCGCAGGCAAGCCAGCTTCCAACGGGATCGCATCAAGCTGTCGGGAGGCGTTCCAGGCCGACAAACGGGCAAGCTGCCAGCAGTTCGCTGAGCGTTTGGCCGTTTGGCAGTTGCTGGTTGGCGGGTGCCAGCTCGGCCAGCGGGTACAACACGAACGCGCGCAGGTGCATCTGGTAATGGGGCACCTTGAGGCGCGGTTCATCGATCAGGCGATCGCCGAACAGCAGGATATCCAGGTCCAGGGTGCGTGGGCCCCAGCGCTCAAGGCGCTCGCGGCCCTGTTCGTTCTCGATGGCTTGCAACGCATCGAGCAACGCCAGTGGCGCGAGACTACTGTCCAGGGCGGCGACCGCATTGGTATAGCGCGGTTGGCCCGGGAGCAGGGAGTCACTTTGATAAAACGCCGACACGCCGGCGACGGTGGTGCCTGGCAATAACGCTAACGCCTCGACGGCGCTGCGCAATTGTTGGTCCGGGGCAGCGAGATTGCTGCCCATGCCGATGTAGATACGGTCCACGTTTATTCGCCTGTGGCGCCCGAGGCATCGGTGGAGCTGCGTTTGCGCTTGCCGCCACTGCGGCGACGCTTCTTCGGCCCTTCGCCGGCGCCATCGCCTTTGCTGCCGAGGTCACGAATCATGTCGCGACGCTGGCTGTCATTGGCGTCCTGGTAGTCAGTCCACCATTCGCCCAGGCCGTCGGTCTGCTCACCCGCGCTTTCGCGCAGCAACAGGAAGTCATAGCCGGCGCGGAAACGCGGATTGTCCAGCAGCAGGTCGGCGCGTTTGCCGCTGCGGCGCGGCAGGCGCTCCTGCATATCCCAGATCTCGCGGATCGGCATGGTAAAGCGTTTCGGGATAGCAATACGCTGGCACTGCTCGGCGATCAGCTCGTGCGCGGCTTCCTGCATGGCCGGGATCGGCGGCATGCCACGGTCTTGCAGACGCAGGACGCGTTTGGGCAGGGCTGGCCACAACAAGGCGGCAAACAGGAACGCCGGGGTCACCGGTTTGTTCTGCTTGATGCGCAGGTCGGTGTTGATCAACGCTTCGCTGATCAAGGTGTGGGTGTACGTCGGGTTGTATTCCAGAGCCTCGGCGCTCGCCGGGAACAACGGATCGAACAACTGCAGGTCGACGAGCATTTCGAACGTGTCGGCGGCATAGCCCGACAGGAACAACTTGAGCACTTCTTCGAACAGGCGCGCGGAAGGAATCTCACGCAACATCGGCGCCAGCTCACGAATGGGCGCGGCGGTGTGTTTTTCGATGCCGAAGTTCAGCTTGGCGGCAAACCGCACGGCGCGCAGCATGCGCACCGGGTCTTCCTGGTAGCGCTGAGTCGGGTCGCCGATCAAGCGGATCAGGTTGTTGCGAATGTCGTGTACGCCATTGGCGTAATCGAGAATGCGCTCGCTGACTGGGTCGTAATACAGCGCGTTGATGGTGAAGTCGCGGCGTTGCGCATCTTCTTCCAGGGTGCCGTAAACGTTGTCGCGCAGGATGCGTCCGCTCTCGTTGCGGGAAGACTGGTTAGTGTCTTCCTCTTCATCGTTTTGCGGATGGCCTGCACGGAAGGTTGCGACCTCGATGATTTCGCGACCAAAGTGGATGTGCACCAATTTGAAGCGGCGGCCGATGATTCGCGCATTGCGGAATTCGGCACGCACTTGCTCGGGCGTGGCGCTGGTGGCGACGTCGAAATCTTTGGGTGTGATGTTGAGCAACATGTCGCGCACGCACCCGCCCACCAGGTAAGCCTGGTAGCCGGCGTTCTGCAAACGTTCGACGATGTTCACCGCATAACGGCTGAATTGGGCGCGCTGCAATGAATGCTGATTGCTGTTAAGCACTTCAGGCGTGCTGCGAATGTGTTGCGTACGACGCAAGGGGGAACGGAATGACTGGAACAACTTCTTCAGCATGGGATGCACTGTTTGAAGGAATGTTCGGCCATAACGAAGAATGACCGCATGATGGGCCGGGATTCTAGCATTTAGTCGGGGGATGGTGTAGGAACAAGCTGCAAGGCTTGAGCCAGAAGCCTAAAATTGTCAAATCCCGGAAACTACAAGGGGAGCCGAAGCTCCCCCAGAAGTAGTTGCGTGCTCTATTTTTATTATTGATTGCGGGCTTCTTGTTTTTGTTGATCGCCCTCGCCATGAAGCTTCACCTTCATGACACTCCCAATCGGGAGTCAAGAGCAAACGGATTGCTTTGGTCGCTGTGTTGCTGATCTAAGATCCAACCAGTTCAGGCTCTGCCTTAGGGCAGTTTTTGTTGTTCTCGGCCTGGTTGCGGGGCAAGCCCCAAATGCAACGCCTCTCCAAAAGAATCAGTTAGCTGCGCCTCCGCCGTGTTGTTTTTGTTATGCGTGAGTCGATTCGTCTTATTTTTATTGTCTTGTACAAAGCTTGTTATTGTTTTTGTACTAAGCATATAGCAGGGTGCGTGCCAACTTTTGTGCCGCCCAGCAAAAACGGGGGGTTGAGGTGGTTTTGGCTTTTTGATGGACCAAAAAAGCCGGGGCTTCGTTACCGTAAGCCCCGGCTTTTGTTACGTGAAAATTCAGAGGTAACAGTTTTTTCACATCTGAGGGTGTTACCTGTGAGGGCGCACCCTCAACTTTCGCTGGCAACCCCGGTCTTGCGCCGTGGAATGCCCAGGCGCTGGCGTCGCTCCCACAGGCACTTGCGGCTTACGCCCAGCTTGCGGGCCAGCTCGGTCTCGGTCATGTGGTCCTGATGCTCAAGGACGAAATGCTGGAAGTAGTCTTCCAGTGACAAATCTTCAGTCGGCTCATGGCTGGTATTGCTGGCGCCGCCCTGTTGCGGGGCCAGGCCGATGAAATCGTCGTCCTCCAGGTTACTGAGCTCGATATCGATACCCAGCAGCTCGGCGGAAATCTCCGGGCTTTCCGACAGAATCACTGCGCGCTCGACCGCATTCTCCAGCTCTCGCACGTTACCCGGCCACGAGTAGTGCCGAATTGCCTGCTCAGCGTCCGGGGCAAACTTGAGGTCGGTACGGTTGATACGCGCGCTCTGGCGCAGCAGGAAGGCGCTGGCGATCTCGTTGACGTCGGCGCCACGCTCGCGCAGGGCCGGAAGCTTAAGGGCGATCACGTGCAGGCGGTAATACAAGTCTTCACGGAACTGGCCGATCTTGGCCAGGCTCTTCAGGTCCCGGTGGGTCGCAGCGATCAGGCGAACATCGACCTTCTGCGATTGCACCGAACCTACGCGGCGAATTTCGCCTTCCTGTAGCACGCGCAGCAAACGTGCCTGGGCTTCCAGAGGCAGTTCGCCGATTTCGTCGAGGAACAAGGTGCCGCCGTCCGCCGCCTCCACCAAACCCGCGCGCCCGGCGCTGGCGCCGGTAAACGCGCCTTTCTCGTGGCCGAACAGTTCGGACTCGATCAGGGATTCAGGGATCGCCGCGCAGTTCACCGAGATCATCGGCGCCTTGGCGCGCTTGGACAGGTTGTGCAGCGCGCGGGCGACGAGTTCTTTACCAGTGCCCGATTCGCCCTGAATCAATACATTGGAGTCGGTCGGCGCGACTTTGCGGATCTTGCTGTACAGGTCCTGCATCGGAGGGCAGGAACCGATGATGCCGATTTCGCCGTTGCTGTTGTCGACGCCTGGCTTGTCCGCACCGTTGGCGCCTTTGCCGGCGGGGCGCTGTTCGGCCGGGGCACTGCTGGCCGACTGGCGGTCGCGCAGGATGCGGGCCACGGCCTGGAGCATTTCGTCGTGGTCGAACGGCTTGGCGATGTAGTCCACCGCGCCCATCTTCATCGAGTCCACTGCCGAACGCAGGCTGGCATAGCTGGTCATGATCAGCACGGGAGTGCCCTGGCCAAGCTTGATCAGCTCGGTACCCGGCGCGCCCGGCAGGCGCAGGTCGCTGACAATCAGGTCGAACGTGGGAATGCTGAATCGCTCTTGGGCTTCCTGCACCGAGCCGGCTTCGCTGACCTGGTATTGATTACGTTCAAGCAGGCGACGCAAGGCAGAGCGGATAATTGTTTCGTCTTCGACGATCAAAATGTGCGGCATTGATTCAATTCTCTCGACGGTCTCAGTTCACAGCGGACGTCGCTTCGACATGACGCGGCAAGGTCACCCGAATACGGGTGCCGCGTTGGCTTTCAGTGTCAGCCGGGCTGTCGATGGTGATTTGTCCATAATGCTCTTCAACGATGGAATAGACCAGTGCAAGGCCCAGACCGGTACCTTCACCTGGGTCCTTGGTGGTGAAGAAGGGTTCGAACAATCGGTCCATGATGTTCTGTGGAATACCGCTGCCTTCGTCCTCCACGATCAGATCGACCGTGTGCTCGAAAGCCTCGCTCTTGACGCGTACCGCGCTGTGCGGCGGGGAGGCGTCACGGGCGTTGGAAAGCAGGTTGATCAGCACCTGCGCCAAGCGTTGGGAGTCGCCGTCAACCCAGTGGTCCGGATCACACAGGTTGAAGAACTGTACTTCGAAATTGCGCCGGTTCAAGGCCAGCAGCCCAATGGCATCCTGCGCCACTTCGGCGAGGCACACCGCCTCGTCCTGATTCTGATGAGCGCCCGCGTGGGCAAAGCTCATCAGCGACTGCACGATGCGGGAAACGCGCTTGGTCTGCTCAAGGATCTGCCCGCTGATTTCGGTGATTTCACCGTCCTCTTCGCGCTCCTCGCGCAGGTTCTGCGCCAGGCAGGCAATGCCGGTGATGGGGTTGCCGATTTCATGGGCAACACCCGCTGCCAGGCGGCCAATGCTCGCCAGGCGTTCGGAATGCACCAGCTTGTCTTCCAGCATCTGGGTTTCGGTCAGGTCCTCTACCAGCAGCACCAGGCCACTGTTGCCAGGCGCCAGTGGCTCATCGATGGCGGCCTTGTGCAGGTTGAGCCAGCGGGTCTGGCCGTCCAGCGCCAGATGCTGCTTGTGCAAATGCTCGTCGGGCAGGTTGATAAAGCCTTGCAGCAGTTCTTTCCACGGGTCGGCCAGCGTATTCAGGCGCGAACCCACTACGCGCTGAGCAGCGATGCCGGTCAGCTCTTCCATGGCCTTGTTCCACATCAGGATCTCTTGATCCTTGGCCAGGGAACACACGCCCATCGGCAGTTCCTGAAGGGTTTGACGGTGATAGCGGCGCAGGGCATCGAGTTCGGCGGCGAGACCGGTGAGGCGTGAGTGGTAATCCTCCAGCCGGCTCTCGATGAAATGGATGTCTTCGGTGACGTAGTTTTCGCCGCCGGCCTTGTAGGGCAAGAACGTTTCTACCATGTCCTGAGACACGCTCGGCCCCATCAGGCCGGACAGGTTGGCTTCGATACGGTCACGCAGGCGGCGCAAGGCATACGGGCGACGCTCGTCGAACGGCAGGTACAGATCGCGCAGCGCCTGTTCGACTTCTTTCTGTGCGGCCTTGGCGCCCAGTGGTTTGGCCAATTGGGTGGCGAACTCCTGGGGTGAGGCGGCATGCAGTTCGCGCCGTTGCGGGCGCCGCACGTTGTCCACCGCGCACGCTTCGGCGGCGCTGGTTTCTTCCGGGCTGGCGTTGGTGAACAGCGAGATCAGGGTGAACATCAGCACGTTGGCAGCGAGGGAGGCAATGGCCGCCATGTGCCAGCTGGTGTCGTCCAGCACGTAGATCATGTTCAACAGGGGAATGTAAAAGCCCTGCAGGTTGCCGACCAGCGGCAGCAGCATGGTGACAATCCACACCAGGATCCCGGCCAGCAGCCCGGCGATGAATCCACGTCGATTAGCGGTTGGCCAGTACAGCACCGACAGCACGCCGGGCAGGAACTGCAACGTGGCGACAAACGCGACGATGCCGAGGTTGGCCAGGTCTTGTCCGGGGCCCAGCAACAGGTAGAAACCAAAGCCGGCCATGATGATTGCGACGATCAGCGCGCGCCGTGTCCACTTCAGCCAACGGTAGATATTGCCTTCAGCTGGCGGCTGGTAAAGCGGTAGCACCAGGTGATTGAGCGCCATGCCCGAGAGCGCGAGCGTGGTGACGATGATCAAGCCACTGGCCGCCGATAAACCGCCGACGTATGCCAGCAATGCCAGGGATTTGCTGTTGGCGGCAATCCCGACGCCGAGGGTGAAGTATTCGGGGTTGGTGGTCGCCCCCAGCTTGAGGCCAGCCCAGAGAATCAGTGGCACCGCCAGGCTCATCAGCAGCAGGAACAACGGCAAGCCCCAGCTGGCGCTGACCAGTGAGCGCGGGTTGAGGTTCTCGGTGAACGTCATGTGGTACATGTGCGGCATCACAATTGCCGAGGCGAAGAACACCAGCAACAGCGTGCGCCACGGGCCTTCCTGCAGTGGGGTGTGCAAGGCGGCGAGGGCGGTCTGGTTTTGCAGCAGCCACAGTTCCAACTGTTGCGGGCCGTCGAATACGCCGTACAGCGCATAGAGGCCGACACCGCCGATGGCGATCAGCTTGATGACCGACTCAAAGGCAATCGCAAACACCAGGCCTTCGTGTTTCTCACGGGTGGCGATATGGCGTGAGCCAAAGAAAATCGTGAACAGCGTAATCAGCGCGCAGAAGGCCAGGGCAACGCGATGCTGTACCGGCTCGCGGGTGAGGATGCTGATGGAGTCCGCCACAGCCTGGATCTGCAGGGCCAGCAGCGGCAGCACGCCGATCAGCATGAAGATCGTGGTCAGTGCGCCCGCCCAGGTGCTGCGAAAGCGGAAGGCAAACAAGTCCGCAAGGGAGGACAGCTGATATGTACGGGTGATTTTCAGGATCGGGTATAGCAGCACCGGCGCCAGCAGGAATGCGCCGGACACCCCGAGATAACTGGAAAGAAAGCCGTAGCCGTACTGATAGGCCAGGCCCACCGTGCCATAAAACGCCCAGGCGCTGGCGTATACGCCCAGGGACAAGGTGTAGGTCAACGGATGGCGAATGATCGCCCGCGGAATCATTCCGCGCTCACTGATCCAGGCGACGCCGAACAATGCTGCCAGGTAGGCGGCGCTGATCAGCAGCATCTGGGTGAGGCTAAAGCTCATCGGCATCTTTTTGGCTCTGCAGGATGAAGGTCACGACGATCAGGATCAGCCACAGCAGATAAGGGCGGTACCAGGCGCCCGTGGCGTCGATCCACCAATCCATGATGGCGGGGGAAAACAGGTAGATCCCGACGACCAGCAGCAGGACCAATCGATAGATGTACATGTTGGCCTCTGAGTAAAAAACTGCGGCGATGGTAACGGATGGCTGGGAAGCTGCAAGCGCCTTCAGCTCAATTGCGCTTCGGCCAGTGTGAGTGTGCGCGGGATCATTGTGGGATCCCAGTGCGCAATGCCCCAATCCAGCAGCTCCCGTGGGCTGGCGTGGAGAAGTTCGCTGCCGGGTTGTTGGCCGAGCGCGCGCAGGGCCCTCACTAGCAAAGGCGTGGCCTGGTCGGGTGTCAACGGTGGGGAGCGGTAGGATTTGCCCAGCTTGTGACCGTCCGGCTGGATGATCAGCGGCACGTGCAGGTAGCGCGGTTGGCGCAGCCCCAGGAGTTCTTGCAGGTAAAGCTGGCGCGGTGTGGAATCCAGCAGGTCAGCACCGCGCACGATGTCGGTAACACCTTGCCAGGCGTCGTCGAGTACCACGGCCAACTGGTAGGCATACAGGCCGTCGCGGCGACGGATGACAAAATCGCCTACATCACGCCCCAAGTGCTGTCGGAATTCGCCCTGTACGCGGTCGGTAAAGTGGTATTCCAGCTCAGGGACACGTAAGCGGATAGCCGCATCTTGCTGATCATGCCCGGCATTTCGGCACAGCCCCGGGTAGATCCCGTTGTACGGCTCCAGCTGTTTGCGCGAGCAGGTGCAGGCGTAGGCCAGGCCATGGTTGAACAGATCGTTCAGTACCTTGGCATAGGCCTCATGCCGCTCGCTTTGTCGGACCAGTTCACCCTCCCACTCGAAGCCATAGCTTTCCAGGGCATGGAGAATCGCTGCCTGGGCGCCGGGCTCTTCACGGGGTGGGTCGAGGTCTTCCATGCGCATCAGCCAGCGGCCGTGATTGGCGCGGGCATCGAGGTAGGAGGCGAGGGCGGCAACCAGCGAGCCGAAATGCAAATGGCCGCTGGGCGTGGGGGCGAAACGCCCGATATAGGTAGAGGCTGTCATGGGCCGGATACTACTGGAAAAACGGTAAATCCCAGAAACAAAAATGGGGCGTTCGCACGCCCCATTCGTTCAGCCCGGCAGGGTTACTTGCCGACCTGTTTTTCCTTGATTTCAGCCAAGGTCTTGCAGTCTACGCACAGGTCCGCAGTTGGGCGGGCTTCCAGACGACGAATACCAATCTCGACGCCGCAGGATTCACACCAGCCGTATTCTTCGTCCTTGATCAGTTGCAGCGTCTTGTCGATTTTCTTGATCAGCTTGCGCTCGCGATCACGGGCGCGCAGTTCGAGGGCGAACTCTTCTTCCTGGCTGGCACGGTCGGCCGGGTCAGGAAAGTTGGCTGCTTCGTCCTTCATATGGTCAACGGTGCGGTCAACCTCCTGCATCAAGTCCTGTTTCCACTTGTTGAGGATTTTGGTGAAGTGCTCGCGCATGGGCTCGCCCATGTACTCCTCACCTTTCTTTTCGACGTAAGGTTCGAAGCCATTGAGGCCTTGAGTCTGCTGTTGCTTTGCTTGGGTGGACATGAATAGACCGCCTCTCACTCTTCTAATCCATTGCGCAGGATTGCAACGTCACCGACACCTGCCGGCCCTGCGGCTGCAAGCGGGCGAACTTACCAGATAGATTCGGGGTGCGCCACTCCCGGTTGTCGTGGCCCATCGCCAGGGGTTGCAAACTGCTGCAGCCCGCCATGGCTGGGTATGCATGGGCCCGAATATTGATTTTAGTCGTTTTGCGCGCGCTTGCCCGGGCCGCACAAGTGGCCGAGCAGGCAATAGAACATGTTTTACGTCGCGGGTTCGGTAGAATCCAAACTTTGTCCTCACCGTCTAAGGAAGGCTAATGGCTCAGCCCTACAGTGCGCGCAGTCGCGCCATCGAACCTTTTCATGTCATGGCGTTGCTGGCGCGAGCCAATGAGCTGCAGGCAGCCGGTCATGATGTCATCCACCTGGAAATCGGCGAGCCGGATTTCACCACGGCCGAACCTATCATCCAGGCCGGCCAGGCTGCGCTGGCCAGCGGCAAGACTCGCTACACCGCGGCACGTGGGGTGCCGGAGTTGCGCGAGGCTATCAGCGGTTTTTACCAGCAACGCTATGGGCTGAGCGTCGATCCCGAGCGCATTCTGATCACCCCCGGTGGCTCCGGCGCCTTATTGCTGGCCAGCAGCTTGCTGGTTGACCCAGGCAAGCACTGGCTGCTGGCGGACCCAGGTTACCCGTGCAACCGGCACTTTTTGCGGCTGGTGGAAGGTGCGGCGCAACTGGTGCCGGTAGGCCCGGAAGTGCGCTACCAATTGACCGCCGATCTGGTTGCCAGGCATTGGGACCAGGACAGCGTTGGCGCATTGGTCGCGTCCCCTGCAAACCCCACCGGCACCGTCCTCACCCGCGACGAATTGGCCGGGTTGTCGAGTGCAATCAAGGCGCGCAATGGGCATCTGGTGGTGGACGAGATTTATCACGGCCTCACTTACGGCACTGACGCCGCCAGCGTGCTGGAAGTCGACGACGAGGCCTTCGTCCTGAATAGTTTTTCGAAGTATTTCGGCATGACCGGCTGGCGCCTGGGCTGGCTGGTAGCGCCGCCGGATGCGGTGAGTGAATTGGAGAAGCTGGCGCAAAACCTCTACATCAGCGCGCCGAGCATGGCCCAGTACGCGGCTTTGGCCTGTTTTGCCCCGCAAACCCTGAGCATTCTGGAAGAGCGCCGCGCCGAATTTGGTCGCCGTCGTGACTTCCTGTTACCCGCCTTGCGCGAGCTGGGGTTCGGTATCGCCGTGGAGCCGGAAGGGGCGTTCTACTTGTATGCCGATATCAGCGCGTTCGGCGGCGATGCCTTCGCGTTTTGCCGCCATTTTCTCGAAACTGAACATGTGGCTTTTACGCCGGGGCTGGACTTCGGCCGCTATCAAGCCAGCCACCATGTGCGTTTCGCCTACACGCAAAACCTCGATCGACTACAAGAGGCGGTGGACCGGATCGCCCGTGGCCTGCGGAGTTGGCAAGGCTGATGCGCTTTCATCCTCCCCTCGAAGAAGGGCGGCTGATTCGCCGCTACAAGCGCTTTCTCGCGGATATCGAAACCGTTACCGGCGAGTTGTTGACTATTCACTGCCCGAACACAGGCTCGATGCTCAATTGCATGGTGGAGGGCGGCCAGGTCTGGTTCAGTCGTTCCGACGACCCCAAGCGCAAGTTGCCAGGCACCTGGGAAATTGCCGAAACGCCGCAGGGCCGACTTGCGTGCGTCAATACGGCACGCGCGAATCAGTTGGTTGAGGAGGCACTGCGCGCCGGGGTTATTACTGAGCTCAATGGCTTTACTGCGCTGAAGCGGGAAGTGCATTACGGCCAGGAAAAAAGTCGCATCGACTTTCGCCTGGAATACCCGCAGGGCGCGGCATACGTGGAAGTTAAAAGTGTAACCCTGGGTTTCGATGGCTCGGCGGTGGCGGCCTTCCCCGATGCGGTGACGCAACGTGGCGCCAAGCATCTGCGCGAGTTGGCGCACCTGGCCCGCGACGGCGTGCGGGCGGTGCAGCTGTATTGCGTCAACCTGTCGGGTATCGAGGCCGTGCGCCCGGCCGTGGAAATCGACGCTGGTTACGCTGCCGCGTTGCGTGAGGCCAAGGCGGCCGGTGTGGAGGTGCTGGCTTATAGTGTACAGGTCACGCCTGAGGAAATTTACGTCGACCGCCGCTTGGAAGTGCTGATCGGCGACTAGAGTTCCACCCACAGGCCCTTTGCGTCTTCGCGGCCGTGCAGGGCTTTGAGGCTTTGGCCTGCACACGGCCCGGCGATGCATTCGCCGTTTTCGATCAGGAACAGCGCGCCATGGGTCGCGCACTGGATCAGGCTGGCGCTGGCGTCGAGGAAGTGGTCAGGCTGCCATTCCAGCGGGATGCCGCGATGTGGGCAACGGTTGATATAGAAGTAGGCAACGCCGTCCCGGCGCACGGCCAACAGCTTGCAGCCGTCGATCTCGAAACCGAGGCTGCTGTTGGGTGCGAGCCTGTCGGAGGAGCAGAGAAACTTCATTTCAATCCTTAAGTGCCTTGACGTTCAAATGCAAACAATTATCAAATGCCGGCTTCGCCCGTTAGCTGATTGGGCGCTCAGTACGATGCCAGACGGGTTTAATCTGTCACATCTGTGAGTGCTTGAGTGGCCTTGCCCTTGGAAGGAAACCCTGATATGCGCCTGAGTACCAGCGCTATTGCGCTCGTTGCCTCACTGCTGGTCAATCACGGGGCGCAAGCCTCTGAACTGCCACAACGCTGGGTCAGTGCCGGTGGGGCGCTATCGGAATGGGTGACGGCCCTGGGCGGTGAGTCGAAGTTGGTGGGCGTCGATACCACCAGTCAGCATCCTGATGCTCTCAAGAAGTTGCCCAGTATTGGCTACCAACGGCAGTTGTCGGCTGAAGGTATTTTGAGCCTGCGCCCGCAGGTTCTGGTCGGCACTGAAGAGATGGGCCCACCACCGGTGCTGGCGCAGATTCGGGGGGCTGGTGTGCAGGTGGAGATGTTTTCGGCGCAGCCCGATTTACCGACGTTGAAGGGGAATCTTCAACATCTGGGCAAGTTGTTGGGCAGTGAGGCCAAGGCCAACGAATTGTTTGCCGGATATGAGCAGGCGCTTGAGCAGCAAAAAGTCTGGGTTGCCAAGGCCCAATCCACCCAAAAGACACCGGGCGTGTTGTTGTTGCTCGGTCACGCGGGTGGCAAACCGCTGATCGCCGGTAAAGACACGGCTGCTGACTGGATGTTGCAGCTGGCGGGCGGCAAAAACTTGGCGACCCATACGGGTTACAAGCCATTTTCGGTGGAGTCGTTGGCGGGGTTGAGCCCCGATGTGCTGGTGTTAGCTGACCGCGCCTTAACCGGTGACGCCGCGAGGGCCGCCTTGTTCAAGGAGAACCCGATTTTGGCTTCAACGCCGGCGGCCAAGAATAGTCGGGTGTTTGAGTTGGACCCGACCCTGCTGGTCGGTGGGCTCGGGCCACGCCTGCCGCAAAGTCTGGTGAAACTGTCTGCCGGGTTTTATCCGTCCCAGGCTAAACCTGCCCCATGACGACTTTGGTTAAACCGAAAACGCTATTTATTGGGCTGGCGCTGTTATGTCTTTTGGCAACCTGGCTTTCCTTGGCCTTGGGACCTGTCAGCTTGCCTTTGCTGGATACGCTGAAGGCCGCCTTGCGCATGATGGGGGCGCCGATTGAAGCCCAGGGCCTGGAGCAGGCAGAGCTGATTTTAGGGCAGATTCGTTTGCCGCGTACCTTATTGGGGCTGGCCGTTGGCGGTGTTCTGGCATTGTCGGGCGTGGCGATGCAGGGGCTGTTTCGCAACCCGTTGGCCGACCCGGGGTTGGTCGGTGTCTCCAGTGGTGCGGCGCTGGGCGCGGCGATCGCTATCGTCGGCGGCTCGTTTTTTGGCGGCCTGCCGGATGCGTTCGGTCCTTACCTGCTGTCGTTGTGCGCGTTTCTCGGCGGTTTGGGCGTCACTGCACTGGTTTACCGGCTGGGCCGCCGCAACGGCCAGACCAACGTCGCGACGATGCTGCTCGCCGGTATCGCCCTCACGGCCCTCGCCAGTTCGGCGGTGGGGTTGTTTACCTATTTGGCGGATGACGCCACGTTGCGCACTCTGACCTTCTGGAACCTGGGCAGCCTCAATGGCGCAAGCTATTCGCGGTTGTGGCCGCTGTTGCTGGTAAGTGCCGGTGTTGCGTTGTGGTTGCCGCGCCGGGCGAAAGCGTTGAATGCGTTGTTACTGGGTGAGTCGGAGGCCAATCACCTTGGGATTGATGTGGAGCGGCTCAAGCGTGAACTGGTGTTCTGTACGGCTTTGGGGGTGGGCGCGGCGGTAGCGGCGGCGGGAATGATCGGGTTTGTCGGGCTGGTAGTGCCGCATCTTGTGCGGCTGTTGGCGGGGCCTGATCATCGGGTGCTGTTGCCGGCCTCGGTGCTGGCCGGGGCGAGCTTGTTGTTGTTTGCCGATCTGGTGGCCCGCTTGGCCCTGGCGCCAGCTGAATTGCCGATCGGCATCGTGACTGCGTTTATTGGTGCGCCATTTTTTCTGTATTTGTTGCTGCGAGGGCGCGCCTGATGCTGCGAGTCGAAGCGTTGCAGGTGAGGCGTGGTCGCAAAACCGTGCTGTCGGACGTGACCCTGGACGTGTTACCGGGCGAGGTGCTCGGTGTGCTGGGCCCGAATGGTGCTGGCAAAAGCACGTTGCTCGGTGCGCTGTGCGGAGAGCTTCAGCCGGATCAGGGCAATGTGTGGCTGGATCAGCAAGCCTTGCAGGACTGGAGCGGGCCGCAGCGCGCCCAGCGTCTGGCAGTGTTACCGCAGACTTCCACCCTGGACTTCGCTTTTCGTGTCGAAGAGGTTGTAGGCATGGGCCGCTTGCCCTATCAGACCGGGCGGGTGCGTGATGACGAGATTATTAATGCGGCGCTGCAGGCGGCGGATATCGGGCACTTGAGCGGTCGCAGTTACCTTGCCCTTTCGGGCGGTGAGCGCCAACGTGTGCACCTGGCGCGGGTTCTGGCGCAATTGTGGCCGGGGGAAGCGGGGCAGACGTTGCTGTTGGATGAGCCGACATCGATGCTCGATCCCTTGCACCAACACACGACCTTGCAGGCAATACGTACATTTGCCGACCGGGGAGCGGCAGTGTTGGTGATCCTCCATGACCTGAATCTGGCGGCGCGTTACTGTGATCGCATTCTGCTGCTGGAAGGCGGGCGTCCACATGCCCTGGACACGCCGGCACAGGTGATGCGGCCTGGGCCACTCAAGGCGGTGTTTGGCCTGGACGTATTAGTGCAGCCACACCCCGAGCGCGGGCATCCACTGATTATTGCGCGCTGAAATCAGTTCTTCGTAGGCAAAAAAAGACCCGGCAAGAGCCGGGTCAAATAACCGTGATTAGCCTGATGAGGAGATAATCTGAGAGTCCGAACCAATGGTCTTTCAGTTATCGGCTGATCTCGCGACCAGTTGTGATAATCATAACGATTCTCATTTGAGAGTCAACATTTGTTTTTAAGCGTCCTTTCGTTTTTCTCAAACGAGCGTTAGAACCGCCTGTAAATAGTGGGTTTGCTAACTCACCTAATTCTTCTGGCGCGCTGAAATCGCATCCAATTGACGGTTCAGAGCTTCCTTGCGCTCTGCCGGGATATCGTTCCAGTGCACATCCATCAGCGCCCCTTCAATCGCATACAGCAGGACTTTCGACGCTCGGAACCCGCGAGTCCTTACGGCCCGATAGGCATCGACCGCGCCCAGCCGGCGCAAGTCGGACGCGCTGTGGATGCCCACCGCGTGCAGCCACTGCGCTGACGTCTTTCCCAGGTTTTTCAAGTGTTGCAGCTCATCGTTCATCAAGCCTCCTTGCGACGGCCGAATGGTGCGGTGGGTATCGTGACCAGGCAGGCCTGAAAGGGAGTGTAGCGCTCAGTAGGAAAAGCGTGATTCTTTGGTCAGGCGCGGCTGAAACGCTATAAGAGTGGCAAAGGAATTTTGACGATAAGCAGGCAGGAGGCACCCGGTACGCACGATACGTACCCGGGGCCCAGAGTGTGATGTTACTTGGTGCGGTAACGCAGACGAGTGCCGAAATTAACCGACATCAAGATCTCGTCAGCCGTCAATTCGGCAGGGAAGTAGGTGCCGGAGATCTGCGCATGGGCCAGGCTGGCGCCTTCCAGTGAGCAATCGCGCAAATCCAGCCCGCGCAGGTCGGCAGAGCGGAAGTACGCGTCGGTGAAGTCCACGCCTATGGCATTCAAATCGCGCAGGTCCAGCCCTCGGAAGTCGCCACCGCGCATGTCGATAATCCCGTCTATTGGGCGTTCCTGGTTGAAGCCTCGAATGTCGTCCTTGTGCAGGAGCGCGTAGAGCGGGGTATCAAGAAGCTTGGGCTGACTCATGACGGCGACTCCCGTTGGAATTATGACGCCATTATAGTGCCACTATTGCTGGGTCGTGCACCCAAGATCGGTGACACGACCAAGAAATATTTCTTACAGGCCGGGCAGGTGCTGACGAATGTGCGCGACTAACGCGTCCAGCGTTCCGCTTTCATTCGTCTCGACACGCTTGCTGAGGAGCTGCTCCTTGGCCGTCAGCGGGTCGCGACTGGCTTGCTGCTCTTCGATGATGCTCAGCGTTGCGTCGGAAGGATCGTTTTTATCGGCCTGACGCTGTGCCAGCCAGCTGGCGATAACGGCTTGCGGCGCATTGCAATCCAGGATCAGGAAGGGCGCGCCGGTGGCTTCAGCAATCTTCGCTGCGGCGTCGCGTTGCTCGCGCTTCAGGAAGGTGGCATCCAGTACCACCGGATACCCGGCACGCAGCAGGGTGTCGGCGATTTCGTTCAAGCGAGCGTAGGTCGCTGCGCTGGCATCGGCAGCATAGATACCGGCTTGCGGCGTGTTCTCTACCTTCTGCTCGCCGAACAGGCGCTTGCGCTCCACATCCGAGCGCAGGCGCACAGCGCCCAGTGCTTCCACCAGGCGCATGGCAACGTGGCTTTTGCCGACTGCCGATACGCCGTGGGTAATGGCGAGGAAACGCGAAGGAATGGTGCTGTAGCTTTCCGCCAGGTTGGCGTAGTTGCGGTACTGGCGCAGGGTGGTGGCGCGCTGCACCGGGCTTGCCTCGCTCGGCATGCTGAACAGCGCCACCTTGGCGCGGACCAACGCACGGTAGGCTTTATAGAAGTTCAGCAGTTCAAGGCCTTGGTAGTCGCCGGTCAACTCCAGGTATTGGCTGATAAATCGGCGTGCCAGGGATTTGAGGCCGCGGTCTTCCAGGTCCATGGCCAGGAAGCCGGTATCGGCGTAGACGTCGGTGAAGCGAAAGGGTTCGTTGAACTCGATGCAGTCAAAGATCACGACCTCGCCATCGATCAGCGTGGCGTTGCCCAGGTGAATATCACCGTGGCATTCGCGAGTGAAACCCTCCAGCTTGCGCTGTGCCAGCAGCGGCTTGAGGCGTTCGAAGCTGCTTTCAGACCAGGCTTGCAGGGCTTCCAGTTGAGCCAGGTCGGCCTTGTCGCTGAGAAATGGGCGGATCTGCTCGAAGTTCTGGCGTACCGGCGCCATCACTTCGTCCGGGGTGCCGGCTGGGTGTTCTTGCGGCACTTTCGGTGCGGTCAGGTGGAAATGCGCAATCTGCTTGGCCATCTCATCAATGTGCGCGCTGGTCAGTTCGCCGTTGGCTTGCAAGGTACTCAGCATTTGGCTTTGCGGGAACTGGCGCATTTTCAGCGCGTACTCGATTACCGGGCCTTCGCCGTTCAGTTGCGGGGCTTCGGCAGTGCCGGTGATCGGCAACACTTCGAGATACAAGTCTTTGGTCAGGCGCTGGTTGAGTCGCAACTCTTCGTTGCAAAAATGACCACGATCGGCCAGCTCAGTGAAATTCAGAAAGCCGAAATTCATCGGTTTCTTCAGTTTATAAGCGAAGGGGCCCGTCAGTATGACCCAGGAAATATGGGTCTCGATGACTTGAAACGCTTCAACCGGATGCGGATACAAAGCCGGGTTTTGCAGTGCAGCGATCAGGGACTGGCTCACAGGCGATCCTTCAAAGTCTGGGGGAAATCATGGCCGGCATTATGGCGGTTACAGCCGGTCGTGCAAACCGCTGTCCGGCTCATGTTGATCATCGATAAAGTGCGTATAATCCGCCGCCATGACTCGAACCCGATCTCCCCGTTCCCGTAAAAAACCTCCTTCCCGCGGCCTGCGCCCGTGGCTGGGCTGGGCGCTCAAGCTAAGCCTGGTTGGCCTTGTCGTGCTCGCCGGCTTCGCGGTTTACCTCGACGCCGTGGTCCAGGAGAAGTTCTCCGGCAAGCGCTGGACCATCCCGGCCAAGGTGTACGCCCGCCCGCTGGAACTGTTCACCGGCCAGAAGCTGAGCAAGGATGACTTCCTCACTGAACTCGATGCCCTGGGTTACCGCCGCGAACCCGTGAGCAACGGCCCGGGTGCCGCCGCCGTCAGTGGCAACACCGTCGATTTGAACACTCGCGGCTTCCAGTTCTATGAAGGCCTGGAAAAAGCCCAGCCGGTGCGCGTGCGCTTCTCTGGCGATTACGTTGCAGAGCTGTCGTCGCTCAATGGCTCGAAGTTGCCCGTGGTGCGTCTGGAACCCTTGATGATCGGCGGGATTTACCCGAAGAACCTTGAAGATCGCATCCTGATCAAGCTTGACCAAGTGCCGCCATACCTGCTGGAAACCTTGGTTGCAGTAGAAGATCGCGACTTTTATAGCCACTGGGGTGTGTCACCGAAGTCGATTGCTCGCGCCATCTGGGTCAACACCTCCGGCGGGAAGATGACTCAGGGTGGCAGTACGCTGACGCAACAATTGGTCAAGAACTTCTACCTGACCAACGAGCGCAGCCTGACCCGTAAGCTCACCGAAGCCATGATGGCAATGCTGCTGGAACTGCATTACAGCAAGCAGGAAATCCTTGAGGCGTACCTCAACGAGGTCTTCGTCGGTCAGGATGGCCAGCGCGCCGTGCACGGTTTTGGCTTGGCCAGTCAGTTCTTCTTTGGCCAGCCTTTGTCCGAGCTGAAGTTGCATCAAGTCGCGTTGTTGGTGGGGATGGTCAAAGGGCCGTCCTATTACAACCCGCGCCGCAACCCGGAGCGTGCGCTCGAGCGTCGTAACCTGGTGTTGGATGTGCTGGAACAGCAGGGTGTTGCCACTGCCGAACAAGTCGCTGCCGCAAAGAAAATGCCACTGGGTGTAACCACTCGCGGCAAGCTGGCGGACAGCTCCTTCCCAGGCTTTATCGACCTGGTCAAACGCCAGTTGCGTGAAGATTACCGCGACGAAGACTTGACCGAAGAAGGCCTGCGGATCTTCACCAGTTTCGACCCGATTCTGCAGATGAAAGCCGAAGCATCGGTGAACGACACATTCAAGCGCCTGACCGGCCGTAAAGGCTCGGATGAAGTCGAGGCGGCGATGGTCGTGACCAACCCGGAAACCGGCGAAGTCCAGGCCATGATCGGCAGTCGACAAGCCAGTTTTGCCGGTTTCAACCGCGCACTGGATGCCGTGCGGCCGATTGGCTCGCTGGCTAAGCCGGCGGTCTACCTGACGGCTTTGGAAAAACCGAGCAAATACACCCTGACCAGTTGGTTGTCGGATGATCCGCTCTCGGTCAAAGGTGCTGATGGCCAAGTGTGGACGCCGCAGAACTTCGATCGACGCTCCCACGGCACCGTGTTCCTGTACCAGGGCCTGGCGCATTCCTACAACATCTCCACCTCGCGCCTTGGGCTTGAAGTGGGTGTACCGAATGTGCTGAAAACCTTGGGGCGCCTGGGCATTACCCGTGAGTTCCCGGCGTTCCCGTCCATGCTCCTGGGGGCTGGCGCCATGACCCCGATGGAAGTGGCCACGATGTACCAGACTCTCGCCAACGGTGGTTTCAATACTCCGATGCGCGGCATTCGCAGTGTGCTGACCGCCGAGGGCGAGCCGCTCAAACGCTACCCGTTCCAGATTCAGCAGCGTTTTGATGCGGGTTCCATCTACCTGATCCAGAACGCCATGCAGCGCGTAATGCGTGAAGGCACCGGGCGCTCGGTCTACAGCGTGCTGCCGTCGAACCTGACGCTGGCGGGTAAGACCGGTACCAGTAACGATTCGCGTGACAGCTGGTTCGCCGGCTTCGGCCAGGATGTGCTGGCAGTGGTGTGGCTTGGGCGTGACGACAATGGCAAGACGCCGTTCACCGGCGCGACCGGTGCCCTGCAGGTCTGGACCAGTTTCATGCGCAAGGCCGACCCGCTGCCGCTGAACATGCCGCAGCCGGATAACATCGTGCAGGCTTGGATTGATCCACACACAGGCCAAGGTTCTGATGCCAACTGTCCGGGCGCGGTACAGATGCCGTATATTCGCGGCAGCGAGCCACCACCCGGCGCCGCGTGCGGTGGCAGTGCCCCTGCTGACGCGGAATCGGTGATGGATTGGGTCAAGGGCTGGATGAATTAAGCTAAAGAGGGTTTCAAGTGAACAAGTGGTTGATTCCAGCTATTACAGCTCTGGCGGTGCTCAGCGGTTGCTCCAGCGTGCAGCGTGGTTCGATTCCAGTGGTGGATTCGAGCACGACCGTTTCCAACAGCGACCGCATTTCGGCCACTGGCGGCTTCCGTCAGACCGTAGTCAAGCGTCCTGCCCAAGCCACACCGCAAGCCATACCGCAGGATTCGGGCGTGGTTGTGATGGTGCCGGGCGCGGGTGCCGCTACGTCGGCACCGATCAGTGCGGAGCCTTGGACCCCGGGGCCAAGCACGTCGGGGCCAATCGACGCCACGCCGATCCAAACGGCGCCGGTCAACCAGGGCAACTACAACATGCCGTCCACGCCGAGCGGTATTCCGTCGCGTTCGAGCGCTGGTGGTCTGTCGGCTGACGAGCAGCTGGATGGTCCGGTGTTGGCTTTGCTGACCACTGCCCAGCAGCAGCAGGCCGGCGGCGACTTGAACGGTGCGTCGTCGAGCCTTGAGCGTGCCCAGCGTGTGGCACCGCGCGAACCGCAAGTGTTGTATCGCCTCGCCCAAGTGCGTATGGCTCAGGGTGATGCGCCGCAGGCCGAACAGTTCGCCCGTCGCGGCCTGACCATGGCCAATGGTCGTCCAGACCTGCAAGCCAACCTGTGGGCCTTGATTGGTGACGCGCGTGCCGCACAAGGCGATGCTGCCGGGGCCGCTCAAGCTCGGCAAAAAGCCAAGGTCAGCCTCTGATGGATGCACGTTTTCCAGCGATTGCTGAACAGTTATTGCTGATTGAGCGCGAGTTGCGCGTGCAGGGTTGGTGGGACGAAGTGTCCCCCAGCGCCGAGGCGCTCAGCAGCGTCGAGCCTTTCTCGGTTGATACCCTGGACTTTCACCAGTGGCTGCAGTGGATCTTCCTGGTGCGCATGAAGCAGATTCTGCAGCAGGACCTGCCCTTGCCCAATGCGTCAGGGATCATGGAAATGGCCGAGATGGTCTATGCCGATCGGCCGGTCGAGAGCCTGGGTTTGCGAAATGCGCTGAAAAAGTTCGACCAACTGATCGTCGACGCTCGTTAATTGCCTGACTGCCGGTTTTTCCGGCAGTCTTGCGCACATTTCTACCGCTTGACGACATTCAGGCGAGTTTTATCCCTCATCAAACCCCTTTCTTCTACGTTCTCATGCGCTTAGTTGGAAAAAAGCGCAATTATTGCTTGACTTGAAGGGGCTGAAACAGAAGAATCCAAAGTCCGCTGTATCGGGACTGCCAGAAGCAGGCCCGCTCAGCAGATCATGAGGCGCACACCCGCGCCGACCTGTAACACCCGCAACGCGTTACCTCGCGCTGGGTGGGAAAAGCCCGCAACACTTGGGACGATCCCAATACTTGCTCAGTCAGTGCTGACGTAGTCGGCGACCACCGTCGCTCATGCTCTGTTGAGAAGTAAACCTATTAAGACCCGTCGGTTTTTAACGGACGGTATTCTGGCGTTTTAGAGGTGAACAACGTGGAGCTTTTATCTGGTGGTGAGATGCTCGTCCGCTTTTTGCGTGACGAAGGCGTCGACTATATCTACGGGTACCCAGGTGGTGCTCTGCTGCATGTCTACGACGCACTGTTCAAGGAACCGGCTGTTACCCACATCCTGGTGCGCCACGAACAGGCTGCGACCCATATGGCTGACGGTTACGCCCGTGCCACCGGTAAAGCCGGCGTGGTACTGGTAACGTCCGGCCCAGGCGCAACCAATGCCATTACCGGCATCGCGACTGCTTATATGGACTCCATCCCGATGGTGATCATTTCCGGCCAGGTCGCAAGCACCATGGTCGGTACCGATGCATTCCAGGAAACCGACATGATCGGTATCTCTCGGCCGATCGTGAAACACAGCTTCATGATCAAGCATGCCTCGGAAATCCCGGAAGTCATGAAAAAGGCGTTCTACCTTGCACAGTCCGGTCGCCCGGGCCCTGTAGTGGTCGATATCCCGAAAGACATGACCAACCCGGCTGAGAAATTCGAATACGTTTTCCCGAAGAAAGCCAAGCTGCGTTCCTACAGCCCGGCCGTTCGTGGGCACTCGGGGCAAATTCGCAAGGCGGCAGAAATGCTCCTGGCGGCCAAGCGTCCTGTGCTGTACTCGGGTGGTGGCGTGATTCTGGGTGGCGGTTCGGCGCCTTTGACCGAGCTGGCCAAACTGCTCAACCTGCCGGTGACCAACACCTTGATGGGCCTCGGCGCATTTCCGGGCACGGACCGCCAGTTCGTCGGCATGCTCGGTATGCACGGTAGCTACACCGCCAACCTCGCGATGCACCATGCCGATGTGATCCTGGCTGTAGGCGCGCGTTTTGATGACCGAGTGATCAATGGCGCGAGCAAATTCTGCCCGAATGCCAAGATCATCCACATCGACATCGACCCGGCGTCCATCTCCAAGACGATCAAGGCCGACGTGCCAATCGTGGGCCCAGTGGAAAGCGTGTTGACTGAAATGGTTGCCGCCCTCAAGGACATCGGCGAAACGCCGAACAAGGAATCCGTTGCCAGCTGGTGGAAGCAGATTGACGAATGGCGCGGTGATCGCGGCCTGTTCCCTTACGACAAGGGCGACGGCAGCATCATCAAGCCGCAAACCGTGATCGAAACCCTCTGCGAAGTGACCAAGGGCGACGCCTTTGTGACCTCCGACGTGGGCCAGCACCAGATGTTCGCCGCGCAGTACTACAAGTTCGACAAGCCTAACCGCTGGATCAACTCCGGTGGCCTGGGCACGATGGGCTTTGGTTTTCCTGCGGCCATGGGTGTAAAGCTGAGCTTCCCCGACACTGACGTCGCGTGCGTCACCGGTGAGGGCAGTATCCAGATGAACATCCAGGAACTGTCGACGTGCTTGCAGTACGGCCTCCCGGTGAAGATCGTCTGCCTGAACAACGGCGTGCTGGGCATGGTTCGTCAGTGGCAGGACATGAGCTACGGCAGCCGTCACTCCCACTCCTACATGGAATCGCTGCCAGATTTCGTCAAATTGGTTGAAGCCTATGGCCACGTCGGCATGCGCATCACTGATTTGAAGGATTTGAAACCGATGATGGAAGAGGCGTTCGCCATGAAGGACCGCCTGGTGTTCCTTGATATTCAGGTTGACACCAGCGAGCACGTCTACCCGATGCAGATCAAAGACGGCTCTATGCGCGATATGTGGCTGAACAAGACGGAGCGTACTTAATCATGCGGCACATTATCTCCCTGCTTCTGGAGAACGAACCCGGCGCTCTGTCTCGTGTTGTCGGCCTGTTTTCGCAACGCAACTACAACATCGAAAGCCTGACCGTGGCCCCGACCGAAGACCCGACCCTGTCGCGCCTGACGTTGACCACCGTGGGCCACGATGAGGTGATCGAGCAGATCACCAAGAACCTCAACAAACTGATCGAAGTGGTCAAGCTGGTCGATCTGTCGGAAAGTGCCCACATCGAGCGTGAGCTGATGTTGGTGAAGGTTAAGGCCACGGGTGCCCAGCGTGCCGAAATCAAACGGACTACCGACATTTATCGCGGGCAGATCGTCGATGTGAGCGCCAGCGTTTATACCGTGCAACTGACCGGTACAAGCGACAAGCTGGACAGCTTCATCCAGTCGATCGGGACGGCCTCGATTCTGGAAACTGTACGCAGTGGCGTCACCGGGATTGCTCGTGGCGACAAAGTACTCAGCATCTAACCCAATTAGTGAATGGCCTAACGGCCTGGATATATAGAGGAACCTCATGAAAGTTTATTACGAAAAAGATTGTGACCTGTCGATCATCCAGGGCAAAAAAGTCGCCATCATCGGCTACGGTTCCCAGGGCCACGCTCAAGCGTGCAACCTGAAAGATTCCGGCGTTGACGTGACTGTTGGCCTGCGTAAAGGCTCGGCCACTGTTGCCAAGGCTGAAGCTCATGGCCTGAAAGTAACTGACGTTGCTTCCGCTGTTGCTGCTGCCGACCTGGTCATGATCCTGACCCCGGACGAGTTCCAGTCCGCGTTGTACAAGAACGAAATCGAGCCGAACATCAAGAAGGGCGCTACCCTGGCCTTCTCCCACGGCTTCGCGATTCACTACAACCAGGTTGTGCCGCGTGCCGACCTCGACGTGATCATGATCGCGCCGAAAGCCCCGGGCCACACCGTGCGCTCCGAGTTCGTCAAAGGCGGCGGTATTCCTGACCTGATCGCGATCTACCAGGACGCTTCGGGCAACGCCAAAAACGTTGCACTGTCCTACGCAGCGGGTGTTGGTGGCGGTCGTACCGGCATCATCGAAACCACCTTCAAGGACGAGACCGAAACCGACCTGTTCGGCGAGCAAGCTGTTCTGTGCGGCGGTACCGTTGAACTGGTTAAAGCCGGTTTCGAAACCCTGGTTGAAGCTGGCTACGCGCCGGAAATGGCCTACTTCGAATGCCTGCACGAACTGAAGCTGATCGTTGACCTCATGTACGAAGGCGGTATCGCCAACATGAACTACTCGATCTCCAACAACGCCGAATACGGCGAGTACGTGACTGGCCCGGAAGTCATCAACGCCGAGTCCCGTCAGGCTATGCGCAACGCCCTGAAACGTATTCAGGACGGCGAATACGCCAAAATGTTCATCAGCGAAGGCGCAACCGGCTACCCTTCGATGACCGCCAAGCGTCGTAACAACGCCGCTCACGGTATCGAAATCATCGGCGAGCAACTGCGCTCCATGATGCCGTGGATCGGTGCCAACAAGATCGTCGACAAAGCCAAAAACTAAGTCGTACGCATCAAGAGAAAACGCGGCTTAGGCCGCGTTTTTTCGTTTGGGAGGCAGGTTCTGGTATAAAGCTGCATCGTTTGCGGGCGAACACTCGCCGCAAGTATTTGTCGAATTTTTTTCACACCGTTGCAAGGTAAAGTCCATGAGCGAACGTCCCGACGAGCCAAGCCAGGCTTCTGGCGCCGATAGCCTGCTACCGATCGATGAACATGTCGAAGAAGGGCATGACGCGGAAGGCCGCAAGGTCCGGCATCGTGGCATCTATCTCCTGCCCAATCTGTTCACCACCGCGAACCTGTTTGCCGGGTTCTATTCCATCATCAACTCCATGAGCGCTCAGAGCGCATTGGCGGCGGGTGATGCGGCGAGTGCCAGCAAGTATTTCGGTTTTGCTGCCATCGCAATCTTTGTGGCCATGGTGCTCGACGGCCTTGATGGTCGTGTCGCGCGCATGACCAATACCCAAAGCGCCTTCGGTGCCGAGTACGACTCGTTGTCGGACATGGTCGCCTTTGGTGTGGCGCCTGCACTGCTGGCGTTCGCTTGGGCGCTGGGTGATATGGGTAAGGTCGGCTGGATGGTTGCCTTTATCTACGTCGCGGGCGCAGCTTTGCGGCTGGCGCGCTTCAATACCCAGGTGGGCACCGCCGACAAGCGTTACTTCATTGGTCTCGCGAGCCCCGCTGCTGCGGGAGTGGTGGCGGGTATCGTCTGGGCGTTCAGTGACTACGGGATACAGGGATCGAAGATGTCTTTCCTGGTGGCCTTGATGGTTGCCGCGGCCGGGATGTTGATGGTCAGTAACATCAAGTACAACAGCTTCAAGGAGTTTGACCTCAAGGGGCGCGTGCCTTTCGTGGCTATCCTGGTGGTGGTACTGGTGTTTGCCGTCGTGTTCAGTGACCCGCCGCGCATATTGCTGCTGGCATTTTTGGTCTATGCCGCTTCGGGGCCGATTCAGTACCTGCTGCATCTTCGTCGGGACAAAACATTGCCTTAATGTAATATTCCCCATACTCCGCAGTCTATTGGTGCATCAGTTCTCCAATGCTGCGGAGTTGCCATGTTAATCAAGATCCCCAAAGCGTCCGATTGCCACGAATCGGATGTCACCCCTGAATCCTTCTATCTCTCTCGCCGTAGCTTGCTCGGCGGTGCGCTTGCCGGTGTGGCTGCGAGTACGTTGCCGCGTTGGGCGAGTGCGGACGATGCTGCGCGTTACGCTGATGTCGAGCCGGGTAACGCTCCGAGCTGGTTTGCCGAGAAACTGCCGAGTACCCAGTGGCAGGCTGTCACGGTCAAGGGCGAAGCCATCACTCCGTTCAAGGATGCAACCCACTACAACAACTTCTATGAGTTCGGCACGGATAAGGGCGACCCAGCGAAGAACGCGGGTTCACTCAAGACTGAGCCCTGGAGTGTGGTCATTGATGGGGAGGTCGCGAAGCCTGGGCGTTATGCGCTGGAAGACTTCATGAAGCCTTATCAGTTGGAAGAACGCATTTACCGGCTGCGCTGTGTCGAGGCGTGGTCGATGGTGATTCCGTGGATGGGCTTTCCAATATCAGCCTTGCTCAAACAGGTTGAGCCAACCTCCAAGGCCAAGTACATACGCTTTGAAACGCTCCAGGACCCCAAAAGCATGCCGGGGCAGCGCTCCAGCTTCGGCTTGATCGACTGGCCTTATGTAGAAGGGCTGCGTCTGGATGAGGCGATGAATCCGTTGGCGATCCTTGCGGTTGGCATGTATGGGCGTGAGTTGCCTAACCAGAACGGTGCGCCATTGCGTTTGGTGGTGCCGTGGAAGTATGGCTTCAAGAGTGTGAAGTCCATTGTGCGTATCAGTCTGGTGAGCGAGCAGCCTAAGACCACGTGGCAGAGTATTGCGGCCAATGAGTATGGGTTCTACGCGAACGTGAATCCTACAGTCGACCATCCTCGCTGGACCCAGGCGCGGGAGCGTCGTCTGCCGAGCGGCTTGTTCAGTCCGAATGTGCGCGAGACGCAGATGTTCAATGGCTACTCGGATGAGGTCGCTTCTCTTTATACAGGCCTCGATTTGCGGAAGAACTACTGATGCGTTATCCGATCTGGCGCGTTGGCGTCTTTATAGCCGCGGCGATATGGCCATTTTTCTGGCTGTATGAGGCGTGGAGCTCTGTGCTCGGGCCGGATCCTGGGAAAGTGCTGATGGATCGACTGGGGCTTGGAACGTTGATTCTGTTGCTGATCACGCTGTGCATGACGCCACTGCAGAAACTCAGCGGGTGGGCGGGGTGGATTGCCGTCCGCCGACAGTTGGGGCTCTGGTGTTTTGCGTATGTGGCTCTGCACCTGGCGGCTTATTGTGTGTTCATCCTTGGGCTTGATTGGTCGCAATTTGGTGTAGAGCTGCGCAAGCGGCCTTACATTATTGTGGGCGCGCTGGGTTTTCTCTGTTTATTGGTACTGGCGGTGACGTCAAATCGTTATAGCCAGCGTCGGCTCGGCAGCCGTTGGAAGAAGCTGCATCGTCTGGTGTATGTGATTCTTGGGCTTGGTTTGCTGCATATGCTTTGGATCGTGCGCGCCGACCTGAAGGAGTGGGCTATCTATGCATCTATAGGCGCGGTGCTTTTGCTCTTGCGGATTCCACCAGTGATGCGTCGAATTCCCCGCCTTATTGCGAAAAAACCACTTTCTACGACAAAAGCGTAATTAGCGCTTGACGGCAAATTCTGGAAGTCTATAATTCGCCCCACTTCCGGCGCAGTCGAAACGGAAAACTCCTTGGTAAACAAAGAGTTATGCAGAGTTCGACAGCGAGTTGCTTCAGTTCATTGAAGTCCAGAAGGAGTTGGTAGGGCAGTGTTGTTTGGCTCTATTAACGTTTCGATCCTCTCGGTCGAAAGCGGAGAAAAAGAGGTGTTGACAGCAGCGTGTAACGCTGTAGAATTCGCCTCCCGCTAACGAGAGATCGGAAGCGCAAGTGGTTGAAGTTGTTGAAGAATTCTTCGAAAACTTCTGAAAATAATCACTTGACAGCAAATGAGGCTGCTGTAGAATGCGCGCCTCGGTTGAGACGAAAGATCTTAACCAACCGCTC
>NZ_JBKEZW010000007.1:0-385073 GCF_053345295.1 Pseudomonas sp. M5A4_2d | reverse complement strand
ACCTGATCCCATCCCGAACTCAGCAGTGAAACGATGCATCGCCGATGGTAGTGTGGGGTTTCCCCATGTGAGAGTAGGTCATCGTCAAGATTAAATTCCAGAACCCCTGTTTGCTAACGCAGACAGGGGTTTTGTTTTGGGCGGTCGAAAAGTGCTAAGCGGCTATCGGCATCCACAATGCACTTCAACATGAACGCACGCTGTCTCATATACAGCATCGCCCCGTATGTTTTTCGATAAGTCGCTCAATCCTTCCCGACAAATTTGCACAGTTATTTCTGAACCAGACCATTAGAATAGGCACCTAACCTTTTTTAGAATTAGAGCCCTATCTATGCCCGATCCGGTTGATACCCCCGAGGTGTCGGATTTACCACTGGATGATCTGGTGGCATGCCATGAGTGCGACTTGCTGATGCGCAAGCCAACGCTCGCCCTGGGCGAAAAGGCTCAATGCCCGCGCTGCGGCTACGAGCTCTATGCTCATCGCCACAATGTCGTCGAGCGAAGCCTCGCCTTGGTGATTGCCGCGCTGTTGCTGTACATCCCTGCGAACTTTTTACCGATCATGCAGCTCAATCTACTTGGGCAGTCGTCAGAGGACACCGTGTGGAGTGGCGTCGTCGGCCTGTTCGATACCGGTATGCAAGGTGTAGCGGCTGTTGTATTCCTGTGCAGCATGGGAATTCCCCTGCTCAAGTTGCTCTGCCAATTAGCGGTGCTGCTAAGCATTCGCTGGAAGATCGGGCGCAGTTATGGGCTGTTGCTCTATCGCATTTACCATCACTTGAAGGATTGGGGGATGTTGGAGGTCTACTTGATGGGTGTGCTTGTCGCGATCGTTAAACTCGCCGACATGGCCTCTATCACAATTGGCCTGGGTCTGACCTGCTTCGTCAGTCTATTAATCGTTCAGGTTCTGCTTGAGGTGGTGATGTCGCCCCACCAGATCTGGCAGGCATTGGCAGGAGAGGATGATCATGCGGGCGATTGATGCAGGCATTCTGATTTGTACCGAATGCCACGAGTTGAACAAGCAAGAGGCCGATACCGATGAGCAGCTCTGCACGCGCTGCGGTGCGCTGATCCATGCCCGTCGCCCCAATAGCCTCATGCGCACCTGGGCCTTACTGATCACTGCGGCGATCTTGTATATCCCCGCCAATCTGTTGCCAATCATGACCGTCAGCTCCCTTGGCCAAGGCGACCCCAGTACGATCATGTCGGGGGTGATTCAGCTGGTACAGCACGGTATGTTTCCCATCGCTGCCGTGGTGTTTATCGCCAGCATTCTGGTGCCGACGTTCAAATTGGTAGGCATTGGCCTGTTGCTGTTCTCGGTGCAGCGCCACCAACCGCTGTCCGCGCAGCAACGCATCGTTATGTACCGCTTTATCGAATTCATTGGCCGCTGGTCCATGCTGGATATCTTCGTGATCGCCATCCTGGTGGCGGTTGTTAACTTTGGGCGACTTGCCAGTGTCGAGGCCAATCTTGGCGCTGCAGCGTTCGCCAGTGTGGTGATCTTGACGATGCTTGCCGCAGTAACTTTTGATCCCCGACTGATTTGGGATAACACGGAGTCGGACGACGACCATGAGTGATTTGCCAAAAGCTAAAACCCGCCCAGCTTCCAATTGGTCGGCCATTTGGGTGTTGCCATTGGTCGCCCTGATTATTGGCGGCTGGTTAGGGTGGCGCGCCTATTCCCAGCAAGGTATTGAGATCCAGGTCCGCTTTGAAAGCGGCGAAGGCATCCAGGTCAACAAGACCGAAGTGGTCTACAAAGGCATGACCGTGGGCAAGGTCAAGACGCTGGCCCTGGACGACGAGGGCAGCAATCGCGGTGTGATCGCGACCATTGAGATGAACAAGGATGTCGAGCAATACCTCAAGACCAACACACGTTTCTGGCTGGTCAAACCCAGCGTCAGCCTCGCTGGCATCACGGGTCTGGAAACCCTGGTCTCGGGTAACTACATTGCCGCCAGCCCTGGCGATGGTGAGCCCACTCGCAAATTCAAAGCGCTCTCCGAAGAGCCGCCTTTATCTGATGCCAAGCCCGGTCTCCACCTGACCATCAAGGCCGATCGCCTTGGCTCGCTCAACCGTGGCAGTCCGGTGTTCTACAAACAGATCCAGGTCGGTCAGGTCAAAAGCTACCTGCTGTCCGAAGACCAGAGCACTGTCGAGATCAAGGTCTACATCGAGCCGACCTACGCCAATCTGGTGCGCAAACACACACGTTTCTGGAACGCCAGCGGCATCAGCATCGACGCCAACCTCTCCGGCGTAAAAGTGCGCAGCGAATCCCTCTCCAGCATCGTCGCCGGTGGTATCGCGTTCGCCACACCCGAGAATCGCAAGGACAGCCCGCCGACCGACCCGAGCCTGCCGTTTCGCCTCTACGAGGACTTCGACGCCGCCGCAGCCGGCATCAAGGTCAAGGTCAAGCTCACCGATTTCGAGGGCCTGCAAGCCGGGCGTACTCCGGTCATGTACAAAGGCATCCAGGTCGGTAGCCTGAAAACCTTGAAGATTGACCCGGACCTGTCCAGTGCCAACGCCGAGCTGACCCTCGATCCGCTCGCCGAAGATTACCTGGTACAGGACACCCAATTCTGGGTGGTCAAACCGTCCATCTCCCTGGCAGGCATCACGGGCCTGGAAGCCCTGGTCAAAGGTAACTACATCGCCATCCGCCCCGGCGACAAAGGCAGCGCACCACAACGTGAGTTCGTCGCCAGAGCCAAAGCGCCGCCGTTGGACCTGCGTTCCCCAGGCTTGCACATGGTGCTGTTCACGGACAACCTTGGCTCCTTGGATGTCGGCAGCCCGATCCTCTATAAGCAGGTCAAAGTAGGTTCGGTGCAGAGCTACCAGTTCTCGCGCAAGAACAAACAACTGGTCATCGGTGTTCACATCGAGAAGGAATACGAGAACCTGGTCAACGGCTCGACGCGTTTCTGGAATGCCAGCGGCGTCACGCTGACCGGCGGCCTCACCGGCGGCATCCAAGTTAAGAGTGAATCCCTCGCCAGCCTGATGGCCGGTGGTATCGCCTTCGAAACGCCGGAACCGAATGTGCCGCTGAAAAAACGCATCCCGCGTTTCCGTCTGTTCACTGATCATGAAGCTGCCAATCAACATGGCACCCTCGTGACCATCAAGGTTGATCGCGCCGACGGTTTGCGCGCGGGCACGCCAGTGCGCTTCAAAGGCCTGGATGTGGGCAAGATCGAGCACGTCGACCTCAGCGCCGACATGCAGTCAGTCCTGCTCAGCGCCCGTATTACCCAAGTGGCTGATCGGATCGCGCGCGCAGGCAGCCAGTTCTGGGTGGTCAAGCCTGAGCTGGGTTTGATGAAAACCTCAAACCTGGAAACCCTGGTAACCGGCCAATACATCGAAGTGCTGCCCGCCGCGAAAAACCTAGGGCCGCAAAAAAGCTTCGTCGCATTGGACAAGCCACCGGAGGCTGTTCACCAGGAGGAAGGCCTCAGCCTGGTACTCAGCGCTGCACGCCGTGGCTCGCTGAAAGAGGGCGTTCCGGTCACTTACCGCGAAGTCACCGTCGGCAAAGTCACTGGCTACGAGCTGGGCCAGACCGCCGACCGCGTGCTGATCCACATCCTGATCGAACCCAAGTATGCGCCGCTGGTGCGTGGTGGCAGTCGCTTCTGGAACACCAGCGGTTTTGGACTCGACTTCGGCCTGTTCAAAGGTGCGACGGTCCGCACCGAATCCCTGGAAACCCTCGTTGCCGGCGGCATCGCCTTCGCAACGCCAGAAGGCGAGCGTATGGGCAACGCCGCCCGTCCGCAGCAAACCTTCCCGTTGTTCGACAAGTTCGAAGATGAATGGCTGACTTGGGCGCCTAAAATCCCGCTCGGCAAATAAACCGAGGCGTGGCCTTCGCGAGCAAGCCCGCTCCCACATTCGACCGCGTTCCTACAGGATAAACGCGGTCAAAAGTGGGAGCGGGCTTGCTCGCGAAGAGGCCCTCAAAAACACCGTAAAAAAAGGCCGCGATCCATAAGATCGCGGCCTTTTTGCATTTCAGCGCAGTGGATTAAACCGCATCCAACTCCGGCTCATCCGCCTGCACATTCACCGTTGCCTTCACCGCATCGTGACGACGGATGTACTTCCAGTCCGCCTCGTCGATGTAGATGCCATTCGGCCCGCTGCCGCCTTCCAGGTCGATCGCCACCTGGGCGGACACCTGCGGCTTCACACTGGCCAGGATCGGCACAAAGCCCAGCTGCAAACTGGTTTCCAGCAGCGCCGCCTGGTTCTTCTCGTCGATGTCTGCCGCTTCATCGAGGTAGTACGGCAAGCGCACACGACCGGCCTGGTCACGGTCCATCAAGTGCAGCAACAAATACATGTTGGTCAGTGCCTTGATGGTCATGGTAGTGCCGTTCGACGCCGCGCCATCAATGTCGGTGTGAATCACGGGCTGACCGTTCACCTTGGTGATTTCGAACGCGAGCTCAAACAGGTCCTTGAGGCCCAACTGGTTATGGTTGGCAGCCACCAGGCGCGCGAGGTATTCCTTGGCCTCTTCGTTCTTGTTGTCCTGCTCGGCGCTCTGGCTGAGGTCGAACACCGACAAGGTTTCGCCTTCTTCATATTGACCGGCACTGTGGATGATCTGGTCGATATGCTTGAGGGCTTCCTTGTTCGGCGCCAGCACGATACGGAAGCTCTGCAGGTTGGAGACCTGGCGCTTGTTGATCTCGCGGTTGAACAAGGCCAGTTGGTGTTCCAGGCTGTCGTAGTCGCTGCGGATATTGCGCAGGGTCCGCGCGATATCGGTGACCGCTGCGCGGCGTGCCTTGCCCAGCGTCAGGGCTTCATCGGTGCGGTGCGCATAGGCGTTGATCAGCAGTTGCAGGCGACGCTCCACGTCATCCTCGCTGTCAAACTTGGCCACACCCTTGAGGCGCACTTGGGCGTAAAGCGCTTCGATCTGGCCATCGGCGCGCAGCAAACCTTGCCAGCTGTCCTGATAGTCGTTGAGCAATGGCAGCAAGTTGTCCATGGAGTCGTCGACCGGGTCCATGAACGGTGTGCCGAACGGCAAGTCCGCCGGCAGTAACTGACGGCGGCGCAGCGCGTCATCCAGCGTGCGCTGTTTGGCTTCCATATCGCCGATCTGACGCCCGACCAATTGCAGCTTGGCCGACAGCTGTTGGACGCGCTCGGTAAACGCATCGCTGGAGCGCTTGAGTTCATCCTGCGCCGCTTCCATCTGCGCCAGGTTTTCCAGTTTCTCGCCTTCCTCGGCACTCAGGGTTTGCGCGCGGCGGAAATCTTCCAAAGCCTTCTGCGCATCCAGCACTTGCTGGTAAAGCGCTTCGGTCTGCGTCTTGCTCGCCGCCCGGTCAGAGGCTACGGCCTGTTGGGTCTTGAGCTGCTTGAGTTCTTTTTCCAGGCGCTCTTTCTGGTCGCGCAACGCCGCGCGATCCGCCAGCGCCTGCAATGCAGGTGGTTCGATGTGGGAGATGTCGATGGACAGCCCCGGTACTTCAAAACGCTCGCCTTTGAAGCCGTCGAGAATCTGCTCCAGGGATTTGACCCACTGGCCGTCCTCATCCAGCGTGATGCCGTGTTCGCCCAATGGCAGGCTGAACAACGAACTGTTGAACAGACGCATCAGGCGCTCGACGTCCTGCTGTGAGAATTCTTCGCGCAGTTTGGCGTAGCTGTTGTTGTCCGCGTGGTCGAGCTGCTGCTTGACCGACTTCAGGCGTTTTTCCAGGTCGCGCAAACGCTCGTCCAAATCCTCGGCGCTGAACTGCCGCGACTGCGCCAGGGCGCCCGCCAGTTCATCGTGGGCATCTTTGGCCGCCAGCAGTTGCTGCTCCAGCACCTTGACGTCATCCACCAGTGCAAAGCGATGCTTGAGTACGGACAATTCGCCCAGCCAACGCTGGATGCCGCTGATTTCCCGCTCCAGGCGCATCAGCTCCTGGGTGCCGCCACGTTGATCGTTTTGCAGCGCGTCCTGCTCGTTGCGGTAGTGCTCCGCCTGGATCGTCAGTTCTTCCTTGCGCGCACTGGCGTAGTCCGACCAAGTGCCGAGCAGCGAGTCCAGCAGCGGCGACAGGCGATGCAATTTGCCGCGTAAAATGTCGCGCTGTTTTACGCCATTGGCGAGCGCTTCCACCAACGGCCCGGCAGCCACCAGCGAGTTGTAATCCTGCTCCATGCGTCGCACGTCGCGGAAGGCTTCTTCGCACGCCGCGATGTAATCAACACTGCCGGAACGCAGGCTGTGTTCGAAAGCATCCAGGAACAGTTGCTTGAGCTTGGCCGCGGTGATTTCGCGCATATGCAGCAGGTTGATAAACAGCGCGCGGAAGGTCTTCAGGCTCTGTTCGCTGGTGGAGCGCAGCGGAATCAGGGTCAGGTCCAGCGGCACCGACGTGTGGCCGCCTACCAGCAAGCGGCGCAGTTCATCCGGCTTGAGTTCGTAGGCTTTCAGGCCTTCGCGTTCAAGGTTGGTGAACAACTCTTTCTGGCGCAGGCAGGTGTCGTTTTTCTGGTAGTGGGCCAGGTCCAGCTTGCCCGCATAGGCAAAGAACTGGTGACCGAAACCACCGCCCGGGCCGCGCCCGACCACGCCGATCACGTGCGGGCCGTGGGGCAGCGAGACTTCCACCAGGATGTAGCTGGTGTCAGTCGCAAAGTAGAACCGCCGCGATTGCTCCAGGGTGTACTTGCCAAAACTCATGTCCGACATGCGTGCCAGAATCGGGAACTGCAGGGCGTTGATCGAAGCGGATTTACCCAGGTTGTTCGCACCGTACACCGACAGCGGCTCTTCCAGTGGGAACAAACCCAAACTGTAACCGGCGGTGTTCAATAGGGCGAAGCGGCGGATGCCGTAGCGTTCCTTACTCATGCGTCGGTCTCCTGTTCTTCGGCAATGGCACGGGCCAGGGCGTTTTCTTCGCTTTCTTCCGAGAAGTCACTCAGGTCGAGGGGGTCATCGGTCTTGAGCAGTTTTTCATCGCTGTCATCATCGATGATCACCGGCGCCGGCAATGGCAACACGCTGTGCACGCTGGCGGCAAGGTCGCGGTCCTGCTGCACCGATAGGCACACATCGAGGAATCGGTGCATCGGCGGCAGGAAGCGATAGATGCCGTTGTCCTCGCTGGCAAAACCCAGCTGGGTCATGCGGCGCATGATTTTTTCTTCGAGCTCTTCCTGGGTCTGCACTTCGGCCTGGATAAACAGGTCGCGGTACTTCTCCAGCAACGACGGCAATTCATCGCGACCCAGGCTGCCACCGTCGAGCACAGCGATCGGGTCGCGACCCTGGTCAGCCAAATGCTCGACGATGATGAAGGTGAACAACGCCAGGCGCTGGGCGGTCTTGTTCACCTGCGCGCTGGCAATGGCGGAGTCCGGCACGAAGTAGTAGAAACCGCGCGTATCGCATACCAGCTCGAAGCCCAGGGCCTTGAACAGCGTGCGGTACTGGTCCTGGAAGTTCGACAGTTGCGCATACAGCTCCGGGTCACGGCGGCTGACGTGATAACCCTTGAACAGCTCGCGAAAGATCGGCGCCAGCTGGGACAGTTCGGATAGATCAAGATGCATAAGGGGTGCTCGCAGAATTCTCGACGGCGTCAGTGCCAGCCGGGAGCAGGGCGAATGAGCGCAGGCTGACCTGGTGCTCGTGTGTGTGGTAGTCGCGGCGTTCCAGGCGTTCGCGCTTGAAACGTTTCTCGCGTGAGAGTCGCGAGAACCAGTACAGCAATTCGTCGGTGGCTCCGTCCGGCTCCTGCTCCAGCAGCCAGGTCATCAGGTCCTGCATCGGCAACGCGTCTTCGCAGCGCTCGAGCATTTCCTTGACCGTGCGCGGTGCACGCTGGGCTTCGCCCTTGTGGGATTTGTGCGCCTTGGGGAACCGCGCCGGTTTCGGCTCGAAATTCGCCAGGGCATACACATACGCTTCGACCTGGCTGGCGCTGCCGAGGAAGGTGCTTTGTGGCCGGGTGAACATCGGCATTGCTGCCTGTGGCACCGCGTCCAGGCCTTTACGGCGGATGGCCGATAGCGCCAACGCCGCGCCACGGGTCACGGCATTGTGCCGACGCGCTTCTTCACGCAACGGCAACAGCAGTTCGCGGGCATGACGCAAGGTCAACTGGGCACTGGTCTGCATTTCGAGGATGCGCGCGTGGGTGCGCAACAGCATGTCGTCGTCGACCAGGTGGCCGAGGCGCTGTTGCTCGGTCAGCATGCGCAACAGTACGTTTTCGACCTTGCGCACGCCTTGTTCGAAGGCGCCGTCGGCGTTCACCAGTTGGATCATCGGTTCGACGTATTCGTCCCAGGTTGCCAATACCTCGGCATAACGCTGGCGCAACGGGATCTGGCGGTCGCTGGTCTTGGCGCGGTCGGCCACGGCAGCGAGGGCCTGTTCGTCGTTGGCGAGTTTTTTCAGCACATCGCGGACGCGCATATCCAGCAGGCGCAGTTGACGGGCCAGGTCGTGGCCGTCACGGATGTCGAAGGCGTCCTGGATATAGCCGGCCAGACGCTCGAGGTGGCGCAGGTAGGCTTCGATTTCCAGGCACAGGCCAAGCCGGTGCTCCTTGCGAAGATACGCCAGGAAGTCGTGGATCTGTGCATTGAGCTCGAAACGGTTCGGGCTCTTGGCGACAGGCACCAGGATATCCAGGCGAATCCACACGTCCAGCAGGCTGGTGATGTCCTGGGGCGTGCTGTCCAGTTGTTGGGCGGCCAGTTGTGCGCGCAGCTCGCCAAGGCTCAAGGTGCCTTGGTCGAAGTGTTCGCACAGTGGCTCAAGTAAGGCCCAGTGTTCGGCGAGGGCGCGCAGGACGCGCTTGGGTTCGATCATGGGAATGGCCGGCTGGTTGGCGATTAAAAGTCGCGATTGTACTGCATCAGGCGCGGGATTTATCCACAGCCGGTCAGTGCGCAGTGGGCGATTGTTACCGAACAGCGGTAGAATCCCCGCTCTTTACTTATCCACAAGTGGCCGAGCTGTGCTTATCGAGTCCCGACGTCGCGCTTACTTGACCGCCATGCAGGTGGTCAACTGGCTGCCCCGCACCGAACTGCCGTTTGCCGCCCCGTCGCGGCCCGAGCTGCTGCAGGCGCCTGAGCCTTATGAGGCGTTCGAGGTTTCAGGGGAGGAGGCGGCGGCGCCGGTGGCGGTGGTCAAGCCCGTTCCCGAGGCGCGTCCTGTGGTCGAGCGGGCGAAGATCGAAGTACCGCGCCCTTCACCCGTAGCCAAACCCGTGGTGGCCGAAGAGGCCGCGCCGGTGGTCAAGGCCCCGGTGGTGCCGCCGCCACGCTTTGCCCTGCAATTACTGCGGGCCGGGCGTTGCCTGCTGTTGGTGGAATTGCCCACTGGCGAACGCTTCCAGACCCGCGACCCGGCCTACATGCTGCTCAAGGACATGCTGCGCGCCGCCGGCCTGCCCGACAGCCCGCAGATCGTCGGCGACCCGGTGCGCTGGCCGCTGCTGGTGCGCGGCACCATGGACCAGGGCCCGGAAGCCGCGCGGGATTTTGTACAAGGTTTTGTGTCGGCGCGCCTGGAAGACGAACCCTGCGTGTGCCTGTGGTTGATCGGCCTGCCCGCTGTGCGTTTTGCCGGCGAAGCGAATGCCGAAGCCTGGTACCGCGAACTGCAGGTCGAAGGTCTGGGCTCGGTTTGGGCCCTGCCGGGCCTGGAATTATTAATGGAAGAGCCACAGCGTAAGGCTGATGTCTGGCAAGCCATGCGCCGGCTGATGGCGCGCTGGAAAAGTACCGATGAGTGAAGCTTTATCCTTTCGCCCGATGACCGAGGCGGACCTCGACGCTGTACTGAAGATTGAATACGCGGCGTTCAGCCATCCCTGGACCCGCGGGATTTTTCTCGATGGGCTGGGCAAGTACCAGATCTGGCTGATGTTCGAGGGCGAGCAGCAGGTGGGCCACGGTGTGGTGCAAATCATCCTTGATGAAGCGCATTTGCTGAACATCACCGTCAAGCCGGAAAACCAGGGCCGTGGTTTGGGCCTGGCGCTGCTGGAACACTTGATGTCCCGCGCGTATGCCGCCAAAGCCCGGGAATGCTTCCTGGAAGTGCGCGACAGCAATACCGGCGCGTTCCGCCTGTATGAGCGCTACGGTTTCAACGAGATCGGCCGTCGACGCGATTACTACCCCGCCGTGGGTGGGCGCGAAGATGCAGTCGTAATGGCTTGCACCTTAGTCGACTAAGACACAAAACCCCTGTGGGAGCTGGCTTGCCTGCGATAGCATCCCCTCGGTCTCACTGAGACACCGAGGCACCAGCATCGCGGGCAAGCCCGGCTCCAACAGGGGCGGTGGTATGTCAGCGGTTACCGTCTACCGGGTCGATATCCGCCAACTCGGCTTCATCCAGCCCATTCCCGCCGCCGATCTCATCTTCATCGACGATGCTCAAATCGTAATCCGCCGGGCTGTCTTCACCTTCTTCCCGAGCATCCCGTGCGCCGTCCTCATGAATCAGCGTTTCCGGGCTCATGTCATCATCGGTGGGTTCGTGGTCATCCGTTGAAGCGCCGGTCATCCCGGCTTCACGTACCCGCTCGTCGGGCATCAGGTGTTCACGCTCACCCGGTGGGATTTCATCGCCGATTTCTGCCGTCGGCGCTTCTTCGTCAAAATCCAGCTCATGTATCGAGCCCATGCGGTCTTCCTTGTCATCAATGGGTTCCGGCTGCGTAGCGCCGTAGGGACGTCGTGAATCTGTCATGGCCAATCCTCATGCTGTGGGGCTTATAGTGTGTGGACAGGCATGGCTCCCCAAAGATTCAAGCTAATTAACGCCGGTCTATTCTTTAAACCGGGCGTGACCCGGACGAGCGGTCGTCTGTCAAAGCTGCGCATCATTCCTGAGGCTTTCCCTGATGAACGAACTACAAGACCTGCTTGATAACAACGAACGCTGGGCGGATGCGATCAAACAGGAAGATCCCGAATTCTTCGCCAAGCTCGCCCGCCAGCAAACCCCGGAATACCTGTGGATCGGCTGCTCCGACGCCCGTGTACCGGCCAACGAAATCGTCGGCATGTTGCCCGGTGATCTGTTTGTGCACCGCAACGTGGCCAACGTGGTATTGCATACCGACCTTAATTGCCTGTCGGTGATCCAATACGCGGTCGACGTGCTCAAGGTCAAACATATCCTCGTGACCGGCCACTACGGCTGCGGCGGCGTGCGCGCGTCCATGCAGGACCGCCAGTTCGGCCTGATCGATGGCTGGCTGCGCACCATTCGTGACCTCTACTACGAAAACCGCGAACTGTTGGCCCAGTTGCCGACCGAAGAAGAACGTGTCGACCGCCTTTGCGAGCTGAACGTGATTCAACAGGTGGCCAACGTGGGTCACACCAGCATTGTGCAAAACGCCTGGCACCGTGGGCAGAGCCTGTCGATCCATGGCTGTATCTATGGCATCAAGGATGGCCGCTGGAAGAGCTTGAACACCACCATCAGTGGTTTCGAGCAACTGCCACCGCAATATCGCTTGCGGCCATTGGGCGAGGTCTAAGGCCGTTTGCGCAGCCGCCATTGGGCCATGAAGGCCTGACCGTCGGCGTTCAAGGGCTCTGCACTGCCGGTGATCCACCCCCGGCAGTTGAGCTCGCCGCATTGGCAGGCGAACTGCCGGAACACCGCGTCCTCGGTATTGGCGTAATCCATCGTCAGCAGGTCGCCTGCAGCGATGGCTTGCACCGTCCAGACTTCCAGGTAAGTGGCATCGAAAAACACGTTCGGGTTGCAGGAATGCGACAGCAGGCCGCTGAACCACGGGTCATACAAGTGGATGCGTGATGACAGTTGCAGGGTATGCAAGCGTCGCTCGCTCAGGGCGTAACCGGAGACTCTGGCAATGCGCAGGCGGCTGTCAAAGGCAATGCACGCCTTGATGACGGCGCCTGGCCCATTTGCGTCCTGTGCGATCTGGAAGTGTTTGGTCGAGGGGTAACCCTGTTCAACGAGCACCGTCTTGAAGGGGTAAAGGCCGTCACTCACAGCGGTGTTAGCCTTATCCATGGCTTGAGTTTTCATGACTCTCCTGGGTTGGGCTGCATCGACCTGCGAGTGGGGGCTGACTATCAGTCTTGCAGCGGATGGGTGCCACTCAAGACTCGCTGATATTGGATCCGATTTCTACTGTCAACTCTGACAGTAGAAATCGGTTATAGCCTGTTCGGCTTACAGCGCCGGGGCCATGACCGCCGGGGTTGGAGCAGCGTCCTTCAGTTGTTTCAACTGAGCCTTGATGACGGGGGTGGCGCATTTGGCGTTGGCTTGTTCCGGGGTCAGATTGCGCACCGAGGTATAGAACAACTCACAGGTCTGTTCCTTGCGCGTGACCTGCCAGGTATTCATGCAAGCCTTGAGCAGTACATTCGCATCGCTGGCGGGTTTCTGCCCCATGCCGGCTTGCCAGCAGGCGGCGCTCAGGTCCTGCCCCATCACCTTCAAGCCGGCCTCATCGGCTTTCTGTTCATTACCGTCGTAGGTTGCAGGGTCTGCCGCATACCAGATGTAACTCGGGTGGTTGGCGCCCAATACCGACACGGTCTTGCCCGCTGTCGGGCTGATCTGCGCCAGGCCCAGCACGCCCACGGTCTGGCCGTATTGTTGCTTGATCCAATTCCGCACCGGTGCGCCGAACGCCACCATCGGCAACGAGCCGTTGGCGCGCAGGCTCAACTCCTTGACCATGCGGGTCTGGTAATCGGCGAAGTAGCTGTAAACGTTTTCGAGGTCCTTGCCCGCATTGGAGGGCGCGGCGATCGGTGCGATATCGATGATGGTCTGGTAGGCCGGCGTTTCGGTGGCAGGGATGCCATTGTCGGTGAGCAACGTGGCCCAGCGGTCGGTGGTTGCCGATTCCAGGTAATCCTGGGCCTGGGTCAGCGAATAGTCCGGCGGGAAGTGCAGCAGTTCGATGCTCTTGCGATTTTCCAGGGCCATGCCCAGCGGCAGGAACAGGTACCAGTTGTAAGCCCACTTGCCGTCGCTGTTGAGTTTGCTGGCGCCTTGGTAGGCCAGGTCGGCGGTATTGAGCAGCGTGGTCAGCGGCTGGCCGTAGTGGTCGGGCACGCCGCTGAAGGTGGCTGAGACCTGGCCGTCATGGGTTTTCACACTGACCTTGGCGCGGCTGTACCCGTCGCGCTGCAGGCTCTGGTTCAGATAATGCTCGGCGGTCTGCTCCAGCGTCCATGGCCGAAAGCAGATCACGTTGCAGTTATTGGGGAACGCAAACAACTGGGTGACCCGTTGCGTGCTGCCCAATGGTACTTCGATGTCGGCCTGTACGACCGCACTGGCCAGCAGTGCGGCCAGGGTGAAGGACAGCCTGGTCGGTTTGAACATAGTTGTTTCCTTGTCAGCGAAAGCCCGTCTGCTCGGGGTGAAAGCCCACTTCCACACAGTAGCGGTTGACCAGGAAAACCGCGTGCTAAATCGCTGGGCATGTCGCTATTGGATAAGAAAACCTACACCTTGAACTGCAAGGCGTTGCTCAGATCGCCCATGGGCTTCTGGCCGCGCGCAATCATTGCGTCGTCGCGCAGCTTGAGGCCGTCCAGTTTCTCCAGCTGGAACACCCGGGTGATCAAGCGCAGGATCGACGCGGTGTCGTAAACCGTATGGTCCACCGTGCCTTTGCGTGCAAACGGCGAAATAACCAACGCCGGGATACGCGTGCCCGGGCCCCAGCGGTCGCCTTTAGGCGGTGCGACGTGGTCCCACCAGCCGCCGTTCTCATCGACGGTGATGATCACGACCATGTTTTTCCACTGCGGGCTCTCCTGCAACACTTTCAGGGCGCGGGTGATATGGCGGTCGCCCGAGGCCACGTCGGCGTAACCGGCGTGCATGTTGAGGTTGCCCTGGGGTTTGTAGAAACTCACCGCTGGCAGTGTTCCCGCCTGGGCATCAGCCAGGAAGTGATTGGTGCTTGGCTCATCGCCCAGGCCGCCGTCGCGCAGGCGTTTCTTGCGCTCCGCCGGGTTTTCCGGACCTTGCTGCTTGAAGTAGTTGAACGGCTGGTGGTGATACTGAAAGCTGGGGATCTTCGGAATCGCCAGCGAATCCTTGTGCTCGTCGATCGTTGCCTGCCAGGCACCGCCGTACCAGGCCCAATCGACGTTCTTCTTCGACAGCTTGTCGCCGATGTGTTCGTGAGACTGCGGCACCAGCACGCTGGGCAGGTCGGGCTTGGCGTAGTCCGGGCGCTCCGGGTCGCGGATCCAGGTGGGCCAGTACGGTGGCGCCATGGTGTTTACCGAATAGCCGTCCGGCGTCAGCGCGCTGGGCCCGAACTGCGGCGGGCCGGTCATGGCGCTGGCCGGTGACTTGTCCAACGGCTTGAGGCGCGTGTCGGTTGGGTCGTCGCTCTGCAGCGTGGCGATCTGCGATTTAGCCACCGAGTTGGCGGCGTCCGGGTAAAACGGCACTTGAGCACTGATCAAGTATTGGTGGTTGAGGTACGAACCGCCAAAGGCACCCTGGAAGAAGTTGTCGCACAGCACGAACTCCCTGGCGACGTCCCACAGGCGCAGCGAATAACGCGTTTGCGGGTAATGGCCAAGCGTCAGCGCACCGGAGTCGGCCCAGGCGACAAACAGGTCGTTCTTGCCCCCATTGATCTGCATCTGGTTCTGATAAAACACATGCCACAGATCGCGGGTGACCAGGCCCAGGGGCAGGTCTTCGCCGTTCGGCCCCTTCAGTGCATAGGGCGCGTTGGGCAAGTGTTCCTGATATTGGGTGGCGCTGGGGTAAAGCACCCCGTCAATTGTTTGCGGCCCTAGCTGAGTCACGCCGCCCCAGACTTCCGGCAGCGTCTCCAGCAGGCTGCCGTCGCGGTCGCGTTGCTGGTAGTCGGCGGGTTTGAGAGCGGACAGTGGGCTTTCCACGCCGGGGAAGTCGGCAAACAGGTTGTTGAAACTGCGGTTTTCGCCGTAGATCACCACCACATTCTTCACGTTGTCGTGCAAGGCCTTGTCCAGCTCGGCAGGCGACAGTTCGCGGGTGACCACCGGGCCAGGCGGTTCAGCGGGCCCACCGCAGGCGCTCAAGGTCGCCCCGGCGCCCAGTACGGCAACCCCTCCTAAAAAGCGCCGACGGCTTGAATCGGGGAGCGTGTCGGCGGCGTTTTTGGTTGCTTTCTGGTCTTCGGTTTCTTCGGTCATCCGAGGCTTCTCACTGCTGTTTTTGGTTTATTTGTTGCTGGATGTTTCGTTGAAAGGGCATCAAATATGGCAAAGCTTAAACGCTTCAGTCTATAAGGCGAGGCCTTAGGGCATAAGGGTTCTGATGATGACTATCGGGTTTCGTAACGGGGCCGCGCTGCAACGCATCGTGTGCACCTTGATCGGTTGAAGGCCGATCAAGGTGCAGGAGGCGTTGCCGGGCCTGAGGGCGAAGCTTAAGCAGGCAATGTGACAGAAGCGTTTACGGCATCACGGGAGGCAGGTATTTGAGCGTCGTGCCCAGCGCCCATAGCAGGAACAATACCAACGGCGTGTGCACCAGCAGTTGCACAAACGAGAAACCAATCAGGTCTCGCGCCTTCAGCCCCAACACGCCGAGCAACGGCAGCATATAGAACGGGTTGATCAAGTTCGGCAGCGCCTCGGCAGCGTTGTAGATCTGCACCGCCCAGCCCAAGTGGTATTGCAGGTCATTGGCCACTTGCATCACGTAAGGCGCTTCGATGATCCACTTGCCGCCGCCCGATGGAATAAAGAAACCCAGCACCGCCGAGTACACGCCCATCAACAACGCATAGGTGTCGTGAGAGGCGATGGAGGTAAAGAAGGTCGAGATATGGTGCGCCAGGGTCTGGCCGTCGCCGTCCTTGACCACGGTCATCAGCGCCGCGATGGAGCCATACAGCGGAAACTGGATCAGCACGCCGGTGGTGGTCGGCACGGCGCGGGCCACCGCATCGAGGAAACTGCGCGGGCGCCAGTGCAGCAGCGCGCCAACCATGATGAACAGGAAGTTATAGGTGTTCAGCCCCGAGATGGCGCTGATTGCCGGCTTGGTCGAGAACTCATGGAACAACCAACCGGCCGCCAGCAATGCCAGCAGAATGGTTAGCAGCGGGCTGTGTTCCAACCATTCACCCGGGCGGGTTGGCGCTTGAATCTTGGGCAGGTTGAAGGCCGGGTCGACGCCGCAGGCCTTCGCATCACGGGCGCTGTTCGGCCCTGGTGCGGTGGCGTAAGCGATGATCAGCGAGACCACGATCAACGCCAGCAACATCACCCCGGATTGCCACAGAAAGATCGTGTCAGTGAACGGAATCACCCCCGTAATCGACAGAATCGACGGCGGCAAGCTGGCCGGGTTGGCCTGTAGTTGCGCAGCCGACGACGACAGTCCCAATGCCCACACCGCGCCCAGGCCCAGGTAAGCGGCGGCACCGGCCGCGCGGTAGTCCATGCGTAAATCCGTACGGCGGGCGAGTGCGCGCACCAGCAAACCGCCAAACACCAGGGACAAGCCCCAATTGAGCAGGGAGGCGACCATCGAGATCAACGCCACCCACGCCACGGCCGAGCGGCCGTTTTTCGGGATGCGCGCCAAGCGATCGATCAGTTTTACCGCAGGTGGCGAACTGGCCACCACATAACCGCCGATCACCACAAAGGCCATCTGCATGGTGAACGGGATCAGGCTCCAGAACCCATCACCGAAGGCTTTGGCGGCCTCGGTCGGCGCGGCGCCCATGCCCAGGGTCGCCACGGCGACGATAATCACGGCGAGGGCGGCAAATACCCAGGAGTCAGGAAACCAGCGTTCGGCGAAGTTGGAGCAACGCAGGGCAAATCGGGCATAGCGGCTTTCTTCGATAGCATCGGCCACGAGTCTTTCCTCTTGTATTTATTATGGGTTTTGGCAGTTTTACGGCATGTTCCTCTACGCCCATTGTTTTGGGAATGTAGTTATCTTCATTGATCCATGAGTAAAACAAATATATCTGTCGCGATTGCCATCATTGGGCTCAGCTCATAACCTGCACGCCATTTTGTTTGTCTGCCGAGCCTCCACATGACTGCCACCTTTTCCCCACAGGCGCAGCGTTTTTCCCGCTCCGACTACAAAACACTGGGCCTGGCCGCCCTCGGCGGCGCCCTGGAAATCTACGACTTCATTATTTTCGTATTCTTTGCGCTGACCCTCAGCCAGTTGTTTTTCCCACCGGAAATGCCCGAGTGGCTGCGCCTGCTGCAAAGCTTCGGCATCTTCGTCACCGGTTACCTGGCGCGCCCGCTGGGCGGCATCCTGATGGCGCACTTCGCCGACCACCTGGGGCGCAAGCGCGTGTTCAGCCTGAGCATCCTGATGATGGCGTTGCCCTGCCTGCTGATCGGGATCATGCCCACCTACGCACAAATCGGTTATTTCGCGCCGCTGATCCTGCTGGTGCTGCGCGTGCTGCAAGGCGCTGCGGTGGGCGGGGAAGTGCCCAGCGCCTGGACCTTCGTCGCCGAACACGCGCCGCGTCATCACCGTGGGTATGCCTTGGGCTTCCTGCAAGCCGGCCTGACCTTCGGCTACCTGCTCGGCGCACTCACCGCGACATTGCTGGCGCAACTCTTCACCCCCGCCGAAATCCTCGATTACGCCTGGCGCTTCCCGTTCCTGCTCGGCGGCGTCTTCGGTGTGATCGGCGTGTGGTTGCGCCGCTGGCTTAACGAAACCCCGGTGTTCCTCGAAATGCAGGCCCGCCGCCAGGCCGCCGCCGAACTGCCTCTGCGCACCGTGCTGCGCGACCATCGCGCCGTGTTGCTGCCGGCAATGATCCTCACCTGCGTGCTCACCTCGGCCGTGGTAGTGCTGGTGGTCATCACCCCGACCATGATGCAAAAAACCTTCGGCATGAGCCCCAGCCACACCTTCGCCTTGAGCGCGCTGGGCATTGTTTTTCTGAATATCGGTTGTGTACTGGCCGGCCTGCTGGTGGACCGCATCGGTGCCTGGCGCACGGTGCTGGTCTATAGCCTGTTGCTGCCGGTGGGCATTGCGGTTCTGTATGCCAGCCTGATCAGCGGCGGTGTGTGGCTAGGGGCGGCGTATGCGGTGGCGGGCTTGAGTTGCGGGGTAGTGGGCGCAGTGCCGTCGGTGATGGTCGGCCTGTTTCCGGCGCCGGTGCGGGTCTCGGGGATTTCCTTCACCTACAACATTGCCTACGCGCTGTGGGCGAGTACCACACCGCTGTTGTTGATTGCGTTGATGCCGACGAGCCCGTGGATCTGCGTGGGCTATTGCGTGGTGATGGGGGCGGTGGGGGGGGCGAGTGTGGCGCTGTTTGGCAAGCGCCACACCTTGGCGACCTGAGGGTCAGGTCAGAAAGTGCCAGAGCAATAGCGTACCGACCAGCCCGACCACCGAAACAATCGTCTGCAACACCGACCACACCCAGATCGTCTGTTTGAGCTGCAAGCCGAAGTACTCACGCACCATCCAGAACCCGGCGTCGTTGACGTGGCAGAAGAACACCGAGCCGGCGCCAATTGCCAATGCCACCAATGAACTCTGCGTAGCCGCCAGCCCGGCCATCATTGGCGCGAGGATGCCCGCCGTCGTGGTGGTGGCGACCGTCGCCGAGCCGGTGGCCTGGCGCAGGGCCACGGCAATCAGCCAGGCCAGCAGCAGATACGGCATGTGCGCGCCTTCGGCGACCTTGCTGATGGTCTGGCTGACGCCGGCGTCCAGCAGGGTTTGCTTGAGGCCACCGCCGGCGCCGATGGTCAGCAACAACACGGCGATGGGCGCGAGGGCTTTGCGCAGGGTGTTGCCGACTTCGGCACGCGGCATGCCGGCGGCCCAGCCCAGGCAAACCACCGCGGCGATTACCGCCAGGCCGAGGGCGATCAGCGGTTCACCGAGGAATTTCAAGGTCAGCGCCAGCGGGTTTTCCGGCGACATGGCGACCTTGGCCAAGGTGCTGCCGAGCATCAAAATCACCGGCAGTAAAATAATCAGCAACGACACGCCGAAACTCGGCTGGCGCGGCGCCTTTGGCGGTGCGCTGAACAGCGCGCCGATGTCGGCCGGTTCATCCACGTGCATGCGCTTGGACAGCCAGTTGCCATAGAGCGGGCCGGCCAGAATCACTGCCGGCACTGCCAGGCAGAAGCCCAGCAACATGGTCAGGCCGAGGTCGGCGTGCAGCGCGCTCACCGCAATCAGCGGTCCCGGATGCGGCGGCATCAGGGCGTGCAGGGTGGTCATGCCCGCCAGTGCGGGGATGGCGATTTTCAACAAGGGCTGGTTCGAACGTTTGGCCATCACAAAGATGATCGGCACCATCATCACCAGGCCGACTTCGAAGAACAGCGGCAAGCCGATCACCATGGCCACCAGCGCCATTACCCAGGGCAGTGATTTGCCTTTGCCCAGCCCGAGCAGGGTGGTGGCGATACGGTCGGCCGCGCCGGATTCCGCCATCAGCGCACCGAGCATAGAGCCCAGCGCGATGATAATCCCGGCTTCACCGAGAATCGCCCCGGCGCCTTTGCTGAAGGCTTTGGCGACTTCCTCCGGGGGCAACCCGGCGCCGACACCCGCGATAAACGTACCGATCAAAATTGACAGGAACGGCGGTAGCTTGGTCGCGCTGATCAACACAATGATGCTGGCGATCGCCAGCAGAACGCAGAACATGAGGCGGGTGTCGTGAACCATCCACGCGGCAGTCGATAACTCCAAAACGGGACTCCTTATCGAACAGGTTGGCTAATATGTTTCTTTTTGTTTCCTGCTCGAAAAGCATACCTGATAGAACTGTGCCAGAGCGTCCATGTGCGATTTTGGTGCGCGTCATGTAACGGCGGGCTGTCGCGCGGATGACAAATTTGCAACCCGTGCCCGAGTATTTGGCCTATAGCTCTATGATCAACGGACCACACCCTTTGAGGATATTTCATGAGCGCAGGACATAACCACGGCCAAGCACGCGCCGGCCACGAGCGTCTTCTATGGATCGCCCTCGGGCTGACCAGCAGCTTCATGATTGCCGAGGTGATCGGCGCGTTTATCACCGGCAGCCTGGCGCTGTTGTCCGACGCCGCGCACATGATGACCGACGCCCTGGCCCTGGCGATTTCCCTGGTAGCCATCCAGGTTGCCAAACGCGCAGCCGACCGCAAGCGCACCTTTGGTTATGCGCGTTTCGAGATTCTGGCGGCCGCCTTCAATGCGCTATTGCTGTTCGCCGTGGCGTTTTACATCCTGTATGAGGCCTATCAACGGCTCCAGGCACCGGCTGAAATCCAGTCCACCGGTATGCTGGTCATTGCGGTGCTGGGGCTGATCGTCAACCTGATTTCCATGCGCCTGCTCAGTGCCGCCAGCGGCGAAAGCCTTAATGTGAAGGGCGCTTACCTGGAAGTCTGGAGCGACATGCTCGGCTCTATCGGCGTGATCATCGCGGCGGTGGTGATCATGTTCACCGGCTGGGGTTGGATCGACTCCGTGGTGGCGGCGGCGATTGGTTTCTGGGTGTTGCCGCGCACCTGGACGCTGCTCAAGGAAAGCATGAACGTGCTGCTGCAAGGTGTGCCGGACGGGGTTGATATCGATCAGGTCGAGCAGGCCATTCGCAAGGTGCCCGGGGTCAAGGACGTGCACGACCTGCATATCTGGGCCCTGACCAGCGGCAAGAATGTGCTGAGCACTCACTTGGTGGCGGACTCGTCGCTCGGCACGGAGCAGCAGATCCTCGCGCTTGTGACGGAATTGCTGCACGAACAATTCGATATTTCCCACGTCACCTTGCAGGTTGAAGGCGAAGGGTTTCATCACGACGAACATGACGACGTGCACGCCTGATCCTCGCTAACGGATTTGTAATGTTCTGCCCACCGCCCTGATAAGTACCGAAAGCTACATTGCCCCCGCTGGGAAACCTCAGCGACTTCATGGGCGTGGAACTTTCGTTATGGCAATTTCCGTTAAAACACTGTTGGGGGCGACTGCGTTGTGGGTGGCGGCCAGTGCTGTCCAGGCGCAAACCCTCACGCTTGATAGAGCCCTGCAAACCGCGTTTGCCAACAACCCTGACCTGGCTGCCGCGCAGTGGGAAATCGACATCGCCCAGGGCGGTCGCCAGCAGGCAGGCTTGATCCCCAACCCGGTGGCCTCCTGGGATGCTGAAGACACCCGCCGCAGTACGCGCACCACCACCGTCAAACTCAGCCAGACCCTGGAACTGGGCGGCAAACGCGGTGCGCGGATTGACCTGGCCACTCGGGCCCAGGACGCTGCCGCACTGACCCTGGAGCAGCGTCGCAATGGCCTGCGCGCCGATGTGATCGACAGCTATTACGGCGCCCTGCGTGCCCAGGAGCGCCTCGACCTGGCGCAACGCTCTATGGCCCTGGCCGAGCGCGGGCTGGTGGTCGCCAACGGCCGCGTCACGGCCGGCAAGTCGTCGCCGGTCGAAGCCACTCGCGCGCAGGTGCAGGTCTCGGAGATCCGCCTGGAACTGAACCGGGCGCAGATCGGCCTGAGCGACGCCTATCGCCGCCTTGCGGCCATTACCGGCAGCGCCGCGCCTGATTTCCAGGCGGTCGCCACACAACGCCAATCCGCTCCGCCATTACCGGCCTCCACACCGTTGCTCGCGCGTCTTGAGCAAACCACGGAGCTGCGCCTGGCTGAACTGCAAATCCAGCAAAGCGAAGCCAGCGTAGGCCTGGAAAAAGCCCAGCGGATTCCCGACCTCGACGTGTCGATCGGCAGCCAGTACGACGCCAGCGTGCGCGAGCGGGTGAACCTGGTGGGCGTGTCGATGCCGATCCCGCTGTTCAACCGCAACCAGGGCAACGTGCTCGCCGCCAGCCGCCGCGCCGACCAGGCCCGTGACTTGCGCAATGCCACTGAGTTGCGCCTGCGCACCGAAACCCGCCAGGCCCTGGACCTGTGGCAAACCGCGAATACCGAAGTGCGCGCCTTCAACCAACAGATCCTGCCCGCCGCCCAAAGCGCGGTGGACAGCGCCACCCGGGGTTTCGAGATGGGCAAGTTCAACTTCCTCGACGTGCTCGACGCCCAGCGCACCTTGATCGCCGCGCGCACGCAGTACCTCACGGCGACCGCCCAGGCCACCGACGCCTGGGTACGCATCGAACGGATTTACGGCGACCTCGCCCGGTTTTGATTTTTTCTGGAGTCTTTTATGAAGCATAAACACGGTGTGGCGCTGGCCGTCGCCCTGGGCCTGATGCTGTCTGGTTTTGCAAACGCCGAAGAAGAGGAGGGCACACTCGAACTCACTGAGCAGCAGATCCAGGCCGCCGGTATTCAACTCGCCCAGGCCCAGCCACGCGCCATCAGCACCCTGCTGACACTGCCGGGAGAAGTGCGTTTTGATGAGGATCGCACCTCGCACATCGTCCCGCGCGCGGCCGGTGTGGTGGAGGCTGTGAAGGTCAACCTCGGCCAATCGGTTAAGAAGGGCGAGCTGTTGGCGGTGATCGCCAGCCAGCAAATTTCCGACCAGCGCAGTGAGCTGGCAGCCAGTGAGCGTCGGGTCGAACTGGCGCGCACCACCTTCCAGCGTGAGCGCCAATTGTGGCAGGACCAAATCTCCGCCGAGCAGGATTACCTGCTGGCGCGCCAGGCCTTGCAGGAAGCGGAAATCGCCCTGAACAACGCCCGCCAGAAAATGACCGCCCTCAGCGGCAGCGCAGTCCTGGTCGGCGGTAATCGCTATGAACTGCGTGCGCCCTTCGCCGGCATGGTGGTGGAAAAGCACCTGGGAGTCGGCGAGGTCGTGAGCGAAACCAGCAACGCGTTCACCCTTTCGGACCTGTCCCAGGTATGGGTCACCTTCGGTGTATTTCCCAAGGACTTGAACAAGGTGCGCGTCGGTAAACCGGTGAAAGTCAGCTCTACGGAAATGGGCACCGAGGTGCTCGGCACTGTGGCCTACGTCGGCAACTTGCTCGGTGAGCAGACACGTACCGCCACCGTGCGCGTGAACGTGCCCAACCCCGACGACGCCTGGCGCCCCGGGCTGTTTGTCACCGTGCAATTGGCCACTGACACCTACCAGGCCAAGGTCACCGTGCCTCAAACCGCGATCCAGACCATCGAGGACAAACCCTCGGTGTTCGTGCGCACGCCGGACGGTTTTATCACCCGCCACCTTGAGCTGGGCGTGAGTGAAAACGGCTACGTCGAAGTGCGCCAGGGTCTCGACGCCGGGGCGCAGGTGGCGACTGTCGGCAGCTTCATCCTCAAGTCCGAACTGGGTAAAGGCTCGGCCGAGCACGCCCATTGATCCTGCGAGTGATTCCCCATGTTTGAGCGCCTTATCCAATTTGCCATCGAGCAGCGCATCATCGTGCTGCTGGCCGTGTTGTTGATGGCCGGTGTCGGCATCGCCAGCTATCAGAAATTGCCCATCGACGCCGTACCCGACATCACCAATGTGCAGGTGCAGATCAACTCGGCGGCGGCCGGGTTTTCGCCGCTGGAAACCGAACAGCGCATTACCTTTCCCATCGAAACCGCCATGGCCGGGTTGCCGGGTCTGCAGCAGACGCGGTCGCTGTCGCGCTCCGGTTTGTCCCAGGTGACGGTGATTTTCAAAGACGGTACCGACCTGTTCTTCGCCCGCCAATTGGTCAATGAGCGCCTGCAGGTCGCCCGTGGACAATTGCCCACCGGCATCGAAACCGCCATGGGGCCGATTTCCACCGGTCTCGGGGAAATTTTCCTGTGGACCGTCGAGGCCGAGGACGGCGCGCTCAAAGAGGACGGCACGCCCTACACGCCGACCGACCTGCGCGTGATCCAGGACTGGATCATCAAGCCGCAACTGCGCAACGTGCCGGGTGTGGCCGAGATCAACACCATCGGCGGCTTTGCCAAGGAATACCAGATTGCCCCGGACCCCAAGCGCCTCGCGGCCTACAACCTGACGTTGACCGATTTGGTCACGGCGCTTGAGCGCAACAACGCCAACGTCGGCGCCGGTTACATCGAGCGCAGCGGCGAACAGTTGCTGATCCGCGCGCCGGGGCAAGTGGCGTCGATTGATGACATCGCCAATATCGTGATCACCACTTCCGATGGCACGCCGATCCGCGTGCGCAATGTGGCGCAGGTCGAAATCGGCCGTGAGCTGCGTACCGGCGCCGCCACCGAAAACGGCCGTGAAGTGGTGCTGGGCACGGTATTCATGTTGATCGGCGAAAACAGCCGCACTGTGTCCCAGGCGGTGGCGAAAAAACTCGAAGAGATCAACCGCTCGCTGCCCGCCGGCGTGGTCGCCGTCACCGTTTACGACCGCACCAACCTGGTGGAAAAAGCCATCGCCACCGTGAAGAAAAACCTCTTCGAAGGTGCGCTGCTGGTGGTTGCGGTGCTGTTCCTGTTCTTGGGCAATATCCGCGCAGCGTTGATCACCGCGATGGTGATTCCCCTGGCGATGTTGTTCACCTTTACCGGGATGTTTACCAACAAAGTCAGCGCCAACCTGATGAGTCTTGGCGCACTGGACTTCGGCATTATCGTCGACGGCGCGGTGGTGATTGTCGAGAACGCCATCCGCCGCCTGGCGCATGCGCAACAGCGCCACGGCCGTTTGTTGACCCGTAGCGAGCGGCTGCATGAAGTGTTCGCGGCGGCCAAAGAGGCGCGGCGAGCGCTGATCTTCGGGCAGCTGATCATCATGGTGGTTTACCTGCCGATCTTCGCCCTCACTGGCGTGGCCGGGAAGATGTTCCACCCTATGGCCTTCACCGTAGTAATCGCGCTGCTGGGCGCGATGATTCTGTCGGTGACGTTCGTCCCGGCCGCGATTGCGCTGTTCGTCACCGGCAAGGTCAAGGAAGAAGAAAACCTGGTGATGCGCACGGCGCGTCGCGTCTATGCGCCGGTGCTGGATTGGGTGATGGCGCGCCGCCCGTGGGTATTTGGCTTGGCTGTGTTGACCATTGTCGCCTCTGGGGCGGTGGCCAGCCGCATGGGCAGTGAATTCATCCCCAGCCTCAGTGAAGGCGACTTCGCCCAACAGGCCCTGCGCGTGCCGGGTACCAGCCTGACGCAATCGGTGCAGATGCAGCAGCAGCTTGAGAAAACCTTGAAGACCCAGGTGCCGGAAATCGAGCGGGTCTTTGCGCGCACCGGCACCGCGGAAATCGCCTCTGACCCGATGCCGCCGAATATTTCCGACAGCTACGTGATGCTTAAACCGAAGGCGCAGTGGCCCGATCCAAACAAGTCCCGCGAGACACTGATTGCCGACATCCAACGCGCCAGTGCGATTGTGCCGGGCAGTGCGTATGAACTGTCGCAACCGATCCAGCTGCGCTTCAACGAGCTGATTTCCGGGGTGCGCAGTGATGTGGCAGTGAAGGTGTTTGGTGACGACATGGCGGTGCTCAACAAGACCGCCGGGGAAATCGCCGAGACCCTGCAAAAGCTGGAAGGCGCCTCGGAAGTCAAGGTCGAACAGACTTCCGGCTTGCCGGTGCTGACCATCAATATCGACCGCGACAAGGCCGCGCGTTTCGGCCTGAATGTGGGCGATGTGCAGGACACCATTGCGGTTGCCGTGGGCGGGCGTCAGGCCGGTACGTTGTACGAAGGTGATCGCCGCTTTGACATGGTCGTGCGTTTGTCCGACGCGTTACGCACCGATATCGACGGGCTGTCACGGCTGCTGATTCCGGTGCCGGCGCTGGCCGGCAGTGCGGCTGGGCAGTTGGGCTTTATTGCCTTGTCCCAGGTCGCGAGCCTGGACCTGGTGCTCGGCCCCAACCAGATCAGCCGCGAGAACGGCAAGCGCCTGGTGATCGTCAGCGCCAACGTGCGCGGGCGGGATATCGGCTCGTTTGTCGAAGAGGCCGAGGCGGCCATCAGCACTCAGGTGAAAGTCCCCGCCGGTTACTGGACCACCTGGGGCGGCCAGTTCGAACAGTTGAAGGAAGCGTCCGAGCGTTTGCGCATCGTGGTGCCGGTGGCATTGCTGCTGGTGTTCGGGCTGTTGTTCATGATGTTCAACAACCTCAAGGACGGCCTGTTGGTGTTTACCGGGATTCCCTTCGCATTGACGGGTGGGATCATGGCGCTGTGGCTGCGCGATATTCCGCTGTCGATTTCGGCGGGCGTGGGCTTTATCGCCTTGTCCGGCGTCGCGGTGCTTAACGGGCTGGTGATGATTGCCTTCATCCGCAACCTGCGTGAGGAAGGTCGCGCGTTATCGGTGGCGGTCAACGAAGGGGCGCTGACCCGTTTGCGCCCGGTATTAATGACCGCGCTGGTGGCGTCCCTGGGGTTTATCCCGATGGCCCTGGCCACCGGCACCGGCGCCGAAGTGCAGCGCCCGTTGGCGACGGTGGTGATTGGCGGGATTATTTCTTCTACGCTGCTGACCTTGCTGGTGCTGCCGGCGCTTTATCAGTGGGCGCACCGCAAGGAAGAGGAAACACCAGGCGAAACAGTGTGAAACCACCGGGCAGGCTGCGCACGTCAGCCTGCCCCTGGTGCAGGGTCATGATCGACCGCACGATGGCCAGGCCCAGGCCGGTGCCACCTTCGGTGCGAGCGCGGCTGCTGTCGACACGGTAGAAGCGTTCGAACAGGTGCGGCAGGTGGTGCGCCTCGATGCCGGGGCCGGGGTTGCTGACCGACACCGACGCCGTGTTCCCGTAGGCCTCCACCAGCAGCGAAATATGCGAGCCCGCAGGGCTGTGGCGGATGGCATTGGACAGCAGGTTCGACAGGGCGCGCTGGATCATCAGGCGATCGCCGTGCACGTGAGCATCGCCGCTGAGGGTCAGGGTCAGTTGTTTGTCTTCGGCACTGAGGGCGAACAAGTCCATCACCCGAGCCGTTTCAGCCGCCAGCGACACCGCCGCGAAGGAAGCCCGCGCCGCCGGGTGGCTGACCTGGGCCAGAAACAGCATGTCGGAGACGATACGCGCCAGGCGCTCCAGCTCTTCGGTGTTGGATTCCAGCACGGCTTTGTATTCGTCAGGCGGCCGCTGGCGCGACAGCGTCAACTGGGCTTTGCCCATCAGGTTGGTCAGGGGCGCGCGCAATTCGTGGGCGAGGTCATCGGAGAATTGCGACAGTTGCTGCACCCCAGCGTCCAGGCGATTGAGCATCACATTAAAGCCTTGCGCCAACTCGCCCAGCTCCTGGGGCAGGTTGTCGACGGAAAGACGATGCGTGAGGTCCTGAGTGGTGACTTTGGCCGCCACATGGCTGAACTGTTTCAACGGCGCCAGCCCGCGCTGCACCAGCCACCAGGCGCCCATGCCGATCAAGAGCAGCAGCATGGGCAAGGCGATCACCGTAGCGCGCAGGTAAGCACTGAGCAGCGCTTGATCGTCGGTGCGGTCCAGGGACAGCAGCACGCGTACACGTTCGCCGCTGGCCAGGCGCATCAGGCTGGAGGCGCTGAGCACTTGGTTGCCGACACTGTCGGTCCAGTTGAGGTAACCGAGGGTTTCCCGTGGGGTGAAGTCTGTGAGCAAAGGTGTCTGAGGCTTGGCCCCGGTGCTCAGCAGCACGCTTTCGTCGGGTGCGGTGCCGACGATGGTCAGGTAGAAGTTGTCATGGCCAATCACCAGGTCCATCAGTGAATGCGGGCGGGCGCGGATGGTGTTCACGTCCATGCCCTGGGCCACGCTGTGCTGGATCTGTTCCATCTTGCTTTCCAGGCCCTTGCGCGCCAGCTTTTCCAGTTCGTGGGTCAGGGCCAGGTACGCCAGGGTTGCCAGCAACAGCACCAGGCCTGCGCCCATCACACTGACCGTCAGGCCCAGGCGCATCGACAAACTGCCGGTCTTCATCCGCGCGCCTCCAGCACATAACCCACGCCGCGAATGGTGTGGATCAGCTTGACCTCGCTCTGGTCATCCACCTTGGCCCGCAGGCGGCTGATGGAGACTTCCACGACGTTGGTGTCGCAGTCGAAATTCATGTCCCACACCAGGGAAATGATTTGCGTGCGGGTCAGCACTTCGCCGGTTTGGCGCATCAATACCTGCAGCAGGGCGAACTCTTTGGTGGTCAGGTCGATCCGTCGGGAGCCGCGATACGCGCGATGGCGGCGTGGGTCCAGCTCCAGGTCCTGCACGCTGAATACTTCCGGTTGTGGGATATGCTCGCTGCGTCGCAGCAGGGTGCGGACCCGTGCGAGCAATTCGGGAAACTCGAAGGGTTTGACCAGGTAATCATCGGCGCCCATGTCCAGGCCCTTGATCTTGTCGGCCAGCCGGCCACGCGCGGTCAGCATCATTACCCGTTGCGTGCCGTTGCGGCGCAATTGCTCCAGCACTTCCCAGCCATCCTTGCCCGGCAGGTTGACGTCAAGAATGACCAACTCATACGCGTGCTGCCCGGCCAGGTGCAGGCCGTCGATGCCATTGGACGCGCAGTCGACCACATAGCCACTTTCACTCAGGCCTTGCTGCAAATAGTCAGCGGTTTTTTGCTCGTCCTCAACCACAAGGATACGCATAGAAATTTACCTTTTACTGAAAGAGAAGAGGTCCATTTCCCTATGGAATCAGGTGTTTTGAGAGTAGGGAAATTCTGAAGTCTGAAGTAGCTTCAGGGTCAACTGCGACCATTGGTCGCGACTTAGCTTGCGGGCAAAAAAAACGCCCCAGAGGGGCGTTAAAAATTCATCTCTTTCCAAAGGAGCTACACAAAAGCTTCAGAGATGAATGTGCTCGGTGCAATTAAGTTGAAGCGAGTATAGGAAGTTCAACTTAACGGGAAGCTGAACCCAATGTTACAGTTTTGATAGTTATCAATTTGTGAGCAGATGTTAGTTAATGGCGAACGAATGTAAGCAGTTGTCAAAGTGCCACTAGTGGGTATTCGGCAATCAAGCGAATTTCCTCCAGGTCTGATTCGAAAGCGCTGGAGCGCACGGTGGCCTGGCGCAAACGCAATGACAAATCCTTCAGGCTGCCACTCTGCACCCTGTACTTGACCTCGACGTCCCGCTCCCAGCGACGCTGATCCGTCAGCGGATTACCCGCCGCATCGCGGCGCATGTACACCGCGTTGGCGTTGCTGTAATCGGCGCCGGTGCCTTTGCCGTAGCGGGTCATGAACGACAAGCCGGGAATGCCGAACGTCTGCATGTCGAGGTCGTAACGCACCATCCACGAGCGCTCCTTGGGCGAGTTGAAGTCGCTGTACTGGATAGAGTTGTTGAGGAAGATCGAGTCCGATTGGCGCAGGTAATCGAAGTCGTCGTCGCCATTATTGCGCTGGTGCGACACGGCCAGGCTGTGGGCGCCGACCTTGACCCCGAGCCTGGCGCTCCAGATGTTGTTATCGAATTCACCCAGCAGTTTTTTGCCTTCGTCCACGGCCTTGTAATAGTTGACGTCGCCGAACAAGGAGACGTCGTCGGTCAGCGGGTACGTGGCGGCACTGCCGACGTAATACTGATCCCAGGCGTCCTTCAAGCGGCTGCTGTAGAGGCTGACACTCAGGTGTTTATTGACGGTGTAGTCGCCGCCGAAATAACCGATCCAGGGTGAGTCGACCTTGCCCGCATAGAAAGTCGCAAAGCCTTTGTCCATGCCGCTTTCGCTTGGCTGGCTCATGCCGCTCAGGCGCCCACCTTGCAGGCTCAGGCCTTCAAGGCTGGTGTTCTGCGCGGTGACACCGCGAAAGCTTTGCGGCAACAGGCGTGAGTCGCCGGCGGCCACCACCGGCGTGGCGGGGAATACGTCGCCGGCCTTGAAGACCGTGTCCAGCACGCGCAATTTTGCGGCGCCGCCGAATTTGCTGTAGCCGCTTTCGGGGTGGTTATTGCTGTCCACCGGCAGCATGCCGAACGAACCCTTGCCGCCGCTGCGGCCGGTGCCGGAGTCGAGTTTCAGGCCGTACATGGCAAACGCATCCAGGCCAAACCCCACGGTGCCTTGGGTAAAGCCGGATTCGAACTTGCCGATCAAACCCTGCGCCCAGGCCTCGGAATAGCCGTTGCCCGTGGGGCTGGACTGTCCCTTGCGGTCGTCGCGGTTGAAGTAAAAATTGCGCGCCAGCACGTTCACGCTGCTGCCTTCGATAAAACCTTCGGGCTTGTCCTCCACGGCCACGGCTGCCAGGGGCAGTGCGGCCAGCAATGAAAAGGGAAGGGTGTAGTAAGCAATGCTCATGGTTTGCTCCTCGGTGTTGGCAGTGTTCAGCTTCTTATAGAAGTGGGCATTTTTATTGATCTGGCCCGGGCTGATAGTTGCAAACAGCGGATAACGACTTCATGGCGTGAACATTACAATTCTGGAAACTCACGGCCACCTAACAAATAAGTAATGGTTTGGTGAACATTCCGTCAGGGTTACTTCATTACGCTCGTCACTGAACTTCTTAGACGAGGAACCTGTCATGAACTTTTATAAAATTGGCCTGGGTGTATTTACTGCAATCCTGTCATTGGGTGCATTGGCCGAAGGCGGCGGTGATCGCACCTTTGCCCTGATGATGGAACGCAATGAGAAAGCCATGGCGGCTTACGCCGAAAAAAAGGGGCAGCCGGCACCCGAGGTACAGGCCTACCGCTATGGCATGGCGCTGGACATTGCCAAGGTGGTCAACGTCACGCCGCCGATCCGTTCGTGCAACCCGGTGCCGTCGCGCATGACCTATGAAGACTCCAGCGGCAAGCTCAATACCCTTGAATATCAAGTGATGGGCGTCTGCCGAAATAATGGTGGTTAACCGAGCCAGAAAAACAGTTGGGCGAGGGGCTAAAAAGCGCTTCAGAAAATCCCGGCAGCGCCGATGCAGGTCAGATTCATCTCCTCAAATATCATCGGTGCCTCATGTTCAACACCCGTTTGAAGCAGGAGCTGTCGGCTCTTCGCGAAGAGTTGTCGAGCTTGCAACAGGTCAAGGAGAGCCTGGAAAGTGAAATGCTGTGCCTGACGCTGGATGCTGAAGGCCGGGTGGAGTGGGCAAATGCCAACTTCCTGCAGGAACTGGCGTACCAGGCTACCAATATCCTGGGGCGCCACATTGATGATCTGGTGCCGGCACACGTGCGTCAGGACGAATTCCAGCTGCGTTTCAAGAATGCCCTGGTGCGCGGCGAACACTTCGCGGGCACCGTGCGGCTGATGCGCGGCAATGGCAAGGAAGCGTGGTTGCGCTCGATCCTGCAACCCGTGCGCAGCTCGGATGGGCGCATCAAGCATTTTTCGATTTACTCAAGCGACCTCACCCGCACCATCGAGGCCTCGCGCGAGCATGAAAACCTTATCACCGCGCTGGTGCGTTCTACGGCGGTCATCGAGTTCGACCTCGGCGGGCATGTGCTGACGGCGAATGACCGGTTCCTCAGCGGCATGGGTTACAGCCTGGCGCAGATTCAGGGCAAACATCACCGGATGTTCTGTGAGCCGCAGGAATACAACAGCGCCGAGTACCAGAACTTCTGGAAGCGTTTGAATGCCGGTGAGTTTGTCGCCGCGCGTTTCAAGCGGGTCGACAGCCATGGCCGCGTGGTCTGGCTGGAAGCCACTTATAACCCGGTGCTGGATGCCAATGATCGCCTGTACAAGGTGGTCAAATTCGCCACGGTAATTACCGACCAGGTCAGCCAGGAACAGGCGGTGGCCGAGGCCGCCAACATTGCCTACAGCACCTCGCTGCAAACCGACAACAGTGCCCAACGTGGCACCACTGTGGTGACGCAGGCGGTGGACGTGATGCGTGATTTGGCCAAGCACATGCAGCAGGCCGGTGACGGCATTGAGGCGCTCAATGCCCAGTCGCAAGTGATCGGCAGCATCGTCAAGACCATCAGCGGCATTGCCGAACAGACCAACCTGCTGGCGCTCAATGCGGCCATCGAAGCGGCGCGCGCGGGTGAGCAGGGCCGTGGTTTTGCGGTGGTTGCCGATGAGGTGCGTCAATTGGCGTCGCGCACCAGCAAGGCCACCGAGGAAATCGTCGGTGTGGTGCGTCAGAACCAGGACATGGCTCGCGATGCGGTGTCCCTGATGACCGAGGGGCGTCTGCAGGCCGAGCAAGGCTTGGCGCTGGCGGCTGAGGCCGGCACCGTGATTGTGGAAATCCAGGACGGTGCGCAAAAAGTGGTGAGCGCAGTCGGGCAGTTCGCCAATCAGCTGTCGAGCTGACCCGTCGGGCTTGTGCTTGAGGTATCGTAGGTTTTTTCTTGCTTGAAGAGCCGACCCTCCATGAGCCCTACTCACTGTCGCCCCGTTCCACTGTCCAAGGCCTATCGCTTGCTCAATCACGGGCCGACCGTATTGGTGAGCGCAGCCCACGACGGTCGACGCAATATCATGGCCGCTGCCTGGGCCATGCCCTTGGATTTTGAACCGCCGAAAGTCGCGGTGGTGCTGGACAAGGCCACCTGGACCCGGCAATTGCTGGAAGGCGCCGGCACCTTCGTGCTCCAGGTGCCCTGCGTGGCGCAGGCCGATCTGGTGCAGACGGTCGGCAACACCACGGGCGCCGACACGGACAAATTCGCCGCTTACGGTCTGCAAACCTTCCACGGTGAACACACCGACGCGCCGTTGCTGGAGGGCTGCGTGGCATGGTTGGAATGTCGCCTGTTGCCCGAGCCTCACAATCAGCAGACCTACGATTTATTCCTCGGCGAAGTGCTCGCGGCGTATGCCGACGAACGCGTATTCAGCGAAGGGCACTGGCACTTCGAAGGGCATGACGCGTTGCGCACCTTGCACCATATCGCGGGCGGGAATTTCCTGAGCATCGGCGAGCCGGTTGTCGGGCGCCAGCTGTAAGCCTGGCCTCTCTGCGGCGGCTGCGCACATTGCGCACGGTGGGGCCGATATTGGAAACAACCTGGATCAAGTGTGGGAGGGAGCTTGCGCGCTCCCACATTTTTTATTGCATTTCCCCTCAGCCAGTCAGCGCCCGAGCATCTTCACCCATCGCGACGGTGGCATGCCGTAGGTGCTGCGAAATTGCCGCGTCATATGGCTCTGGTCGGTGAACCCGGCGGTCAGTGCTGCATCGACCAGCGCTTGGCCTTGGGCCAGCAGGCTACGCACCAAGTCCAAACGCCGCATGGTCAGGTAGCGGTAGGGACTGGTGCCGAACAACAACCGAAAATCGCGCGACAATGCCCAGCGGTCACGGCCGCAATGGTCGGCCATCTCATCCAGGGTGATGCTGCGGCCCAAGGCGCTGTGGATAAATTCCCGGGCACGCTCGGCGGCCACGTAATCGAAGGATTTACGGCTGACGATCACGCCCGACGCAGCGCTCAGCGCCTGGGCCAGGTCGTACAGCGCGTCCTGTTCCTGCATCGGGTCAATCGGGCAGTCCAGGCTTTGCAGCAATACCTCGCTGGCGCGGAACAGTCTCGGGTCAGTCGACAGTCCGTTGTGGATAAACGGTAGCGGCCGGCCGCCCAGGATCTGCTGTATCAGCGCCGGCTCCACATAAATCATGCGGTACTTGAAGCCTTCTACACTGCTGGCGCGGCCGTCATGGGTTTCGTCGGGGTGAATCACCATGGTCGTACCGGGCAGGCTGTGGGTCATGCAGCCGCGGTAATGAAAGCTTTGCACGCCAAACAACGTGCGCCCGATGGCGTAGGTGTCATGGCGATGCGGGTCGAACGCGAAGCCGGCAAAGTACGCCTCGATACGATCCAGGCCGCTGGCGTGCGGGGCGCGGTGCAGCCAGTCGAGTGCGGAGGTGGGTTGGCCCATGGTGGTTTGTCACAAATTGAGGTGGAAACACGTTAACCCAGTCTGGCGTGGGTTGTCTGGCGGGGTCTTGAACGATTGTGCGTGCTGGCGGTAGCGCCTGGACAGTGTATTTTTCAGCTAATACGCTGCATAGCATTAAAAAATGATTGTTTTACGATAATTTATCTATTATTTTTGCGTCCTCCATCACCCATTGAGGTTGCTTATGAATACCCAACGTCTGGCCCGGCTCAGTCAGCGCATGTCGCTGCTTACCCTTTTGCTGATTGTCGTCATGCTGGTGCTCAATACCTGCGTATGGCTGTTCCCGGTACTGAGTTCTTCTGCCGATGGCCTGGGGTTTGGCTTTGCCTTGAGTGACCGCCTGATCCAGGCACGCAGCGCGCAAGTAGCGCTGCTGCCCTGGTGGCAAATCCTGGGCGCTATTGTGCTTTCCAGCATTCCGTTGCTGGCCCTTGGCGGGGGCTTGAACCATCTTCGTCTATTGTTCCAGAACTACGCCCGTGGCGAGTATTTCTCCCGTGCGGCGGCGCAGCACTTGGGCAAGGTGGGGCGGGCGGTTGCGGTGTGGGTACTGCTGGACTTTTTATGCGAGCCGTTGCTCAGTGTCTGGGTCACGATGAATGAGCCGGTCGGCCAGCGGTTTATCACGTTAAGTGTCACCGCGCCGAGCTTCGTCGCCTTGTTTCTCGCTGCCTGTATCGCGGTAATCGCGCGTATCCTGTGGCAGGCCAGTGAAGTGGATTCTGAAAACCGCACTTTTGTTTGAGATTGACATGCCCATTGTGATTGAACTGGACGTTATGCTTGCCCGGCGCAAGGTCAAATCCAAAGACCTGGCAGCCGCTATCGGGATTACCGAACAGAACCTGTCGTTGCTCAAACAAGGCAAGGTCAAGGGCATACGGCTGGGTACGCTGGATGCGATCTGCGCCTATCTGGACTGTCAGCCCGGCGACCTGTTGGTGCACACACCGGAGCCGGCGGCCGAACAGGCTTAACCACTTGCCAAGAGGGATCGTCCAATGCAGTTCTTCGACTTGCCGTATGCCGCGCCGTTATTGGCGCTGGGGCTGCTTTGGACGGTCGCGGTGGTGACGCCGGGGCCCAACTTTTTCAACACCGCCCAACTGGCCGCAAGTTGCTCGCGTCGGCATGGCGTGGTGGCGTCGGCCGGGGTGGCGACGGGGACGGTGATATGGGGGCTGGCGGGCGGCTTGGGCATCAAGTCGCTGTTCACCGCCGCGCCCATGCTCTATCTGGCGTTCAAACTCATCGGCGGCTGCTACCTGATCTACCTGGGGCTGAAACTGTTCAGGCGTTCGGCGCCCTCGATGAGCCAGACGCTATTGCCTGCCGAACCCCGGCGCTCGCTGTTTTCCGCCTGGCGCTTCGGCTTGCTGGGCAACTTGTCCAACCCCAAGGCCGCGTTGTTCGTCACCACGGCCTTCGCCTCGACCATGCCGCCTTCACCGTCCCCCACATTGTTGGCCCTGGCGGTAATCACCATGGCCACGTTGTCATTCAGCTGGTACACAAGCGTGGCCCTGGTGTTTTCCAGTGAACGGATGGCCAACGTCTATGGCCGTTCGCGCAAGTGGCTCGACCGGTTTGCCGGTGGTTGCTATGTGCTGTTCGGCGCACATCTGGTAGCGAATCGCTGACGGCTCATGGTAAGAAGCCTTACTTTCAACAGTGAGGCCGAGTCATGAGCAAGGTGCGGGTAGGTATTATTTTTGGTGGCCGTTCGGCCGAGCACGAGGTCTCGCTGCAATCGGCGCGCAATATCGTCGATGCACTGGACCGCTCGCGTTTCGAGCCCATCCTGATCGGTATCGACAAGGCCGGCCACTGGCACCTCAACGACACCTCAAACTTCCTGATCAACCAGGAAAACCCGGCCTTGATCGCCCTGAACCAATCCAATCGTGAACTGGCGGTGGTGCCAGGCAAGGCCAGTCAGCAAGTGGTGGAGACGTCCGGTCAGGGTTTGCTGGAACACATCGACGTGATCTTCCCCATCGTCCACGGCACCCTTGGCGAAGACGGCTGCCTGCAAGGCCTGCTGCGCATGGCCGACCTGCCGTTTGTGGGCTCCGACGTGCTCGGTTCGGCGGTGTGCATGGACAAGGACATCAGCAAGCGCCTGCTGCGCGACGCCGGGATTGCCGTCAGCCCGTTCATCACCCTGACCCGTCGCAACGCGGCGCGCACGTCCTTTGATACGGCTGTGAGCACCCTCGGCTTGCCGATGTTCGTCAAACCCGCCAATCAGGGTTCCTCGGTGGGTGTGAGTAAAGTCGGCAACGAAGCTGAGTACCACGCCGCCGTCGAACTGGCCTTGGGCTTTGATGAAAAAGTGCTGGTGGAGTCCGCCGTCCAGGGCCGCGAAATCGAATGCGCCGTGCTGGGCAATGACAGCCCTGTCGCCAGCGGCTGCGGCGAGATCGTGGTGAGCAACGGGTTTTATTCCTACGACAGCAAATACATCGACGGCCAGGCCGCCCAAGTGGTGGTGCCGGCCGATATCAGCCCTGAAGCCAGCGAGCGCATTCGCCACCTGGCCATCGAAGCGTTTGAGGTATTGGGCTGCGCCGGGTTGGCGCGGGTCGATGTGTTTCTCACTGGCGACGGTGAAGTGCTGATCAACGAAATCAACTCGCTGCCCGGCTTCACCCGGATCAGCATGTACCCCAAGCTGTGGCAGGCGGCGGGGATGAGTTACAGCGACTTGGTGAGCCGGTTGATTGAGCTGGCGCTGGAGCGGCACGCGGGGCGTAAGGGCTTGAAGATCAGCCGCTGAGTGTTCAAGGCCTGACGCGGTCCCTTGTGGCGAGCGGGCTTGCCTCACCACAAGAGTCGCGTGTTCTTCAGGGGCTACGAACGATCCACGAATAGATCAAGGTCTTCGCCTCTTGCGGGTGATGAGTTCTTCGGCGGTAGCTGGCGAAGGTGGGGGATGTGCAATAAGTGCACACCTCACTGACGTCGATCTGTTCACGCTGCACCCCCGCAGCGTGTAACAGCATCACCCCATAGCCGCTCAAGTCAAACCAGGCACTTCCCGCTTGCCTCGCGTAGGGCGGTGCAATCTCCGGTGCCAGCAACGGCGCCGGTTGCTCGAAGCGCCACGGTGCCTGACCGGCATGCCACAAGTGACCCTGGTCCGCCTGAAACTGCGCAATAAACCCCTCGCTCACTTCATAGCAGCACGGTTTGATCGATGGCCCGATAGCCACCTGCAACTGGTCCACCGCAATCCCTTGAGCGGCAAATTGCTGCACGGCGTTGGCGATGATCCCGCCCTGCAACCCCTTCCAGCCGCCATGCACCGCCGCCACCATGGCAGCGCTTTTTGCAGTGATCAGAATGGGCAGGCAATCAGCGGTAATCACTGCGATCGGCTGATGCTCGCGAGTGAACACGCCATCCGCCTCGATCGTATTGGCCACCTGATCCGCCTGCCATTCAATCACCGACGCACTGTGTACCTGCTTGCAGATGAACACGTCATCCGGGCGCAGTGGATCATTGATCGAACAAAAGCCGTGTTCGACGCCGGGGATGGCGTCGAGATTATCTGCCTGCTGCACCGCGCGCGCTCCCTTGGATAAATACTCAGTCGCCGACCGCTTCGCCTTCACGCCGAGGGTCTGCCCCGCCGCTCAGCGACACCTTGCCGTGGGCATCCCGCGTGCGAACGATGGCCTGGATGCCGCTGGTCATATCGATTTCGCTCAGCGTATGGCCCTTGTCCTTGAGTGCCTGTTTCAACGCCGGGCTGAACAGACCTTGCTCCAGTTCTGTCGCGCCGTTGCGGCTGCCGAAGTTGGGCAGGCTGATGGCGGCTTGCGGGTCGAGGTTCCAGTCGAGCATCGCCACCAGGGATTTGCTCACGTACTCGATGATCTGCGAACCACCCGGTGAGCCCACCGTGGCCAGCAACTCGCCGCTCTTGCGGTCGAACACCAGCGTTGGCGCCATGGCCGAGCGTGGGCGCTTGCCGGGCTCGACACGGTTGGCCACCGGTTGGCCGTTTTCTTCGGGGATGAACGAGAAGTCGGTCATCTGGTTGTTCAGCAAAAAGCCCTGGACCATTACGTGGGAGCCGAACGCCGCTTCCACCGTGGTGGTCATCGACACGGCGCCGCCCTGGTCATCCACCGCGACTACTTGCGAAGTGGAGATGCGCAGCGGCGAGCGGTCCGGCGCGTACGCCACCTGGATGCCCGCAGGCTGGCCCGGTTTGGCGATGCCCATGCTGCGTGCGCCGATCAGCGCGGCGCGTTTGGCCAGGTAGTCGGGAGCGACGAGGCCGGCGACCGGCACCGGTACGAAGTCGGCGTCGGCCACGTACAGCCCACGGTCGGCGAAGGCCAGGCGGCCGGCTTCTGCCATCAGGTGCACGGCTTCGGGGGTGGGCTCAAGGCCGGCAGGCGAGGCACTCTTGACCGGTTTCATTGGTGCGATGGCCAAGCGTGGGTCGCGGGCTTCTACGGCCTGTAACGTGCCGAGGATCTGCGCCACCGCAATTCCGCCTGACGACGGCGGTGGCATGCCGCACACCTGGTATTGCTTGTAGTCGGTGCACAGCGGCGTGCGTTCCTTGGCGGTGTAAGCCTTGAGGTCCGCTTGCGACAGGCTGCCCGCATTGCGGTTGCCCTGAACCTTGCGCGCAATCTCGTCGGCGATTGGCCCGTGGTACAGCGCGTCCGGTCCTTCCTTGGCAATGCGTTTGAACACGGCGGCCAGCGCCGGGTTCTTCAGCAGCGTGCCGGTGGCTTTAGGCGTGCCATCGGCATTCAGAAAATAGGCCGCCATGTCGGGTGATTGCGGGATGAAACGGTCGGCGGCGATCAACGCGTGCAAGCGTGGAGAAATCGCGAAGCCTTGCTCCGACAGACGAATCGCGGGTTCAAACAGCTTGGCCCATTGCAAGTGCCCGGTCTTCTTGTGTGCCATCTCCAGGGCACGCAAGACCCCGGGTGTACCGACCGAGCGCCCGCCAATCTGCGCATCGGTAAACGCCATCGGCGTGCCGTCGGCCTTCAGGAACAAGCGCTCAGTTGCACCGGCCGGTGCCGTTTCGCGGCCGTCATACGCGTGCACGGTTTTCCCGTCCCAGAGCATGATGAACGCGCCGCCGCCGATGCCGGATGACTGCGGTTCCACCAGGGTCAACACAGCCTGCATCGCAATCGCCGCATCAATCGCCGACCCGCCCTGGCGCAACATCTCGCGCCCGGCTTCGGCCGCCAGTGGGTTGGCGGCGGCGGCCATATGGCGCTCGGCGTGGCGGGTGGTGAGGTCGGTGCGATAACCCGAACCCAACTCCGGTGCCGGCGGCTGTTCATTGACAGGGGTGTGACAGCCAGCCAGGGCGAGGGCTGCGGCAATCATCGACAGTTGACGGCGGGAAATCGAAAACACGCGTTGAACTCCGTTCATTTTGAGAATGATCTGTTGTCCTTGGGAAAGTGCTTTTTACAGGTAAATCGTGCCTTGCAGGTAGAGCGCTGCGTGGCCGGAGATAATCACCCGGTCGCCTTTGAGCTCACAACGCAGTTGCCCACGGCGGTTGCCACCCTGTTCGGCGGTCAATCGCGACTTGCCCAAACGTTCGCTCCAGAACGGCGCCAACGAGGTGTGGGCAGACCCGGTCACCGGGTCTTCGTTGACACCCACGTTGGGGCCAAACCAGCGGGAAATGAAATCAAAGCGCGTGCTTTTGGCCGTTACCGCAATCCCGCGTTTGGGCAGGCCCTTGAGGCGTGCGAAGTCCGGCGTCAGGGCGGCGACCTGGGCTTCGTCGTCGACCAGAACGATGTAGTCATCGGTGGCAAATACCTCAGCGTGCTCAAGCCCCAATGCGCTCAACATGCCGGCTGGCGGTTCGCAGCGCTGGGGTTGTTTGGCCGGGAAGTCCATTGCCAACTCATCGCCATTGCGCGTCACGCGAAGCTCGCCGCTGCGGGTGGCAAAGCGCAACACTTCAGGTGCGCCCGGCAACTGGTGAATCAACACCCACGCCGCTGCCAGCGTGGCATGGCCGCACAGGTCGACTTCAACTTCCGGTGTAAACCAGCGCAACTCATAGACCTCGCCACGCGGCACGAAAAACGCGGTTTCCGAGAGGTTGTTCTCCGCGGCGATGTTGTGCAATTGCTCGGTGGGCAGCCACTCGGTGAGCGGGCAGACTGCCGCCGGGTTACCGCCAAAGGCCTGTTGGCTGAAAGCATCGACTTGGTAGATGTCCAATTTCATCGCAGGCGCTCCATGTGAGGGGAGGCTGGACACTAGCAGTGGGGTCGCGGGAGCGTCAAAGTACAGATGGCGCCTTTTTTTCAGCGCATGAGTCTGAGCTGCGCAGCGACGAGCCGCGCTCAACCCAGGCGCAACACCATCGCCCCGGCGGCAATGATGCACGCGGCAACGATGCGAACTCGCGTGAGAGGCTCTTTGAGCACCCACGCTGAAATCACCACGCCGAACAGGATCGACGTTTCCCTAAGTGCCGAAACACTGGCGATCGGTGCCTGCGTCATTGCCCACAGGGCCAGGCCGTATGACGCCACAGTGCCTGCGCCCCCAACGATGCCAAGCCGCCAATGACGCGCGACGTAATCACAAAACACCGCACGCCGCGTCACTAACGCCCACGTGGCAAGCGGGATGCCGGTCAGCAGGAAAATCCACAGGGTGTAAGCCGCCGGCGCGCCGGACGTGCGCACGCCCAAACCATCAATCAGGGTGTAACCGGCAATCACACCGGCGTTGATCAGTGCCAGGACCAAACCTTTTCTGTGCCCTGCCGAAGGCGCGGCGGCCATGCTCAAGATGCCGAGTGAGATCACTGCGATCCCAAACCAGGCGAACGTCGACAGCGGTTCAGACAGCGCAAACACACTCACCGTCGCCACCAGCAGCGGCGCGCTGCCGCGCATGATCGGATAGGTCTGGCTCATATCGGCAATGCGGTACGTTGAGGCGACCAGCACGAAATACAGCACCTGGAACAGCACCGATACGCCGAGGTACGGCCAGCTCTCTTTCGCCGGCAGCACCAGAAAAGGGACGGCCGCCAACGCGATCAACGAGGCGACGGCGGCGATCATGCAGGTGGTCAACAGCGTGTCGACGCCGCCTTTGACCACGGCGTTCCAGGTGGCATGAAGTGCGGCACCCAGCAGGATGATCGCGAAGACGGTGAGGCTCATGCGTCGCGGTTTGCGCTGTTGATCAGCGACGTCAACACGTGGTCCGCCCACTCGCCGTTAATCTTGAGATAGGCCCGCGCTGCACCCTCGCGCTCGAACCCCAGCCGTTTGAGCAAGCGCGCACTGCGTTCATTCTCCGGCCGGTAGTTGGCCATGATGCGATGAAGCTTCATCTCGTCGAATACATAGGCAATCGCGGCGTTCAGTGCTTCGTGCATCAACCCCTGGCCCTGAGCCGACTCGTCGAGTGCATAACCCAGATGGCACGCTTCGAATGCGCCACGCACGATGGTGGTGAAGTTACAGCTGCCGATGATGTGCCCGTCGCGCAGCATCAGCAGGTGCAAGGCTTCGCCGCTGGCGGTTTTCTCGGCCATGGTTGCCAGGCGTTGGCTGATCGCAGCCAGTTCGAAATACTCGTCGTCGCGCGAGGGTTCCCAGGGTTGGAGGAACGCGCGGTTGGCCACAAGGTGCGCGCGCAGGGTGCCCGCGTGGGAGGGGTGGGCCGCTTGCAGCAACAGCCGTTCGGTGGTGATGCCGCGGGTGGGGAATTGAGGGTTCACGTATCGCCTCCTTGGGGGTGGGGGCGAGTATGCCTCAGGGCTTTTCTGGAGGCATAAAAAAACGGCCTACCTTTCGGTAAGCCGTTTTTAGTACTTGGTGTACACAGACATTTGAACTGGATATCTAAGTTGCTGCTTTTATAGGTTATTTATGTGTTATTTTTTTAAAGGGATACACCAGGGGATACACGGCGCTGGCTGCTGGAGTGTTTTCGGTCGGTTTTTCGCTGGCTGAAAAACCTGGCGAGGTTCGTTGCTTCCCCCGACGAACGGTATCGTCATCGTGATAAAGCCGTCACAAGCGCAAAGGTATGGCCGTCACCACCATTCCTCTGATGGATCAGTCCAAAAGTGGCCCGATTATCTCGCTCCTCACTTTTGAGGAGCAATCGCCACACTGTTGCGGTGATTGCACTGGTGCCGTGTGGCATGTAAACCACACTGAGGAGTTCTTGTCATCCTGGGCGCCAGCACTACCCCGGATCGGGGTAGTGGCCATTCATTGTGTGGTTTGCAAATACCGTGATTACCGATCGGATGGTCGGAGCGGATAGGTGCTCAAAATTTCAATGTCACGGAGCGAGAACGGATCAACCGTATGCTCATGCTCTCCGAGACGAATACTGTGATCATTTGGACCTGCGAGTATTGAGGATGGATCGGCAATAGTCGTGAGCAGCATTCCCCCTTTACCATGATACGCATTCAGGCCGCTTCCAAACATTTCGGCTTTATCAATACGAGGCGTCCAACAAAAACCGATTCTGCCAGCTTCATATCGTTCGGAGTTTTCCCCTCTGTAAAGCCGGATGGTTTCGCCCCGATATTTGGGTAGAAGCGAACCCAGGATCAGAGCAAGAGCCTTGTCATCACCAACCTGGTCCCGAATTCGCCGACCGAGCTCAATCCACACCGAGTGGAATTGATTTTTTGCTTCATCGGTCACCGGCACGCCGTCCAAAAGTCTAGTGATGAAGTAGGCCCACTCACCTTGTCTGTCGCCTATTTCAAAAATTAGCTCCCTGGTTGCCTCGCGATTCGAGCTGAGTATGGCCTTCACCAAGTCATGGGTATTTGTGCCTTTAACCATCTGAGCAAGCCTTATTTAGTTGTTGGGGCGGATAGAGGGCGGTACCGTCGGCCTTTGAAACCTCGTCCTGGGCTCCCATTCCGGTATGGCAGGTACAGGAAAAACTACCAAGGCCAGCCAGTTCCTTCCCCCCCTTACAAACGCATTTCCCTGATGACTCTCCTTGGCTCAGCTTCCCGTGAAATGGCGCGCCGGACGTCCTTGGTGAGCTGGTCGAGTGCTTGCTCATCGAATACTGCCGCTATTCCACCGGCCTTCTTGGCAACAGCAGCGCAAGATCCAGCGAAAAATTGCTATATCGACGGGTAGATAGCCACTGAATACTGAAGAGGCAGACTTTAAGCCTGCCCCTTGTACTCGGATTTTATAAGTCTGTTTTTGTAGGTGGCGTTTCTATCGCCGCTTGCACAGCAAGTCCATTTTCTACTTTTTGAGTTTCGGCCTTGAGAATCCTTTCTGAAGTTTCAGCAAGCTTTTTTGATATCGCTGAGAAACCTGGAATTTTAGATAGGGCGTCCATCGAGTCAGAAAGCTTTGCGCTATTCTCTAAGGCATCCATCAGGGGATGATCTGATTTATTGTAGTCGGTGATGAGCTTTCCAGGGTTCTCGGAGCTAACTTGAAGAAGGTTGAATAGAAGCCTAGTTCTGAGCTCGTCTCGAACTAAACTTTCACGAGGCAGCGATTCAATCTGGTTAGATAGTCCGGAGAAGGTTTTTCCAAGAACGGCTTTGTGTGTGTATTCTTCGATTAGTCGTTTAGACAGGTTTAGTTTTTTATTTGACGAATATGCGAACCATAGTACGGGAAAGTATAGCGGTAAAATGGAGATGATGAGGCTTGGAGTATCCTTTATGACCTGTACGAGGTCGGAGCCTTTCCACCCAAGAAGGTAGATGTCAACGAAAAAAGGGATCAATGAAACGGTTACCATTAATGCAATTGCAATTGCGAAGCTGTTTTCATATTTTTCTTGAGAAACTATCTCGTCCTCTTTCTTCTTTTCATATGCAGCACTTAAACCTTCAGCCATTGCTCCAGGTAGCAGTCCTGTGAGCTGCTTGTCTATCTGTAGAACTCTATCCTTTGAATCTGAAACCAATTTTTCAAAGCTTTCATTATCGGATTTTAATTGCTTTTCATGTTTTTCAGTAATGGTTGTTGTTAGGTTTTGGATCGTTTCATGTAATTCTACTGTCTGATTTGCCACACCATCGTAGCTGACCTTCAACTCATCTATTAGTCCATCTACCCGCTCTACCGAGCCGTCAGTGGACTTTATTTCTTTACCGAAAATTACTGCGTACAAATCATCTATTTCTGATTTTCTTTTAATTGAGTGAGTAAGTAGGCTGTCGATGTTTTCACTGATTTTTTTGGAGTTTTCTACGAGCTTGCTTATGAGTTCAACCTGGTCGGGAAGTAGCTCACTCTCGGTCAGTGCTGATTTTATTATTGCGTAGTTCGACGTGATCTCGCTGGCTTGTGATTCAGCTGCTTCCTTAATAGTTAAAAGCTCTGCGTATGCTGCTTGGTTGCTGATCACAATAGACTGTATTAGCGCTTGATCTTGCTCTACTGCCTCTTTGGTCGTTCGTATTTTAATGAGCTCTGCTTTGGCATCAGCATTGAGAGCTATGAGCTCTGTTAGTGCTATGTCGATATTTGATTTGGTTGCGTTAATTTTTTCTTCGATCGACTTTGCATTTTTTGCAGCCGTGTTAGCGACCTGTTCCGAGTCAGTTGCTTTTGTTATTATTTCCAGTCGAAGGATTTCGAAACCTTTTTCTACATCTGTTCGAAATTCGTCGAAGACTTTTTTATCAACGCCTAAAAAAGACATAAATTCCCCAATATCCTTATACGTGAAAGTTGAATGTTAGAACGGCTTAGGTTTCTTAGGCACTTTTTGCCGCTGAGGCAGTTATTACTTTTTCTCAAGCAACCTAGCTTCCCCTACGTTTGACGTGGCAGTCAACGTCAATGAACCCAAATTTTCGCTATTCTTGCGTTTCAATAATGCTGCCCGGTCATCGGGTTTCCGAAAGTGATTTGCTAAGGAGCCGTCGCAGAATAAAGGACAGGGCAAGCCCAAGCTGCCGCTTTATCTGTCTGATCAATGTTAGCCCTCGAAGAGTTTTGACGAGCATTATTGCTAACCCGCGGATCTTCACGCTGGAAGCAACACGCCGCCTTGCCTACGGGCCACTTGAACGTACTTCCTGTAATACATTCGACTAGTGCCTTACTAGTATTGCCTGGCGCGCTAAGGATTTGTATGGCCCGGTATTTCACTAGCCCCATCCCGCCCACATGGCCTTGATATTGATCGAGCAGTCACCTTGACGGCCACCTCTCGGATTTTAGACGAGGCTGGCTCTGGTCAGGCTGCCCGAATGCTCGCAAAGCCTTGCGCTGCTTGGCTTTCAGCGATCCAGCCTTTGATGGCGCCGGATAAATCCGTCAAGACCTGTCAAGAATTTCGTCAAGGCTCCGTCAAGGATTATGGCCGCGTTTGCCGGGTTCGATCGTGTGCTACTTGTCCCGCAATTGACTGCCGTGGTTTGCCCCTGTTTCTGGACGAGGTAGCAATCCGGCCGCATGCCCGATCTGCCGCCAGCCTTTGCTGGCTTTGGCCCGCGGGCCGAGTCGGATGAGTTGTGGCCTCTCCAGCCGTCCAGAGCCTGTCCAGAATTATTTGCCTCCTCATGACTGCCCCAGGCTGCCGGCGACGGTAAGCTCAGCAATGCCCCGGCGAATGAACACCAGGTCTTCGTCCAGCGTTTCCAGCGCGCCGCGAACGTTGTTTGCAATGTCTGCCGATCCGCGCTGTTCGACCCAGTTGGAAAGCTCCTCCACCGCTGCGCCCAGGGCGAGCTGGTTTTGATTGAGGCGGTCGAACAGGCGGGCTATCAGTTTGGTATCCGTCATGGTGGTTCTCCGTGTTTCGAAAGAGCGTAGCACCGGCGCCGCGAATGTCCGGGATCACCTTTACGTGGCTTGCGTCTGCCGGCGGCAAAGTGGCCTGGCGATGTGATACGGGATTTCCCCGTACCTAATACGTGAGCCCCGCACGCATTGGCCGATGGGCGTTCTCAGGCGGCCACGCCCGCCGAATCCGTCTCATGCCTGTCTCACATTCGCCAGCGATTCGGTAAAAGCCGGGTAAAAGTAGGAGGGCCGAAAGCGCCGTATCCGTCTGGGGTCTGTCAGGGGTATCAGCGGCCACGGTGCGCTTGTTTGACGGGCTGGCCACGCGATAAGCCTCAGACGCCCACCCGGCGTGGTTTTGGTCTGATGCCTGTCTCGCATTCCGTCAAAGTGTGGTCAAAGTAATAGTCGGCGCCAGCGTGTTGCGATCTACACGGTGAGTTGAATTCAACACTCAATGCTGGCGTGGATCGTGCGCGCCGGCGAGTCGACCCCCGCGCCGTGGGTTTGGTCTGGGCCTAGGCAGGGAGCCAGTGGAAAACACTGCAAAACCTGGAAACCACAGTGGAAACCAGCGCCTGGCAACCGCTCGCATTGGTAACTTCCCGTGGTAACCAGCGTGGTAACCGCTGGCCGGGTTCGCACCAGGTTCGCGTAAGAGGGTGCGAACCTCAGTGCGAACCTCCTGCTGGTACACGCCCAGAGTGCGTACCAACCGTGCGTACTGAGCTGTGTACTTGATGTGCGCAATTTGCGCAGTCACTGCGCATTCCGATGGCGAGCCGTCGCTGAGGCCGAACCGGTTACATGCTGGCTGGGCATCACACGGCCCAGTGCGTGAATATGCTGCGTGAAGGGTGCGTGAAACCTTGGTGGGTGAAAGCTTCGCGCATTGACCAGGTGCGCGACGAACGTGCGCGACGAACTGCGCGAAACACGCCGCCGGAACTGGGCGCCAGCCTTCCGTGGGGTTGTTCCGCAAATTGGTCACTGATGGTGGTCACTGTGCTTGGTAACCGCCCGGGTATCCATCTCGGATCAGCGTCAATCTGTGGATACCTGGGTGGATACTGGCGGGTTTCGACCCGTAACGTACGCTCGTGAGTGGCGGATACCGGCTAATTGTTGCCTGTCATGATGGGCTAGTCTCGGCCAAAGCCGAACACTTAATCCAGGGTGGATGCAGTCAATAAATTCGTCAAGTAATCCACATAGCCGCCTAAATAAGATAGATTCTTAGAGTGTTTTAGTTTATTCAGATTTGTTGGTCCATCCTAAACCAGTCAGGCTTTTTTGTTTTGACGTTTTATTGTATAGGTGTGCTTTTTGGCCAAGTCATCTGGATGATAACCGGTTACGGAGATGTTTCTCGCAGGATTAATTAGCAAATTAATCCGCTGTGCAATTTCATTGTGGTTGGGGTCGACAATGATAACTTCCTTTTTACAGTCAAAGTCTAGCCCGCAAGCTACAATTTGCTGTAGCTCAGCGTCCAGGGGGGATAGTGAAAGTCCGAATAGTATTATTCTAGTTGCCGGCTCCAAAGCTCGCCAAGCCATTCCGTGCGTAGAACCTAGGGTCATTTCCTCTTCACTTGAACGATATGGTTCTTTTACCATTTCAGTCGGAAGATAAATTCCAGATGGTGCGTCAAAATGACCGTGGATGTGAAGAGGATAGATGTTTACGTGATGCGTCTTATTTAGTTCTTTTTTAATCGCATGAGATCCCACGCTATCCCAATTTGTTGTTATATATGCAAATTTTTTTGAGTGTGACAGCAGGAACAACTTGGTGCATGCAATTAGTGATGCCCGAACAGTAATCTCCCCGCTGTCTTGAGCCTTCTTAAGCTCACGAGATATCGAGGTTTTAATTTCATTGAGAAGCTCTAAGTGAGTTTTATATTGTGTTGCTCCGTGCTCTGTTTTCAGAGAGGAATACCATCTGACCAAATAAATTAGCCTAGCAAGTATCGAGTTCGCAGAATCAGAAGTTAGTGGGAAATCATAATATGACTGAAGCGCTCTTATTACTGGATTCCACGCATTGGCTACGGCTCCTGCTCCGGTTATCAAACCGCCTATTTTCTCTCGCACGTTCAATCTCTCGCTAATTTTTGTTTGTGTGACACAACTAGGGGTCGGGGCAGAGCTGTTGGGTTTTCCAAAAACATAAAAACCTCTAACCTAGGCACCAGCTAAAACGTAAATAGTAGCTGGAAATCTCTTTTCACGAATATGTCGTCTCTCGCCTTTACGTTACCTTTTTTCTAAGTCGTTGTGTGCTTATCAGGTGGGTTTGAGTATTTACTTACCATTGATCGTAACCGGTTGCCCATGGACGACAGCTTTTGGCCGATATCTGCCTGTCGCGAAGGGCTGCTATCGACCCAAAGCAGCCTTTCAGGGGGAGACAATTATGGGTCAGAGGTCAGGATACTGTGCTTCCTCTATTGATTGACGTTCATGCCACTCCGCCCAAAGTTTCGCATCTGTATCAAATAGTTCACGAGAGACAGTGCGTGGTCTGATCTCATCGATATCCTGTATGTCCGTTGCAAATACGTAGCGGTTGGCACCATTGAGGATTATCGTCCGAATAAATGCTGCTTCAGTAAGACTCAGCGTGGTGCCTCGTTGAGGGGGGCGATAGCCAACACAAGCGAATAGAAGATGCTTGGGGCTCAGAGGAAGGAAAAGTCTTGTGCCAGGCACACCCCAGCCACCTTCAAGGCTCAGCTTTCCGTTCACTCCAACGCCCAGCCTAGTGAACGGGTTATCGGTGGTTGGCCAGGTGATTCCAGGTGGGGCGTGGAGGATGGTCCATCGATGAGTTGGTATGCGATGGATTGTATTCTTAAGGATGTGTTCGAGCTGCCAAATCCAAAACTTCCGTCCGTTCAACACCCGCGCTTCGATACCTTCCTCGCCATCCTCATTCTTCACACGGTGGAGTTTGAGCGGAAGCTTGCTGTATGGGTCTACAACTGGGGCGGGCTCAAGCTTGATACCGGCAGCTAACGCTGCGCCAACTTTGGCTACCGACCCTTCCATCGATTCAGACAAAAATGCTCCAAGCGTTTCGTCCTGTCGCTTCATAAATCGCTGCAAGCCGGCGGGCGTCCTGACAGATTGCGCTACGGCAAAGCGGAATAAATTGTTCCAATCCTCGCTGGTCAATCGCGACTCGCTCACCACCTTAGCAATCGACGCGAATGCAGGCCCTTCAAAGTCACGATCAAGCCAGCGCTCTATCTCATCGCTGTCTTTAGACCCCGAGAAGTAAGTGTACAGGTGTTGGTGTTTCGCAATACTTTTGGGTGAATGCGGCTTCCAGGGCTCGCATTTTTCATGTGGCACCAAAAGCCTGTAGGTGAGGATTTTACCATTATTCGCCCACTGCCTCAGGTAGGCCTGAGGTACATAGTGGTTGTCCTTTTTGAAGCTTTCCATCTTGGAGTTAAATCCTCGTTGCTCTGCCGTAGTGCAGTAAGTCGTCTTCAAGATTCGTGAGCGGGATCAGAAAAGCTGGCGCACGCGCCCTTCAAGCAGGCTTCTTCCAAGAGAAAAGAACCAGCATTGTGCCAACAATACGAATCCCCAGACGATAAAAAAGCTAGCCTTTGAGAGCTGAAATGTTTCGGGCTCGTACCACCACCAAAGAACCGGGATAGCAAAGAAAAGTCCTACCAACACACGCCACAGCGAGTGGAGTGCTGTCCCGACTTCTGTCCAGGTGGAGCGCCAGAATGCAGAACGAGCTTTGATCAGCTCTGTTTTCTTCCAAACAAAGCGGTCGAAGAGGACTGCTATGAGATAAGGCGCCGGCAAAGTGATCAGGTACCAGAGTACTTTATCAGGCGGCATCTGAGCCTTAACCGCGGCGTCCAGCAGCTTAACCCCGCCTGACCAGTACGCGATGAAGGTAGGGACGCTTCCCAAAGCCAAAGCAATGAAAAACTCTTGATACAGCCTCTTGCGCTTATCCATAGCTACCATAAGGTCAATTTTAGAGCATCATGATAACGGCGTTGCGCCACTATCAGCCAGTGACCCGAGTCTGATCGCATCAAGTAGGTGCTTCGGTGCTAAATGCGGATACCTCATTGTCGTGCCGATGTCTCCCTCGCCCCAGTTAGCGCACTTAGAAGGCCTGAGCGGTTTCTGGCAGCTCCGGCGGCCTCGTCTATTGCTCCAAAGAAATAAATTGCCCTTGGTTTTCTTATTCACAAGATGACCGCTTTTGGCCGTTTTATGCCTCTCGCGAGGGGCAGCAATTGGCTGATTTCTGTGATTTGGTCAGCGCCAGCGGCTTAACAAAACTTAACCTTTTTTCAGGTCGTGAATCTGACAAAACCTGACATCGGATCGAGTGCGCAAGCCTGGCTCGATGTTGAGAAATGTTGAGGTCAGGCCGGCTTGGATTCATTGGTAACGCTCGCCACCTGTTAGCAGAAGTTAGCCCGTGTGAGGTTGGTCAACCCTTAACCCTGTTAACAATTGTCAATGGTTGGCGGAAGGTTGGCGACCCTGTGACGGAGATCCCTTTGATGGTTGGTAACCAGGCGAGGTGATTCGATTTTGGTGGTTACTCGCATGGTCACCGCATCAGGCGATTAAGTGGCAACCGGTGGATGCCGCAGGATCTGGCTAACGGCAGCGACTTAGTAAAGTTCCTCTCTCCTCGGCTTGAGTTTTATGCCCGGCCCAGATCGGCATTCAGCTGCGCCCAGATGTCATCCAGCTCATCCTCGTAGGCCTCGCCGAAGGCTTCGCGTGCCGACACAAGGGTCGCTATAGCATCTAGTCGTTCTTGAAGTTCAACGATAGGGATCTGAATCTCTTCTGAAATGTGTTCGACCTTTATGCGTGTGCCGCCCTTCGACCTTTCAGAAGACGAACGGTACCGAGACCAGGTTTCCGTTATCTCCAATCGACCCATATCCTCAATCAAAATACCAAGCTCCACTGGTGGCAGTGGGACGTCAAGCACGTTGCCAAACTCTAGGATGTGCCCATGGAGCTTTTTGAGGTTATGACTTCTGCGCAAAGCATCCTTTAGATCATCGCTTGGTTGCTGCTTAGATCGTCCTAATTCGTTGCGAAGGTCGGAGATGCTGGTCAGCGATGACAGCAGGCCTTTCAACAATAATTCGATGGCGTGTCTCTGGAGGTAAAAGGCGGGCAGCCCTATTTCATCCAGTGTCCCAGTCGCTCGTCCCTGTTCGATCAATAGAGATGCTGAGTGTAGGTATGCTTCAAAGTAATTCGGGCGACGCCAAAACCCACCAATCCGAGCAACGCCCGCTTCTTGATCGCTCCTCGTTTGATCAAGACTCTTACCCCCAATCATTACTTTTTGGGTGTCGAGATTGACGTGAAAGGGCTCATCAAATTTCGTCATGCCTAGCTCTCCTATTGGCTGATTGCTGCCGTATGCTTATCCGGCCGAGCTGTTGACAATAGTCAAGGCTTACCGAGGTCGCACGGTTTTCTGGCAGCGATTAATGATGGTTGGTAACCAGGCAGAGTGGTTACTTTTGGTGGTTACCTGAGTGGTTGCCAGGCACCGCTTCTATTCCGCCATCATCTTGCCGAGCTTGTAATTACAGTATGAGCACAGGCCTTCAAAATGTTGTTCATCCACGCTCAAACCCGTTTCACACGCTTTGCATGAGTTGTATTCCAGTTCTGCAAAACACACGGCACACTCACCTTGCGCGACCAGGAAGGTTTCCTCTCCGCACATGGGGCAGTCCTCTATAAGTGAATCGCCTCCATCCTTGACGCTCACATAGTTGGCACCTTCCATGCTTTCAGGCAGGGCTGCGGTTATGACGGTTTCATATGAAGAGTTTGACCCACAACTGCTACAAACGAATTCGATGCCAGCACCAAGATCTGTGGGGTCTAGTACCTTGATGAGCTGTGAGTCGCAGTCAGGACACCTCATATAATCAATGGCGTCCTTTACTTCTGGGTATGGCCAATCAACAGACTCAAGGTTCTCTTTTGCGGCTTTTAACTCAGCCTCATAGAGAGACGCCACGCCGAGAAGCAAATCCCAGCACTCTTGGCCTAGGATTTGGACTGGATCTTTTCCAAGATGAGGCTTGCAGAACTGAATAATCAAATGAAGCGCGCTTGCAATAGCCTCCTTCATTCGTTCAACGGGATCTTTGCTGTAGTAGTGCTCTATATTATTTCGAATCCTCTGAAGGTTCTCCAAGCGGTTCCATTCGATACCCTCCACCCCGAGAGACTTCAATCGATCTCTGATGTCCCTAACCTCGACAGTGTTATTTCCTGATCCGATCCATGTCGTTTCTCCTGTCGCTGGGTCGATTACGGGAAGGATATTCTTCTTTAGCAGCACCTCTTCTGAACCCTCTGGGCTTAGCTCTTGCAGCTTGCATTTGAAGAGCAAGAGGATGCCGGCATAAAAGTTACGGATGGCCGAGACGGCTCGTCGTGGATCGTCGTCGTGGAAGTCTTCCATGCCGATCCAGATGGAATCGACCGCGTTTTTCATCATCGACATGGTGCTCTCCTTGAACAGATGATTTGACGATGCGGCTTCAATAGCAATTTGAAACAACGTCTTGGATGGAGGCTTTCGGTGAAACAGACGATTTGGTCTGAGTGAGACCATATCGTCTGACTCAAAGCGTGACAAAGCCGCCAGGAGGCGGCCTTATCTTTCCGTTACAGCGTGGTGGGGAGAATGTCTAAAACACCGTCACCGCTCGTTGATATGCGGTAGTTTTTCACCTTTCCGCCCGTGACGATGGCCTCACGCTCTTGCCTGTCCGCACCCATCCCGCAGATGCCGCTTCCTTGGTATGCCGCGCCGACAACAACCGAGCCAGCAGGGACGTGAAGGGCAACCCTTTCTCCAGGCTTGAGTAATGCGGCCACTTTTCCATCTACGAAAAGGCCCACCGAGCAAAGACTTCCCGTATGGCCAGAGTCTCTGGTTACCGACAGTGTGCCGGTACCTGGGGAGTTCGTCTGATATGCGAGAATCCTTTCAGGAGGTACCGCAACAGCGGTTTTCGTTGGTACCGGAGAAGTAGCACAGCCGGCCATCAGGGCAACCAGGGCGGCAACAGCGGTAATTTTCAGCATGAGAGCTCCTTTCCATGAGGCGGCCACTTTAGCACCGCCACAGGGGGCCTACATCTGGTCTTCGGCGTAGATCGCGGCGCTGATGATTGCGCCACCCACCCGCCGCTTGCCATAGCAGAGCGGTACCGGGTTGCCGGATGCGGTGGTGTTCTTGGCGCTGCCGAAGGCGTAGCCGGGAGTATTCTCTGGCGCGGCGCTGGTTTTCAGGCCGCTGGCTTGAGGGCTGAGCATCTGAATTATCCCGCCGATGGACATTGCGGCGCCTGCCGAATACAGAAAAGGTGACGCGGCAGCGAATGGGGTGAAAGACAGCACGTATGCTGCTGCAATCAATATCCCGCCAACAATGGTTTGAAGAGAGTCTGCGCGCTTACTGCCGGTGATCACGGGCGCAATGATGATGTCGCCTGCGCCCTGGAAACCCAGCTCCGTCTCTCCGACATTCTTCTTGCCCACGAACACTGCAAACTCCAGACCTCTCGACTTGGCGTTGGAGATAAATCTCTCGAGCCCGGGGATCTGCACGCATAAGGCTTTTATGGCTTCCGCTGGCGTGCGGACGGCGAGCGGGTAAGACTTTCCGAATTGTCGCAACTGCGCGCAGAGCCTGATGTTTCTCATTGGGGTGTATTCAATCGAAAGTGCGGCCATGATTTGTTTCTCCTACTTGTCGCTGGTGGTGTGGGTTGGTACTTCGGCGCCGATCTGCATGGCGAGCATCATTCGGGATGCCATGGCGTCGTCACGGATAGCCTTTTCGCGGCGCGGGTCTGGATTCCACGCCCAGCAATGGGTTGACACAAACGCTCGAGCGAACGGCTCTATTGGCTTCATCAGATCTGCTGCTATACAAGCCTCGTCCTCGGTGTAATACGGACCGTCGATCTCCTTACGGCCACCCTTGACGATGTGGTCGACGCCCCAGACGTAATACCCCGCCACCGCTTTCGGGTTGATCGCGAAATCAGTCAACTTGCACGCCTCGACGAAGCGCTTCCGGTGCGTGCGCGCCTGGCCCGTTGCGTTGCTGTTTTGGTCTGTCATGGTTTCCTCTTTGCGCCGCTGGCGCTGGTCATGGGCTGGTGCCCGGCGGTGTTGCTCGGTGTCGCGCCACGATTTCGTGATTCGCAAAACGTGGCGCGAAAAATGGTCATTTGCCGACAATGCTTAGTGCTGGCGGCAGCTTTGGGCCGAACGGCGCGCCAGGGGCGAATGGGTCGGGTAGTTGGTCTTCTGGACATTCCCTGATGAACCGGATCATGGCGGCGTGGCAGGCGCGATACAGCGGGCCACCGGCGCCCCATTCGTGGCTCTTGCGGTCGGCGCTGTCCTCCAGTTGGGATAGGTAGGCCACTCCGCGAAGGCTGGTGTCACCGTCTGCGCTGGCCCGATCGCGATGTACTGGGTTGACGCCGAGCAGGTCGCACATCTGGTCGAAGCCCAGCGCCTGCGCCAGTCCCTCACGGTCGAACATCAGTGATTGGCCGAATCCAGCAAGTGCGCTCCACGCTCCACTGCGGACAGCCTCTTGGTGTTCCTGGGCTCGCTCCTCCAATTCAGCAATAGCTTGCCGGGTGAAGGGGAGAAACGCTTTCAACTTGCCCGCCTGCCGGCGGAGGGCTCGCCGATCACTGCGGATAACTTCGAGCTGGTCAGCAATGGCGCGACATATTCGCCGGGTGGTGATGAGCTGCGTGGCGGCGCTGATGCCGGGTTTCATACCGATGTTGCACAAGCGGGTGATAAGGCTGGGCGTCATTGGTGCGCCTCCATAGGTTTGGCGTCGTAGCTGGCGCGCAGGTGGGCGCCAGCCGTGCAATGGCGGCCGGTGGGCGCGTAGCAGCTCCGACAAACCATGATGTGGTTGAGGTAATGGTCACGGGCGTGTCGCCATTCGGGCGTGGCAGTGGCGGCGCTTGCGTGTGGGCTTGTGATGAGCCGGGGAGTGCGCTCGACAGGGTTGGCCAGCACCAGGCGTGGGCGAGGCCGACTATCCATTTTTGGCGCGTCGGTACTGGCAATGGCTGGCGGCATGTGATCGAGCAAGCCGGAAAGTAGACTCATGGCGTCACCTCGGCCTGATTGCTCCATTGCCCATATGTGTCTCTAGAAAAAAATTGGGGGAACGGGGGAACAGTGGGAACAGCCAATGTTTCCGGGGCTTTCAGAGGGGGTTTCTGTTCCCCAAGTTTTTTTGTGGGGAACGGTGATAACCAAATTCTGGAAAACGCGGACACGCTTATATTCAAAAACATGTTTGTGTTCCCCCTGTTCCCCATACATTCAATAAGGGGGAACGGCCACAACTCACGGTTTTACTGGCTGTTCCCCCGTTCCCCCTGTTCCCCACGTTTATAGGTTCCTGTGAACTCGGGCATTCATACTTGGTGGATATGGTGGTCATGCGCCGCCCCCTTCGCTGTCCATGGCTTCTGGGTCGATCACGTACAGGCGCGCCGATCCACCGGCAGGAATGCGGTACTTTTTGGTTTTGCGGCTATCGCGGTCGGTGTCGCGTTTGGCCAGGGCTCCGCCGACCTCCAGTGCCTTGACCACTCGGGTGAGACCGAACCCATGGGCGGCCTCGATCAGTGCGGACTTGTTGAACAGATAGAGCCGCTTGCCGGCCACCAGCTCCCAGTACCCGGCGCGGTTGAATACCTTGGCGTCCACCTCTGATGCGTCGACATCGGAGAATCGACTGCTGCCGTGCTTGTCGATAAAGTCGATGATGCCGGCGAGGATCTGGCGGTCTTCTGCGTTGCCCCCGCCGACACGGGAGAGCCATTCCCCGTAAAGCAAACGGCAGTCTGAGAGGGCGGTGCCGGGCTCCCAAGGCAGCAAGCCATAGGCGATGGCCATTTCGCCCGCCAGCGCGATTACGGCGAACCGGTCGGCCACGCGGCCAGCCTGGGCGTTGTCCTCGACAAACTGGGCGCGGATGCCGTCAAAGTCACTGAGCAGCCCGGGCTTATCGTCGGCGGCGACCAGGCACTCCACAAACGCTGGGCCAAGGTGGCCGTGGTGGGCGCCGACCGCCACCGTGAGCTGTCGGTGAAAGTCTGCCCCCTCAAGCCCGTGCAATTCGTCGAAGGCCCGGTGTGTGCGGGTACCGGCGTTCACGTCGACCATGCGTAACTCAGCGCCAGCGTGGGCGGCATTGCCGGATATGGCCGCGTGCTCAGAGAGGGAGCGCTCGCCGCTGGAGAGTGTCAGCAGGCGCCAGCTCAATTTGGCGCGGCCTTCGCGCTCGCGGGTCATGGTGCCTTTGCCCTGGCCGTTGGCGAGGGAGTACGCCATTTCCTGTACGCGCTTGGGATCAGCACGCTTGATCTCATCCAGGGGGAGGATGGTGTCATTGCGGCTAGACGCCTCGATCTCCAGGCCGCCCTTGGTCATGTCCCAACTGGCGGCGAACACGCCCGGGTCGCCCCATACCGACGATCCGATCAGTTGCGCCAGCGACTTACCGCTCGAGCTATCGCCCACCAGGTGAACACCACCGCCCAGCACGCCCACCAAACTCAGCAACGGGCCTGCCAGCGAGCAGCCGATCGCGAGCGTCAGTACCGGGTTGCCCGCGCACTTGGCGGCCACCTCCGATTGCCACAGCGCCAGCTCGCCGCGCAGGCTGAAAAGTACCTGGGCCTTGTTGCTGGCCTGGTACCGAACATTGGTGCTGCCGATGGTTCTCCCTGGCAGCACGAAAGCGCCCGACTCATGCCAGCCTGGCCGGCTGGTGGTGGCAAACACTTCTGCAGGATGCTGGTCGAGCAGGTACTCCATGAACGTGCCGCGTTTCTTGAGGGCGATAATGACGCCCATCCCGAACAAGGCGCGCCGGGCGTCCTCGCCGCTGCCGCCGAACACCTCCATGGCGATGATCCATTCCTTGATGCCGCCCTCGGTGACCAGGCGCAGCAACCGGCCTTCGCTGCCATCGTCGCTGTTGGTGGTGCGGGCGACGACTGTGACGGGGCTGGAGATCCACTCATCGGTGATAGGCCGGCCGCCGGTATCGCCCTCGGCGTCGTCCAGGTCAGCGGCGGCGCGCTTGAAGTTATGCCAGTAAACGCCCGGGCGCAGCTTGCGGCCCTTCTCATTGATCACCCAATGCTCATACACCGCCCAGCAGGGGCGATCTGGCGCAATGGTCGCGGCGTCCGGCCGAAGGTTGATCACGTTGGTGTCAGGCTTGGACATGGGCGAGTTTCCAGTTGGCGAGGTCGTTGAAGTCGGTGAGGTCATCGGGGGCGCCTTCCGGCCACTCGGGGAAAGCCACCTGGCCGCCCACGGCCGCGGCCGCCGCGTTTGCCGCTGCGCGCCCCGGGTTGCCATCGGTGAGCCGATCGTCGTCGCCGGCGATGACGATTGGCTGGCCCGGGTAGCGAGCGCGAAGGGCCATCGCCGCCGGGATCAAGTTGCCCGCGTTCATGGCCGCGGCAACGACGTAGCCGCCGTGTTGGTGGAGGCTGGCGGCCGTCGCCCATCCTTCGCAGATGCAAAGCACAGAACCTGGCTCAATGATGCCCAGCGGCGAATAGGCGCCCTTGATCCGGCCGCCGAACAGGAAGCGCTTGTCGCCGTCCGGCCCGATCCTTTGCAGGTTGACCAAGCGCCCATCCAGGTACAGAGGGATCAGCAGGTCAGCGCCACGCTGGCGTAGGCCGTAGGAGCGAACAGCCTTGGCGACCAAATACGGGTGGTCGGGTGAGGCGCGGCGCGCATTGCGCCACCAGTAATTGGCCTTCTCGGCGGCCTGCTGCTGGCGCCGGTGTTGCTCGGCTTCGCGTTGGCGCCGGGCCTGGTCGACCCGCTCGCAGATTTGGGCCGCTTCGCGGGCGTCCACCGGTTCGCGACTACACCAGGTGCTGGCGCCACCGGCTTTCCAACTGCCGAACGCGCCGGATGCAATGCCGTCCAGGTACAGCACATACCAGCCGTTGAGCGAGCCGGGCTTATCCTCCGGCACACGGAATCGGTGAATTGCACCGTCGGGCTCTGGTACCCAGTCGAGAGGGCCATAGACAGCCTGGAGCGCATCACGGAATAGGATCGTTGCGTCAGTCATGCGGCCCCCTTCGGCGGTGTAAACCGCTTGGCCAAGTTCTCCAGGTTTTGAGTCAGGCGTTCCAGCTCATCGCAGTGGCGGCCTTGGTCTCCTTCCGAGATGCGCAGCTCTAGGAAGCCGATCAGGGTTTCCACCAGCAGGGCATAGCTGGTGCTGTCTATGTGGGCGCCCGTGGTGGGCGGTATGCCGCTGCCCTTGCGCTTGATTGGGGTCACACTACCCATGGCCGACCTCCCGGCGATCAGCGCCAGCAAAGGCCCGGCAAACCTGGCCGTTATTCACGCCATGCCAGCGGGTGATGTCGTCGATCCCGTCAGCGAGACAGGCCGTTACGTGAGCGCCAGCACTACGCATAACTACGCGCCCGCACTCTGCGTCGGCCTCGCTCAAGAACGGCCCTAGCAAAGCCTTGGGCACCTTCGGGTGGGTGACGAACCAAAGCTCTGTGGCTTTTTTCGGGCAAGCCGATCCCGTCGACGCAGATGCGCCGTTTTGAATTTTCATGCTTAACCTCTTAGGTCAGGGTGTCGGCGCTTCGCGTGAGTACGCGTTGGCTTTGGGCAAAATGTGAAGCTGATAAAAAAGATCGAATGTGAACGCATGTGTTGGTTCATAGGGCGACCTCGCGGTATGGCTGAACGCCGCCCAGGTCGGCCGATCCGAATAGGGCTTGATTGACGGCCTTCCGGCTTTCCAGCATCAGATCGTGTTCATCATGCGTGCCGACGCCCGCCGCCACCCAGTCAGGCAGTTCCTTGCGGCGCCGCATCTCGTTCAAGTGCGTCCACCACCGGGTAGCGTGTGTGCGCTCGGCAGAAATCACCTCGGCCACTTCGTTGCTGCGCAGGTCCAGCAGGTAGTGGGGCAATGGCGATGCCTTCTGCGCCTCGGCGTTCGCATCATCCAGCTCGTTTTCCATGCACTCGCACCACTGATAAACCTTGGTGTTCCAGTCGCTTATCTCGAGGGTGCCCAACTGTGCGAAAGCGTGAGGTGTACTGTCTTCGGGGAAGGTCTCAAGCATCAGCGTGAAGATTGCGCGCACGCTATCGAGGGCGCTGGTCACTTCGTACAGATCCTGGACGGCAGTCTCGGCGATTGCCTTGTAGGAGCGGCTCATTGATCACCCCCGGCGCCCAGCGCAACACACCCGGACAGCGCGGCGACGATTTGCTCGCGGTTGCAGTCGGCCGTGTTGGCGCCGTCAGCGGCTAGGTTCCACGCGACATCTACCAGATTGCGGACGTGCTGACTCGTGCCCTTGTCTGCCAATGCGGCATAGAGAACGGCCTCAACCTTGCGCAGAGCGATCTGGGCGCTTTCGAGATCCTCAAGCGTGTCGTGGGCGATTTCTTGGATGGTGCGGGCGGGAGTATTCATTGCGCACCCTCGGCAGACTCCAGGGTACGAGCGATCGCCATGTGGGAGTTGTAACGGGCGAGACGAACGGAAAGTGATGAGTTTGCGCGGAGGGCGCTCAGTGCCATGCGGCGGTGAGCAAATGCGCGAATTGCGGGCGTAATGAGGGCGTGATTCATCGGTACGGCTCCTAACGTTGAGGAACCGCCACTACCTGCTGCAAAACAGAATTGGGTGGCGGCTGTACGCAGGTTTGCAGACCGGGACGTTAGGAACCCGGCGCGCTCGAGAGCGCCCCACGCACAGCCACCATAAAACGAAATAGCGGCCATGAAAAAAGCGCCAGCTATCGAGACGGTGGCGCTTATGCGCCTAACGATATTCGGGCTGCAAAACCCGGTCACTGAATTTGCAGTGACGGGCAAACCATACCGACGAGCACGACTGCTTGCAAGAAAAGTTATCGACCTTTTATCGCTGATCATGAGCATAGCTGTCATGGGCGGAAGTCCTCAAAACCGAGCGGCAGCTTCAGTTGCTCCCTCAAATGAGCGACGTGCGCGTATACGCCTGGCTTGTCATAGCGCCAGTGAGCCAGCCGGCGACCACTGTTGCTGGCTTCCTTCTTGCGGGCCTCCAATGTGTGGAAGGCGTACCCATACCGAGCTTCGCGGAACGCCATGATCAGGCTCGCTTTCAGCTCCACAACGCGGTCGGTATTGCGGGACAACGACAGCAGGAAGAACGCTTGATCCTCATTGAGCAGGGCGAAGCGCACATCACCACCGCCATGCTGGCCCGCCGGCCTTGCCTCCGTTTCAAACGCGAGCAAGCCGAACTCTTTGAATTTTTCGGAGTAGCGCTCAATCAGTGCCATGGAGTTCTTGTGTTTGTTGTCCAACTGCTCGGCGAGTTGTCGGCTATCCACGCGAGGCTCGCCCCCGATTTGAGTCACCATGATTGTGTTCATGCTGTCACCCCCGTCGGCGGGTTGGTGCTGAGGTAGTAGAGCGCCATGCCCTGGTGTGTGCGCCCTTGATCGTCGGTCAGCGTGAGGCGGTGTGTCAGGATCTTGTGGCCCAGGGCGCGCAGTTCATTGATGCGGGCACCAGGGCGAACGATGTTCAGTTCGCGGATGGCGGTGAAGGTATCAATCGGGCCAATCTGTAAGCGCTCCCAAAGGCGAGCGCGTTGCGCGGTTCCACTGGTATTCTCGACGCGAGTATTTTTGTGGCTGGCCTGTTGGTCGGCCTTTTTTTTGTTCATTAGGCGGCCACCTCGCGCAAAGCGATGCGCTGGCGCACCCAGGCTTGCGCCTCAGCCAAAATCCAGCCGACAGGTGCCCCACGCGATTTGCTATCGCTCAGCGGGACGGGGCGGGGGAAGGTCGGATCGTCTTTGAGGCGCTTGTAGATTGTGGGGCGGGCGTAGCCGGTGATCGCCGACAGCTCGCTAATGCGGATGATGACTGTGTTCGGATCGAACTGGTGAACGGTCGTAGCAGTAGTCTGCGAATTGAATGTGGTGCTCATATTCTGTTTCCCGTTTGCTGTAGATGGCGGGAGACAGGATGAGCACTCTACTACGTCGAAAAAATTCAGCCGCTGTAACGGTTATTCAGTTAACCGTAATGGAAAACGTAATATCCGTTACGGTTGGACGGTTTTTCGACTACGTCCGCCTTTCCTGGCGTAATCAGGCGCGACGGGCTTAATCCAAGCCTTTAGCCGATCGCTCGTGTCTGGCAGCGCTACGTTTAAGCCCTGCTCTGCGAGTGCGCGATACACAATATCGGCCATCTCTCCAATTCTTATGGACTGAGTTGAGTCTTCTTTCCATTTTGAATCCGCCAAGTTGAGCGCTTTCTCGACAGCCTGATCTTTCAGCTTATTTATCTCCTTGAGGCCTTTCATTCGACTGTCTTTAATCGCCAGGTGCTCGGCTCTTTCTTGCTGAATTCGATTCGAGTGGGTTAGCACCAGCGCGTACTGTATGTGCTTCGTTGCGAATATTAACTTCAAGCCTGCGTCCATCATTGTCGAGCGTTGACGACGCACTGCCCTTCTTGCTCGTTCAAGAGGGCTTTGTTTCCTAGCAAGGCCTGGCAGTTCAAGCTCCAACATATCCTCGATGTACTGACTTTTTGCCATCGACTTCTTGTCGTCTGCAAACGGAGGGATTTCTGCGAGATTTACTGCTGCCTGAAACTCCTCCAGCGCATAGACCGCCCAGAGCTGTGCCTCCGAGAATTTCGTACCAGTGGACAGAAAAAGATCTTCAGGAGGGAACATCTTCAGAAGCTCGTACCTACGCATTTCGTGCATGTACTTCGCGGCGTCGTCGTATTCATCAGCAGCTCGGTTGGGCAGGGCGTCCGCTATGTAAGCTCGATAGTGCGTTCTGGCGTCATCGGTGCAACTGATAATCTTTTTTCGAAGCTCAGCAACCTCAGACGTAGTGAGGCTTTTAAGAAGCTCTACGATGTCCTGATAAACCATATTGAAACCCAGTCCGTCTGGGCAATAGTAATAAGGTGCGAAGGGGTCATAATCGTTATATGGCGTCCCCTCCGGCCTTGGGCCGAACATCATCATGTAATGAAGGCGGTCTTCAAAAATTATCGGCTCAGGATCTTTCAGGAATCTCACGCAAATCTCCTATCAGCTCTGGTCCGGCTGTGGACAGAGCGGCCAGCTCAAATTTCGGTGCATGGCTGTATATCCAAACAGTTATGCTTCCAGTCTATAACTGTCTACACAAGCGAGGAAAGTCCTGAATCACGCCCGCTTGCCAAAGTCGCCTTGAATAACGATCCCGCCCGCTAAGCCGTCGAGGTAGTTCGCATACCATTGCATCATCACCTTGCGCTGCGGCAGGTACTGGGCCTTGTTGTAGACGCCGGCAACGCCAGGCTTTTTGTGCGATAGCTGTGCCTCGACGTGGTTCTCGTCGAAGCCGTTCTCGTTGAGTACTGTCGACGCGATGTGCCTGAAGCCGTGACCGGTTTGTCTGCCCTCATATCCCATTCGGCGTAGAGCCATCAGAAACACGGTGTCACTGCGTGGTTTGGTGTGGTCGCTGCGGCCAGGGAACAGAAGGGGATAGCTGCCGGTGTACTGGCGCAGTTCCTCTAGCGCCTCGATCGCCTGAGACGAAAGCGGAACCAGGTGCTCAAGTCCCTTTTTGCGGCCTTTGCGCTCGACTGGGATTGTCCAAACCTTCTTGGCGAAATCGAATTCCGACCACCGCGCCTCGCGTAGCTCGCTGGGGCGCACGGCGAACAAGCTCAGCAGGCGCAGACCGAGGCGCACATCGTGGGCGTGTGGATAGGCTGCGATGGCGCGAATCAGGCCGGGAAGCTCATCGGGTGGAACGTGGGCGTAGTTCTCGGCCTTGCCTGACTGAAGATATTTTTGTAGCCCCTCGAGCGGGTTGTGGGTTGCCCGGCCGGTTACCCTGGCCAAGTCGTAGGCGTCTCTGCAGTACGAGCGCACTCGGCTCATTTGCTCAAGGATTCCCTGCTGCTCCATGCCGCGCAGAAACTCCATCCACTCAAGCGGAGTGATGTCGGCATAGGGGCGCTTGCCGAATACCGGGAAGACGTGGCGTTCCAGGGCGCCGATGATTCGCTTGGCGGTGCCTGCGTCCCAGTTGGTGAGACGAGAGGCGTACCACTCTCTTGCCAATGGCTCGAATGTCTCGCCGGCGATGTCCCTCTCTGCTTTCTTGCGGGCTTGCTTGGTAACGATAGGGTTTTTGCCGTCGGCGGCGTCGGTGCGCAATTCGGCGGCTTTCTGCCTGGCGACTGATCCGCTCACCTCGGGGTAACCGCCAAGCCCAAGCCATGACCATTTGCCGTCCGGCTTCTTGTAGCGAAGCTGCCAGGACTTTTGGCCATCAGGCTTCACGCGGAAATAAAGGCCGCTCCCGTCTAGCTCGCGATACTCGTTGGCATCAGGCTCCAGGCCGGCCAATGCGGTATCGGAAAGGGGGCGGCGTTTTATCTCGGATCGCTTCATTTTGGCTTGTATCCCCTCGGTTCAATTATTTGTCGAGGATACACAGGGGGATACACGGAGGGAAGGTATAGGGGGATACAAGGAGATATAGCCAGAAACAAGAAAGCCCGCACTAGGCGGGCTTCTTGAGGTGGTTTAGAGACTCATGTAGACATCTGTAAACCGGTACTTGGTGGCTACACAGGGACTTGAACCCCGGACCCCAGCATTATGAATGCTATGCTCTAACCAACTGAGCTATGTAGCCAAGTGGCGCGCATTATTCGCGTAGAACGGGAATGCGTCAAGCACTTTTGTTGAAAATTTTTCTACGCTTTCAACTGTTTAACCAAAATTGCCGGTTCTGGCGACGAGTGGCTTGTCATTCGTGCGCCGGACAGGCCGTGCGCGGGTGCAGGCTTTCAATCGAGCGGTCGATCACGGCCTTGGCCATTTCCAGCAAGTGCCATACGGCGTGGATCTTGGCGCGGTCGTGGGGTTGCAGGTGGTCGCCGCAGTCGAGGACGGTGGAGCTGGCGCTGTGGATCAGGTGGGAAAGGTAGAGCTGGGCGTCTTCGAAGCTGAGGTTTTCGTTGACGATGAGGCAGTCTGCGGGTGGGGCGGGGAGCGCTTTGGTCATGGTGTAACTCCAGTCTAATTTAACGAAGTTGTCACCTATTGATTTTGGGCTGCTAAACCCTCGCCGCTCTTACGTGGCGGATCGTAGGTTAGTCAGCTGGTTACGCCGGAACAACCCAAAAACGCTCTTCAGGAAACGTCCTGCAATTTAAAGAGACTTACCCTGCTGGCCCTTTACAAGCGATGTCGTTAACGCCCTCGTAGGGTAGATGCTCAGGAGCAGGCACCGGGCAATAGGGGGATGATTACCAGGGTGTGCTTCGGGCAAAGGCTTGGTGTTGGCGGGGTCATTGCGGCGCGGCGCGGGCCGCTGGTGGTCTGGTTGTTACGTACGCAAAGGTCTGAAGTCGGTTGGGCAGATATCCCTGCTGCCCAACGCTTGCCCCCAGGGCTGTTTACGGGTGCAGCGGGTTGTGCGTGACGCGTTTGAGGTGTTCACGCGCCCGTGACAGGCGTGAGCGAACGGTGCCGATGGGGATGTCCAACACGTCGGCAGTGTCCTGATAGCTGCCGTCGGTTTCCAGCGAGGCGTACAACGTCCTGCGCATTTCTGTCGGCAGGTGGTCGATGGCGCTCAGGGTTTTCTCCAGCCTGCGGTTGACCTCGAATTCCCAATCCAGGTTGTTGTTTTCCTCTTGGCCGTGCCACAGCGACTCATCGAATTCGCAATGCACCGGTTTGGCATACATCCGCCGGAAGTGGTTGCGGATCAGGTTTTGCGCAATGCCGCACATCCAGGTGCTGAGGGTGGCCTGGCCACTGAACCGCTCCCGGTTACGCCAGGCTTCCAGGTACGTCAGTTGCAGGATGTCGTCTGCATCTTCGGGGTTGAGTACGCGTTTATGGATAAAACGTCGGAGTTTCTTCTGCTGGTCGTCCGTCAGTTCGAGCATGAATTGAGGCGAGCCGCCAACGAGCTGCGCTAAAGCTTCAATAGGGATATTCACGATTTTTTCCTCAGGGTAGACGCTATCGAAATAATTTCGACGGGAACCCCTTTAGCACTGGCTGTGCCAAGCGAAAAAATCATGCAACTTGCTGATTTAATTATATAAATATTTTGAAATAAGGCGTTTTTGCGCAGTTTTTTGCAAAAGGCTTGCTCGCTTCGTGCCGGTTTTTTCAGAAAACCGCGATGGAGGGATTTCGATGGAACCGTATGGCACCGGCTTGCCACATAGGGACACAAACTTCCTGTCCTGGCACGCCCATGAAAGTCGAATTCAACCATGATCTGCACAAAGTCCAGAGCCTAGAACAGCCTGCACCTGAGAAGGCCGCCCACGTCCGAGCGCAAGTCGCCGCACCGGGTATCGACGAGCTCGCGAGCATTTTCAGCCAGGAAGTGGCGCTCACCAGCAAGGCACTGAACCAGCGTGCGATGGGCGTGCGTGTGACCCCAACCGAACAGCTTGCGCAACTCTATGATCAGTTGGGGCACCCCGCTCAGACGAGCCTGGCAGCCATCACTCGCCAAGTCAGGCAGCACTTGCAGCAGCAGCCGAGTGTGGAAAAGTTGTTGGACCTCACGGGGGGCGACCCGGCGCGTACGTATGTGGTGCTGCGGCAGATTACGGCCCAGGCAGAAGCGGAGGTGCGCAAGACGGAAGCCGCGCTGGCACGTGATGCACTGGCCAAGCTGGAAATTCGCTACAAGCGGGAAATCCAGGCGGGCCTCAATATCGCGATGGCGTTGCAGGCCAATAGTGATGATCCGCAGGAGCGCCAGGCGGTACGTGCGCTGTACTACGCCAATGTGGTCGTGCGCCAGTCGCTGGCCAGCATGATGCAGGCGCTGTTGGGCCTGTATGGGGGTGAGCAGTTTTCTGGCGGGCTCAACATCATGCGCCGGGCCTTGGCAGATGATATTGCGGCCTGTGCCTCGTCCCTTCCGACAGCCAAGTTGCGCACGCTGCTGTTGGGCCTGCAAAGCTGCGGTCAATTGGGTGGCGTGTTGTCCAGTTGTCGCACGTTGATCCAGCGTCTGAAGGTTGAACACGACGCCGTTATCCTGTTGCAGCGTCTGTTGGGGTACGCCGGTAATGGCATCGCCCCATCCGAGGTCCAGCGGCTGGCGGATGAGTTGGCGGGCGTCGAATCGGCCAGCCAATTGGCCTCGCTCAATGCGGTCTACCCGGTGCTCAAAACATTGCCCATGGCGTTGTGGCGTGACACGCGGGGGCGCCAGGAGGGCCTGCACAACTTTTTGCTGGTGATGGATGAGTTCACCCGCCTGGAGAACGGCCAGGCGCGCCTTGGCAGTGATCCGAGGGCATTGGCGTGACCGTCCTGGCGACCCTCAACCGCTGGATGCTCAAGGCTGCACAACGTGCCGAAGTCCTTGGCGCGGTGGTGGTGTTGGCCATCGTGTTCATTTTTATCGTGCCGTTGCCCACCTGGCTGGTGGATATCCTCATCGCACTCAACATCTGCATTTCCTGCCTGTTGATTGTGCTGGCGCTCTACCTGCCGGGGCCGTTGGCGTTTTCTTCGTTTCCGTCGATCCTGCTGTTGACCACGATGTTTCGCCTGGCGCTGTCGATTGCGACCACGCGCCTGATCCTGCTGGAACAGGACGCTGGTGATATCGTCGAGGCATTCGGCAATTTCGTGGTGGGCGGCAACCTGGCGGTAGGGCTGGTGATCTTCATGATCCTCACCCTGGTCAACTTCCTGGTGATTACCAAGGGTTCGGAGCGGGTTGCCGAAGTGGCGGCGCGCTTCAGCCTGGACGCGATGCCCGGAAAACAGATGTCCATCGACAGCGACTTGCGTGCAGGCTTGATCGACGGCGTGCAGGCGCGCGACAAGCGTGACCAGTTGTCCCGTGAGAGCCAGCTGTTCGGGGCCATGGACGGGGCCATGAAGTTCGTCAAGGGCGATGCCATCGCCGGCTTGGTGATCGTGTTGATCAACCTGCTGGGCGGCTTTTCCACCGGCATGTTCCAGCACGGCATGAGCGCCGCCGACTCCATCGCCTTGTATTCGGTGCTGACCATCGGCGACGGTCTGATTGCGCAGATTCCCGCGCTGCTGATCTCGTTGACGGCCGGCATGATCATCACCCGCGTGGCACCCGATGGACGCAAGGGCATCACCAACATGGGCACCGAAATTGCCCGCCAGATGACCAGCGAACCCAAGAGCTGGATGATCGCTTCGGTCGGGATGCTCGCGTTTGCGGCGTTGCCCGGCATGCCCACGCTGGTGTTCATCCTGATTGCGCTGATCACCGGCTGCCTGGGTTTTTACCTGGTGCGCCAGCGTCAACGCCAGGAACAGGAAGAGGCCGGCGCCACCGTCGAGATGGCGCCGGAAGAGAACGGGTTTGTGGACTTGCGAGGTTTCGATCCCTCGCGGCCCTACCTCTTGCAGTTTCCGCCCGTGCTGCGTGGCACAGACGTGGTGGTAGAGCTCATGCACGAGATTCGCAAAGCGCGTAACGGCATCGTCGCCAGGATTGGCTTGACCCTTCCGCCGTTTGAGGTCGAGTTCGACGCCTCCCTGGCCGACGATGAAATGCGTTTTTGCGTGCATGAAGTGCCAATGGTCAAGGCCACCCAAGGCCATCGAGTGGCGGTCGCGCGCTCGACCTTGAAAGACGAACCGGACAACGGCGTGCCGGGGCTGCCCGAGCGTGAGGAACAGGATTGGGTGTGGCTGGCCGCCGATCATCCGCTGCTTGACGATCCGCAGCTTGAGCGCTTCAGCGCCGTGAGCTTGATCGTTGAGCGCATGACCCAATCGATGATGCTCAGCGGGCCGCAGTTTCTCGGGATCCAGGAGAGCAAGTCGATCCTCGGCTGGCTTGAAAGCAATCAACCCGAGCTGGTTCAGGAGCTGCAGCGCATCATGCCGTTGTCGCGCTTTTCGGCGGTGTTGCAGCGCCTGGCCAGCGAAGGTGTGCCGCTGCGCGCCGTGCGGTTGATTGTCGAATCGTTGATCGAGTATGGCCAGCACGAGCGTGAGCCGGAGGCCTTGGCTGACTACGCGCGCATTGCGCTCAAGTCGCAGATCTTTCACCAGTACAGTGAGACAGACGGCTTGCACGCCTGGCTGCTGGCGCCGCAGACCGAGAACATCCTGCGTGAGGCGTTGCGCCAGACGCAGACGGGGGTGTTTTTTGCGCTCGACAATGACAGCAGCGCGGCGCTGGTCAGCTTGCTCAACCAGGCCTTTACCCTGCGACCCAAGACTAAAAGCGTGATGCTGGTGGCGCAGGATCTGCGCAGCCCCTTACGCACTCTGTTGCTCGAAGAATTCAACCATGTGCCGGTGCTGTCCTTCGCCGAATTGGGCAGCACCTCCAAGGTAAAAGTGCTGGGGCGTTTCGACCTTGCCCAGGACGCGTTGATGCGCGGGGCGTTGGCATGAATACGTTATTGCTGCCGGTGCCGGGAAGGGCACGATGATGTTCGAGCTGCGTGTATTGGATGGTTTGCATCAGGGCGCCGCGCTGCCCTTGTTCGGTGAACAATGGAGTATCGGTGCGCATGCCGACGCCGACCTGTTGCTCAACGACGCCGGGATTGCCGAGCATCACGCACGGTTGCGGTACATCGGTTCATGCTGGTCGGTCCAGGCAGAGGCGGGGCTGCTTCAGGGGCCCGATGGCCTGATCTTGGCGCAGATTGCCAATCTGGCACTCGATACCCCTTTTTCGGTTGGCGCCATTCGTCTGTGTGTCACCCCGGCCGACCATCCCTGGCCCCAGGCGCCTGCCCCCCAGCCCGTGCCCGTTGCGCCCGATCACGAGGCACCGTCGACGCTGACGTTGTCTTCCCTCTCACCGTCGCGGCAGAAGCACTTGATCAGCCTGGTGCTGGTGTTGGCCGTCATCTTCGTGGCGGTCGGTATCGCCTCCACCGGAGACCGCGACGCGCAGGCGTCATTGATGCCGGCGCTGGAGCACAAGCGTGAGCTGGCCTCGCCTTTCGAGGTGCGTCAGCAACTGCTGAAAATGCTCGGCGAGCGCGAATTGGGCCCGAAGGTCAGCTTGCTGGTGATCAATGGCCAGATTGTGCTGGACGGCGAAGTCCCCCAGGACGACGTGGAACTGGTGGCACGCATGCTCGGCCGGTTTGGCGAGCAGTTTGATACCGCCGTGCCGGTGTTGAGCCGTGTGCGGGTCAGCGACGGGACGCTGCCTTTCAAGATTCTTCAAATCGTCGGCGGGCCGAACGGCCACGTGGTCCTGGAGCAAGGCGATCGCCTCTTTGTGGGCGACGAAGTGGACGGTTTGCGCTTGGTGCTTATCGATAACAACAAGGTGGTTTTCGATGGGCCACAACGTTATGAGGTGCGCTGGTGAACGATAACCTGCAAGAGCGTCTGGAAGCCTGGCAGCAGCGTCAGTCCCAGGCATTGACGCGCTTTGCGCCCGTCATTCAGCGTGGCCGCATTCAACGCGTCAACGGCATGCTGTTGCAATGCCGATTGCCCGAGGCGCGCATCGGGGATTTGTGCCGGGTGGAGAAGTCACCGGGTGACGACATGCTCGCCGAAATCATCGGTTTTGATCAGCAGGATGCGGTGCTCAGTGCCCTGGGTAATCTCGAAGGCGTGCGGGTGGGTGCCGGCGTGGAGCGTCTGGGCGTGCCGCACCGAGTACGCGTCGGTGATGACTTGCTGGGCCAGGTGCTGGATGGTTTTGGCCGACCGATTGCGGGCGACGGGCCCAGTGCGTTTGTCGAAACCGCCAGCGGTGACGCAAGCCCGGTGTTGTGCGAGGCCCCTTTACCCACGGAGCGCCCACGCATCAACCGGGCGTTGGCCACCGGCGTGCGCTCGATCGATGGGTTGCTGACCTTGGGCGAGGGCCAGCGCGTCGGTTTGTTTGCGGGCGCGGGGTGCGGCAAGACGACCTTGTTGGCCGAAATCGCGCGCAACGTTGATTGCGATGTGATTGTGTTCGGTTTGATCGGCGAACGGGGCCGCGAGCTGCGCGAGTTTCTCGATCATGAGTTGGACGACGCGCTACGTGCCAAGGCGGTGCTGGTCTGCGCCACGTCCGACCGTTCCAGCATGGAGCGCGCCCGGGCCGCCTTTACGGCGACGGCGCTGGCCGAAGGTTTTCGGCGCAAGGGCAAGCGGGTGCTGCTGTTGATTGACTCATTGACGCGTTTTGCCAGGGCCCAGCGCGAAATCGGTTTGGCCGCTGGCGAACCGTTGGGCCGTGGCGGTTTGCCCCCGTCGGTCTACAGCCTGCTGCCGCGCCTGGTCGAGCGCGCCGGGCTGACCCGTGACGGCGTGATCACGGCGATCTACACGGTGCTGATCGAGCAGGATTCCATGAGCGATCCGGTGGCGGATGAAGTTCGTTCGCTGCTGGACGGGCATATCGTGCTGTCACGCAAGCTGGCTGAGCGCGGCCATTATCCGGCGGTCGATGTGCTGGCCAGCCTTTCACGAATTCTCAGCAACGTCGCAGAGCCTGGGCATATTCAGGCCGGTACGGCGTTGCGTCGCCTGCTGTCGGCTTATCAACAGATCGAACTGATGCTCAAGTTGGGTGAATACCAGCCAGGCAGCGATGCACTGACCGATATGGCGGTGGACAGCCGCCAGGCAGTCGATGGTTTTTTGCGTCAGGACTTGCGTGAGCCCACGCCGGTCGCGATGACCCTTGAGCAACTGACAGAGCTGACCGCGTATGTCCCATTCTGAGTCGCCTCCTGCGGACCCGATACTTGGCGAAATAGAGACCCTGCGACGCTTGCGCAGGCACCGTGCAGACCGTGCCGAACGCGCGCTGCGTGAGGCCAAAAGAACTCAGCAGGCCTTGTTGGCGAACATCCGCGAAGCAAAGGACACCCTTGAACAAACCCGGCTGGATGAGGCCGAGCAAAGTGCGCAAATGCTCAGCGAACACCAAGGGCAAGTGTTGACCTTTCAGGCGCTCAAAGCCTGGAGTGCCCAAGAGCAGACATTGTCCGCCAGCACCCGGCGCGAGGAAGGCCAATTGCATGAGCTGCAAGGCCAGCGGGAGCAGCAGGAAATTGAAATCGACAGTGCCCAGAAGCAGGTCACCTTAAGCCTGCGCCAAGTCGAAAAACTTCAGGAATTGTCCATTTTGCTGGCTCAGGAGCCGACATGACCAAGGTGTCTACCAGCCCGCCCAAACGCCCGCGCCCGCGAGCACCCCGCAACGACCTCGCACAGGGCAATGCGCTCGCGGTGCCGTGGGAACACGTCCGCCTGTTTACCCAGCTGTTTGACGATAGCGGTGACAGGCGCGGTGGCGGCGCTTCTCTGGCCGGGCGCAAGGCCTCCACCCAGGTGGCCATGATCGAAGCGTTGACCGAACAATTGGCGCCGCGTGTGCTGGGCGCCTCGCAGTGGCCGCTGGTGGCGGTCCTGTACTTGCCGCGCCTGGGGCGGATCAACACGACTGTGCGCCGTGAGCCGGGCGCGTGGAGCATTGAACTGGCGGCGGAGGAAGCGTCCACCGCGCACTGGCTTGACGGCGTACGGCAACGCTTTCAGGAAGGTCTTGAACAGAGCATGGGCGTGCCGGTGAGCTTGAGCCTGGCCAGTGTGGGCTCGGCATGATGGCGTCGTTGCTGAACCTGCCCACGGTCAGGGCTGACGCGGTGGCTGCACGGCGTCGGATGGGGCATGGCTTGCGTATGCCGTTTCAGGTTGCCGAGCAGAGCGGTGAGCTGCTGCTTGAGCCCGGGCCTGCCCCGGTGGGCATCCAGCCGTTGTGCTTCGAGACAGCCTGCGGGGTGCTGGCGTTCGGTGAGCCCGGGCCATTGTTCAGCCTGATGGGCGAGTGCCCGGTGACGCTGGCGCAGTCGGGCAACGATCCGGACTCCTGGTTTTGGGAGCTGTTCCAGCACCACCTCAGCACTCAGGTGCGCGGGTTGTTGGGTTACCTGCGCTTGCGGGTGACTGAGCACCCTTCGGACTTCGGCTGCAGCCTCACTGTGACCTTGGGCACGTCCAGGGTCGTGGGTTATCTGTGGCTGGCCCCCGAGAGTTTTCTCGCCTTGTGCGAAGCGGGGCCCTGGCAGCCTGTCGCCCGGCCGCTACCCGCGTTGTTTCAAGTGACTGTTGCCGTGCCACTGGGGCGCCTGCAGTTGCCCATTACGCAAGTGAGCAGCCTGCGTGCGGGCGACGTGGTGTTGCTTGAGCAGAGTTTTTTTCAAGCGCAGGGCGACGGCTATGTGCAGGTCGGCAGGCAACGCCTGCATGGGCGTATTGATGATGAGTCCGGGCCGTTATGCCTGACCCTAACTTCTATTGAGGACATGTTTGTGGATGAGGATTTTGCAGCGCAGCAGCACTACCTTGGGCAGGAGGACGATACGCCGGTGGCGGATGTATTCGGCAACGAGCCGTTCGATGAATTGAGCATGGCCCTCAACGTGCGCTGCGGGACGCTGAACCTGACCCTCGGCGAGTTGCGCAATCTTGCTCCCGGCGCGGTGCTGGGGCTCGGCGGATATGCGCCGGGCATGGCCGGGCTCTATTACGGCGACCGGCCTATCGGCCAGGGGCAGTTGGTCGAAGTGGACGGGCGGCTCGGTCTGCAATTAACGCGAGTGATGGTTTCTCGATGAGCTTTCAGGGGGTAGACCCTCTCGTTCTCGCGCTGTTTCTTGCGGCATTGTCGTTGATGCCGATGTTGTTGATCGTGTGCACGGCGTTCTTGAAGATCGTGATTGTGCTGATGATTACGCGCAATGCCATCGGTGTGCAGCAAGTGCCGCCGAGCATGGCTATCAACGGCATCGCGTTGGCCGCGACGCTTTTTATCATGGCCCCGGTGGGGTACGAGATCGCCGAGGCCGTCAAGGTCACGCCGTTGAACCTGACCAACGTGCAGACGCTCCAGCAGACCGGGCTTGAAGCAATTAAGCCGTTGCGGGCATTCATGCTGCGCAACGTTGACCCGGATGTGCTGACGCACTTGCTGGAAAATACCGCGCGCATGTGGCCGGCGCAGATGGCGCAGGAAGTCCTGCGCGAGGACCTGATCCTGCTGGTGCCGGCATTTGTGCTGTCGCAGTTGCAGGCGGGGTTCGAGATCGGGTTTTTAATCTATATCCCCTTCATCGTGATCGACCTGATTGTCTCCAACCTGCTCCTGGCATTGGGCATGCAAATGGTCTCGCCCATGACCATTTCCCTGCCGCTCAAGTTGCTGTTGTTTGTGCTCGTCTCCGGATGGTCGCGGTTGCTCGACAGCCTTTTCCTTTCTTACCTCTGAGCCCTCTATGGAACCGATCGTGCTGTTCAAGCAGGGCATGCTGCTGGTGGTCGTGTTGTCGGCTCCGCCGCTGATTGTGGCGGTGGTCGTTGGTGTACTGACCTCGTTGGTGCAGGCCCTGATGCAGATTCAGGACCAGACGTTGCCGTTTGGTATCAAGCTGGTGGCGGTGGGTATCACGCTGGCTGTGACGGGCCGTTGGATTGGCGTGGAATTGATCCAGTTGATCAACCTGACTTTCGACATGATCGCCCGCTCGGCGCTGAACTGAGGCATTGCCTGTGTTGCTATACCTTGAGTTCCTGCCCAGCCTGCTGATTGGCATGGCGCGTATTTACCCCTGCGCGTTCCTGGTGGCGGCGTTTTGTTTTCAGCACATACGCGGTATGCCCAGGCACACGATCGTGATGGTCATGGCGCTGCTCCCCGCGCCCGGCATCCACGCAGCGTTGGCGGGTAGCGACTACTCGGCGCTGATGCTCGCCGGGTTGGTGCTCAAGGAGGCCATGCTGGGTTTTTTGCTGGGCGTGTTGCTGTCGATGCCGTTCTGGATGTTTGAGGCAGTAGGGGCGCTGTTGGATAACCAGCGGGGTGCCTTGGCCGGTGGCCAGTTGAATCCCTCGCTCGGCCCGGACGCCACGCCCATCGGCCATCTGTTCAAGGAACTGGCGATTTTTCTTTTGATGGCCACCCTGGGCCTGGGGGCGCTGACCCAGGTGATTTGGGACAGCTACCAGATCTGGCCGCCGACCGCCTGGTTTCCGGTGGTGGGGCCTATTGGGTTCGGTACTTTTATCGCGCTGCTGGGCGATACCTTCACGCACATGATGCTCTACGCGGCGCCTTTTATCGCGGTGTTGCTGTTGCTTGAATTCGGCATCGCTTTGCTTGGGCTTTACAGCCCCCAGCTGCAAGTGAGTACGCTGGCCCCACCGGTCAAATGCCTGGCGGGCATTGGTATTTTGATCCTGTACTTTGCGTTGCTGCAGGACTTGATCGTCGGGCGCATGGTGCTGCTGGGCGACCTCAAACACTCTCTGGGCTTGATGTTCAAGGTACCGACGCCATGAGCGATTCGGGCGAGAAAAAGCACCCGGCCAGTGCCAAAAAGCTGCGCGACCAACGCAAGAAAGGCCAGGTCGCCCAAAGCCAGGATGTCGGCAAATTGCTGGTGTTGACCGCCATCAGTGAAATCGCGTTATTCACGGCCGAAACCAGTCTGCAGCGCTTTCAGCAACTGATGGTGTTGCCCCTGTCACGAATCGGCCAGCCTTTTGTTCACGCCCTGGAGGAAGTGCTGTTGGACGCCGTGGTGGTGTTCTTCTCGTTCGCCCTGTTGATGGTCGGGGTGGCGATTGCAGTGAAGTTGATCAGCAGTTGGATGCAGTTCGGGCTGCTGTTTGCACCGGAAACCTTGAAGCTGGATTTCAATCGCCTCAACCCGCTCAAACAAGCCAAGCAAATGGTCTCCAAGCAGTCGCTGATGAATGTGTTGATGGGCATCGTCAAGGCGGTGCTGCTGGGCCTGATTCTGTACGTGGTGATCGGTCCGTCATTGAACGCATTGATCAACCTCGCCAACAGCGACCTGCAAAGTTACATCCTGGCGCTTATCACCCTGTTTCGCCATTTGCTGCATGCGTGCCTGGGCCTGTTGTTGGTGCTGGCGCTGATTGACCTGACATTGCAGAAGTATTTCTTTGCCCAGCGCATGCGCATGACTCAGGTTGAGGTGGTCAAGGAGTACAAGGACATGGAGGGCGACCCCCACGTCAAGGGCCAACGGCGCCAGCTCGCACAGCAACTGGCTCAGGAGGAGCCGAAGGTCAAGCTGCCCAAGCTCGAAGAGGCCGACATGCTGGTGATCAACCCCACGCACTTTGCCGTTGCCTTGTACTACCGCCCCGGTACAACCCCACTGCCGCTGTTGGTGGATAAGGGCACCGATGCCGAGGCGCGACAATTGATCGCCCGCGCCAAGGCCGCCGATGTGCCGGTCATCCAATGTGTGTGGTTGGCGCGTACGCTGTATGAGAAAAAGCTGGGGGCGAGCATTCCTCGCGATACGTTGCAGGCCGTGGCACTTATCTACCGGACCCTGCGCGAGCTGGATGATGACGCCAAGCGTGAAACCCTGGAGTTGCCGGAGCTTGAACAGCGCTGATCAGCGAGCCATGCCGCCGTCCAAGGCTTCAAGGTTGGCCAGCGAGAGCATCCGGCTGAGCGTTGGCTCAAGTGCCGTGCGTTGCGCAGGCAGGGCATGCCAGATCACCAGGGCACGTTTGCCATCGAGATAAGCGAAGCAGCCCTCGAACGCGATGGCCTGTTCGAAGCGGCGTTCCAAGACGCGTTGCAACTGCCCGGCCTGCAACGCCTCGCCGGCTATTTGCAGGCTCAGCCCCTGGCGTGCGCCGACCTGCAGGGTGCACAGCTTGATTCCCGGGCAGAGTTGCATGAGAGCGGCACCGCCGCTCTCCAGGCTGTCCAGGAACGCTTGGCGGTTCAAGTCATTGCCAGGTAGCCCCATCGCACTCATCGTTCCAACGACACTGTCTGATAGTCCGCGCGCTCGCCTGACGGGCCAGGGGCCACACGCATCTGCGGCGGCCACCAGACCACCAGCGTGTCAGCACTCGATTGCGGGCGTGTGCAGGAATCGCCTTTGCAGGTGGCAGTACAGCCGGCGACGAGCAGTGCCGCACCGATCAGGGTGGCGTACAAGAGTCCGTGTTTCATGGCGTAGTCTTCTGGGTTGGGGTGAGGAGGGAAGGGCGGGTCACGCCAATGTGTTCATCCTTCACGACGGGACGCATGGCGATGAACACTTCGGCTTCCTCACCCGGTTTGAGCCAGGCGCGCGGCCAGACACTGACCGCCAGGGTCTGCGAGTTGCTGCATTCATTTTCATCGATACGCACATTGCGTTTGATCTGGTTGCGCAGCACCACCACCGCCACGTTGAATTGTGGGCCGGCGTACCATTGGCTGCGTTCAGTGTTGAGTGCCAACACATCGCGAGTGGTGCACAAGGTGTTCAAACCCAGGGGCATCGGCCCGGCCTTGAAGCCATCAGGCACTTGCCCGCTGACGAGACGCGCCAGGGTACCGGTGATCTCGCTGCGCTTGATCTCTGGCTGGTGGGGAGAAAGGCGGCGGGCCAAGGGTTTGAGGGCGGCTTGCAATTCAGCCTGGTCCTCTTGGGGCAAGTAGCGTGAAGGGTCGGCCTGATCGCCGATGACCCGTGGGGTCAGGATGAACAGGCGTTCGCGACGATTATTCAGGCGCTCAGTCGAGGAGAACAACGCCTTGCCCAGCAACGGGATATCTCCCAGCAGTGGCACCTTGCTGCGCTTGTCTGTGTTGTTCGTGACGTGGAACCCACCGACCACCAACGAGCGTTTTTCCGCCATCACCGCTTGGGTGCTGACCTTGCCTCGGCGTACATCGAGGTCTTTGATCGAGGGGTTGGACTCATCGAAATTGCCGTCTTCAATATCCACCACCAAGTGGATCTGATGGCTGCCGCGGCTGGTGATGACCCGGGGTACTACCTGAAAACTGGTACCGACGGTGACCGGCAAAATGGTTGCGTTCTCTGTACCCGCCTCCAGGAATCGCGTGCGGTTGAAGTCGATGACCGCCGGCTGGTTTTCCAGGGTGAGTACCGAGGGGTTGGAGACCAGGGTTGCCAGGCCTCGGACCTCCAAGGCGCGTACGGCGGCGATGAAACTGTCACGGTTGGCAATGGCCAACTGTGAGGTGGTGCCGGGCGCTACGCTGGCGCCGCCACGGAAACGGCTGTTTTGAAAGCCCCAGGTGACCCCGAATTCGTTCAGTTGCGTGCGCTCGATATCAAGGATGATTGCGTCGATCTCCACCAGTTTGCGCGCGACGTCGAGTTGGGTGATCAACTCGCGGTACATCGCCTGGCGCTCCGGCAGGTCGTAAATCAGTACCGCGTTGTTACGCACGTCGGCCTCGACACGGATGCGACTGGTTGCCCGTGAGGCGCGCGGGGTGAGCGATGCGCCGGTCGCCAACTCCCCGCTGTTCGCTGACGTGCCGAGCATTTGCTCCAATAGCGGGTTACTCAGCCGGGGGACGTTCGGCGTCACCATGGCGTTTTGCGACTGGGCGCCGGGGGGCTGGCTCGCGCTTGAGAGTGCGGAGGGCGTGCGCGGTTCCAGCAACCCGCGCAGCATCGTGGCGATGCCCGGTATGGTCAGTTTTTCACCGCGATAATCCACCACGCGGTCGGTCGCGTTGGCGAACTTCAGCGGATAACTCAGTACGCTCTGTTTTTCATCCGGTGTGCGGCGCTGGCTGCTGAATTGTTTGATCTGCTCGATATAGCGCTTGGGGCCCGAGACCAGCACCACGCCGTCTTCGGGCAGCTCGCCCCAGCCGAAGCGGCTATCGAGCAGGCCGATATCGGTCAGGGCTTGCTTGAGATCGGAGAGGGTCTCGGAGGAGACTTCCAGTCGCGCCGACTCTTGCTGGTCCAGTGTGCTGATGTACAGGGTGTTGTTGTACATGTACCACTGGAAGCGGTGCTCAACGCCCAGCCTGTCGAGCAATGACTGGGGAGTGTTGGCGCGTATCTTGCCATTGACGAGGCCTTCCAGCAGGCCTTCGACCTGTAGCTGAATGCCAAAGGTTTGCGCGAAATCTTCCAGCACTTCCCGCAGGGGCTTGTGCTGCGCCTCATAGGCGTAGGCCGTGTTTTTCCATTCGGGTGGAATGGCGGCCAGGGTGCTTTCCAACGGCGCCAGCAGCCAGGGCAGCAGCATCAGGCTGCGCCAGTGACTACTTTTGGTCGCGCACGCAGACGAGTCGGCGCACAAACCAATGCGTTTGTGGGGCTTGTTGTACATGGAGGGTTCTCTGATTAATGCGCCAGCGAGCGTAGCGACAAAGAGGGGCGCGGGAGTGCCGGCCGAAGTTGGCGCGCGATCATCGCGCGCCAGGCGTCACGTTGGTTGAGCAGGTTTTCGACGCCGCTCAAGACGTGCTTGTCATCCAGATCATCCGGCAGGGGCAGGCACTGGACCAGCCACAGCGCGCCACTGTCCGGCGCTTGCGCCAGGGCGCCCTGGAAGTGGTTCAGGCTGGGTTCACCTGGCCGCATCCAGGTTTCCAGTTGCGCGTTATCGGGCCTGTGCAGCGTCAGTTGGACACCTAATCGCAGTGTGCCCGACAGGCGTTGCAGGGTAATTGCGTGGCCGTCTTCAAACAGGGTGAGTGAGTCTTCACGACCCCGCGCCCAGTGGATGATCAGGGCGTTCAACTTACTGCACGCCGTCGAGCGCAGTTTTGAGCAGCATGTGTTTGGCACGGATCTGTTCGTGAAAGGCCCACTTGGCGTTACGTTGCTGCAGGCCCAGTTCGAAAAGGTCGACATCGGCGTCGTCTATGTCCGGATCCGCCATCGCCGTTTCCGCCCGATTTTTTTCAAGGTCGCTTCGTCGCAACAGTTGGCTCTTCAGGTTTGCGTAGAATTCCATAAACATTTACTCGTGATGTGTATGAAGTATGTGGCGTGCAGATCGCCACCAGTTCCATGCGGATTGACGTTTTTGAACCCTAAGGATTGCCACGTTTCACCCAGGACGCTCACTTGAAAATGCGGCTTCGGTGACCAGCAATATCTTGCGCATCGAGGCCCAATCGATACGAAAGTCGCCTTCGTTTGTTTCCAGTACCAGTGTCTGCGGCCTAACCCGGTCATCCGCGCGAAGTACCCAGTGGGTGATGTCCAGCATGGCGAGAGATTGCTTCAGACTCTCCACCTCCTGCGGGTGACACAGGAGGGTTGCGGTGACGTTAGGAAGCTGTGTGGCCATCAATCGTTTGATCAGGGCGCTGAGGCGTTGCGCGGGAGGAATGTCGTCCAGCAGGCAACACAGCGCCTGGTCGGCGATCGACGTGGCGTATCGCTCCAGGTTGTCGCACAGGACCTGGCGTTGGTGTTCCCACTCTTCGAGCTGGGCGTTGGCCCGTTGCCAAAACGCCTGGTGCGCTTGCTCAAGCAGGGCGTCGCGCTGTTCTGCTGCCTGGCTCAGCACCTCATCTGCCTGGGCTTTGGCACGCTCCAGCATTTGGCTGGCTTGAGCGCTCTCCCTGAGCATTTCCTGGGGAATCAAGACAGGTGCCTGGCCGGCAGAGCTGTCGTATAAATCAATTTTGCGTCGGCATAGCATCGTGGGGCAGCTCTTTCAGTTTAGGAAGTCTTCGTCGCGCGTGGTCGTCACCCGCCAGACGATGGCTTGCCAGAGCGTGTCGAGCCGAGTGTGTGCGTCTTCGAGTGAGTGAGATGTAGCTTCCATTTGCTGCACCCGTGGGCGTGAAAAACGCAAGCGAAGCCGCTGCCAGATGGCCGGCGGGACCCAGGCACGCAGGAGCTGCAATGGATCGTCGTCGGGCTGCAACAACGCTTCAGGGCTTAGCGCTTTGGAGAGGCGCAGGCACCACTGGTGATGGATGTCGCTTACCGTTCCGTCTAGAGGGCGATGACAGGTGTTGCCCAGCAGAGCCAGCATCTGGTTGAGTTGTTCGGTTGAAGCGAGGGCCAGCCGAAGTACGGTGGTGTGAGGCGGCGGCGGCAGGCAGGGCTCGATGCCCAGGAGCTTGCTGATCCGCGTGTGCTGGGCACGACAAAGTGCGTCCACGCTTTCCTGGTCAAGTACACGCCAATCTGCGTGCGAGGCCTCCCAGGGAAGGGCCCACCATTGGGCCCAGGCCCGTTGTTCACTCATCGGGCAACGTTGCCCCATTGGGTGTCGCTTGCGCGCGCTTTCGGTTACGCCAGAACAGTCCGCCGGCCACCGCCAGCACGCTACCGACCACTAAAAACGCTACGCAGGCGCGCCAGAACGCGACGTCGCTTTCCGGGAGAAGGAAAGGCCCGAAATAGCCTAGTCGTTGTTGCTCCGTATAGGCTGTGGACGGCACAAAAACCACTGTCAGTTTTTGTGAGTTATCCACCGCAGTCGACATGCCGGGGATGCTGCTGGCGACCATACGGCGTACACGGGCGCGAATATTGTCGGGCTCAAGCCTTGGATCATGCTTGATAAACACCGATGCGGAGGCGGGCTGTACCGGTTCCCCAGGAGCGACACGTTCGGGCAGCACGACGTGAACGCGTGCGACGATAACGCCGTCGATGTTCGACAGAGTGGCTTCGAGCTCCTGGGACAAGGCATAGATGTAACGAGCGCGTTCCTCCAGAGGGGTGGAAATGACGCCCTCCTTGCGAAAGGTTTGCCCCATCGTGACACGTGCAACCTTGGGCAGCCCGGCGGCTTCCAGCGTACGAACCGCTCGGCTGATGTCCGAGGCGCTGACACGAACAGTCACCCCCTCTTTGGCCGGGATTTTTTGTGCGCGTATGTGTTTGTCCGCCAGTTCCGCAATGACCTCATTGGCTTCCTGTTCGGACAGTTGGCGGTGCAATTCAACACTTTCACCGCAGCCGCTCAGCATGAGTACCAGCGATAACATGAAGCCCGGGGTCAGGAGACGGATCATTTTTACCTACTGCAGGTTGCTGATTTTTTCGAGGAATTGGGCGGTTTTACCGACGCTCTTGGTCAGCACCTGGGTAAGCAGCATGGTGTCTGAAAGGTTGCCGGCATAGTTGGCGCTGTCCTTTTCCTTGTTACCGGTACTGTAGGCACGCAGGCCCTTGGTCAAACCGGTGGTCGACTTGATCAGTTGATTGGACGCGTCGATCAGTAGGTTCGAGGACGGGGAGGCTGATGAAGCGGTGACGGGGCGTGCCGAACCTTCCAGTTGTGAGCTGAAAAAACTCACGTCTTCCCGGGGGAGTGTCGACTCTTGAGTGTTGGAGGGATTCAGGGCGCCGTTGTTACCCGACATGAGGTTACGTTCTACACGCATAGAGGGCCTTCACGAGTGATGGAAGAAGCCTCTCCTGCCGACAGGCAGGAGAGGTTAGCGAGTTATCGCACTGCTTCAGCGTTCTTTTTGGCCTCGTTCGTTTCGTAAACCTTGTTGCTTCGCTCGAAGGATTTACGTTGCATTTGGTCGCGCTGCTCTTCCAAGTCCTCGTTCTTCCTGTCACCGCCGATAAGCGAGCCGCTGAGAGACTGGAGAAGTGAGGCAATAACGTTTATACCCATGTTAATGACTCCATTGTTGGTGTATGAGAGATTAATATTCAGCCAAGTTTTTCTCTGCGCAGAATGCAGACACTGAGAACTCTTGGCTCTTTAACTGTGTGGTCCCTACCAACAAAAGCGTTCCAAATATTTCACCTGTGGATATTTAAAATTGTATTTCTTTGCTGTGGCAGCGACTGACATCAATTCAGTGATATATCCAATTGTTTCATCCTGTAGTAGAGCGTACGTTTGGCGATGCGCAGTTCAACCGCCACCTCCTCTACGTTATGCGCATGACGGCGCAGCGACTCTTCAATCAGTATTTTCTCTATTTGTTGTAAGCGGTCTTTCAAGTTCAGTGGTGTTTCCTGGGCTTCCAACGCCGGCACTGTGAGCGGTGGCAGCCCCAGTACAAAGCGTTTGGCCGTAGAGCGCAGTTCGCGCACGTTGCCCAGCCAGGTGTGACATAGCAGTTGTTGAAGCAATTCATTGGAGGCGAGAGGGGCGGCGTAGTTGAAGTTATCGGCCTCCTGTCGAACCATGTCGAGGAACAAGGGCACAATCCGCTCGTGCCGTTCTCGCAGGGGGGAGAGCTTGATGTTGACGACATTCAGGCGGAAGTACAGGTCACGCCTGAATGTGCCTTGTTCGACCATCTCATGCAGTGACTGCTGGGCGGAGGCGATGACGCGCATGTTCACAGGGATGAAACGGGTTGACCCCAGGCGCTCCACACCGCGAGCTTCCAGCACACGCAGCAGTTTGGCTTGCAGCGAGAGCGGCATGCTGTCGATTTCATCCAGGTACAGCGTGCCCAGGTGTGCGGTCTCGATAAAGCCGGCCCGTGATTGCACTGCACCGGTATAGGCGCCGCTGTTGACACCGAAGAGCTGGCTCTCCGCGAGGCTTTCCGGGATGGCGGCGCAGTTAACGGCAACGAAGTTGCCGCGTCGGCCGGACAGGCGATGTATCCGTTGCGCCAAGGTATCTTTACCGGTACCGGTTTCCCCCAGTAACAAGATGTCAACATTGAGTGCGGCAGTCGTATTGAGTGTGCTTTCAATATCTACGTCCTCAATGAATGGGGCGTCTAGTTCACTTTCCTTTTGGTAGGCGGCCGACATTTTGCTATCACTTCACTATGAGTAGAGCGGTATTCAACGGGGGCGCAGTAAACCGTAATTTATCCGGGGTGTCACTGTTCTTTAAGTAGGAAAACGTCTCGGGTTGTATTGAGGTTTTGAGGCGGACACTGCAAAAAGGTTAGTTCAAGTGTCGGAGTCGGAAAGTGCCAGTTTTATTCGTAGGATTAAACTTAAAGTTCGGTAGATTAGATGAGGTTTGTTGGGTTAAAGACGTGAAGGCCTATATCACGTTACGGCGGTGCCAAACAGCAGCCACAAAAAAGCCGATGCAGTGCATCGGCTTTTTGTTTGCGACGAACGCCGCAGGTAACGCTTACACGTTGAAACGGAAGTGCATCACGTCGCCATCCTTGACGATGTATTCCTTGCCTTCCAGGCGCCATTTACCGGCTTCCTTGGTACCGGCTTCACCCTTGTACTGGATGAAGTCGTTGTAGGCGATGACTTCGGCGCGGATGAAGCCTTTTTCGAAGTCGGTGTGGATCACGCCAGCGGCCTGTGGTGCAGTAGCACCGACTTTGACGGTCCACGCGCGGACTTCTTCGACACCGGCAGTGAAGTAAGTCTGCAGGTGGAGCATTTCGTAGCCCGCACGGATTACACGGTTCAAGCCAGGTTCTTCCAGGCCCAGGGCCTCAAGGAACATGTCTTTCTCTTCGCCATCATCCAGCTCGGCAATTTCTGCTTCGATCTTGTTGCACACCGGAACAACGATGGCGCCTTCTTCGTCGGCAATAGCCTTGACCACGTCGAGCAGCGGGTTGTTCTCGAAGCCGTCTTCAGCAACGTTGGCGATGTACATCACCGGCTTGGTGGTCAGCAGATGGAAGCCTTTGATCACCGCTTTTTCGTCGGCATTCATGCTCTTCATCAGGCTGCGCGCTGGTTTGCCCAAGGTGAAGTGAGCGATCAGTTGCTCCAGCAGGCCTTTCTGGACCACTGCATCCTTGTCGCCGCCCTTGGCGTTACGCGCGACTTTCTGCAGTTGCTTTTCGCAGCTGTCGAGGTCGGCGAAGATCAGTTCCAGGTCGATGATCTCGATGTCGCGTTTCGGGTCGACACTGTTGGAGACGTGAATCACGTTCTCGTCTTCAAAGCAGCGGACTACGTGGGCAATGGCATCGGTTTCACGGATGTTGGCCAGGAACTTGTTGCCCAGACCCTCACCTTTCGACGCGCCGGCCACCAGGCCCGCGATGTCGACGAACTCCATGGTAGTCGGCAGGATGCGCTTGGGATTGACGATAGCCGCCAGCGCTTGCAGGCGCGGGTCCGGCATGGCCACGATGCCGCTGTTGGGTTCGATGGTGCAGAAGGGGAAGTTCTCCGCCGCAATACCGGACTTGGTCAAGGCGTTGAACAGGGTGGATTTGCCGACGTTGGGCAGGCCGACGATGCCGCAATTGAATCCCATGGTGTTTCCCCTCGGTAAGAGTCAGGCCTTCTGGCTGTGCAGGTTTTTCATCGCACGGTTCCATTCACCGGCGAAGATATCCGGCAGCACGCCGAGGGCAAAGTCGATGCTGGCATCGAGTTTTTCCTGTTCGGCGCGTGGCGCACGACCCAGGACGAAATTTGAAACCATACTGGCAACGCCTGGGTGGCCAATGCCGAGCCGCAGACGGTAAAAATTATTCTGATTACCCAACTGCGCAATGATGTCGCGCAGGCCATTGTGGCCGCCATGCCCGCCGCCCAACTTGAGTTTGGCAACGCCGGGTGGCAAGTCCAGTTCGTCATGGGCCACCAGGATTTCTTCGGGTTTGATCCGGAAGAAGCCCGCAAGCGCCGCGACAGCCTGGCCGCTGCGGTTCATGTAGGTGGTGGGAATCAGCAGACGAACATCCTGACCCTGGTGCGAGAAGCGCCCGGTCAGGCCAAAATATTTGCGATCAGCCGTAAGGCTCACACCTTGGGCGTGGGCGATACGCTCAACAAAAAGGGCCCCCGCGTTATGCCGGGTCTGTTCGTATTCGGCGCCTGGATTTCCCAGGCCAACGATCAGTTTAATGGCAGTCACGACAGGGGCCCTTCCTTTGGAGTTGTGGATAACATCGCCAGACCTAAGTGCGGCGAAAGTGGACGGCAGGAGCTAACTTATCCAGAGATAAACTTCGCGTTGTCGCCCGCTTTCTCGCTACGTTCCGGTCCGCGATGTTTCCTCAAGCTCCGGCAATACAGAGTGAATTACTCTGCAGCGCCTTCTTCAGCTTCTGGTGCAACGCGTGGAGCGTGAACGTTTGCAACAGCTTTGTCATCACCGTGAGCCAGTGCAACAAACTCAACGCCTTTAGGGGCTTTGAGGTCGGACAGGTGAACGATGTCGCCGATTTCCAGAGCCGACAGGTCGACTTCGATGAACTCAGGCAGGTCTTTCGGCAGGCAGGTCACTTCGATCTCGGCAACAACGTGCGAAACTTCGCCGCCTTTCTTGACCGGGGCTTCTTCACCAACAAAGTGTACAGGCACGATAGCGGTCAGTTTCTGACCGGCTACTACGCGTACGAAGTCAGCGTGCAGCACGTGGCCTTTAGCTGGGTGACGTTGCAGTGCCTTGATGATGACGTTCTGCTTCTTGCCACCAACGTTCAGCTCGATGATGTGGCTGTAGGCCGCATCGTTTTCGAGCAGTTTGGCAACTTCTTTAGCCAGCATGCTGATGGATTCAGGGGCTTTTTCGCCACCGTAAACTACAGCTGGAACCAGGCTTGCGAGACGACGCAGGCGGCGGCTCGCACCTTTCCCCAGGTCGGAACGCAGTTCAGCATTCAAAGTAAAATCGTTCATGTTGTATCTCCAAAATAACCACATTCGCCCCAGCGTTTGCGACCAGCGCTAAAGGCGATATGGGCAAAAAAGCCCCGCCCCAACAGAATGCTGGGGCGGGGCGCTTTTCGTCAGTGGATGTTTCGTAAGGGCTGACCCTTAACGGAACATCGCGCTGATCGATTCTTCGTTGCTGATGCGGCGAACCGCTTCGGCAACTACCGGTGCGATATCCAATTGACGGATACGCGAACAGGCTTGAGCTGCTGCGGACAACGGGATGGTGTTAGTCACCACCAGTTCGTCCAGCATGGAGTTCTCGATGTTCTCGATCGCTCGGCCCGACAGCACAGGGTGTGTGCAGTAGGCGAAGACTTTTGCAGCACCGTGCTCTTTCAAGGCTTTGGCCGCGTGGCACAGAGTGCCGGCGGTGTCGACCATGTCATCAACCAGAATACAGGTACGCCCTTCGACATCACCGATGATATGCATCACTTCGGAGTGATTAGCTTTTTCACGGCGTTTGTCGATGATCCCGAGATCCACGCCCAAGGATTTGGCAACAGCCCGTGCACGCACGACGCCACCAATGTCCGGGGACACGATCATCAGGTTTTCAAAGCGCTGATCTTCGATGTCATCCACCAATACTGGTGAGCCGTAGATGTTATCTACCGGAATATCGAAGAACCCTTGGATTTGGTCAGCGTGCAGGTCAACCGTGAGAACACGGTCGATGCCTACCACGGTCAGCATGTCAGCGACGACTTTCGCGCTGATAGCCACACGTGCGGAACGCGGACGGCGATCCTGACGGGCATAACCAAAGTAAGGGATTACAGCTGTGATTCGAGTCGCTGAGGAGCGGCGGAAGGCATCAGCCATCACGACGAGTTCCATCAGGTTATCGTTGGTCGGAGCGCAAGTCGGCTGAATAATGAAGACGTCTTTACCGCGGACATTTTCATTGATCTCGGCTGTAATTTCGCCGTCGGAGAACTTACCGACAGAGATGTCACCGAGAGGGATATGCAGCTGACGTACGACACGTCGAGCCAGATCGGGGTTAGCGTTCCCCGTAAAGACCATCATCTTGGACACGCGCAGTACCTAGAGGCTGAGGGTAACCTGGATGAGTATTAGAAAATGGCAGGGGCGGCTGGATTCGAACCAACGCATGGCAGGATCAAAACCTGCTGCCTTACCGCTTGGCGACGCCCCTGTATTTGTTGCAACGAGTACCCAGTACTCGGTTCCTTTAGAGCAGACTTTGCAGCTTGCGATGCAACATCGAAACGTTGCTTCCCTTTGCTACAAACCCTGTAAGGGTCTCTGTAAGAAGGGCCGAGACTTTATCAGCTTCAGCTTTGTTTGGGAAGCCCCCAAACACACAACTTCCAGTTCCGGTTAATTTTGCTTCGGTAAATTTACCTAACAAATTCAAAGCGTTACGTACATCTGGATAACGCCTTGCTACAACCGGTAAGCAGTCATTTCGACTGTTTCCCTTGGGAACGGGGCGCACTTTAATGGGAGGAGAGTTACGTGTCAACAGTGGATCTGAAAAAATTTCTGCTGTACTTACAGATACTTGCGGAACAAGCACGACATACCACGGCTCTTCGGGGTATTCCGGGGTGAGTTTCTCGCCCACGCCCTCGGCAAAAGCCGCGTGCCCATGCACGAAAACCGGGACGTCGGCGCCCAGTGTCAGGCCCAGCGTGGCCAGGCGATCGAGGTCCCAACCCAGTTGCCACAAGTGATTCAGGCCGAGCAGTGTGGTCGCGGCATTTGAGCTGCCGCCACCGATGCCACCGCCCATAGGCAAAATTTTATCGATCCAGATGTCGATGCCGAGCGGGCAACCGGATTGCTCTTGGATTTTTTTTGCGGCTCTCACGATCAGATTGCTGTCGTGGGGCACGCCTTCAAATTCGGTATGCAGCTGAATCACGCCATCGTCGCGTACGGCGAAGGTCAGCTCATCGCCGTAGTCGAGAAATTGAAACAGCGTCTGCAACTCGTGGTAGCCGTCTTCACGGCGCCCCAGAATGTGCAGCATCAAATTGAGTTTGGCTGGGGAGGGCAGGGTCAATGTGGCGACGGTCACGTTATTGCCCCAGCTTGCGCGGTTGCCATTCCTTGATCACCAACGTGACGTCAAGGTCGGTGCCATGCAGTTTGATGCGCTCGGGCAGCCAGTAAGCGCCCTGTTGCACGTAGCTGAGGTACTCAACCTGCCAGCCATCCTGCTCCAGAGTGGCCAGGCGACTGTCGCCGTTGAGGCTCAGGCGGCTCTTGCTGTCCGGCGCGGGCAAGCCGCGCACCCACCAGACCAGATGGGACACCGGCAATTTCCAGCCCATCTGTTCTTCCAGCAAGGCTTCCGGCGTCGTTGCTTCATAGCGACCCTGGTTCGCCACTTCAAGGCTCACTTGCCCCGGTCGACCGGTCAGGCGCGCTGCGCCACGGCCAAGTGGCCCTGACAGGCGAATGTCGTAATAGTCCTGGCGCTGCAGCCAGAACAACGTGCCGCTGCCGGAATCTTTCGGCGCGCGAACGCCGACCTTGCCGTCGATCTGCCAGCCGTCGATGCTGCTGAGCTGCTCTTTGTGCTGTTTCCATTGCGCCTGGTTGCCCTGGCCTTCAACGGATTCACGGCTGCCTATGCCCGCGCAACCGGCGAGCAAGGCGATCAAACTGAAAACAATGACGTGGCGCAAAAACATAAATTTAAAGGGTCTCGGATCCGGTCAGGCGCTTGATGGTGCCGCGCAGGATGGGGCTTTCGGGTTGTTCCTTGAGGAATTTTTCCCAGATTTGTCGCGCTTCGCGTTGTTTGCCATTGGCCCAGAGCACTTCGCCCAGGTGAGCGGCGACTTCCTGGTCGGGGAAGCGCTCGAGTGCCTGGCGCAACAAACGCTCGGCCTCGTCCAGGTTGCCCAGTCGGTAATTGACCCAGCCCAGGCTGTCGAGCACGGCCGGGTCTTCCGGGTTGAGCTTGTGGGCGTGCTCGATCAGCGCCTTGGCTTCGGCGTATCGCGTAGTACGGTCAGACAGGGTGTAACCCAAGGCGTTCAGCGCCATGGCGTTGTCCGGGTCGCGCTTGATGATCAGGCGCAGGTCTTTCTCCATTTGCGCCAGGTCATTGCGTTTTTCCGCCTGCATGGCACGGGTGTACAGCAGGTTCAAGTCGTCCGGGTATTGCAGCAACGCTTGTTGCAGCAACTTCCAGGCGCGTTCGCCCTGTTTGTTGGCTGACAGGGTTTCGGCCTGAATCAGGTACAACTGGATGGCGTAGTCAGGTTCGGCGTCGCGTGCGGCTGCCAGGCGTTTTTCCGCCTCGTCGGTGCGACCGTTGCTCATCAGAATGTCGGCCTGGCGCAGTTGTGCCGGCAGGTAGTCATTGCCAGGGCCGACCTGGGCGTATTCGAGCAGGGCGGCCTGTGGGTCGTTGCGCTCTTCAGCGATACGGCCGAGGTTAAGATGCGCGGAGTCCACATGGCTTTCGCGCTGGATCAGCTCCTCAAGGTAACCCTTGGCCTCGTCCCAGGCCTTGGCTTCCAGGCATACCAGTGCCAGCGAGTAGCGCAATTCATCGTCGTCCGGGTATTGCTGGACCAGGTTGGCGAACTGCACTTTGGCGTCCTCCATGCGGTCCTGCTCAACCAGCGTGCGCGCATATGTCAGGCGCAGGCGCTTGTCGTCCGGGTACTTTTTGATGCTTTTTTCCAGCAGTGGAATCGCTTCCTTGCCGCGATTGAGGTTCTGCAGCAGGCGTGCGCGCAGCAAAATCGGGGCGATCTCGCCGTCTTCGGGCGGGTTCTGCTCCAGCAGCTTCAGCGCGGCGTCGGCTTCGTCATCCTGTTGCAACAGCAGTGCCTTGCCGAAAATCAGCTGGCTGTTCTTCGGATGTTTTTGCAGCAGGCGGTCGAAACTCTTCATCAGGCCATTGCGAGTGTCCTGGTCGGTGTCGGCAGCCGACAGCGCGAGGAAGTCGAAATGCGTGTCGCCTTTGCCCTGCAGGACTTTCTCCATATAGACCATGGAGTCGTCATAACGCCCGGCGCGCGCCAGTTGAACGGCGGCCGCGCGTTGCGCTTCCAGATCGTCCGGTGCGTTTTTCGCCCAGATCAGCGATGTGTCCAGCGCGGCCTGGTCAGCGCCCAGGTATTCGGCGATGCGAAATGCACGCTCCGAAATGCCTGGGTCCTGGGTATTGATGGCCTGGGTCACGTAGTTATCCAGGGCAATATCGAAACGATTGCGCTGGCCGGCGAGTTCCGCCGTCAGCAGGCTGTAGATCGTTTCTTCATTGAACGAGGAATAAACCTTGGGCTTTTCAGGGGCGGGGGTGCTGTCTTCCACCGGCGGCGTACCGTCCGGCGACACGGGGGCCAAGGCCTGGCAGCCGCTGAGGAAGACAAAAGCAAGGAGCAACGCGGAAGATCTATTCATATAGGAAGAGGACGACTAACCTGCGGTCGGATCATCATGACACAAGCCTTCGGCCAAACATAACCGAGTCTCAGTGGGTGCCTTTATAGACACAAGGCATTAGGACAATAGCCTACGGTGGTTGTTCTGAATCATTCGAAGTAGGACAATTGCCGGCTTCCCGACATCATCAGCGATATTGAATGGCCTTCCTTGCACTCGGTATTAACCACAAGACTGCTTCCGTAGACGTGCGCGAGCGCGTGGCGTTTACGCCCGAGCAGTTGGTTGAGGCCTTGCAGCAGCTCTGCCGGCTCACCGACAGCCGCGAAGCTGCGATCCTTTCGACCTGCAATCGCAGTGAGCTTTATATAGAGCAGGAACATCTTTCCGCGGATGTGGTGCTGCGCTGGCTGGCCGATTATCACCATTTGGATCTCGAGGACCTGCGCGCCAGCGCGTATGTGCACGAAGAGGATGCGGCAGTTCGTCACATGATGCGCGTTGCCTCAGGGCTCGACTCGCTGGTGCTGGGCGAGCCGCAGATCCTCGGCCAGATGAAATCCGCCTACGCCGTGGCCCGCGAGGCCGGAACCGTGGGCCCGCTGCTGGGTCGCCTGTTCCAGGCCACGTTCAATTCGGCCAAGCAAGTGCGCACCGACACCGCCATCGGTGAAAATCCGGTGTCCGTGGCGTTTGCCGCTGTCAGCCTGGCCAAACAGATTTTCAGCGACTTGCAGCGCAGCCAGGCCCTGCTGATCGGTGCCGGTGAAACCATTACTTTGGTCGCCCGCCACCTGCATGACCTGGGCGTGAAGCGTATTGTGGTCGCCAACCGCACCCTGGAGCGCGCGAGCATTCTCGCCGAACAGTTCGGTGCGCATGCCGTGCTGCTCTCGGAGATCCCGGCCGAACTGGTGCGCAGCGATATCGTCATCAGCTCCACCGCCAGCCAGTTGCCGATCCTTGGCAAAGGTGCGGTCGAGAGCGCATTGAAGCTGCGCAAGCACAAGCCGATTTTCATGGTGGATATTGCCGTTCCCCGGGATATCGAGCCAGAAGTCGGCGAGTTGGACGACGTTTACCTCTATAGCGTCGACGATTTGCACGAAGTGGTCGCCGAAAACCTCAAGAGTCGCCAGGGTGCTGCCCAGGCTGCCGAGGAAATGGTCAGTACCGGCGCCGAAGACTTCATGGTGCGCCTGCGTGAACTGGCGGCAGTGGACGTGCTCAAGGCTTATCGTCAGCAAGGTGAACGCCTGCGCGATGAGGAGTTGGTCAAGGCCCAGCGTTTGCTGGCCAACGGCAGCAGCGCCGAAGAGGTGTTGATGCAACTGGCCCGTGGCTTGACCAACAAGTTGCTCCACGCCCCCAGCGTTCAGTTGAAAAAGCTTACTGCCGAAGGCCGCCTTGATGCGCTGGCCATGGCCCAGGAACTCTTTGCCCTCGGTGAGGGCGCGTCAGATAGCTCTTCGGATAAAAAACCGCAATGAAAGCGTCACTGCTCAATAAACTGGACGTGCTCCAGGACCGTTTCGAAGAACTGACCGCCTTGCTCGGCGATGGCGAGGTCATCTCCGATCAGACCAAGTTCCGCGCCTATTCCAAGGAATACGCCGAAGTTGAGCCGATTGTGGCTACCTACAAAAACCTGACGAAGGTGCAGGCCGACCTCGAAGGCGCCCAGGCGCTGCTCAAGGACAGCGACCCGGACATGCGCGAAATGGCCGTGGAAGAAGTCCGTGAAGCCAAGGACAAACTGGCCGAGCTGGAAGGCGACCTGCAGCGTATGTTGCTGCCCAAAGACCCCAACGACGGGCGCAACGTGTTCCTCGAAATCCGTGCCGGCACCGGTGGCGACGAGGCGGCGATTTTCTCCGGCGACCTGTTCCGTATGTACTCGCGCTATGCCGAGCGCCGTGGCTGGCGCGTCGAGATTCTGTCCGAGAACGAAGGCGAACACGGCGGCTATAAAGAAGTGATCGCCCGGGTTGAAGGCGACAATGTCTACGGCAAGCTGAAATTCGAATCCGGCGCGCACCGCGTGCAGCGGGTTCCGGCGACCGAATCCCAGGGCCGTATCCACACCTCGGCGTGCACCGTGGCCGTGTTGCCCGAGCCGGACGAGCAGGAAGCCATCGAGATCAACCCGGCGGACTTGCGCGTCGACACGTACCGCTCTTCGGGCGCCGGTGGTCAGCACGTCAACAAGACCGACTCGGCGATCCGTATCACTCACTTGCCGTCGGGCATCGTGGTGGAGTGCCAGGAAGAACGTTCACAGCACAAGAACCGTGCGCGGGCCATGTCCTGGCTGTCGGCCAAGCTCAACGACCAGCAAACCAGCGCCGCCGCCAACGCGATTGCCAGCGAGCGTAAGTTGCTGGTGGGTTCGGGCGACCGCTCCGAGCGCATCCGCACCTACAACTTTGCCCAGGGCCGGGTCACCGACCACCGGGTCAACCTCACCCTTTACTCCCTCGACGAGATTCTCGCCGGTGGCGTAGATGCGGTGATCGAGCCCTTGCTCGCCGAATACCAGGCCGATCAATTGGCGGCGATAGGTGAATAAATGACCATCATTGCCAGCCTTCTGCGCGCCGCCGACCTGCCTGACTCGCCCACCGCGCGCCTGGATGTGGAGTTGTTGCTGGCCGCTGCCCTGGGCAAGTCGCGCAGCTACCTGCACACCTGGCCGGAAAAGATTGTCAGCAGCGAAGATGCGCTGACCTTTGCCGACTACCTGCAACGTCGCCGTGGCGGTGAGCCAGTGGCGTATATCCTCGGCCAGCAAGGCTTCTGGAAGCTGGACCTGGAGGTTGCGCCTCATACGCTGATCCCGCGTCCGGAAACCGAGCTGCTGGTGGAAGCTGCGCTGGAACTGTTGCCTGCCAACCCTGCCAGGGTTCTCGACCTGGGCACCGGCAGCGGCGCCATCGCCCTGGCCCTGGCCAGCGAACGCCCGGCCTGGCAGGTCACGGCGGTAGACCGCGTGCTGGAAGCCGTGGCCCTGGCCGAGCGCAATCGCCAGCGCCTGCACCTGAAGAACGCCACGGTGTTGAACAGCCATTGGTTCAGCGCCCTGCAAGGCCAAACCTTCAATCTGATCATCAGCAACCCGCCGTACATTGCCGATAACGATCCCCATCTGGTGGCCGGTGACGTGCGTTTTGAGCCCGCCAGTGCCCTGGTGGCCGGCCATGACGGCCTGGACGATTTGCGGTTGATCATCGCCCAATCCCCGGCCCACCTGAACGCCGGTGGTTGGCTGTTGCTTGAGCATGGCTATGATCAAGCCGCTGCCGTGCGTGACTTGTTACTGGGCGAAGGCTTTGAAGACGTACACAGCCGTATCGACCTCGGCGGCCACGAACGCATCACCCTGGGGCACCGCCTGTGCTGAGCGATCAGGAGCTGTTGCGCTATAGCCGACAGATTCTGTTGCAGCATGTCGACATCGAAGGCCAGTTGCGCCTGAAAAATGGCCGCGCGCTGATCGTCGGCCTTGGTGGGTTGGGCGCGCCAGTTGCGTTGTATCTGGCCGCCGCGGGTGTGGGTGAGTTGCACCTGGCCGACTTCGACAGCGTCGACCTGACCAACCTGCAACGCCAGATCATCCACGACACGGACAGCGTCGGGCAGACCAAGGTCGATTCGGCCATGCGTCGTCTCACGGCGATCAACCCGGACGTCACACTGCTCGCCCATCGCACAGCGCTGGATGCCGATTCACTGGCGACGGCGGTGGGGGGCGTCGATGTGGTGCTCGACTGCAGCGACAACTTCTCGACCCGCGAAGCCGTCAACGCCGCCTGCGTCGCTGCCGGCAAGCCATTGATCAGCGGCGCGGCGATTCGCCTGGAGGGGCAACTGTCGGTGTTTGATCCGCGCCGCGCCGAAAGCCCTTGCTACCACTGTTTGTATGGGCACGGCAGCGACACTGAACTGACGTGCAGCGAGGCCGGCGTCGTCGGCCCGTTGGTGGGCGTGGTCGGCAGCCTGCAAGCACTGGAAGCCTTGAAACTGCTGGCCGGCTTCGGTGAGCCGTTGGTGGGGCGGCTGTTGCTGATTGATGCCCTGACCACGCGTTTTCGCGAATTGCGCGTCAAACGCGACCCGGGTTGCAGCGTGTGTGGGACCCAACGTGGTTAAGGATGCGCCAATTGGTGTGTTCGATTCCGGCGTCGGCGGCCTGTCGGTGCTGGATGAAATCCAGCAGTTGCTGCCCCATGAGTCGCTGCTGTACGTGGCTGACGGCGGGAATATCCCGTATGGCGAGAAATCTCCGGCGTTCATTCTCGAGCGCTCCCGTACCGTCGCGAAGTTTTTCCGCGAGCAGGGTGCCAAAGCCTTTGTGATTGCCTGCAACACCGCGACCGTCGCCGCCGTGGCCGATTTGCGCCAGGACTATCCCGACTGGCCCCTGGTGGGCATGGAGCCGGCGGTCAAGCCGGCGGCTGCCGCCACCCGCAGTGGCGTGGTCGGTGTACTCGCCACCACCGGCACCCTGCAAAGCGCCAAATTTGCCGCCTTGCTCGACCGCTTTGCCACCGATGTGCGGGTCATTACCCAACCGTGCCCAGGGCTGGTGGAGTTGATTGAAAGCGGTGACCTCAAGAGTGCCGCCCTGCGCCAGATGTTGCAGGGTTATGTCGAGCCGCTGCTCAGCGCCGGTTGCGACACCATCATTCTCGGCTGCACCCATTACCCCTTCCTCAAGCCGCTCCTGGCGCAGATGCTTCCCCCAAGCATCATCCTGATCGACACCGGCGCCGCCGTGGCGCGTCAGCTCAAGCGGCTGCTGGGTGAGCGCAACCTCCTGGCTGGCGCAAACCCTGAGCCTGCGCAGTTCTGGACCAGCGGTGACGTCGATCACCTAAGAAATATCCTACCGACGCTATGGAAATCTCCTGGAGTTGTGCGTAGTTTTGGTTCGTGAAAAATTCGTGAAACGTCGGCGTTAGAAGCTGAACTTCTGACACTACGGCAGCTTCTATAACGAGTTAGCTTGTACAAAACCATACAACTTCGTTCTCAAAGGACTGTTTCTTATGAAGCGCTTGTTCTGTTTGGCTGCGATTGCGGCCGTGGTGGTAGGGCACTCGGTTTCGGCGCAGGCTGCCGGCCTGGAATTGGGTGTGGGGAGCACCAGTGAGTCGACCATGACCTATCGACTTGGGCTGACGTCGGATTGGGATAAGAGCTGGTGGCAGAGCGATACCGGCCGACTGACGGGCTATTGGAGCGGCGCCTACACGTATTGGGATGGCGACAAGCGCGCCAGTGTGAGCAGCCTGTCATTCTCGCCGGTATTTGTGTACGAGTTTGCCGGTCAGTCGGTCAAACCCTATATCGAGGCGGGGATCGGCGTGGCCGTGTTCTCACGTACGCGGGTCGAAGACAACAACATCGGCCAGGCCTTCCAGTTCGAAGACCGCCTGGGCTTTGGTTTGCGCTTTGCCGGTGGGCATGAAGTGGGCATCCGCGCCACGCACTATTCCAACGCGGGTATCAGCAGCAATAACGACGGGGTAGAAAGCTATTCGTTGCACTACACGTTGGCGTTGTAATGCGTTAGAGACGACTTTTCAGACCGGCGCAAAATTAAATGTGGGAGCGGGCTTGCTCGCGAAAGCGGTATATCAGTCAATTCTTCGGTGACTGACACTCTGCCTTCGCGAGCAAGCCCGCTCCCACATTTTGATTTTCATCGGTCTCAGGTTCAGCGGTAAGCCGTCGCAATCCCTTCGCGCTCGGTCAAGCACTCCGGTGCGCCCATCTCGAATTCGCGACAGATCAGCGGGCGTCGCTCGTAAATCGTGCACATCATCGTGTCCCGATCCAGCGCCGCGCACCAGCCGTCATCCAGGCGCAGCATCACTTCGCCGCCCCAATCGTCGGTATCGATATAACGCTCCGGCACGCCCGTGTCGGTGATCAGCATGACTTCCAGCTGGCAGCAACAGGCCGCGCACGTCGAGCAGGTGACGGCGGGTTCGGTGATTTGAGTGTGCGGGATGTTAGTCATAGGCGCGCAGTGTAAGGCAAGCGCATCAACAGCGTGTGATTGCACTGACGGACGTCAGTGCCCGAGTTGCCGTGCGATCCAGTGCATCACCGGGAACAGGATCGCCCAAAGCAGGCCCAGGCCGATCATGGTCGGCACAGTGCCGTACCCGAAACTCACACCGGCCAATTGGCTGCCGGCGTAATAAGACAACGGCCCGCCCATCGCACCTAATAAGCTGGCGCGCCACCAGGGCTGCGCGCTCCAGGCCAGGCAATGGCGCAGCGTGGTCGCCAGCAATGCCCACAGCAGCACCAGCCAAAAAGGTATCAGTGGCCCCGGAAAGCTGAAGTGAAAGACGCCAAAGGTGCGCAGCGAGGTGTCGATGACGGTGCCCAGCAGGGTCACGGCGAGGATCACTTGCCCCTCCGCAGACCATGCACTTATCCACAGCAGGTGGATGGCCAGCACTGCGCCCGCTACCAGCAGCCATCGGCTGTCACCGCCCAGTACGCAGGCAAACCAGCCGCACTGGAACAGCACGGCATTCGCCAGCGGTTTAAGCACTGAAACGCCCGAGCAATGGCGGGTTGATGGCCGCCGGCTTGGCCAGCAGCAGTTGCGCGGTGCCAATTGTTCGTTCCATGAATCCGCCTTCGCAATAGCACAAATAGAATTCCCACAAGCGCAGGAAGTACTCATCGTAGCCCAGCTCTGCGAGGCGGCCATGGGCGCGACGAAAGTTCTCATGCCACAGGCGCAAGGTTCTCGCGTAGTGCAGGCCGAAGTCCTCCATGTGCAGCAGGTTCATGTCGGTGTCGCGGCTGACGATGTGCAGCATGTTCTGCACACAGGGCAGGGCGCCACCGGGGAAAATATAGCGCTGGATGAAGTCGACGCTGTTCTTGGCCTGCTCGAAGCGCTGTTCACGAATAGTGATGGCTTGCAGCAACATCAACCCGTCGTTCTTGAGCAAGTGCGCGCACTGTTTGAAGTAGGTCGGCAGGAAGCGATGGCCCACCGCTTCGATCATCTCGATGGACACCAGCTTGTCGTACTGGCCGGTCAGGTCGCGGTAATCCTGCAACAACAGGGTCACCTGGTCCTTGAGCCCCAAGGCCTCGATGCGTTTTTCGGTGTAGGCAAACTGTTCTTTGGACAAGGTTGTGGTGGTGACTTTGCAGCCATAATGCTGCGCCGCGTACAACGCCATGCTGCCCCAGCCGGTGCCGATTTCCAGCAAATGGTCAGTGGGTTTGAGCGCAAGCTTCTGGCAGATGCGTTCCAGCTTGTTCAGTTGCGCCTGTTCCAGGGTGTCGTCGGGCGTCAGAAATTGCGCGGCCGAATACATCATGGTCGGGTCGAGGAATTCTTCGAACAGGTCGTTGCCCAGGTCGTAGTGGGCGGCGATGTTTTTCTGTGAGCCTTTGCGTGTATTGCGGTTGAGCCAGTGCAGGCCTTGGGTGAACGGCCGTGCCAGGCGCGCCAGCCCGCCTTCCATGGCGTCGAGCACCTCCAGGTTACTCACCATCACGCGCACCACCGAAGTCAGGTCCGGCGTGGTCCAGTAACCGTGGATAAACGCCTCGCCGGCGCCTATCGAACCGTTGGCCGCCACCAGGCCCCATACCGCCGAATCGAGGATCTGGATTTCCCCCAGCAGGTGCGCTTCGCGTGCGCCGAACACTTGGCGTTCGCCGTCCTCGATCACCACCAACTGGCCGTGGCGCAGCTGGCTGAGTTGACGCAGCACCGCCTTGCGCAGCAGCGCGCTGGTCATGCCGTTGACGTTCAGGCGGTTGGTTTTGACCGATAAGCTAGGGGATTTCATGGCGGCGATCCTTGGTGTACCCGACTGCGGTGCGAGAGGCGCCATCGGCGGCCTGATGGGGAAAAATCGGTGTTCGTTTGAGCAATAGGCGCATGGCCTGCCAGTAAATGGCGAGGCAGGTTTTGGCGGTCATCCACGGAAAGCGCCACAGGTAGCGATGCAGGCTGGCGCGGTTGAGCGCTTCTTTGTGCAGGCTCAAGGTGGCGTCGAAGACTTTCAACTCGCCTTGCCAATCGGCCATGTGCACGCCGAGCTTGGCGGCGGGCGGGCTGAAGCTCATGCGGTATTCCAGGTCGCGCGGCAAAAACGGCGAGACATGGAAGGCCTTGGCCACGGCGAAGTGCTGATGTTCATCCGCGCCGAGGGCCTGGGCCGGCAGCACGTAGTGATAGCGCTCGCGCCATGGGGTGTTGGTCACTTCACACAGGATCGCGGCCAGTTGGCCATCGGCCTCGAAACAGTAGAAGAAACTCACCGGGTTAAAAGCCAGGCCCCAACTGCGGGCCTGGGTCAGCAGGCAGATAACGCCCTGGGGTGTACGCCCCAAGGCCTTGCCGACTTCCTGGCGCACGGCATCGCTCAAGCTCATGCCGTGGCGGGTAAATTCACGCAGGTAATCCTGCTGGCGAAAGCCGAAGGGCGCTAGCCAGCTGGTGCCGGCCAGCGGTGACAAGCCGAGCACTTCGTCTTGTTCGCTTAAATCCAGGTACAGCAGGCCGATGCGGTAGCGAAAGGCATGGGCCTTGGGCGCAAACCGGCGATGGGCGATCCAGCCGCTGTACAGGGCGCTGTTCACAGGGTTTCTCCAAAGGCTTGGGCCACGCGCAATGCGCTGACCACGCCGTCTTCATGGAAACCGTTGGCCCAGTAAGCGCCGCAATAAAACGTATTGCGCGCGCCGAGCAATTCTTCCCAGCGCCCTTGGGCGTCCACAGCGGCAAGGCTGTATTGCGGGTGGGCGTAGGTGTAGCGCGCGAGGATTTTCAGCGGGTTGATCATCGGCGTCTGGTTCAGGCTGACGCAGAAGGTGGTGGTGCTGTCGATACCTTGCAGGATGTTCATGTCGTAGGTGACGGCGGCCTGGGTTTGCGCATTGCCGGTTAGCCGGTAATTCCAGCTGGCCCAGGCCAGTTTGCGGTCCGGCAGCAGGCGCGTGTCGGTGTGCAGCACCACATCATTGTCGGCGTAGGGCAATGCGCCGAGGATCTCTTGTTCGGCCTGGCTCGGGTCGGCCAGCATGGCCAGGGCCTGATCGCTGTGACAGGCGAACACCACGCGATCAAATGTTTCGCTGCCGGCAGGGCTGTGGATAACCACGCCGTCGTCTGTGCGTTCTACTTTATGCACAGGGCAATTGAGGCGGATCTGCTCGCGAAAACTGCGTGTCAGCGGCTCGATGTAGCTGCTGGAGCCCCCTTCGATCACGCACCACTGTGGCCGGTTGCTGATCGACAGCAAGCCGTGGTTCTTGAAGAAACGCACAAAGAATTGCAGCGGAAACCCCAGCATGTCGGCCAGGGACATCGACCAGATCGCCGCGCCCATCGGCACGATGTAATGCCGGATAAACCGCGGGCCGTAACCGCCGGCTTCGAGGTAGTCGCCGAGGGTCATGTGCGCGCTGATCCGCTGCTCTTGCAGGTCCAGCGGCGCTTGGCGGTTGAAGCGCAAAATGTCGCGCAACATGCCCCAGAACCCAGGCGACAGAATATTGCGCCGTTGCGCAAACAGGCTGTTGAGGTTGTTGCCGTTGTACTCGAACCCGGCATTCTGGTCACACACCGAAAAGCTCATCTCGGTGGGCTTGAACTTCACACCGATCTGCCCAAGCAGGCGGATGAAGTTGGGGTAGGTCCAGTCGTTGAACACGATAAAGCCGGTGTCCACCGCATAGCTTTTGCCCTCCACGGTGACGTTGACCGTGTGGGTATGCCCGCCGATCCGCTCGCCCGCTTCGAACAGGCTGATGTCATGGCGGCGGCTGAGCAGGTACGCGCTGGTCAGCCCGGCGATGCCGCTGCCGATAATGGCGATCTTCACAGTCTGTCCTTCTGCGGCGGAGGGCTGCGCAGCATGCGTTTGCCGATGATCAGTTGGACGCGGTTGGGCAGCTTCGACAGCGGCCACAGGGTGGCGATAAACAGCGCGGGAAAGGCGATTTCCAGCGGGCGTTTGCCCAGCTTGGCAAAGATATGTTTCGCGGCCTTGTCGGCTGACCAGCTCAAGGGCATCGGGAAATCGTTGCGCTCGGTCAGCGGTGTGTCGACGAAACCCGGGCTGATGACCGTGACGTCGATGTTCTCGGACGACAGGCTGATGCGCAGGGATTCGAACAGGTAGCGCAGCCCGGCCTTGGACGCGCCATAGGCTTCGGCACGTGGCATCGGCAGGTAAGTCACGGCGCTGGCCACGCCCACCAGGTGCGGTGATTGCCCGGCGCGTAACAGTGGCAGCGCGGCTTCAATGCAATAAGCGCTTGCCAGCAGGTTGGTGCGCACCACGTGCTCGACGATGGAGGCGTCAAACTGCCGGGCGTCCACGTATTCACAGGTGCCGGCGTTGAGGATCACCGTGTCCAGTGAGCCCCAAACCACGCTGATGTGCTCGCCAATCTCGCGCACGGTCTGGCTGTTGGTCAGGTCGCCGGCCACCACCAGCACTTGTCCTGGATAACGTTGGGCGAGTGCTTCCAGCGGGCCTTTTGTGCGCGAGCTGAGGGCTACGTGGGCGCCGCTGTTGAGCAACTCCACGGCCAGCGAGGCACCGATGCCACTGCTGGCGCCGGTCAGCCAATATCGGCGGGGCGGTGTCAGGCTCATCCCATTCTCCTTTTCAGCCAACGGACTGCGGGGCCGAGTATTGGCAGGTGTTCATAGAGCAAGGCACCGGCATCGAAATAGTCACGATGGCGGTACACCTTGTCGCGCCACATCAGGTGTGAGCAGCCTTCCACGCGTATCACTTTTCCGCGGTTCAGCCGCGGGTGGCAAAAACTCATTTTCCAGCGCAAGTAGCCTTCGCCTTCGGCCACTTGGTCGAAGCCGTGAAAGTCGAAACGCAGCTGGCTGACATTGCTGTACAGCTCGGCGAAGTAGCGGTGCATCGCCGGTAAGCCATGCACTTCATGCAGCGGGTCGGTAAAGGCGATGTCCTTGCTGTACAGGCCGTCGAGCAGGTGCAGGTTGTGCTTGTCCAGCGTCGCAAAGGCCTGGGCGAACCGGGGCAGGAAGTCACTCATGTAAACCTCCGACCGCTTCGCGCGAGGGCAGGCTGCGGAAAGCGGCCAAGGCCCGTTCACGGGATTGCTTCAGGTCTACAATCGCGCGCGGGTAGTGCGCCACACCGAACAGGCCGCCGACGGCCTCGGGGTTGTGCACTTCCTTTTTATTCAGCGCGGCCAGTTCGGGTAGCCAGTGCTTGATGAACACGCCTTCACTGTCGAATTTTTCCGACTGGCTCAGCGGGCTGAAAATTCGGAAATAGGGCGCCGAGTCGGTGCCGGTGGATGAGCTCCACTGCCAGCCACCGTTGTTGGCCGCCAGGTCGCCGTCGATCAGGTGACGCATGAAAAAACGCTCGCCCTCGCGCCAGTCGATCAGCAGGTTCTTGGTCAGGAACATCGCTACCACCATGCGCAGGCGGTTGTGCATCCAGCCGGTTTCCAGCAATTGGCGCATGGCAGCGTCGATGATCGGCAGGCCGGTGCGCGCTTCCTGCCAGGCGGCGAGGTCTTTGGGCGCGTCGCGCCAGGCCACCGCTTCGGTTTCGGGACGGAAGGCGCGATGGCGCGAGACCCTTGGATAGCCGACCAGGATATGTTTGTAGAACTCGCGCCATAGCAGCTCGTTGATCCAGGTGATCGTGCCCACATCGCCACTTTCGAACTCGCCCTGGTTGGTCTGCAAGGCGGCATGCAGGCACTGTCGCGGTGAAACCACACCGGCAGCGAGGTAGGCGGAAAGCTGGCTGGTGCCGGGTTTGGCCGGAAAGTCGCGTTCGTCCTTGTAGTAGCTGATCTGCTGGTCGGCGAAAGCGTCGAGACGGCGTCTGGCTTCGTCCTCACCGGCGGGCCAGAGCGCCCGCAAGGTTTCGCTGGGTGGCTGGAACCCTTCAACCTGCGTGGGGACGGGGTCGCTTTTTACGTGCGTTTTGGCTTGGGCTTTTGGCGTTGCTACCAGGCGCGGGAGGGCGCTGTGCAGGCGGCTGTAGCAGACTTTGCGGAACTGGCTGAAGACCTGGAAGTAGGTGCCGGTTTTGGTCAACACACTGCCGGGTTGGAAAAACAGCTGGTCCAGATAAGGGTGGAACGTCACGCCGTCGGCTTCCAGGGCTTTGGCTACGGCGGCATCGCGGCGGCTCTCGTGGATGCCGTATTCCTCGTTGACGTGCACTGACTCAATCGACAGTTCCCGGCACAGCGTGCTCAGCACGGCGGGGGCCTGGTCCCAGGTCGCGGCGGTGCGGATCAGCAAGGGAATGTTCAATGCGCCGAGCGCCTGGCTCAGGTGCTGCAGGTTGCGCAGCCAAAAGTCGACTTTGCAGGGCGCGTCATCGTGGGCCAGCCATTGTTCGGGGCTGATCAGGTACACGGCAACGACCGGGCCTCGCTGGCTCGCGGCGGCCAGGGCGGTGTTGTCGTTCAGGCGCAGGTCGGTGCGCAGCCAGATCAAATGCATTTAAAGAAGTCCACGCTGGATCAGTATCTGATGGGCCGACAACGGGTCTTCGGCCACGAACAATTCAGGGGTGTCACGGGTTAATACGGCTAACTCGGCCTGGTGGATGCATACCGTTGGTCCGGCAATCAATGTTGTGCAACTGACGCCGCCCAGCAGTTTCGGGAGTGAAGGCAGGTGCAGGGCCTTGCTCGAGTACAGCAGCACGGCACGCGGTTGCAGGTGTTCCACGGCCAATGCCAATTCACCGGCCGGCAAAGGCCAGTCGAACACTTCCACTGGGCAATCGGCGCTGCTGGCGAGCCACGCGCTGAGCCACAGGTGCGGCTCCAGTGGCAGGTCGGAGTGGTTGACCAGCAGCAGCGGGGCGCCTTGCAGTTGGCGATTGTTGTGGTAGATCCGCGCGCCGAACTTGCTGCGCAGCCATGACAGGAAAAACACCCGTTCCATCTGCGCGCCGAATTGGCCCTGCCAGCGTTGTTCGAGCTCTTGCAGCAGCGGTAGCATCAATTGCTCGCACAAGGTACGTGGCGGGTAGAGCGCCATGGCCTGGTTGAACGCGTCGTCGACCCGGCGCTCGGCCAAGTCGCTGATCGCGGTCACCAGGTTCTGGCGCAACGCGTGCCATTCGTTTTCGACGGTGTCGGGGCTGATTTGGGCGGTGTCGATAAGGTTTTTTACCTGGCTGACCGGTACGCCGCGGTTAAGCCAGGTGAGGATGGTGTGGATGCGTTGCACGTGCTCGGCGCTGAACAGCCGATGACCTTTGGGCGTGCGCTGGGGCACGATCAAGCCGTAGCGGCGTTCCCAGGCGCGCAGCGTAACGGCGTTGACGCCGGTCTGGCGTGCCACTTCACGAATCGGCAGCCAGCCGTCTTCGAGGGCTTGGGCGATGTCTTCGCCAGGTTCGTCTTGCGGGGCAGCGTTCATGAGGTGCTTTTCATGGGTTAGATCGCATTGCGTAGGCTGAGGTTTTCCGGGTGCGGTTGCAGGTAGGCCTGCTGCGCGATGTAGCGGTCCGGGTGTTGGCGAAAGTGGTGTTTGAGCAGAGTAAGGGGCACCACCAGCGGCACGATGCCGTGGCGGTACTGGCCGATGACCGTTTGCATTTCCTGCTTGTCGTCGGCGCTGATGGCCTGCTTGAGGTAGCCGCTGATGTGTTGCAGCACATTGGAGTGGGTGCCCCGGGTGGCGCATTTTTTCAGGCCGATCATCAGTTCGCTGAAGTAACCGGCGGCCAACTCATCAAGGTTGATGCCCTTGCCCATGCTGCCCAGCAAGTGGCCAAGGCTTTTGTAATGCACGGGGCTGTGGGCCATCAGCAGGTATTTGTAGCGCGAGTGAAAAGCCAGCAGGCGGTGACGCGTCAGGCCTTCGGCCAGCAGCTGTTGCCAGCTGGCATATACGAATACGCGGGTCAGGAAGTTTTCCCGCAATACCGGGTCATTCAGCCGACCGTCTTCTTCCACCGGCAGGTTGGGGTGGCGTAAACAAAATGCCTGGGCGTAAATGCCACGCCCGCCGCCCTCTACTGGCGTACCGTTATCGCGGTAGACCTTGACCCGTTCCAGGCCGCACGAGGGCGATTTTTGCATGAAGATGTAGCCGCACAGGTCGGTATGTTCCGCAGCCATTTGCTGGCCGTAATCGTCCAACGGCTGCGTCACATTGAGCTCACGGCGCACGCTGCCGACGGCTTGCGGGTGGTCAGGGTCGCCCACCAGGCGGATCGGTTCGCGGGGGATGCCCAGGCCGATTGCGACTTCGGGGCACAGCGGCACAAACTCGAAGTAGTCGGCCAGGGTTTGGCTGCACAGCAGGGATTGTTTGTGTCCGCCGTTGAAGCGCACGTTCTCGCCTAACAGGCAGGCGCTGATGGCGATCTTCGGTTTTCCAGTGCTGGACATGTTCAAACCTCTCCGAGATTCCTGTACACACAGTTAAGCCTGTACAACTGGATCTCATCATAGGTTTGATGCTGTACAAGTCAATTATTTTGTACAAGTTTTTGCGGGCAGGCTATTTCCAGCCGATTCGCCACACTTCAGCATTTTGCAGGGTTTGCCAGGCCAGGCGTTCGGTGCGCTCTGTCATGACGGCTTGCAGTTCGATGTCGAGCACGGTGCCTTCTTCATCACGAAACAGTTCGGTGACCAAGAAGTGTTTCTCTTTGTTGCGTGGGTGCGCTGCTGTCCATTTCGACAGCAGCAATTTGGCTGGGTTGATGCGATTCATTGCAGGTGCTCGATCAAACGTCGCGCGGCTTCCTGGCCGCTGAGCCACGCGCCCTCGACCCGGCCGGACAGGCACCAGTCGCCACACACATACAAGCCCAGGTCAGCATCGGCCAGTACACCGAACTCATGGCTGCTTGAAGGGCGTGCGTAGAGCCAGCGATGGGCCAGGCTGAAGGACGGTGCGGGCATGGCGCTGTGCAGTAATTCGGCGAAGGCACCGTGCAGATGTTCGATCACCGCTTCCTTGGGCAGGTCCAGATGCGCCTTGCTCCAGGCACTGGTGGCGTGCAGTACCCATGTGTCGAGGGTGGTGTCGCGCCCAGGTTTACTGCGGTTTCGCGCCAGCCAGTCGAGGGGGCTGTCTTGCACGAAGCAGCCTTCCATCGGTGTATCCAAAGGTTTGTCGAAGGCCAGCGCAATCGCCCAGGTCGGGTCCATCTTCACCCCGGCGGCAGCACTCGCCAGCTTGGGCGCAGCGGCCAGCAGCGCGGTGGCTTGTGGTGCCGGGGTGGCGATGACCACATGGCTGAATGGGCCGTGATTGCCACCGTCCGCGTCCAGCAGGTTCCAATGCTGTTTGCCTTGGAACACTTCGGTGATGCGGCAACCGAACTCCACCGGCAAGTCGTCGAGCAGCGCGCGGGTGATGGCGCTCATGCGCGGCGTGCCGACCCAGCGGATCTGTTCATCGGGGGAGGGCGTGAGCTGGCCGGACTTGAAGTTGTACAGCTGCGGTTTCCACTGTTCAGCCCAGCCGTTGCTTTGCCAGCGTTGCACTTCGTTGACGAAGCGCCGATCGCGGGCGGTGAAATATTGCGCGCCCATGTCCAGCGCGCCGGCATCGCTGCGCTTGCTGGACATGCGGCCGCCACTGCCACGGCTTTTATCGAAGAGTTGTACAGCGTGCCCCGCGTCTCTTAACGCTCGGGCGGCGGAGAGACCGGCGATGCCGGTGCCGATGATCGCGATGGGAACAGTCATGGGAGGCCTCGTTTTACCGTTGGGTACAGACTACGCCGACACCAATAGCTGTACAATATTGTTTTTTGGTATAAGTTTTGGCGTACCTGTTCTTGTGGCGTGACCTATGGTTAAAGCTGAGGCTTAAACCAACGTAACGCCCCCTTACATAAAATCCCTGCTTATAAAATAGACTAGCGATGGGCGGCAAACGTTACATGAGGAGGAACCCATGCATATTTTGCTGACCGGCGGTACTGGCTTGATTGGTCGCCAACTCTGCCAGCACTGGCTTGCCCAAGGGCATCGCCTGACTGTTTGGAGCCGTGAACCGGGCACCGTGGCCAAATGGTGCGGTGATGAGGTGTTGGGTGTAGGCCGCCTGCAGGACGTGACAGGTCCCCTGGATGCGGTGGTCAATCTGGCCGGCGCGCCCATCGCTGATCGTCCGTGGACGAAAAAGCGCAAGGCCTTGTTGTGGAGCAGTCGCATCAGTCTCACCGAAACGCTGCTGGCGTGGATGGAAGGCCTGGCGCAAAAGCCGGCGGTGCTGATTTCCGGCTCAGCCGTGGGCTGGTATGGCGACGGCGGCGAGCGCGAATTGACCGAAGCCAGTGGCCCGGTGCTGGACGACTTCCCCAGCCAGTTGTGCATCGCTTGGGAAGAAACCGCGTTGCGCGCCGAATCCCTGGGTGTTCGCGTGGTGCTGGTGCGCACCGGCCTGGTATTGGCGGCGCAGGGCGGCTTTTTGTCACGGCTGCTGCTGCCGTTCAAACTGGCGCTGGGCGGGCCTATCGGCGATGGTCGGCAGTGGATGCCGTGGGTACATATCAAAGATCAAATCGCCCTGATTGATTTTCTTCTGCACAAGGGTGACGCCAGCGGTCCTTATAATGCTTGCGCTCCGCACCCGGTGCGTAACCGCGAGTTCGCCAAGACCCTGGGCCAGGTGTTGCACCGCCCGGCGTTCATGCCGATGCCGGCGTTTGCATTGAAGGTCGGGCTGGGCGAGCTGTCCGGGTTATTGCTGGGCGGGCAGAAGGCAGTTCCCGAACGGCTGCTGGCTGCCGGTTTCACTTTTCAGTTCACTGAGTTGCACGCGGCCCTGGAAGACTTGTCCAGCCGCCTCTAGAGATAGGATGTTGCATGACGGATCACGCGTTGTTACTGGTCAACCTGGGTTCACCGGCGTCCACTTCGGTGGCCGATGTGCGCAGCTACCTCAATCAGTTCCTGATGGACCCTTATGTGATCGACCTGCCGTGGCCGGTGCGGCGTTTGCTGGTGTCGCTGATCCTGATCAAGCGTCCGGAGCAGTCCGCGCATGCTTATGCCTCGATCTGGTGGGACGAGGGCTCGCCGCTGGTTGTACTGAGCCGTCGCCTGCAGCAGCAAATGACGGCGCAGTGGACCCAGGGCCCGGTGGAACTGGCGATGCGTTACGGCGAGCCGTCCCTTGAAACCACGTTGACGCGCCTGGCTGCCCAGGGCATCGAAAAAGTCACCCTGGCGCCGCTGTACCCGCAGTTTGCCGACAGCACCGTGACCACGGTGATTGAAGAAGCCAAACGTGTCGTGCGCGATAAAAAGCTCAAGGTGCAGTTCTCGATCCTGCAACCGTTCTACGATCAGCCGGAATACCTCGACGCGCTGGTCGCGAGCGTCCGGCCGTATGTGGAACAGGATTACGATCATTTACTGCTGAGTTTTCACGGCCTGCCCGAGCGTCATCTGACAAAGCTCGACCCTACCGGCGGGCATTGCTTTAAGGATGCCGATTGCTGCAAGAACGCCTCGCCCGAGGTGCTTGCCACTTGTTATCGCGCGCAATGCTTCAGCGTTGCGCGTAACTTTGCCGCGCGCATGGGGCTGCCGGAGGGCAAGTGGTCGGTGGCCTTCCAGTCGCGCCTGGGCCGGGCGAAGTGGATTGAACCCTACACCGAAGCACGTCTGGAAGCGCTGGCCCAACAAGGCGTGAAAAAGTTGCTGGTGATGTGCCCGGCATTTGTGGCGGACTGCATTGAGACGCTGGAAGAGATTGGTGACCGCGGCCTGGAGCAGTTCCGCGAAGCGGGCGGCGAGGAGTTGGTGTTGGTGCCCTGCCTCAATGACGACCCGCAGTGGGCAGCGGCGCTCAGTACACTGTGTGAAAGAGCGCCGTTGGCACTGTAATCAGATTGTCGAAACGGTAGAAGTCAAATGTGGGAGTCGGGCTTGCCCGCGATAGCGATGCATCAGCCACTGGAAGTATCGACTGACAAATCGCCATCGCGGGCAAGCCCCGGCTCCCACATTGTTTTGTAGTGTTTACTCGTGGTGGGGTTCGCCGAGGAAGGTCAGCGAGGTGAACAGCCCCCGTGTCGCCACATCAGCATTGTCTTTTAGCGGCAGCTCCACTTGCGCGGCAATCACATTCAAACCTTCATTACGCACCAGCACTTGGGCCCGCCCGTCTTTGTCGGTCTCGGTGCTCAGGGTGTTCGGCGCATTGCGATAGTCGCCCACCAGCTTGATCCCCGCCGCTGGCTTGCCATCCAGCAGCACCCGCACGGGCAGTGACCTGCCAGGTCCTACCGTCAGCGGATCAACTTCCGGCAGGATCAACAGCTTGATCTGATCCAGCTTCGGCAACTTCGCCCCCGGCTGGTAAATCGCCAGGCTGTACTTGAAGGTCTGGGTCGACTCAATCGCCCCGGGCACTTTGCTGCGGCCCTGGTTGATCCACTTCTTGTCCGCCGTCTGCGACCACATCCCGTTATCCAATGCGACGGCTAAAACGGCGGGCGATTTCAGCGGCTGCAGGCGCGCGTGGTCGGCTAGGCGCTCCACGGTCACCGGGATCATCTTGCCGCTGGCGTCATAGGCCCAGGCGCCGCTGATTTTCTGCGCCTTGAAGGCGTTATCTTCCGCGCCGTGGCCATAGATAACCTCGATGTTGCCGCGTCGTTGTTCGGTCCACAGGCCGTGGGCCGAGACCTGGCTGGCAAACAATAAGCCGAGTACGGCCAGGGATTTGAAGGCTTGCATGGAGACGTCCTTTTACAGGTTGAGGGTCAGGCTGACGGTGACGTTGCGCGGCTCGCCGGGGTTGACCCAGTAATTGCTGTAGGAGCGCTCGTAGTACTTTTCGTCGAATAGGTTGTTGAGGTTCAGGCCCACGGTGACGTTGTCACTGGCCTTGTAATGGGCGAGCAGGTCGACGGTGTGGTAGGCGGGCAGTTTGAAACGACTACCTGCCTCGCCGGAGCGATCGCCGACATAGGTGAAGGCCGCGCCCACGTCTGAGCCGCGCAACGCACCATTCTGGAATTCATACACCCCCAACAGGCTGCCGCTGCGTTTGGCCACGCCGAGAATTCGGCTACCCGTGGGGATGGCTTTGTCGCCCTTGGTCACTTCGGCGTCGATGTAGGCAAAGGCGCCGATGAGTCTGACGGCATCAGTCACTTGCCCGGCCAGTTGCAGGTCGAAACCCTGGCTGCGGGCCTTGCCCATGGCGCGGTCAAGGTCGGTGGCCGGGTCGAGTGCGAGGACGTTTTTCTTTTCGATATGGAACGCGGCGAGGGTGGCACTCAGGCGGTCGTCGAACAGCTCGCTCTTGATGCCGACTTCATAACCCAGACCTTCTTCAGGCTTGAAGGATTTGCCGCCGGCATCCAGGCCATTGTTCGGTTTGAACGAGGTTGAGGCGTTGGCGAATACACCGATGTGCGGTGTGAGTTGGTAAAGCAATCCTGCGCGTTGGGTCAGGGCATTGTGGGTTTGTCGGCTTTTGGCAGGGTGGCGGGTGAAGTCGTCGATGCTTTGTTCAAAGTGCTCAAAGCGCATGCCAACCATGCCGCGCAGGCGGTCGGTGAACACGACCTGGTCTTGCAGGTTCAGCGCCTGGCTCTTCACCTGTTCGAAGAAGTCGGTGCCGGAGCGTGCGCCGTCGGGTTTGGGTTGGCCATAGATCGGCTTATAGATATCGATGGGGTAGAGGCTGCCGCCGATAGCCGTCACGCGTTCCTTCTTGCGGTAGTCCTCGTATTCGGTGCCGATCAGCAGTTCGTGCTGCCAACTGCCGATGTCGAAAAGGCCGCGCAGTTCCAGCTGGGTGATGCTGTCGTGCCACCCGGTGGAACGTTCGCGGTAGCGGCGGTTGACGGTGTGCCCATCGGCGTTCAGCGCGCGGCTTTCCGACGCGTCGCCCCACAGGCTGCCTTGTTTGTAGTGGCTGGCGAGGCGCAGTTTCCAGGCGTCGTTGAGGTGATGTTCCAGGGTGGCTTGCAGGCGGTTGTTGTGGTTGCGGATGTTGCCGTCGTTGGGTTCGCCGAGGAAGGTCGAGCGGGACATGCCGTGGTTGGCGACAATGCCTCGGTCGAAGGTAGAGCTGTGGCGCACGAATTCGCTTTCCACCAGCAGGCTGGTATCCGGGTCCAACTGCCAGCTGAAAGAGGGCGCGACGAACACGCGCCTGGCGTCTACGTGATCGCGGAAGCTGTGGCCGTCTTCCACGGCCAGGTTCACGCGCGACAGCACGCGACCTTCGCTGTCGAGCGGGGTGTTCACATCCAGTGCTGTGCGATAACGGTCCCAACTGCCGGCGCTGGTTTGCACGGTGGTGAAGGCTTGCGGCTGCGGTTTCTTGGTGACGATATTCACGGTGCCGCCGGGATCGCCGCGGCCATACAGGCTGGCGGCGGGGCCTTTGAGCACTTCAATGCGTTCGATATTGGCCGCATCTGGTGTGCTTGGGTAGCCACGGTTGGCGCTGAAACCGTCCTGATAGAACTCCGACGTGGTGAAGCCGCGCACGCTGTATTCGTAAAGCGTCAGGCCGCCGAAGTTGTTTTGCTTGGACACTCCACCGGCAAATTCCAGGGCGCGTTCCACATGGGTGCTGCCCAGGTCTTTGAGCACCGTCGCGGGAATCACGCTGATCGATTGTGGGATGTCGCGAAGGGCCGTGTCAGTTTTTGTCGCGCTGGCGGAACGGGTGGCGCGATAGCCTTTGACGGGGCTGGTGGCGGATTCATAGTCGTCGCTGGTGACGCTGATGGTGTCCAGTTCAACGGCGTTGTCTTCGGCGTAAGCGGGGTCGAGCAATAAACCCAAGGCCAGGCCCGCCATGGGAGCAAATCTTTGAGACGGCATGATAGAGCGTTCCAATGTCTATATTGAAACAATATAACATACCCAATGAGAATGGATTTCTTTTGAAATATTAGGATACAGGAGCCCGTGAACGGGCTCCCAAAGCCCTTATTCCTCTTCTTTCACCGGGGCAGGTGGTGGGCGCAAGCCGATTTCCGCCAGCAGCTTGATCTCTTTGCCGTTGCGCATCACCTGGATCGCCACCTTGTCGGTTGGCTTGATCCGCGCCACCTGGTTCATCGACTTGCGGCCGTCACCGGCTGGTTCGCCGTCAATGCTCAGGATCACATCGCCCAATTGCAGGCCGGCTTTCTGCGCCGGGCCGTCTCGGAAGATCCCCGCGACCACGATGCCAGGGCGCCCGGTCAAGCCAAACGACTCGGCCAATTCCTTGGTCAACGGCTGCACTTCGATCCCCAGCCAACCGCGAATCACCTGGCCGTGTTCGATGATCGACTTCATCACTTCCATTGCCAGCTTCACCGGAATCGCAAAACCGATGCCTTGGGAGCCACCCGATTTCGAGAAGATCGCGGTGTTGATGCCGGTCAGGTTGCCATTGGCATCCACCAGAGCGCCGCCGGAGTTGCCCGGGTTGATGGCTGCGTCGGTCTGGATAAAGTCTTCGTAGCTGTTAAGCCCCAACTGGTTACGCCCGGTGGCGCTGATGATGCCCATGGTGACTGTCTGGCCGACACCGAACGGGTTGCCGATGGCCAGGGCCACATCACCTACGCGCAGCCCTTCAGAGCGGCCGATAGTGATCGAAGGCAGGCTTTTGAGGTCGATCTTCAGCACGGCGAGGTCGGTTTCCGGGTCGCTGCCGACCACGCGGGCCAGGGTTTCGCGGCCGTCGCGCAGGGCCACGACAATCTGGTCGGCGCCGGTGGTCACGTGGTTGTTGGTGAGGATGTAGCCTTCCGGGCTCATGATCACACCGGAACCGAGGCTGGATTCCATACGGCGTTGCTTGGGCCCGTTGTCCCCGAAGTAGCGGCGAAATTGCGGGTCTTCAAACAACGGGTGCGCAGGTTTGTTGATGACCTTGGTGGTGTACAGGTTGACCACGGCGGGCGCGGCGATGACGACAGCGTCTGCATAGGTCACCGGGCCTTGCACCACCGAATTGCTTTGCGGGGCCTGTTGCAGGTTCACGTCAAGGCTGGGTAAGCCCACCCACTGGGGATAACGCTGAATAATCAGCATCGCGATCAGCACGCCAGCCAACAATGGCCATCCAAAAAAACGCAGTGCCTTGAGCATCAAGTAAGTCCTGACAGGTTGCAGGGGGCGGGAGAGCGCCCATAATGTCGCGCATTATACGAGGCTGCGAGCGCCTCGGAACGGGATATTTAGGAGTCTTTTATGGCCGTGCCCCTTAGCACCCTGGTCGAGGAAGCGGACCGCTATCTCGGCAGCGCAAAAATTGCCGATTATTGCCCCAATGGCCTGCAGGTCGAGGGTCGTCCGCAGGTGATGCGCATTGTCAGCGGCGTAACCGCAAGCCAAGCCCTGCTGGACGCCGCCGTCGAAGCCAAGGCCGACTTGGTGCTGGTGCACCACGGTTACTTCTGGAAGGGCGAAAACCCGTGCATTACCGGCATGAAGCAGCGCCGCCTCAAAACCCTGCTCAAGCATGACATCAGCCTGTTGGCCTATCACCTGCCGCTGGATCTGCACGCGGATGTCGGTAATAACGTGCAACTGGCCCGCCACCTGGACATCACCGTTGAAGGCCCGCTGGACCCGAGCAACCCCAAAGTCGTCGGCCTGGTCGGCTCGCTGGCCGAGCCGTTGTCGCCGCGCGACTTCGCCCGTCGTGTGCAGGATGTGATGGGCCGCGAGCCGCTGCTGATCGAAGGCAGCGAGATGATCCGCCGTGTCGGCTGGTGCACGGGGGGTGGCCAGGGCTATATCGACCAGGCGATTGCGGCGGGTGTCGATCTGTACCTGAGCGGCGAAGCATCCGAGCAAACTTTCCACAGTGCGCGGGAAAACGACATCAGCTTTATTGCAGCCGGGCACCACGCCACTGAGCGCTACGGGGTGCAGGCGTTGGGTGATTACCTGGCTCGGCGTTTTGCCCTGGAGCATTTGTTCATCGATTGCCCGAACCCTATCTAACTAACTCCACAGAAGGAATGTGGTGCGGGCTTGTATGGGAGCGGGCTTGCTCGCGAAGGCGGCGTATCAGTCACACATACTCTGGTGACCCACCGCCTTCGCGAGCAAGCCCGCTCCCACATTCGACCGAGGCAGGCCTAACTCAGTGGCATATTCATATACCGTTTCGATCTAGCTGGCGCCCTGAATAGAAGAAGGTGCTGTGCTAGCATGCCCCGCTCGAACACGGCCCGCTGGCCGTCCATAAGATCGTTTTTCCGTGAGTAGCCATGGTCGACAAACTGACGCATCTGAAACAGCTGGAGGCGGAAAGCATCCACATCATCCGCGAGGTCGCCGCCGAGTTCGACAACCCGGTGATGCTTTACTCGATCGGTAAAGACTCCGCCGTGATGCTGCATCTGGCACGCAAGGCCTTCTTTCCGGGCAAACTGCCGTTCCCGGTGATGCACGTCGACACCCGCTGGAAATTCCAGGAGATGTACAAGTTCCGCGACAAGATGGTCGAAGAGCTGGGCCTGGACCTGATCACCCACATCAACCCGGATGGGGTTGCGCAGGGCATCAACCCGTTCACCCACGGCAGTGCCAAGCACACCGATATCATGAAAACCGAAGGCCTCAAGCAGGCGTTGGACAAGCATGGTTTCGACGCAGCTTTCGGCGGTGCCCGTCGTGATGAAGAGAAATCCCGCGCCAAAGAGCGCGTGTACTCGTTCCGCGACAGCAAACACCGCTGGGACCCGAAAAACCAGCGCCCGGAGCTGTGGAACGTTTACAACGGCAACGTCAACAAGGGTGAGTCGATCCGTGTGTTCCCGCTGTCCAACTGGACCGAGCTGGACATCTGGCAGTACATCTACCTGGAAGGCATCCCGATTGTGCCGCTGTACTTTGCCGCCGAGCGCGACGTGATCGAGAAAAACGGCACGTTGATCATGATCGACGACGACCGCATCCTCGAGCACCTGTCCGACGAAGACAAAGCCCGAATCGTCAAAAAGAAAGTACGTTTCCGTACCCTTGGCTGCTACCCGTTGACGGGCGCGGTGGAGTCCGAAGCCGAGACGCTGACCGACATCATTCAGGAAATGCTCCTGACGCGAACTTCCGAGCGCCAGGGCCGGGTCATCGATCACGATGGCGCAGGCTCGATGGAAGATAAAAAACGTCAGGGTTATTTCTAAGGGGCTGTCACCAATGTCGCATCAATCTGATTTGATCAGCGAGGACATCCTCGCCTACCTGGGCCAGCACGAGCGCAAGGAAATGTTGCGCTTCCTGACCTGCGGCAACGTCGACGACGGCAAGAGCACCCTGATCGGGCGCCTGCTGCACGACTCCAAGATGATCTACGAAGATCACCTGGAAGCCATCACCCGCGACTCGAAGAAGTCCGGCACCACCGGTGACGATATCGACCTGGCTTTGCTGGTTGATGGCCTGCAGGCCGAGCGTGAGCAGGGCATCACCATTGATGTTGCCTACCGCTACTTCTCCACCGCAAAGCGCAAATTCATCATCGCCGACACCCCTGGCCATGAGCAGTACACCCGCAACATGGCCACTGGCGCCTCCACCTGTGACCTGGCGATCATCCTGATTGATGCCCGCTACGGTGTGCAGACCCAGACCCGTCGCCACAGCTTTATCGCCTCGTTGCTGGGTATCAAGCACATCGTGGTGGCCGTCAACAAGATGGACATCAATGGTTTTGACCAAAGCATTTTCGAGCAGATCAAGGCTGATTACCTGAAGTTCGCCGACGGCATCGCATTCAAGCCGAGCACCATGGCATTCGTGCCGATGTCCGCGCTCAAAGGCGATAACGTGGTGAACAAGAGTGAGCGTTCGCCCTGGTACACCGGCCAGTCGCTGATGGAAATTCTCGAAACCGTCGAGATTGCCAACGACCGCAACTACACCGACCTGCGTTTCCCGGTGCAGTACGTCAACCGTCCGAACCTGAACTTCCGTGGTTTCGCCGGCACCCTGGCCAGCGGCATCGTGCACAAGGGCGACGAAGTCGTGGTGCTGCCGTCGGGCAAGAGCAGCCGCGTCAAATCCATCGTCACCTTCGACGGTGAGTTGGAACACGCCGGCCCAGGCCAGGCCGTGACCCTGACCATGGAAGACGAAATCGACATCTCCCGTGGCGACCTGCTGGTGCATGCCGACAACGTGCCGCAAGTGACCGACGCCTTCGACGCCATGCTGGTGTGGATGGCCGAAGAACCGATGCTGCCGGGCAAGAAGTACGACATCAAGCGCGCCACCAGCTACGTGCCGGGCTCTATCACCAGCATCGTGCATCGCGTGGACGTGAACACCCTGGCCGAAGGCCCGGCGAGTTCGCTGCAGTTGAACGAGATTGGTCGCGTCAAGGTCAGCCTCGACGCCGCCATCGCGCTGGACGGCTACGACAGCAACCGCACCACCGGTGCGTTTATTGTCATCGACCGCTTGACCAACGGCACGGTGGCCGCGGGCATGATCATCGCGCCGCCGGTCAACCATGGCTCGGCCACGCATCACGGCAAGTTGGCCCATGTGGCTACCGAAGAGCGCGCCCAGCGCTTCGGCCAGCAGCCCGCTACTGTGCTGTTCAGCGGCCTGTCGGGCGCGGGCAAGAGCACCTTGGCCTATGCGGTTGAGCGCAAGCTGTTCGACATGGGCCGTGCAGTGTTCGTACTGGATGGCCAGAACCTGCGCCACGACCTGAACAAAGGGTTGCCGCAGGACCGTACCGGGCGCACCGAAAATTGGCGACGTGCCGCTCACGTGGCGCGCCAGTTCAACGAAGCCGGCCTGCTGACCCTGGCCGCATTCGTTGCCCCGGATGCCGAGGGCCGCGAACAGGCCAAGGCGCTGATTGGTGCCGATCGCCTGCTGACGGTTTACGTGCAGGCCTCGCCGTTGGTGTGCGCCGAGCGTGATCCGCAAGGCCTGTACGCTGCCGGTGGGGATAACATCCCTGGCGAGTCCTTCCCGTATGACGTGCCGTTGAATGCCGACCTGGTCATCGACACCCAGGCACTGTCGCTGGAAGACAGCGTCAAGCAAGTGCTGGAGTTGTTGCGTCAGCGCGGCGCGATCTAAACCTCGCCGCCACACAAAAGCCCGCCACCGAGCACTCGGTGGCGGGCTTTTTTACATCGTCTCAAAAGTGGACTCGGTCAATGTGGGAGCTGGCTTGCCTGCGATGGCGGACTGTCCGTTTATGTTTCCTCGGCTGACCCACCGCTATCGCAGGCAAGCCAGCTCCCACATTAAATTGCATTCACACGTTGATCAGCGACTGCCTGGATAATCTGTGTGAAGCTTGTCTAGAAGCGCATCCTTGTCTTCCCACAACCGGTTGATCCAGCCCTGGAACGCCAACCGATACTCCCCATCCTGCTCATAATTCTTGCCAATGAACTCGGCAGGGATCTGCACTTCTGCAAACTGCACGACTACGTCCTTCACATTCCCGCACAGCAAATCCCAGTAACCCGGGCGCCCGCCAGGGTAGTGAATCGTCACGTTCACCAGTGACTTCAACTGCTCGCCCATGGCATCCAGCACAAACGCGATACCGCCAGCCTTGGGCTTGAGCAGGTAGCGAAACGGCGATTTCTGCTGGGCATGCTTGCCCGGCGTAAACCGAGTGCCTTCGGCAAAGTTGAAAATCCCCACCGGGTTGTTGCGAAATTTCGCACATGTCTTACGGGTGGTTTCCAGGTCTTTGCCTTTCTTCTCCGGATGCTTTTCCAAATAGGCCTTGGTGTAGCGCTTCATGAACGGGAAGCCCAACGCCCACCACGCCAGGCCAATCACCGGCACCCAGATCAATTCCTGCTTGAGGAAGAACTTCAGTGGGCGAATCCGTCGATTGAGCACGTATTGCAGGACCATGATGTCGACCCAGCTCTGGTGGTTACTGGTCACCAGGTATGAGTGCTGGTAATCGAGGCCCTCAAGGCCAGTCAGGTGCCAGCGGGTGCGCCGCACCAGGTTCATCCAGCCCTTGTTGTTGGTCACCCAGGCTTCATGGGTGTGGTTCATCAGCCCTTCGCTGAAGCGTTTGGCAAACGGCAGTGCCTTGAACAGCGCGACAATAAACAGGAACGAGCACAGCAGGATCGTGTTCAGCGCCAGCAGCAGCGAAGCAATTACCCCGCGCACGGCGGCAGGTAGAAAATCCAGCATTTAGATATCCATAGGTCGGTTGGCGGCTTGAATCGCAGTCAGGGCGATGGTGTACACGATGTCGTCGACCTGGGCGCCGCGCGGCAGGTCGTTTACCGGCTTGCGCAGGCCTTGCAGCATGGGCCCCAAGCTCACGCAATCGGCACTGCGTTGCACGGCTTTGTGCGTGGTATTGCCGGTGTTCAGGTCGGGGAACACAAACACCGTGGCTTTGCCGGCGACCTGGCTGTTGGGCGCCAACTGCCGGGCAACGGTTTCGTTGGCGGCGGCGTCGTATTGCAAGGGCCCGTCGATCAGCAGTGAGCTTTGCTGCTCATGGGCGAGCAGGGTGGCTTCGCGGACTTTCTCCACTTCCTCGCCACTGGCCGAGTCGCCGCTGGAATAGCTGATCATCGCCACGCGCGGGGTGATACCGAAAGCCGCGGCCGAGTCGGCGCTTTGCAGGGCGATTTCTGCCAGTTCGGCGGCGCTTGGGTGCGGGTTCATCACGCAGTCGCCATACACCAGCACCTGCTCGGGGAACAACATGAAGAACACCGACGACACCAAGGTGCAGCCCGGCGCCGTTTTAATCAGCTGCAGGGCAGGGCGGATAGTGTTGGCGGTGGAGTGGATAACGCCGGAGACCAGGCCGTCCACTTCATCCAGCGCAAGCATCATCGTGGCGATCACCACCGTGTCTTCCAGTTGCTGCTCGGCCATCGGCGCATTGAGGCTCTTGCTCTTGCGTAGCGCGACCATCGGTTCGACATACCGCTGGCGAATCAGGTCCGGGTCGAGAATCTCCAGGCCTTCGGGCAACTCAATGCCGTGGGCGCGGGCAACCGCTTCCACATCGGCCGGCTTGGCCAGCAGCACGCAACGGGCAATGCCCCGGGCCTGGCAGATGGCGGCGGCTTGTACGGTCAACGGCTCGCTGCCTTCGGGCAGCACGATGCGTTTGTTGGCCGCCTGGGCGCGCTGGATCAACTGATAGCGGAACACCGCCGGCGACAGGCGCATCTCCCGAGGCGTACCGCAGCGTTGGTGCAGCCAGCGCGCATCCAGGTGGCTGGCGACGAAATCGGTGATGATCTCCGCACGTTCGCGGTCATCAATCGGGATTTCCTTGTTCAGGCTGTTGAGCTGGTTGGCGGTGTCGTAGGAGCCGGTGCTCACCGACAACACCGGCAGCCCGGCCTGGAAAGCGCCGCGGCACAGATCCATGATGCGTGGGTCGGGCAGGGTGTCGCTGGTCAGCAGCAAGCCGGCCAGGGGCACACCGTTGATCGCGGCCAGGCTGACGGCGAGGATGATGTCGTCGCGGTCTCCGGGGGTAACCACCAATACGCCGGGCTTGAGCAGTTCAACGGTGTTACGCATGGTGCGGGCGCAGATGATGATCTTGGTCATGCGCCGGCTTTCATAGTCGCCGGCGTTGAGAATCTGCGCGCCCATCAGGTCGGCTACGTCGCGGGTGCGCGGTGCATTGAGTTCGGGCTGGTAGGGAATGCAGCCAAGCAGGCGGAAATCCCCGCTGCGCAACAGCGGCGAATGCTCTTTGAGGCGCGCTGAGAACGCTTCCATGCTTTCATCGGTGCGCACTTTATTGAGAATCACACCGAGCATTTTCGGGTCTTTCGGGCCGCCGAACAGTTGGGCCTGCAGTTCCACGCGGCCGGAGAGTTCGGTGAGCACTTCGTTTTCCGGCGCAGAGACCAGGATCACTTCCGCGTCGAGGCTCTTGGCCAGGTGCAGGTTGACTCGCGCCGCATAGCTGGCGCTACGGGTCGGCACCATGCCCTCGACGATCAGCACGTCCTTGCCCACAGCGGCTTGCTGATAAAGGGTGATGATTTCTTCGAGCAGTTCGTCGAGCTGGCCGTCGCCGAGCATCCGCTCCACATGGGCCAGGCCCAGGGGCTGTGGCGGTTTCAGGCCATGGGTGCGGGCCACCAGCTCGGTGGAGCGTTCGGGGCCGGTGTCGCCCGGGTGTGGCTGGGCAATGGGTTTGAAGAAGCCGACTTTCAGCCCGGCCCGTTCAAGGGTACGCACCAGCCCAAGGCTGATGGAGGTCAGACCCACACCAAAATCGGTGGGCGCGATAAAAAAAGTCTGCATGCGAATTCTCTGGAGGTGCATGGCTTCGGTGGCGCTCTATGGTTGAGCGCCTACCGGGAATCAGGTACCAAGGTTATCGTTATTCGCGCTTTTGCGCACACCAGCCGCACGCAAAGGGCAGGCCTATTTTTTCAAGGCGCTGCGCAGGGTCGAGCACCCAGGCGCGGGACTGCCATGGCGGCTGGTGGCGCAGGTGTTGGGTGTGGCCGCAGGACAGGTCGGCGACCCAGTGCCGGTCGTCGTCCTGATGGAAACCAATGATGAAGGATGCCGTTGATCGGTCCCGTCTGTCCGGGTTCTGTTCGCTTTCGGGCAAATCCTTGTTTAGACTTGTCCGTTCTTCATTCTTATGCAAAAGGTCTCGCCCCATGACGATCGCCGCTAACAAGGCTGTCTCCATCGACTATACCCTGACCAACGACGCTGGTGAGGTCATCGACAGCTCCGCCGGCGGCGCGCCGCTGGTCTACCTGCAAGGCGCAGGTAACATCATCCCGGGCCTGGAGAAGGCTCTGGAAGGCAAGAACGTCGGTGACGAACTGACTGTCGCCGTAGAACCTGAAGATGCTTACGGCGAATACTCCGCCGAACTGGTCAGCACCCTGAGCCGCAGCATGTTCGAAGGCGTCGACGAGCTGGAAGTGGGCATGCAGTTCCACGCTTCCGCGCCGGATGGCCAAATGCAGATCGTCACCATCCGCGATCTGGACGGCGACGACGTGACTGTCGACGGCAACCACCCTCTGGCTGGCCAGCGCCTGAACTTCCAAGTGAAGATCGTTGCCATCCGCGACGCTTCCCAGGAAGAAGTGGCTCACGGCCACGTCCACGGTGAAGGCGGTCACCAGCACTGATTGATGGTTTAATCAGCTGGTAACAAAAACGCCCCGACTGGTTCGGGGCGTTTTTTTTTGCTTGAAAATATCTATCTCACACCCCGCAGTCCAAGTGTGGGAGCGGGCTTGCCCGCGATGGGGGCGTGTCAGCCACCTTATAAGTGATTGATCCACCGCTATCGCGGGCAAGTCCTCCTACATTTTGAACTGCGCACGCCCTATATCAGGCACAAACAAAAATGCCCCGGACCTTTCGGTACGGGGCATTTCTTAACTGTGACGTAACCTGGGCTACGTTGCAGTTTTTACCACTTAGGCTGCTGCAGCGACGTTCAGAGCCTTGATGTGGCCATTCAGGCGGCTCTTATGACGAGCGGCCTTGTTCTTGTGGATGATGCCTTTATCAGCCATACGGTCGATAACTGGCACGGCCAGAACGTAAGCAGCTTGGGCTTTTTCAGCGTCTTTGGTGTCGATGGCTTTAACTACATTCTTGATGTAGGTACGAACCATGGAACGCAGGCTGGCGTTGTGGCTGCGACGCTTCTCAGCCTGTTTTGCACGTTTTTTGGCGGAAGGTGTGTTGGCCACCGTCGAGCTCCTCGAAAGACTTTTTAGGAAATAGCAAACAAAATAGGCCGCGAATCATGCCGATGACTTGATGGGTTGTCAAGGGCGGCTGATGCGAACTGCTGAGTGGTCGATCTGAAGAGGCGGGTGATTTATTTCCGGCGCTTGACCTGTAAACTCGCGAGCTTTGGCTCTGTGCTGTTGCAGGCGCGCAGTATCGCATAAGTGGGCGCTTTGTTCGCCTGCTCTTTATCTATAGGCGCAAACTCTTTCAATGAATCTGCTCAAATCGTTGGCTGCGGTCAGCTCTATCACCATGATTTCCCGGGTTTTGGGGTTTGTGCGTGACACCCTGCTGGCGCGCATTTTTGGCGCCAGCATGGCCACGGATGCATTCTTTATTGCCTTTAAACTGCCCAATCTGCTGCGGCGGATCTTCGCGGAGGGCGCTTTTTCTCAAGCTTTCGTGCCGATCCTGGCCGAGTACAAGACCCAGCAGGGTGAAGAGGCGACCCGCACGTTTATTGCCTATGTCTCGGGCCTGCTGACCCTGGTACTGATGTTGGTGACCATCGCCGGCATGCTGGCTGCACCCTGGGTGATCTGGGCCACGGCGCCTGGTTTTGCCAACACACCGGAAAAATTCGCGCTGACCACTGATCTGCTGCGGGTGACCTTCCCCTATATATTGCTGATTTCTCTGTCGTCCCTGGCTGGCGCGATCCTCAATACCTGGAACCGCTTCTCGGTGCCGGCCTTTGTGCCGACCCTGTTGAACGTCAGCATGATTATTTTCGCGCTGTTCCTCACGCCGTACTTCGATCCGCCGGTCATGGCTTTGGGCTGGGCGGTGCTGGCGGGTGGCCTGGCGCAATTGCTCTACCAACTGCCGCACCTGAAAAAGATCGGCATGCTCGTGCTGCCGCGTCTTAACCTCAAGGACACCGGTGTGTGGCGCGTAATGCGCAATATGCTGCCTGCGATTCTGGGTGTGTCGGTCAGTCAGATCTCCCTGATCATCAACACCGCGTTTGCCTCGCTGCTGGTCTCCGGTTCGGTGTCGTGGATGTACTACGCCGATCGCCTGATGGAACTGCCGTCCGGTGTGCTTGGCGTGGCTCTGGGCACGATTTTGCTGCCAACCTTGTCGCGCACCTATGCCAGCAAGGACCGCCAGGAGTATTCACGCATCCTCGACTGGGGCCTTCGCCTGTGCTTCATGCTGGTGCTGCCATGTTCCCTGGCGTTGGGAATCCTGGCTGAGCCGCTGACTGTGTCGTTGTTCCAGTATGGCCAGTTCAGTGCGTTTGACGCGTCGATGACCCAACGTGCGTTGGTCGCCTACTCCGTCGGTTTGCTCGGCATTATTGTGATCAAGGTGCTGGCCCCAGGCTTCTACGCACAGCAAAACATCCGCACTCCGGTCAAAATCGCGATTTTCACCCTGATCGTTACCCAGTTGCTCAATCTGGTGTTTATCGGCCCGTTGGCCCATGCCGGCCTGGCCCTGGCTATCAGCATCGGTGCCTGCATCAATGCCGGCTTGCTGTTTTATCAGTTGCGCAAGCAGCAGATGTATCAGCCGCAGCCGGGCTGGGGGATGTTCGCCCTCAAGCTGCTGGTGGCCGTGGCGGCGATGTCGGCGGTATTGCTGGGCCTGATGCACTTCATGCCTGCCTGGGATCAAGGCCATATGCTGGAGCGCTTCATGCGCCTTGGCGTGTTGGTGGTCGCCGGTGTGGTGGTGTACTTCGGGATGTTGCTGCTACAAGGCTTTCGCCTGCGGGATTTCAATCGCAAGTCGCTGGGGTAGAGAGTTTGCCGCGATAAAACGGTTGTTTTATCGATTCGACCCCTTTGGCCTGTTCTGTTGCCTGTCGTCCGGGGCCGGGTGTGGTTATAATCGACCACTTTATGAGCAAGAAGCGCGTTATGCAGCTGGTTCGAGGTCTCCACAACCTGCGCCCCGAGCATCGGGGCTGCGTCGCCACTATTGGCAACTTTGACGGTGTTCACCGTGGCCACCAGGCTATCCTGGGCCGGCTGCGTGAACGTGCGGTTGAGTTGGGCGTGCCCAGCTGCGTGGTGATTTTTGAACCACAGCCGCGGGAATTCTTTACCCCCGAAACGGCGCCAGCACGTCTGGCCCGCTTGCGGGACAAGCTGCAACTGCTGGCTGAAGAGGGTGTGGACCGTGTCCTTTGCCTGGCCTTCAACCAGCGCTTGCAAAGCCTCAGCGCCGCCGAGTTCGTCGACCGTATTCTGGTGGATGGCCTGGGCGTACAGCACCTGGAGGTCGGCGACGACTTCCGTTTCGGTTGCGACCGCGTCGGGGATTTCGACTTCCTGCAGCACGCCGGTGTTAATCAAGGTTTTACCGTCGAAGCCGCGCAAACCGTCGAACTGGATGGCCTGCGCGTGAGTAGTACCCAGGTGCGTAACGCCCTGGCCGCTGCCGACTTCGCCTTGGCCGAGCGCTTGCTCGGCCGCCCGTTCCGCATTGCCGGGCGGGTCCTGCACGGCCAGAAGCTGGCGCGCCAACTGGGCACGCCAACCGCCAACGTGCAACTTAAGCGCCGTCGTGTGCCACTCACCGGGGTTTACCTGGTGAGTGTCGACATTGACGGTCAATCGTGGCCGGGAGTCGCCAACATAGGCGTCAGGCCCACGGTTGCAGGTGATGGCAAGGCCCACCTGGAAGTTCACCTTTTGGATTTTGCCGGTGATTTGTATGACCGGCGTTTGACGGTGGTTTTCCACCAGAAGCTGCGTGAAGAGCAGCGTTTCGCCTCCCTGGAGGCGTTGAAAACGGCGATCAATGCGGATGTCGCCGCCGCCCGTGCACTAGCCGCACCTAGCGCCCATCGCTAACCGAAGAGCCTTAAATGACCGACTATAAAGCCACGCTAAACCTTCCGGACACCGCCTTCCCAATGAAGGCCGGCCTGCCACAGCGCGAACCGCAGATCCTGCAGGGCTGGGACAGTATTGGCCTGTACGGAAAGTTGCGCGAAATTGGCAAGGATCGTCCGAAGTTCGTCCTGCACGACGGCCCTCCTTATGCCAACGGCACGATTCACATCGGTCATGCGCTGAATAAAATTCTCAAGGACATGATCCTGCGCTCGAAAACCCTGTCGGGTTTCGACGCGCCGTATGTTCCGGGCTGGGACTGCCACGGCCTGCCGATCGAACACAAAGTCGAAGTGACCTACGGCAAGAACCTGGGCGCGGATAAAACCCGCGAACTGTGCCGTGCCTACGCCACCGAGCAGATCGAAGGGCAGAAGTCCGAATTCATCCGCCTGGGCGTGTTGGGCGAGTGGGACAACCCGTACAAAACCATGAACTTCAAGAACGAGGCCGGTGAAATCCGCGCCTTGGCCGAAATCGTCAAGGGCGGTTTCGTGTTCAAGGGCCTCAAGCCCGTGAACTGGTGTTTCGACTGCGGTTCGGCCCTGGCCGAAGCGGAAGTCGAGTACGAAGACAAAAAGTCCTCGACCATCGACGTGGCCTTCCCGATCGCCGACGACGCCAAGCTGGCCGAGGCCTTTGGCCTGGCGAGCCTGAGCAAACCGGCTGCCATCGTGATCTGGACCACCACCCCGTGGACCATCCCGGCCAACCAGGCGCTGAACGTGCACCCGGAATTCACCTACGCCCTGGTGGATGTGGGTGATCGCCTGCTGGTGCTGGCCGAGGAAATGGTCGAGGCCTGCCTGGCTCGCTACGAGCTGCAAGGTTCGGTGATCGCCACCACCACCGGCACCGCGCTGGAACTGATCAACTTCCGTCACCCGTTCTACGACCGTCTGTCGCCGGTGTACCTGGCCGACTACGTTGAGCTGGGCTCGGGTACTGGCGTGGTTCACTGCTCGCCCGCCTATGGCGTGGACGACTTCGTGATCTGCAAGAAGTACGGCATGGTCAACGATGACATCATCAACCCGGTGCAGAGCAATGGCGTGTACGCGCCTTCGCTGGAGTTCTTCGGCGGCCAGTTCATCTTCAAGGCCGACCAGCCGATCATCGACAAGCTGCGTGAAGTCGGTGCGCTGATGCAAACCGAGACCATCAAGCACAGCTACATGCACTGCTGGCGTCACAAGAGCCCGCTGATCTACCGCGCCACCGCGCAGTGGTTCATCGGCATGGACAAAGAGCCGGTCAGCGGCGACACCCTGCGTGTGCGCTCGCTCAAAGCCATCGAAGACACCCAGTTCGTCCCGGCCTGGGGCCAGGCGCGCCTGCACTCGATGATCGCCAACCGTCCGGACTGGTGCATCTCCCGCCAACGCAACTGGGGCGTGCCGATTCCGTTCTTCCTGAACAAGGAAAGCGGCGAACTGCACCCACGCACCGTCGAGCTGATGGAAGCCGTGGCCCTGCGCGTTGAACAGGAAGGCATCGAAGCCTGGTTCAAGCTGGATGCCGCTGAGTTGCTGGGCGACGAAGCGCCGCTGTACGACAAGATCAGCGACACCCTCGACGTGTGGTTCGACTCGGGCACCACCCACTGGCACGTGCTGCGTGGTTCGCACCCGATGGGCCACGAGACAGGCCCGCGGGCCGACCTGTACCTGGAAGGCTCGGACCAACACCGTGGCTGGTTCCACTCGTCGTTGCTGACCGGTTGCGCCATCGACAATCACGCGCCGTACCGCGAACTGCTGACCCATGGCTTCACCGTCGACGAGACGGGTCGCAAGATGTCCAAGTCGCTGAAGAACGTGATCGAGCCGAAAAAGATCAACGACACCCTGGGCGCCGACATCATGCGTCTGTGGGTGGCCTCGACCGATTACTCGGGCGAAATCGCAGTGTCGGACCAGATCCTGGCCCGTAGCGCCGATGCCTACCGCCGTATCCGTAATACCGCACGCTTCCTGCTGTCGAACCTGACCGGTTTCAACCCGGCCACCGACATCCTGCCGGCCGAGGAAATGCTCGCCCTGGACCGCTGGGCCGTGGACCGTACCCTGTTGCTGCAACGCGAGTTGCAGGAGCACTACGGTGAGTACCGTTTCTGGAACGTCTACTCGAAGATCCACAACTTCTGCGTGCAGGAGCTGGGTGGTTTCTACCTCGACATCATCAAGGACCGCCAGTACACCACCGGCGCCAACAGCAAGGCCCGCCGTTCGGCGCAGACCGCGCTGTATCACATCTCTGAAGCGCTGGTGCGCTGGATCGCACCGATACTGGCCTTCACCGCCGACGAATTGTGGGAATACCTGCCGGGCGAGCGTAACGAGTCCGTGATGCTCAACACCTGGTACGAAGGCCTGACCGAACTGCCGGCCGACTTCGAACTGGGCCGCGAGTACTGGGAAGGCGTGATGGCCGTCAAAGTTGCGGTGAACAAGGAGCTGGAAGTTCAGCGTGCGGCCAAGGCCGTCGGTGGCAACCTGCAAGCCGAAGTCACCTTGTTTGCCGAGGAAGGCCTGACCGCCGACCTGGCCAAGCTGAGCAACGAACTGCGCTTCGTGCTGATCACCTCGACCGCCAGCCTGGCACCGTTTACCCAGGCGCCAGCGGACGCGGTGGCGACTGAAGTGCCGGGCCTCAAGCTCAAAGTGGTCAAGTCGGCCTTCCCTAAGTGCGCCCGTTGCTGGCACTGCCGTGAAGACGTTGGCGTGAACCCTGAGCATCCGGAAATCTGCGGTCGCTGCGTCGATAACATTTCCGGTGATGGCGAGGTTCGCCACTATGCCTAACGCTTCCAGCCGTTTCGGACGTCTGGGCTGGCTCGTACTGAGCGTGCTGGTGCTGGTCATTGACCAGCTCAGCAAGGCTCACTTCGAAGGCGCCTTACAGATGTACCAGCAGATTGTGGTCATTCCTGACTACTTCAGCTGGACCCTGGCCTACAACACCGGCGCCGCTTTCAGCTTCCTCGCTGATGGCGGCGGCTGGCAGCGCTGGCTGTTCGCCCTGATCGCCGTGGTGGTCAGTGCGGTGCTGGTGGTCTGGCTCAAACGCCTGGGCCGTGATGACACCTGGCTGGCGATTGCCCTGGCGTTGGTGCTGGGCGGCGCGCTGGGCAACCTGTACGACCGCATTGCCCTGGGTCATGTGATCGACTTTATCCTGGTGCATTGGCAGAACCGCTGGTACTTCCCGGCGTTCAACTTTGCCGACAGCGCCATCACCGTCGGTGCAATCATGCTGGCGTTGGACATGTTCAAAAGTAAGAAAACCGGAGAGACCGTCAATGACTGATCAGGTATTGGCTGAGCAACGCATCGGCCAGAACACGGAAGTCACTTTGCATTTCGCATTGCGCCTGGAGAATGGCGACACGGTCGACAGTACGTTCGACAAAGCCCCGGCGACCTTCAAGGTCGGTGATGGCAACCTGCTTCCGGGTTTTGAAGCCGCTCTGTTCGGTTTCAAGGCCGGCGACAAGCGCACCCTGCAGATTTTGCCGGAAAACGCCTTTGGCCAGCCTAACCCGCAAAACGTACAGATCATCCCGCGTTCGCAGTTCCAGGACATGGACCTGTCGGAAGGTCTGTTGGTGATCTTCAACGACGCGGCGAATACCGAGCTGCCCGGTGTGGTGAAAACCTTCGATGACGCGCAAGTGACCATCGACTTCAACCACCCGTTGGCCGGTAAAACCTTGACGTTTGACGTCGAAATCATCGACGTTAAAGCGCTCTGATTGACTAAACCGGTTCCTGTGGGAGCTGGCTTGCCTGCGATAGCATCACCTCGGTGTACCTGATACACCGAGTCGTCTGTACCGCGGGCAGGCCCGGCTTCCACAGAGGCTTACTCTTACAGAGTTGAGTTGATCCAATTTCTTGCCCTGCAAGACACGAGGCACAGCATGCAAATCAAACTCGCCAACCCCCGTGGCTTCTGCGCTGGTGTGGACCGGGCGATCGAAATCGTTAATCGCGCTCTGGAGGTCTTCGGGCCGCCGATTTACGTGCGCCATGAAGTCGTCCACAACAAATTCGTGGTCGAAGACCTGCGAGCACGCGGCGCTATCTTTGTCGAAGAACTCGACCAGGTGCCGGACGACGTTATTGTCATCTTCAGCGCCCACGGTGTGTCCCAGGCCGTACGTACCGAAGCGGCCGGCCGTGGCCTGAAAGTATTCGACGCCACCTGCCCGCTGGTGACCAAGGTGCACATCGAAGTCGCGCGTTACAGCCGTGACGGTCGTGAATGCATCCTGATTGGCCACGCTGGCCACCCGGAGGTCGAAGGCACCATGGGCCAGTACGACGCCAGCACTGGCGGCGCCATCTACCTCGTAGAAGATGAAAAAGACGTCGCCAACTTGCAGGTACAAAACCCCGAGCGGCTGGCCTTTGTGACGCAAACCACCTTGTCGATGGATGATACCAGCCGAGTGATCGATGCCCTGCGCACACGGTTCCCGGCCATCGGTGGTCCGCGTAAGGACGACATCTGCTACGCCACGCAAAACCGTCAAGACGCGGTCAAGCAACTGGCCGATGAATGTGATGTCGTGCTCGTGGTCGGCAGCCCTAACAGCTCCAACTCCAACCGCTTGCGCGAACTGGCTGAGCGCATGGCTACCCCGGCGTACTTGATCGACGGCGCTGAAGACATGCAGCGCAGCTGGTTCGACGGTGTTGAACGTATCGGCATCACTGCGGGTGCCTCGGCCCCTGAAGTCCTGGTGCGTGGCGTGATCCAGCAACTGCAGGCTTGGGGTGCCACCGGTGCCGATGAGTTGGCCGGTCGTGAAGAGAACATCACGTTCTCCATGCCGAAGGAGCTGCGAGTCCGCTCGTTGCTTTAAATGCCAGGTTGCCGGAATGATTTCGGCACAATGCCTGCTCGGTGGGTTCACTGCGCAGGCTGATGCGCCCGCTGGGCGCCAGCACCAGCTGAAACAGGCTTTGCGCTTGGTCCGCGTCGCATACATGCACAGTACCAGCGCGAAAGCCTCCTGCTGAAAACACCGGTTCGCCCAACCCGCTGAAGCGCACCTGGCTCTTGACCGGCCCATTGCCTACGATCGGTATTTTCCCTCCGTCCTGACGTTCCAGCAGCACCGGGTTGTTGTCGTCCAGGACGCCGCGTCCGCTGACGTCCAGAATCACTCGCCATCCCAGGCTCCAGTTCTCATCCCTTGCATGAATCACCACCGCACGATTGCGGGTAATGGCCTCGGTGCGTGCATAACGCAACCCGGCTGCCAGGGCGTTGACAGCCGTTTGTCGTTGCTGCGATTCAAGAAACCCCCTGAAGCTGGGTACTGCGAGGTTTGTCAGGATGCCGCTCAGCACCAAGCCGAGCAGCAGTTCGATCAGCGTGAAGCCGTGTTGTCTCATAGGCCGTCCCTCCGTGGACGTGTTCAGTCTTTCAATTGATAGGCATAGGTATAGCCCCCGGCTCCTCGCGCTGAATGATGGCATTCATGTCCAAAGTATTTCCCTTTGTTCCGATAGCAGCGCCAGCCAAAAACCGGCGCTAGTCTTGGGCCGCACAGCAGCTGTTTTGCTGTTTTTTCAGCCTTCGACAGGGATGACGACGGTAATGCTTGTTCGCCCGAACACAAACGCTGCCCCCTTTTTGCCCAGACACCAATCCGGCATGACGCTGATCGAGGTGCTGGTGGCGGTGCTGATTCTTGCGGTTGGCCTGCTCGGCGCCGCCGTGATCCAGCTCAATGCACTCAAGCACACCGACAGCTCCAGGATGATCAGCCAGGCCAGTTTCATTGCCTACGACATGCTGGACCGGGTCCGCGCCAACTCGGGCGCCGATTACTCATGGGGTCTGAGCGAAGGTGCACCCTCCAGTACAGTGACCTCCAGCGTACGCGACCTGGACCTGCATGATTTTGAAGCCAATATCATCGGGTTTGCCGGAGCGAGCGCAAAAGGTTCTGTCGTGGTCAGCGGCAGCGAGGTGACCGTTAGTATCAGTTGGGACGACGCCAGGGCAGCGAACAGCAGCGGTGCACGGGAAACGTTCATCCTCACCAGTCGCGCTGCCAGCGAGCCGGGGGTGGCGCAATGATTCGCTTGGCGCGGGGTTTCAGCTTGATGGAGCTGTTGCTGGCGCTGGCTGTCGGGTTGGTGCTGGTACTCGGGGTCAGTCAGGTCGTCATCAGCGCTCGATCCACCCACGCCAGCCAGCAGGCCGCCATGTTGCTGCAGGATGATGCGCGGTTTGTGCTGGGCAAGATGATCCAGGATATTCGCCAGGCGGGCATGCTGGGCTGCCTGGCCACGGCCTATATCGATAACGCACCGCCAGCGTTTGATCGCCCCGTTGGCTGGAGTGCGGCGAGTAGCTCAAGGTCACTGACGCTGGTCACTGCCGATGCGACAGGTGACGGCGGCAAGCCTGACTGGACGATACTGTCCGATTGCACCGGCACAGCCCAAGCCTATGCGGGCAGCTCACCATTGCCTGCGCCCGGGCAGACTCGATTTGCGATACGCCAGCTCACCTACACCTTTGAGGCGGGGCAGTTGAAGGTCAGTACGCCGGCAGCGCCGGCCAGGATTGTGTTGGTGGATAACGTACAGGCGTTCGACATCAGTTTTGGTGTAGCGGCCAAACCCGGCTCGACTCAAGTCGTGCGCTATGACGCCAGCCCGGCTGATGAATCGCTGATACGCAGTGTGCGCATTCAAATGACGCTTCGAGACCCGACCGGGCGAGTGAAGGATCAGGCTTACAGCGTCGTGGCGGCGCTGCGTAATCGGGTGGGGTAGGGCGATTATGTTGAGTTATCGCGGCTTTTATCGGCGGCAGACGGGCATGGTTCTAATGATCAGCCTGGTATTTCTATTGGTCTTGTCACTGATCGGCCTGGCCTCGATGCAAGGGGCCATGTCCCAGCAAAAGATCGCCAGCGGCGTCTGGCATCGAAATCAATCATTTCAAAGCGCTGAAAGCGGCTTGCGGCTGGGTGAGTCGGTCGTCCGGCACGCAGGTGCGATGCTGCCGTTGTGCCAGTCGATCAGCCGCTGTGCACCGCCGCAGGAGTCGTTTTCGGTAGTGGGCGCCGGGGGAAATCCTGTTTCAGCGGTTAGTTGGGTAGCCTTGAAGGGCGGGGTGTATGGCATTCAATCGCTGGGGGCGGGCGCAGGGCTGGTGGGTCTACCGCCTGAAACAGTCGCCGCTTTGTACCGAGTGACGGCGGTTGGGCTCAGCGGGCAATCGCGTACGGTTCTGGAGACGGTATATGCACAGGTAAACCAAGGGGGAGGCCCAGGATTTCGTCGGGTTTTATGGCGGCAACTTCAATAAGGAGCGTATCAATGGGCAAGGATTGCCAAGGTTTCACCCTGATCGAGTTACTGATCGCTGTAGCGATCATCGCGTTTCTGGCCGGTATCGCTTACCCCGGGTATACCGGCCATGTAAAAAAAGCCTACCGCGCAGAAGTCGTTGCGTTGTTGGCCGAGCAAGTCCACTACCTGGAACGCTTTTACACGCGTAACGGTACTTTTCTTGATGCAGGCAACGTCAGTGCGGGCAATGATCACTATAGAATCAGCGCTGCATTAAACCCTCAGGCATTCAGTCTGGTGGCCACGCCTGCCGTCGGCTCAGTGATGGCGGGAGACCCTTGCGGTGCATTCAGCCTGACCAGCTCCGGTGTGCGCAGCAATCCGGGTGCGGCACCTGAAATGTCGCGCAAGGCGTGCTGGGGGCAATAATGAGAGTGCTGGATGATTGGGCGCCGGGTGCGCTTTTCCCTTTTTATCGGCTGGATCAAATGATGGCTAAGCAACAGAAAGTGGTGATTGTCGGGGGTGGAGTAATCGGGTTGTTGACGGCCTTCAACCTGGCCACCCAAGGGCAGGCAGTCGTGCTGCTGGAGCGCTCCGGGCTTGGCCAGGAGTCTTCCTGGGCGGGCGGCGGCATCGTTTCACCGCTTTATCCATGGCGCTACAGCCCGGCAGTCACCGCTCTGGCCCACTGGTCCCAGGATTTTTATCCACAACTGGCGCAGCGCTTATTCGCCGCCACGGGTGTTGATCCAGAGGTTCACACCACGGGCTTGTACTGGCTGGACCTGGAGGATGAAGCCGAAGCACTGGCCTGGGCTGCCCGAGAAGGCCGGCCGCTGAGCAAAGTGGATGTGTCTGCCGCCCATGATGCTGTGCCGGTGCTCGGTGGCGGTTACTCCCAGGCGGTCTACATGGCGGATGTGGCCAATGTGCGCAACCCGCGCCTGGTCAAATCCCTCAAGGCGGCGTTATTGGCGCTACCCGGCGTGACCGTTCATGAGCAGTGCGAAGTGCACGGGTTTGTTCTTGAAGGTGACGACGTAGTGGGTGTGAATACGGCCGCCGGGCAGGTTCTTGGCGATCAGGTGGTGCTGGCCGCCGGTGCCTGGAGCGGGGAGTTGCTGGGCAAGTTGGGCTTGTCGCTACCCGTGGAGCCGGTCAAGGGGCAGATGATTTTGTACAAATGTGCGTCGGATTTCTTGTCGAGCATGGTCCTGGCCAAAGGACGCTACGCAATACCGCGGCGTGATGGGCACATTCTGATCGGCAGTACGTTGGAGCATGAGGGGTTCGATAAAACCCCGACCGAGTCTGCGCTGGAAAGCCTCAAGGCTTCGGCTGTGGAATTGATTCCCGCGTTGGCGGACGCCGAGGTCGTGGGTCACTGGGCCGGTTTGCGTCCCGGGTCGCCGGAAGGTATCCCTTACATCGGCGAGGTTCCGGGTTTCAAAGGGCTATGGCTCAATTGCGGGCATTACCGCAATGGGCTGGTACTCGCGCCAGCCTCCTGCCAGTTGTTCGCGGACCTGCTGCTGGGGCGCGCACCGATCATTGATCCGGCGCCTTATGCGCCAGCAGGTCGGATCAACGCTGGATAGACTTTGGCCCTTGTTCCAGATGCGCTTGGGTGCAGTACCACGCTTGGCGTGAACTGAGCGCGCGGTCCTGCGGCAGGTGCACGCCGCAGTGGGCACAGCGCACCATCAAGGCGGCGTCAGGCTCGGCGGAGCGTTGCTGTTTAGCAGCCGGGCTTTTGAATTTGCGCCAGAACCATACCGCGGCAGCAATGACGGCAATCCAGAACAGTAGGCGAACCATGATGTGCAGTTTCTCGACAGGGAATGCGCCAGTTTAGCCAAGCGCATGGCAAGCGCACAGCGCAATAATGCTTGCCCACAAAAAAGGGAGCCCAATGGGCTCCCTTTTTGTATCGCGTCGACCTGTCAGTCGAAGACGCCGAAGGTCATGTAGCTGAACCACGAACGATCTTCGTTGTTGCCAAGGGCCTGTGGCGCTTCTTCTTCGATCACGTCGCCGTTTGCGTCATGCGGCTTGAGGTCCGAAGGAATAGCTTCCTTGGCATCCTGGAACTGCTTCATCACGTCCTGGTTGGCGCGGGTTTCGCCCGGCGGCAACGGTGGACGGGACTCGATGAGGCCCAGGGTGTACTTGCTCAGCCACGAACGGTTGTCCACTTCGGCAACCTGAGGCACGAACTGACCGTCCTTGAGGCTTGGGTGGTCCGGGTAGTTGAGCTTCAGGGTTTCCAGGCTGGTGGCCGCCAGGGCGTCCAGGTGCAGGCGCTGGTAAGCCTCGGTCATCACGGCCAGGCCGTCACCCACGGATGGGGTTTCCTGGAAGTTCTCCACTACATAGCGGCCACGGTTGGCGGCAGCTACATACGCCTGACGGGTCAGGTAGTAATGGGCAACGTGAATTTCGTAGGAGGCCAGCAGGTTGCGCAGGTAGATCATGCGCTGCTTGGCGTCCGGCGCGTAGCGGCTGTTGGGGAAGCGGCTGGTCAGCTGAGCGAACTCGTTGTAGGAGTCGCGGGCAGCACCCGGGTCACGCTTGGTCATGTCCAGCGGCAGGAAGCGCGCCAGCAGGCCAACGTCCTGGTCGAACGAGGTCAGGCCCTTCATGTAGTAGGCGTAGTCCACGTTCGGGTGCTGCGGGTGCAGACGGATAAAACGCTCGGCAGCAGACTTGGCAGCCTCCGGCTCGGCGTTCTTGTAGTTGGCGTAGATCAGCTCAAGCTGGGCCTGGTCGGCATAGCGCCCGAACGGATAGCGCGACTCCAGGGCCTTCAGCTTGGCTGTGGCGCTGGTGTAGCTATTATTGTCCAAGTCTTTTTGAGCTAATTGATACAGCTCGACTTCGCTCAGGTTTTCGTCGACGACTTCCTTTGTTGACGAGCAAGCAGCAGTCATGGCGAGGATGGCGATCAGCAGCAGGTGTTTCACTTGCATGGCGGCTTGCGTCCCTATGACGGCCGCTGTCTTGGGCGGGGCCGTCCTGTTATGATGAGCGCCCCGTTGAAAGCATCGGGGCAAAAGACGCCGTATTTAACCACAAGCGCGCAGCCGAAACCAAAGGCTGTGCCACGCCTAGTCTGAGCATGTCCGATAAAATTGAACTTCGCGCAGAGGTGCCGTCCGAATTGGGCGGCCAACGCCTCGATCAAGTCGCCGCACAATTATTCGCTGAGCACTCGCGCTCGCGCCTTTCCGCCTGGATCAAAGACGGCCGCCTGACTGTGGATGGAGCGGTTATCCGCCCGCGAGACATAGTCCATGGCGGTGCGATTCTTGAGCTGACTGCCGAGCAGGAAGCCCAGGGAGAATGGGTCGCTCAGGACATCGAGCTGGACATCGTCTATGAAGATGACGACATCCTGGTCATCAACAAACCCGCAGGCCTGGTGGTTCACCCGGCAGCCGGGCACGCTGATGGCACCTTGCTCAATGCCTTGTTGCACCACGTGCCGGACATCATCAATGTCCCGCGCTGCGGCATCGTGCACCGCCTGGATAAGGACACCACCGGCTTGATGGTGGTGGCCAAGACGATCCAGGCCCAGACGCAGCTGGTCACACAATTGCAGAGCCGCAGCGTCAGCCGAATCTACGAGTGCATCGTGATCGGCGTGGTGGTGGCGGGTGGCAAGATCAACGCCCCCATCGGCCGTCACGGCCAGCAGCGCCAGCGTATGGCGGTGATGGAGGGTGGCAAGCAGGCCGTCAGCCACTACCGTGTGCTGGAGCGTTTCCGCTCCCACACGCACGTGCGGGTCAAGCTGGAAACCGGTCGTACGCACCAGATTCGCGTGCACATGGCGCACATTAATTTCCCGTTGGTCGGAGATCCGGCCTACGGTGGTCGCTTTCGTATTCCGCCGGCGGCCAGTGTGACCATGGTTGAATCGCTGAAATCCTTCCCGCGCCAGGCCTTGCACGCACGCTTCCTGGAACTGGATCATCCGACGAGCGGTAAGCGGATGAGCTGGGAATCGCCTCTGCCGGACGATCTGGTCTGGTTGTTGTCGCTGCTCAAGCAGGATCGTGAGGCGTTTATCGGATGAGTGACTGGCTGATTCCTGACTGGCCTGCGCCGGCTCAGGTTAAAGCCTGCGTCACTACCCGTGCGGGCGGCGTCAGCTTGGCGCCGTTCGACAGCCTTAATCTGGGTGATCATGTCGAGGACAGCCTTGAGGCTGTTCTTGAAAACCGTCGCCGTCTTACCGACGCATTCCACATTCAGCCTGCCTGGCTGCGCCAAGTCCACGGGATAGCCGTGGTTGAGGCTGACCCATCGCGCATCGCAGAGGCCGATGGCAGTTGGACCAGCACGCCGGGTATCGCCTGCACATCCATGACCGCCGATTGTTTGCCCGCGTTGTTCTGCAACCGAGCCGGCACGCGTGTGGCCGCCGCCCATGCGGGTTGGCGTGGCTTGGCGGCGGGTGTGCTCGAAGCCGCCTTCGAAAGCCTGGCGGCCGAACCCGGCGAAGTGTTGGTCTGGCTGGGCCCTGCCATCGGCCCGCAGGCCTTTGAAGTCGGCCCGGAAGTGCGTGAAGCTTTTATGCAGCAACTGCCGGTCACTGCCGAAGCCTTTGTTCCAAGCCACAATCCCGGCAAGTACATGGCTGACATCTACCAACTGGCGCGCCTGCGCCTGGCCGCACGCGGTGTCACCGCTGTTTACGGTGGCGGTTTTTGCACCGTGACCGACCCCCGCTTCTTTTCTTACCGGCGCAGCCCTCGCACCGGTCGGTTTGCCTCCCTGATCTGGCTTGAGCGCTAGACTCTCCTGATCCGGGTCATTGCTGATCCATATCAAACATTGCTCGCTTGAATCCGCCAGAATCCACCCCATCTATAAGGGTATCTGGCAGGTTTCTTCATTCAGGATGTGTTTACAGCTCCGGCCTGCTCAAAAGGAAGGTGACTAATGCGTATTGATCGTTTAACCAGCAAATTGCAGTTGGCCTTATCGGATTCCCAATCCTTGGCGGTGGGCCTTGACCACCCGGCCATCGAGCCTGCGCACTTGATGCAGGCGCTCCTTGAACAGCAAGGTGGTTCTATCAAGCCCTTGCTGATGCAGGTGGGCTTTGACATCAACAGCCTGCGCAAGGAGTTGAGCAAAGAGCTCGACCAACTGCCGAAAATCCAAAATCCTACCGGCGACGTGAACATGTCGCAGGACTTGGCGCGCCTGCTCAACCAGGCTGATCGCCTGGCCCAGCAGAAAGGTGATCAGTTCATCTCCAGCGAACTGGTGCTGCTCGCCGCAATGGACGACAACAGTAAGCTCGGCAAATTGTTGCTGGGGCAGGGCGTGAGCAAGAAAGCCCTGGAAAACGCCATCAATAATCTGCGTGGCGGCGAGGCAGTCAATGACCCCAACCATGAAGAGTCGCGCCAGGCGCTGGACAAATACACCGTCGACCTGACCAAGCGCGCCGAAGAAGGCAAGCTTGACCCGGTGATCGGCCGTGACGACGAAATTCGGCGCACCATCCAGGTGCTGCAACGTCGTACCAAGAACAACCCGGTGCTGATCGGCGAACCTGGTGTGGGTAAAACCGCGATTGCTGAGGGCCTGGCCCAGCGCATCATTAATGGTGAGGTGCCGGACGGCCTGAAAGGCAAGCGCCTGCTGTCCCTGGACATGGGATCGTTGATCGCCGGTGCCAAGTTCCGTGGCGAGTTCGAAGAGCGCCTGAAATCCTTGCTGAACGAGCTGTCGAAGCAGGAAGGGCAGATCATTCTGTTTATCGACGAGCTGCACACCATGGTCGGCGCCGGTAAAGGCGAAGGCTCAATGGACGCCGGTAACATGCTCAAGCCGGCCTTGGCGCGGGGCGAGTTGCACTGCGTTGGCGCAACCACGCTCAACGAGTACCGCCAATACATAGAGAAGGACGCGGCACTTGAGCGTCGCTTCCAGAAAGTGCTGGTGGAAGAACCGAGCGAAGAAGACACCATCGCCATCCTGCGTGGCCTCAAAGAACGCTATGAGGTCCACCATAAGGTGGCGATCACTGACGGCGCGATCATTGCGGCGGCCAAGTTGAGCCATCGCTATATCACCGATCGCCAGTTACCGGACAAGGCTATCGACCTCATCGACGAAGCGGCCAGCCGTATTCGCATGGAGATTGACTCCAAGCCGGAAGTGCTCGACCGCCTTGATCGTCGCCTGATTCAACTGAAAGTCGAATCCCAGGCGCTTAAGAAGGAAGAGGACGAGGCCGCGAAAAAACGCCTGGAGAAACTTCAGGAAGAAATCGTCCGTCTGGAGCGCGAGTATTCGGATCTCGAGGAAATCTGGACCTCGGAAAAAGCCGAAGTGCAGGGTTCTGCGCAGATCCAGCAAAAGATCGAGCAGTCCCGTCAGGAACTGGAAGCCGCGCGCCGTAAAGGCGACCTGAACCGCATGGCCGAATTGCAGTACGGGGTGATCCCGGATCTGGAACGCAGCCTGCAGATGGTCGACCAGCATGGCAAGAGCGAGAACCAGTTGCTGCGCAGCAAGGTGACCGAGGAAGAAATTGCCGAAGTGGTCTCCAAGTGGACCGGCATTCCCGTGTCGAAAATGCTTGAAGGCGAGCGCGACAAGTTACTGAAGATGGAAAGCCTGTTGCACCAGCGCGTCATCGGGCAGGAAGAGGCGGTGGTAGCGGTGTCCAACGCGGTACGACGTTCCCGTGCCGGCTTGTCCGACCCGAACCGTCCGAGCGGCTCGTTCATGTTCCTCGGCCCGACCGGCGTGGGTAAGACCGAGCTGTGCAAAGCCTTGGCCGAGTTTCTCTTCGATACTGAAGAGGCCATGGTGCGGATCGATATGTCCGAGTTCATGGAGAAACATTCGGTGGCTCGCCTGATTGGCGCACCACCAGGCTACGTGGGCTACGAGGAGGGCGGTTACCTGACCGAGGCTGTGCGACGCAAGCCTTACTCGGTGATCCTGCTGGACGAGGTCGAGAAGGCCCACCCGGATGTGTTCAACATCCTCTTGCAGGTGTTGGAAGATGGCCGACTGACGGACAGCCACGGGCGTACCGTGGACTTCCGCAATACGGTGATCGTGATGACCTCCAACCTGGGCTCGGCGCAGATCCAGGAATTGGTGGGGGATCGTGAAGGCCAGCGTGCGGCGGTGATGGATGCGCTGACCTCGCACTTCCGTCCGGAATTTATCAACCGGGTGGATGAAGTGGTGATCTTCGAGCCTCTGGCGCGGGATCAGATCGCGGGCATCACCGAGATCCAGTTGGGTCGTCTGCGTAGTCGCCTGGCCGAGCGTGAGCTTGACCTGGAACTGAGCAGCGAGGCGTTGGACAAGCTGATCGCGGTCGGTTACGACCCGGTGTATGGCGCACGGCCACTTAAACGTGCGATCCAGCGCTGGATCGAAAACCCACTGGCACAGTTGATCCTCTCGGGCAGCTTCATGCCAGGCACCCGCGTGACGGCCACGGTGGAAAACGACGAAATCGTCTTCCACTAAGCCCGGCCTGTAGGGTTATTAGAGACGGCCTCGCATTGCGGGGCCTTTTTTTTCGATAGGGCGTTGAACTGTAAGGCAAAGGCTTGTAAAGTGCGCCCCGCAGCAACGTCAGCCCACGGGTTTCTTCTCCCCAAGGAGAAATCAGAAAGAAGCGCAAATCATTGTCTTAAAAGCAATTTAAAGGGTTGACAGGGGTTTTTAAGATTGTAGAATAGCGCGCCTCAGAGACATGAACGTAGCGATACGGACAAGCCGAAGAGAAGGTTACAAAGTAGTAAAAGTTGTAAATTTGAAATATGTAGTTCCGTGATAGCTCAGTCGGTAGAGCAAATGACTGTTAATCATTGGGTCCCAGGTTCGAGTCCTGGTCACGGAGCCAATTTCAAAACCGGGGTATAGCGCAGTCCGGTAGCGCGCCTGCTTTGGGAGCAGGATGTCAGGAGTTCGAATCCCCTTACCCCGACCATTTTTGGGTCGTTAGCTCAGTTGGTAGAGCAGTTGGCTTTTAACCAATTGGTCGTAGGTTCGAATCCCACACGACCCACCATTTTTGAGACCAGTTAACGCTGGAATCGAATCTTAAGATCAGAGGCCAAAAGCGCTGATCGAAGAAGGCGACTGAGAGGTCGCCTTTTTTTCCGGGGTATAGCGCAGTCCGGTAGCGCGCCTGCTTTGGGAGCAGGATGTCAGGAGTTCGAATCCCCTTACCCCGACCATATTAAAAATCCTCGTATCGAAAGATACGGGGATTTTTTTTGTCTGCTGAAAAGCTAAGGCACCGCGCAAAAAAATGTGGGAGCGGGCTTGCCTGCGATGGCGTCTTATCAGCTTGTATATCTTGTGCTGATCTACTGCCATCGCGGGCAAGCCCGCTCCCACACTGCTGCGTGTTATTAGTGCAATTTGAGCCTAGGCTCAGTCCCGCGCCCAATCTTGCTGCCCAGCATCAGCATCGCGGTGCGGAAAAAACCGTACAGCGCGACTTGGTGCATGCGGTACAGCGACACATAGAACATCCGCGCCAGCCAACCTTCGAGCATCACACTGCCGGTCAGGTTGCCCATCAAGTTACCCACAGCCGAGAATCTCGACAGCGAGATCAGCGAGCCGTAGTCGGTGTACTTGTAGGACGGCAGGTCCTTGCCGTCGATCCGCAACTTCAGCGATTTGGCCAGCAATGACGCCTGCTGGTGAGCCGCCTGAGCGCGTGGTGGCACATTACGGTCGGTGCCCGTTTGTGGGCAGGCAGCGCAGTCCCCGAAGGCGAAGATGTTTTCGTCGCGGGTGGTCTGCAGCGTCGGCAACACCTGCAATTGGTTGATGCGATTGGTTTCCAGCCCATCAATGTCCTTGAGGAAGGCCGGGGCGCGAATGCCGGCAGCCCACACCTTCAGGCTGGCAGGAATGACCTGGCCGCTGCTGGTGATCAAGGCATCGGCCGTCACTTCGCTGACCGCCGAGTTGGTCAATACCGTCACCCCGAGTTTCTCCAGGGTTTTATGCACAGGGCCGCCAATCCGCTCGGGCAGCGCAGGCAATACCCGCGGGCCGGCTTCGATGAGGGTGATGTGCATGTTTTCCGGTTTGATTCGGTCCAGGCCGTAGGCCGCCAGTTCATGCGCGGCATTGTGCAGTTCAGCGGCGAGCTCGACGCCCGTTGCTCCGGCGCCAACGATAGCAACGCTGATTTTCTCTTCCACATCGGTCTGGCCGGCGTGGGCGCGCAGATAGTGGTTGAGCAACTGCTGGTGGAACCGCTCGGCCTGTTTGCGGGTGTCGAGGAACAGGCAGTGCTGCGCTGCGCCCTCGGTGCCGAAATCGTTGGTGGTGCTACCGACCGCGATCACCAGGCTGTCATAGCCCAGCACGCGCGCGGGCACCAACTCACGGCCTTCTTCATCGAGGGTGGCGGCCAGCTGGATTTTCTTCTGTTCACGGTCAAGGCCGCTCATGCGCCCCAGCTGGAACTCGAAGTGGTTCCATTTGGCCTGGGCGACATAATTGAGTTCGTCTTCCGAAGAGTTCAGCGAACCGGCAGCCACCTCGTGCAGCAGGGGCTTCCAGATATGGGTCAGGTTAGTGTCCACCAGCGTGACGCTGGCAGTGCCGCGCTTGCCCAGAGTCTTACCCAGGCGGGTAGCCAACTCCAGGCCGCCGGCGCCGCCGCCGACGATAATAATACGATGGGTCATGGGGATATCTCGCAAGGCTAAAAGAAATCGGAGCAGTTACCCTCGCGAGCGCCAGGCAGCTCATAGCGTCAGGTAACTCAAAAGGCGGCTCAGCAGACCAAGCCCGATCACCGCCGCCAGCACCACACCAAGGAGCAGCCAGGGCCGGAAAGGCTTGCGCTCGACTCGGTTTTGGGAGAGTTGCAGGTACTCTTCGACATGCTGTTGGTCATCGGGGTTCAGGCGGCTGGTCATAAAGGCCTCGTCAGGTAGACGTTGCAAAAGGGCGCCACGTTACAGTCAGGGGATTGGCGGTCTCGCCACAAGCTTAGCCTGTGCCCGCGTCACAGGCTGATGCCTACGTCGAATACTATGCTGCGCCCCAGGTTGTTGCGCAAGAAGTCCGGTGCGTCCGGGTGGGCGAACAGCACGCGGGCAAAGGTGGGGCCTACCAGTGACAGCGAGCGCCAACCCTGGCGCAGGTATTCGGTGGGCGGCGGGAAATGGCTGTTGAGGTCCAGCACTTCACGTTTGAGGCTGGTGAAGGCAATGAGATCCAGCTCGCCCAGGTCCATCCCGCGTTCCTTATAGTTATGGGCTTTTTTGCGCAGCGTCGGCGCCAGGCGCAGCAAGAACTCATGGGCGGGGATGCGGCGCGGCTTGGCCTCGCGACGCACCAGTTGGCTCAGGGAAAACGCACTGCGTCGGCGCAGCAACTCATCGCGCCATTCGTCGTTCAGGCGGCGGCCCTCATCCAGCACGAAAAACACCTCGAAGCTGGCGTCGCGAAACAACACGTCAGGCGGCTCTTGCCCCGCGGGGTGAAACTCTTCGGCGCGGTAGGGCACATTCAAGCCTTGCAGCAGGCGCTGGCAGACCCAACGCTCACGCTCCCATTTGCGGGCATTGGACAGGAAGGCGTTGGCTTGTTCGGCCGCTACGGTGAGCAGGCGCAGATAATCTGAGTCATCCATATTTGCAGCTTAGCGTTCAAATGATGACCACAGGAAGTCTTGCTTTAAAACAGCGGTGTAGACTGGCTACTCGACCGTTATGCCGAGCAGGGAGAGTGTGCTGTGAAGTTTTTTGCGGTGTTGTTGCTAAGTCTGCTGCCCGTTTTGGCCCAGGCCGCCGAACTGCATGAGGCACTGGAGCAGGTGAAGCCGTGATCAGCGCCGCCGTACTGGCGCCGGAAACCCTTGGCATCGGCTGGCTTTTGTACGCGCCGCTGGTGATGTGGGCGATTTTACGATCGCCGTGGGTTGAGCTGTTTGCAGACCGCAGGCGCCAGCATCTGCTGTTTGGTACGGTGTTCGCGCTCTTCATGTTGTGGCTGGTGCGCCGGGATTTCGATACCGGTGTTTCCTACCACTTTATCGGCATGACCGCTGTGACCCTGCTACTCGACTGGCCTTTGGCAATCGTCGGTGGGTTAGCGGCTCAGTTGGGGTTGGTATTGCTGGGGCGCCAGGACTTGGCCGCCGTGGGTATTAACGGCCTACTGTTGATCGTGTTGCCGGTGCTGGTCACGGAAGGCTGTGCATGGCTGGTAGAGCGCGCGCAGCCACGCAACCCCTTCGTCTATATCTTCTGCTCCGGCTTTTTTGCCGCCGCGCTGTCGGCACTGCTCTGCCTGTTGGCCGCATTGGGTCTGCTGTGGTTCGACGGCCGTTTTGCAATGCCGGAATGGCTGGAAGACTTCGTCGGTTACCTGTGGCTGATCATTTTCCCCGAAGCGTTTATCAACGGTATGGTCATTAGTGCCCTGGTGGTGTTTTGCCCTGAGTGGCTGGAGACATTCAATCGCACGCGCTACCTCTCGGCACCGTGGAAGGACGACGATTCGCGGCGTTGACCCAGATCAAATCCCATGCAGGCGCACAGGCTCATTCTTTGCAAAATTTCCGGGAGCAACGATCATGAGTGTGTACGAGTGGGCACGGCAGGAATTGCGCAGAAGCCAGGACGCAGCACAGGAAGTCGGTTTTGACCCCGGCTTGACCCTACGCGCCATGCTCAGCGCGGTGGTGCAGCAGAGCAAGGGCGTACGCAGTTTTGAAGACTTGGCCGACGAGCTGCAATACCTTGCAGAGAATCTCGACGACCAGCAGGAATATGCCTTTATGCGGCCTTAATGGCGCAGCGGCAGGTCTTCGGAGAACAGTTCGTCCTCTGCATCCGGGCTGACCGGAATCTTGTGTTCTTCCGACGCCCAGGCACCGAGGTCGATAAGTTTGCAACGGTCCGAGCAGAACGGCCGGTTGGGGTTGGTCGCTGTCCATTCTACGGGGGCACCGCAGGTTGGGCATTCGACGGTCAGGGGTTGGCTCATGATCGGCCTCCACGCAAAGTAAGGTAAAAGTGGTGCAGTCGCTCGACCTCGCTGTGCAGCCAGGCGAGGTCCTGGTCATTGACCAGCACGTCATCGGCATGGTTCAGGCGGTCTTCGCGGCTGGACTGAGCCTTGAGGATCGCTTGCACCTGATGTTCGCTGATGCCGTCGCGCTGCAGGGTACGCTGAATCTGCAGTGATTGCGGCACGTCTATCACCAGGATGCGCTGCGTCATGCTGTACTGGCCGGACTCGATCAGCAGCGGCGACACCAGAATCGCGTAAGGCGAACGCGCGCGCGCCAGATGGCTGCGAATCTCCTCGCCAATCAACGGGTGCAGCAAGGCTTCCAGCCAGCGGCGCTCTCCAGGTGATTCAAAGATCAGTTTACGCAACGCGGCGCGGTCGAGTTGGCCGTCGGGCAGAAGCACGCCGGCACCGAAATGCTCGGCGATCCGCGCCAGTGCCGGCCGGCCGGGCTCGACCACCCAGCGGGCGGCATGGTCGGCGTCGACCGAATCAATGCCCAGGTCGATAAAGTGCTGGGCGGCTGCGCTTTTGCCGCTGCCGATACCGCCAGTAAGGCCAAGAATCCAGGGTGTTGCGACAGAAGTGGTCATCTGAAACCGACAGACTGCAAATAGAAGTCGGTTATTTGACCACCCCAGAGCAATGCAATCCAGCCGGCAATTGCCAGGCACGGGCCAAACGGCATCGGTATCGACGCCTGGGACCTGCGCAAGCGCATCAGGATCAAGCCGGCGAGCACGCCTAGCAGCGATGAGATCAGTAGCGTCATCGGCAGAATCTGCCATCCACCCCAAGCACCGAGCAGGGCCAATAACTTGAAGTCGCCATAGCCCATGCCGTCCTTGCCGGTGATCAGCTTGAACAGCCAGAACACCGTCCACAGGCTCATATAGCCTATGACTGCGCCCCACAGCGCATTGGGCAGCGTCGTCAACACGTCGAAGCTATTGAGGATCAGCCCGAGCCATAGCAGCGGCAGCACCAGAACGTCCGGCAACAGTTGATGATCCACGTCGATCAGGCTCATGGCCAGCAACCCCCAGCTCAACACCATCACCGCGCCAGCTTGCCAGCCGAAACCAAAATGCCAGGCAACCATAGCTGAGCCCAGCGCGCAGGCCAGTTCGGTGATGGGGTAGCGGCTACTGATAGGTTCACGACAATCGGCGCAACGGCCCCTGAGTATCAGGTAGCTGAGCAGCGGGATATTTTCCCAGGGGCGAATCGGCTGGTCGCAATGCGGGCAGCAGGAGTTGGGGTGTATCAGGTTGTAAGTGGGGTTCGCGCGGTCGGCAGGCAAGCCCAGCACTTCCTGGGCTTGGGCACGCCATTCGCGCGCGAGCATCTTTGGCAGACGCCACACCAGCACGTTGATGAAGCTGCCGACGATCAGGCCCAGAGCGAGCGCCATCCCGACAAAGACCCATGGTTGTTCGCTGGGCAGCAGGCTCAAAATGCCGACCCCAGCTGGAAGACCGGCAGGTACATGGCGATCACCAATGCACCGACAATGCCCCCCAATATCACCATGATGAGCGGCTCCATCAGGCTGGTGAGGTTGTCGACCAGATTCTCCACGTCGGCCTCAAAATGCTGGGCAACTTTTTCCAGCATGCGGTCCAGGGTGCCCGATTCTTCACCGATCGCTGTCATCTGGATCGCCATGCCGGGGAACAGACCGCTATGCGCCATGGAGTGATTCAATTGCATGCCTGTGGATACGTCGTGACGCATCTGTTCGATCGCCTTTTTGAACAAGCCATTGCCCGTCGCACCCGCCACGGAATCCAGGGCCTGCACCAAGGGCACGCCCGCTGCAAAAGTCGTTGAAAGTGTACGGGCATAGCGGGCAACGGCGGATTTTCTCAGCAGTGTGCCTGCCAGGGGCACCTTCAACAAACCGCTATCCAGGCCGTGACGAAAACCGGGGGAAGCCCGATAAGCCTGGCGCAGCCCGGCAATGGTAGCGCCCAGGCCCAGCGCGACCATCCACCAGGCGTGTTGCAGGAATTCGGACAGGGCAATGACCTTCAAGGTAAAGCCTGGCAGCTCGCCGTCGACCCCGCTAAAAAGGCTCTGAAACTGCGGTACCACGTGGATGAGCAGGATTGCACTGACCAGGCAGGCGACCACGATGACTGCGCAGGGGTAGGTCATGGCCTTTTTGATTCGCGCCTTGAGCTGCTGGCTTTTTTCCAGGTGTACCGCCACCCGCTCCAGCAAGGTTTCCAGGGCACCGGCCTGTTCGCCCGCAGCGATCAGGTTGCAATACAGTTCATCGAAGTAGCGCGGTTGTTTGCGCAGTGCTGCCGCCAGGTTGTTACCGGCGGCGATCTCCTGTTTCAAGCCCTTTATCAGCTCGCGCATCTGTCGGTGTTCGAAGCCTTCGCTGATGATGTCGAAGGCTTGCAGCAGCGGTATGCCGGCCTTCAGCAATGTCGCCAGTTGGCGGGTGAACAGGGCAATATCTGCCGGTTTTATTGGCGGCGCAAAGCTTGGCAGGTGCGAGGTTTTTTTGCGCACGCGGCCGGGGCAGATTCCTTGCTGGCGCAGTTGCGCCTTGATCAGCGCAAGGTTATGGCCTGCGGTTTGCCCTGAGACCCTGCGCCCTTTGCGGTTGATGCCTTCCCAGGCGTAGATCGTTGCAGCTTCATTCATGTCATGTGTCCGCACACCGGTAGTCGTAGATTTACAGCTTAGTCAGGTGATGGATTCCGGCAGGTCGGCAGTGAAGGATAAAATGTCAGAATGTGCGTCTTGTGCGCGTTTGGCCGCTCGCGGATGAGTACACTGACGCCGCTGCAAAATGCGGGGCGCAGGACGCGCCTTGATATGGTTTCTATTCTGGAGAGTGAATGTGATGCGTCAGAAAGGCTTCACCTTGATCGAGTTGTTGATCGTCGTGGCAATCATCGGCATTTTGGCCACGATCGGTTTGCCCATGTATACCAAGCACCAGGCCAAGGCCAAGTTTACGGCGGGGTTGGCTGAGGTCTCCGCGTTGAAGGCCGGTTTCGAAGACACCCTTAACCAGGGCACCGTGCCGACACTGGCCTTGATCGGTGGCACCAGCCCAACCGCCAACTGCACGATCGAGGTGGCAGGCGATGTGGCCACCGGCACCGGTTCCATCCGTTGTGAAATTCTCGATGCGCCCGCTCCCGTGCTGGGCAAGACCATCACGTTGACGCGCAGTGCCACCACCGGCTGGAAGTGTACAACCACGGCTGATGCTCAATACGTTGCCAAGGGCTGCGGCGCCGACGGAGCATAACGGTTACTGGGCGGCAGGCGAGTTAGTTGCTGCATGCCCAATGCGGTGCTAGCTTTAGCCCACCGCCCGTGTAGCTCAGCCGGTAGAGCAGCGCACTCGTAACGCGAAGGTCGCAGGTTCGATTCCTGTCTCGGGCACAAAGGCAACACTGTTTTCAAAGGCAACACTGTTTTCAGATGATCCCAGAATGGTTCTGAAGGCCAGACGAGCCGGCATTCATGCCCACTCTTTTGTATCTGCGCAACCTTGATGACCCAGATGCATCCCCATTCCTTGATCTAAGAGAACAACATGACCACACAAGAGATGACCCAGGAAGCGCGTCACGAAGCCGCCCTCAAGAAATACGTGGCGGAGTCGCCGGAACTGCTGGATGAGATCAAGGACCTGAGTGCCGATGATCAAAGGGACCAGATCCAATGGGCATTTGAGGATGAGGCGGAGGCCCAGGGCCTGCAGCCATGGGAACTGAGCCTCAAGTACACCTCCACCCCCGAAGAGTTCGAGGCGGCGCGCCTGGCCTTGCACAAGGAGGCTGCCGAGGTACTGGGCGTCGACTGGAATGAGTATTGTGGGATGAATAATCTCGCAATCTAAGTCGCTTTCTGTGTAGGAGCGAGTGGTCCGCCCAGTGCGTGCTCGCTCCTACAGAGGGCCTCAGATACTGAGCCGCATCGACAAATCCACGGCTTTAACATCCTTGGTCATCGCACCGATGGAGATGTAGTCCACCCCGGTTTCAGCGATGGGCAGCAGGGTAGTTTCATTGATCCCGCCGCTGGCTTCCAGCTTGGCCTTGCCTGCGTTCAGGCGCACGGCCTCGCGCATGTCATCCAGGCTCAATTCGTCGAGCATGATGATATCGGCACCCGCCGCCAGTGCTTCGCGCAGTTCATCCAGGCTTTCCACTTCGATTTCCACCGGCTTGCCCGGGGCGATCTTGTGGGCGGCCGTAATTGCCTGGGCAATACCGCCACACGCAGCGATATGGTTTTCCTTGATCAGGAACGCGTCATACAGACCGATGCGATGGTTATGGCAGCCACCGCAAGTCACCGCGTACTTCTGCGCCAATCGCAGACCGGGCAGGGTTTTGCGGGTGTCCAGCAGCTTGACCTGGGTGGTGGCGACAAAGCCCGCCAGATACTGCGCACGTGTGGCCACCCCTGACAGCATCTGCAGGAAATTCAGTGCGCAGCGCTCACCGCTGAGCAATGAGCGGGCCGGGCCTTCCAAGTGGAACAGCACTTGATTGGGGCTGACGCGTTCACCATCGGCCACCTGCCAATGCACCGCGACCCGAGGGTCGAGCTGGCGGAATACCGCGTCCACCCAAGCCGTGCCGGCGATAACGGCCGCATCGCGAGTAATGATTGTGGCCTTGGCCAGCCGTTCGGCCGGGATCAATTGTGCAGTGATGTCGCCGCTGCCGATGTCTTCCAGCAGTGCACGGCGCACGTTGGCTTCAATTTCGGCGGTGAGGTCGGCAAGACGGAGATTCGGCATAACAGGCTCCACAAACAAAGTGCCTCGATTATAGGGGCAGTGCGCGTTTGAACCCACACTCCTATTCATTTACAGGGCAAAGGCAGAGTTTGCTGGCGCAACTACCCTCATTTGCAAGATAATCTCGCGCCTTGCAATTGGCGTCATAGCTTTGACGTCCTGGTGATAACGGGTTTTTTACAGCGTCCAATTGGGCCTGCCCCCGATCTTTCCCCAACCAACACCGCCGTTTCAGGAGGCCAGGATGCACAATGACGGAAAGGTGGTGCCCATCAACAAGGCACACGCCACGCCATCGCCGCTTGCGCGCCTGCCAGTGGTGTTGCTACAGGTTCGCGACAAGGCCGCTCAGCAGTTGCAACAAGGTTTGCAGGAACTGTTCGATAACGCCGACGACACCCTGTTCGAAATGGCCGACAAGGCCCGTAGTAACGCTGACCATCACATCTTCTTTGAAGCCATGCGCGACTTGCGCCTCAAGCGCAAGAATTTCGAGCGCGTGTTCATGGCGCAGTTGTTCGCCGCATTCGCCAATCTGGGCCAGGTTGGGCGGGGCGAGTCGCACTGGCTGCCGGTGGTGTCCTATGACACGGCGACCGGCACGTCCAGTGATGAACTGGAAAAAGCGGTCGCGTTGGCGGCCATGCTCGGTCGAGTGCGGCATCGTGATGGCCTGGCACTGGCGCAACTGACCGCGCGCCTGAGTACGTTGCTCGTCAATCCCTTGGATGAGCGCGATAACCCGTTGGGCCCGGCACTGCTTTGTGAGTTCTTTTTGCGGGCGGGGCGCAGCTTGGGGGTAGAGATCCGCGTCAAATTGATCATTCTCAAGCTGTTTGAAAAATACGTGCTCAGTGACGCCGACCAACTGTTCGCTGAAGCCAACCAGATACTCGTCGCTACCGGGGTTTTGCCTGAGCTCAAGGCAGTGCCATCACGTCGCCCCGGTGGGCGTGCGGCGCTTGAACAGCAGCGTGAAGGCAGCTTGCCGACCGTCGACCCGCCAGTGGATGAAAACGGCCAGGAAGCCTTCGCTGCCTTGCAGAAATTGCTGGCGGCCGTGCGTGGCAGCGTGGCGCCTACCCTGGAAGCCAGCGCCGAACCCCAGCCCATTGCCACCCGCGACCTGTTGCGCCTGCTCTCTCATTTGCAGCAATACGTGCCGGAACCCGAGGCCGAAGACGACTTCGACCTGCGTAACCAGCTTGAACAGTTGCTGACCCGCGTTAGCGTCAAAAGTGGCAAGTCTCGTGTGGTGGAAGACGCCGATGAGGATGTGATCAACCTGGTCGCCCTGTTATTCGAGTTCATCCTCAATGACAGCACCGTGCCTGATGTTTTCAAGGCCTTGATCGCGCGTTTGCAGATTCCGATATTGAAAGTGGCGATACTGGACAAGAGTTTTTTCAGTCGCAGCAGCCATCCGGCGCGGCGCTTACTCAATGAAATCGCCGCCGCCGCCATGGGTTGGAGCCCGCGCGATGACTCTCCGCGCGACAGCCTGTACCTGCGAACCGAGCAGGTGGTGCAATGTTTGCTGAATGAGTTCGTTGAAGACCTGGCGATTTTCCCCCGGTTATTGGCGCAATTCACGGCCTTTACTGCGGATGAGCAGCGGCGCAGCGAATTGCTGGAGCAGCACACCTATGAGGTTGAAGAAAACCGTGTGCGTACTGAGGCCGCCCGTCAGCGTGTGGCCGAGCTGCTCAATCGACGTTTGGTAGGCCGGGTGTTACCCCAGGCGGTGGTGCAGTTTCTCCAGCAGGCCTGGAGCCAGGTGCTGTTGTCGGCCTGCCTCAAGCATGGCGAGCAATCGGTGCAATGCCAGGCGGCGGTGCGCACCATGGATGAGTTGATCTGGAGCGTGAGCCTGCAGAAAGACACCGAGGCCGGACGGCACCTGCTGGAGCAATTGCCCGGGCTGCTCAAGGCCTTGCGCAACGGCTTGACCGGCGTGGCGTTCGATCCCTTCAGCACCCGTGAGTTCTTTGTCCGATTGCAAGCCATGCATGTGCAGTCATTCGAGAGTGGGAGGCAGGACACGCTGATCGAGGTGCGTGAGCCATTTTCACTCAGTAGCGGTTTGCCTGAGCCAATCGCAAGCCTGCCCAGTGATGACCCGCACTTGCTCAAGGCTCAACAATTGCGGATCGGAGGCTGGTTTGAGTTCCAGCAAGATGAAACCCACCGTCTGCGCTGCAAGCTGAAGGCGATCATGGCACCGGCCAACGCCTATATTTTTGTCAGCCGCACGGGGCTCAAGGTCCTGGAGAAGAGTGCCGTCCAATTGGCCTTGGCCTTCAAGCAAGGGGCGATACGCAGTTTGGACGAGGGGCTGCTGTTTGACCGCGCGCTGACGTCAGTGATGGGTAACCTGCGTCAACTCAATCGCGGCAAGTCATCGCAACCGCAGGGCTGAACGCGGCATACTGGTAATACCTCGTCTCATTCAAGGAACCAGTATGCAGTTGGACCCCACCAGCGGTTGGTGCCAGGGTATTCGCCATTGCCCTTCACCCAACTTCAACGAGCGCCCCGCAGGCGAGATCTCACTGTTGGTGGTGCATAACATCAGCCTGCCTCCGGCGCAGTTCGCCACCGGCAAGGTGCAGGCGTTTTTCCAGAACCGCCTGGATGTCACAGAGCATCCTTACTTTGAAAGCATTGCCGACCTACGGGTGTCTGCGCATTTTCTGATTGAGCGCGACGGCACCGTGACGCAATTTGTATCGTGTCTGGACCGGGCCTGGCATGCAGGGGTCTCGAGCTTTGAGGGGCGTGAAGTCTGCAATGACTTTTCCCTGGGTATCGAGCTGGAGGGTACGGATGAGCTACCGTTTACCGATGCCCAATACGCGTCGCTGATCGACCTGACACGTCAACTGCTGGCAGCCTACCCAGGCATTACCCGTCAGCGTATTCGTGGTCACAGTGATATTGCGCCAGGGCGCAAGACTGACCCGGGCCCGGCTTTTGATTGGGCGCGCTTTCGCAGCGCCCTGCAGGATGGAGGACACGCACGATGAGTTTCCTGGTGTTGGTGCTGGCGGTCTGGATCGAGAAGTTCTCGGCCTTGCGTCGGCGGTTACAGTGCGACGGTGGATGGCTGCGTGAGCTGGCCAAACTGGAGTCGAGCCCGCGCATGGGCAAGCGGCCTTGGCTGATTCTGGTACTGCTGGTGTTGTTGCCGGTGGCCTTGCTGGCCCTGTTGCTATTGGTGCTGGAGCCCGTGGCTTATGGCTTGTTGGCATTGCCGGTGCACTTACTGGTGGTGATCTATAGCCTGGGGCGTGGCGATCTACTGGCTGGGCTCGGGCCGTTTCGCGATGCGTGGCGGCGCGGTGACTTGCAAGCCGCCGAACACGTGGCCGAGCGGGACCTGAAAGTAGCGGCCGACAATGGCGAGCAGCTGCTGGAGCGCGTTCAAGGCCATCTGCTATGGCAGGCTTACCAAAGCTTTTTCGCGGTGATTTTCTGGTATTTCCTGTTGGGCCCGGTCGCGGCCCTGGCCTATCGCCTGCTGGCGTTGGCCAGTGAGCACAGCCAGAACCCTCTGGTCGCCGAACGTGCCGGCCAATTGCGCCACGCGTTTGATTGGTTGCCGGTGCGCTTGCTGGCGGCGAGTTTTGCCCTGGTGGGTAACTTTGTTGCAGTCAGCCGGGTGATGCTCCATGAACTGCTGAGCTGGGATATCAGTGCCGCGCAGTTGGTAGAAAAAGTCGGCCTGGTAGCGGCTGAAATTCCACCGCCGGTGGTGGGGGCTGACGGCATCAACAGTTTGGATCGCCTGTGGGAACTGCTGCTGCGTGCGGCGGTGCTGTGGTATGCCGGGTTCGCCATCTGGACCGTGTTGCCTTGATCGAGTGAGTGCGGTCAAAAATGTGGGAGCAATAGTCTTAACGGTCTTTATCCGTCCATCCTTTCCAAAGACAGCAAGGCTCCCACCGCTGTGCGCCGTGTAACCACCTTGGGAAGTAGCCGCAGCCAGTTTAGACGGTGTGCTCTTTCCATTCATATCCTCGGTGCCGTGGGCATGATCGTCGACCAGAATCAGCAGATCGCTGCGGCCGTGGAGCAGCAAACTGCCGTTGCACACGATATCGACCAGAACATTGCCGAGCTCAATCGAGCTGGCGAGCATGCGGCTCAGGGCGCCTATCAGACAGAGGCGGCCAGCCGGCAGTTGTCGATGCGGGTGATCGAGTTGAAGCCATTGATCGGGGCGTTTCGTGTGTAGGGCGAGCGTGTAGGATTTTGGTTTTGTATGGCGTGGCTCCTGTCCTTATTTGTCTGTGTATCTTCTTTGAGCGCCTGGATGGGTGAGAATTTGTTTCAACCCATCACGGTCCAAGGGAGGCACGGCGATGACTGCTGCTACTGGTATCAAAGGGCACTGCGCCCATTGCGACATTACGTTTGCGCTCAAGCCCTGGCAATTGAACGCCATTGCCATTCATGAGCCTTTTGATTGCACGTATTGCCAGCGGATCGTGCAGTTGAACTGCCCCCGGCAACTGCGCCAGTTCAAGTCGCTGGACTATTGGGCGATGGTGCGCCCAAGCATGCTGGTACTCACCTGCGTGGTGTTGATCGTGGCGTTGTTGGCCGAATGGGTGGGGGTGGTCAGCGTGATCGGGCAACTCAATATTTCACTGGTGATGCTGCTGGCCCACTTCCTGGTGCTGCGCTATATCCGTTACCGGCAGCGGCTGACGTTGGATTTGCAAGCGGTCAGCGTGCTACCAACGGAACAACTCGCGCGCATTGCGTGTGCTCGTTTCGGCCAGCAGTAAGGGGCTGATGCCCATGCGCTCAGCCAACGCGCTGCAGATGTCCGGCAAGTGTTGCGGGCTGTTACGCAGGCCGGGGTACATCGCGGGGGCCATATCCGGTGAGTCGGTTTCCAGCACCACGGCCTCAAGGGGCAGTTGAGCGAGCACCTTGTGCATGCGCAGGGCTTGAGGCCAGGTGGCCGCGCCGCCCAGGCCCAGCTTGAAGCCGAGCTTGATGTACTCGCGAGCCTCCTCAACGCTGCCGGCGAATGCATGGATGATACCGCCCCGTGGCAGGCGGATGCGCTTGAGGGTGGCGATCACCGCCGCGTGGCTGCGACGTACATGCAACAGGGCCGGGAGGTGGAAGTCCACCGCCAGTTTCAATTGGGCGTCAAACAGGCTTTGCTGACGTTCGCGATCCAGCTGTTCGAGGAAGTAGTCCAGGCCGATTTCGCCGACGGCGCACAACTGTCGATGGCCGTGCAGGCGGGTCAGCCAGTCGCCCAGTTCGGTCAGGTCAGCGGGGCGATGCGCGTCGAGGTACACCGGGTGCAGGCCGAAAGCGGCGAACAAGCCTTCATCTTCCTGCACCAGGTCCCACAGCCGTTGCCAATTCTGCTGATAGACGCCTAACACCACCATGCGCTGCACCCCAAGTTGGCGGCTGTGGGCGAGGACTTCCCGGCGATCATGATCGAAGTCCGGGAAGTCCAGGTGGGTGTGGGTGTCGATCAGCTCCATGCTCAAGCCTCGTGAATACGCTGCTTGAAGGTCCGGCCAATGGCGTGCACGCCCGGTTGGTATTGCTCTTCCTCGATGACGGCCAGGGCCAGGCGCAGGGCCGTGTCGGCGATTAATTGGTGTTGCTGGGCCATGGCGTTGACCGGCAGCGGCAGGAAGTCCAGCAATTGGGTGTCACCGAACGTGCCCAGGCGCAGCGGCCGTGATTTGAGCGGGAAGTCATGCAGCGCGTCGAACACGCCTTGCAGCAGCACGTAGGAAGTGGTCACCAATGCGTCAGGCAAATGCCCCAGTTGATGTAGAAGTTGCTCCATCAACTGTCGGCCGCAGTCACGGCTGAAGGCTTCACCCTGTTCGATGATGACTTCACCGGTGAACCCTTGCAGCGCTTCACGGAAACCGGCGGCGCGCTCCTGACTGATACTCAGCTCCGGTCGTGCACCGATCAGTGCGATCTGCTTGGGCAGCGGTTGCAGCAAGCTGCTGGTCAGTTGCTGGCAGGCCTGGCGGTCGTCGCTGACCACCGAGCAAAACTGCGCCGGTTCCATCACCCGGTCGATGGCAATCACCGGCAAGCCCTTGGCTTGCAACTCGCGATAGCTGTCATCACTGGCCGGCAGGCAACTGGCGACGAACAGCGCATCGCAGCGCCGTGCACGAAACAGTTGCAGCAACTGGCGTTCGCTGTCCGCATCATCGTCGGAGCTGGCGATCAGCAACTGATAGCCTCGTGCTCGCGCACCTTGCTCCAACAACTTGGCAATCCGTGCGTAACTGGGGTTTTCCAGGTCTGGCAGGATAAAACCCAAGGTGCGCGTATGCCGGCTGCGCAGCCCGGCCGCCTGAGGGTTGGGGGTAAAACCATGGGCTTCGACCACCGCCCGCACCCGCTCGACGGTCGCGGAGCTGATGCGTTGCTGTGCGGCCTTGCCATTGATGACGTAGCTTGCGGTGGTGACGGACACACCGGCCAGACGTGCGATATCACTGAGTTTCAAACCGGGATTTCCTTGTTTTTTAGAGCTTGCCCCGACATTTTGTCCAATCGTAACCGATTCCTGCACACGACTATTGTCTGAGCTCAAGCGCCAAGTGGTCCTTCAAGCTTGCATAATTAGCGCGTAATCTGCCATAAATTCTAGATTAAACGTTTCAGCCAGCGTATTTTTACGACGTTCGCGACTGAATGGCTACTGCCAATTGACCGCTCAGTCAGTTATTTTTGAACACAGCCTCGCTGATTTATTCAAAACAATACCTAGTGCGCACACCGCACTAACTAGGAGAACGGCATGCTTGAGCTCACTGTAGAGCAGATATCCATGGGCCAGGTGGCTGTGGATAAATCTGCTGCCTTGCACTTGCTCGCTGAAAAACTGGTGGCCGATGGCCTGGTCGCCGAGGGTTATCTCAGTGGCTTGCAAGCCCGTGAAGCCCAAGGCTCGACCTTTCTCGGCCAAGGTATTGCCATCCCTCACGGCACCCCGGAAACCCGCGACCAGGTCTTTTCTACCGGCGTGCGCCTGCTGCAATTCCCCGACGGGGTGGACTGGGGTGACGGCCAGATCGTCTACCTGGCCATCGGCATTGCCGCCAAATCCGATGAACACCTGCGCCTGCTGCAACTGCTGACCCGCGCCCTCGGTGAAACCGACCTGGGCGAGGCGCTGCGCCGTGCCGGCAACGCTGAAGCGTTGCTGAAGCTGCTGCAAGGCGCGCCGCAGGAACTGGCGCTGGATGCGCAGATGATCAGCCTTGGCGTGTCCGCCGATGACTTCGAAGAGCTGGTGTGGCGTGGCGCACGCCTGTTGCGCCAGGCAGATTGCGTGAGCAACGGTTTTGCCGCCGTGTTGCAGCAAGTCGACGCACTGCCCTTGGGCGATGGCCTGTGGTGGTTGCACAGCGAGCAGACGGTCAAGCGTCCGGGTCTGGCCTTTGTCACGCCGGACAAACCCATGCGTTACCTCGGCCAGCCACTCAACGGTTTGTTCTGCCTGGCCAGCCTCGGCGAAGCCCATCAGACCTTGTTGGAACGCTTGTGCGCGTTGTTGATTGAAGGTCGCGGCCAGGAACTGGGGCGTGCCACCAGCAGCCGTGCGGTGCTTGAAGTGCTCGGCGGCGAACTGCCACCCGATTGGCCGAGTGTGCGCATTGCCCTGGCCAATGCCCATGGCCTGCACGCGCGGCCGGCGAAGATCCTCGCGCAACTGGCGAAAAGTTTTGACGGCGATATCCGCGTGCGTATCGTCGATGGCCCGGTCGGCGCCGTGTCGGTAAAAAGCCTCAGCAAGTTGCTCAGCCTCGGCGCCCGTCGCGGCCAGGTGTTGGAGTTTGTGGCCGAGCCAACGATTGCCGGTGACGCGTTACCCGCCTTGCTGGCGGCCGTAGAGGAAGGCCTCGGCGAAGACGTTGAGCCGCTGCCGGCCGCCAGTGTGCAACCCGCAACGCTTGATATCGAACCGGTGCTCAGCGCGCCCGTGTCCGGCAGCCAGCTCCAGGCTATTGCCGCCGCGCCCGGTGTCGCCATCGGCCCTGCGCATATCCAGACGCAGCAAGTAGTCGATTACCCGCTGCGCGGTGAATCCTCGGCCATTGAACGCGAGCGCCTGCAGAACGCCTTGACCGATGTGCGCCGCGATATTCAGGGCCTGATCGAACGCAGCCAGGCCAAAGCCATCCGCGAGATTTTCATCACTCACCAGGAAATGCTCGACGACCCGGAACTGACCGACGAAGTCGGCACTCGCCTCAAGCAAGGCGAGAGCGCCGAAGCCGCGTGGATGAGCGTGATCGAAGCCGCCGCCAGGCAGCAGGAGTCGTTGCAGGATGCCTTGCTCGCCGAGCGCGCCGCCGACCTGCGCGACATCGGCCGCCGTGTGCTGGCGCAACTGTGCGGCATTGAAACCGCCCAGGAGCCGAGCGAACCCTACATTCTGGTGATGGAAGAAGTCGGGCCCTCCGACGTCGCGCGTCTGGACCCGACGCGCGTCGCCGGCATCCTCACCGCCCGTGGTGGCGCCACGGCCCACAGCGCCATCGTCGCGCGAGCCTTGGGCATTCCGGCGCTGGTGGGTGCGGGTCCGACGGTGTTGTTGTTGGCCTCCGGCACGCCTTTGTTGCTGGACGGCCAGCGCGGTCGCCTGCATGTCGACCCCGATGCGACCACCCTGCAGCGGGCCACCGTTGAGCGCGACACTCGCGAACAACGCCTGCAAGCCGCCTCGGCCCAGCGCCATGAACCGGCCCTGACCCGCGACGGCCACGCCGTTGAAGTGTTCGCCAATATCGGCGAAAGCGCCGGCGTTGCCGCTGCGGTGGAGCAAGGCGCCGAAGGTATCGGCCTGCTGCGCACCGAGCTGATTTTCATGGCCCACCCGCAAGCGCCGGATGAAGCCACGCAGGAAGCCGAATACCGCCGCGTACTCGACGGCCTCGACGGTCGCCCGCTGGTCGTGCGCACCCTGGATGTGGGCGGCGACAAACCGCTGCCGTATTGGCCGATTGCCCAAGAGGAAAATCCCTTCCTGGGGGTGCGCGGTATTCGGCTCACCTTGCAGCGCCCGCAGATCATGGAAGCGCAATTGCGTGCGCTATTACGTTCCGCCGATAACCGGCCGCTGCGCATCATGTTTCCCATGGTCGGCAGCGTCGATGAGTGGCGCGCCGCCCGCGATATGACCGAGCGCCTACGCCTGGAGATCCCGGTGGCCGACTTGCAACTGGGGATCATGATCGAAGTGCCGTCCGCTGCCTTGCTGGCGCCGGTACTCGCCAAGGAAGTCGACTTCTTCAGTGTCGGCACCAACGACCTGACCCAATACACCCTGGCCATCGACCGTGGCCACCCGACCCTGTCCGCTCAGGCGGATGGACTGCACCCGGCGGTGTTGCAGTTGATCGACATCACCGTGCGCGCCGCCCATGCCCATGGCAAATGGGTCGGCGTGTGCGGCGAGTTGGCGGCGGACCCGCTGGCGGTGCCGGTGCTGATTGGCCTGGGTGTGGATGAGTTGAGCGTGTCGGCCCGCAGCATTCCTGAAGTGAAGGCGCGGGTGCGCGAATTCAGTCTGAGCGAGGCCCAGGGCCTGGCGCAAAAAGCCCTTGCGGTGGGTTCGCCCGCCGAAGTGCGAGCCCTCGTGGAGGCCGTGTAAATGGCGAAGATTCTGACCCTGACGCTGAACCCGGCGTTGGACCTGACGGTACGCCTGGCGCGCCTGGAACCGGGTGAAGTCAACCGCAGCGAAACCCTGCTGACCCATGCCGCCGGCAAGGGGGTCAATGTCGCCCAGGTGTTGGCGGACCTGGGCCATGAAGTCACCGTGGGCGGCTTTCTCGGTGAAGACAACCCCCAGGCGTTTGAGGCGTTGATCGCGCGGCGTGGCTTTGCCGACGCGTTTATCCGTGTGCCGGGCGAAACCCGTAGCAATATCAAGATCGCCGAACAGGATGGCCGGGTCACCGACATCAACGCACCAGGGCCGCAGGTCAGTGAGCAGGCGCAAGCGGCGTTGCTCAATCAACTGACGCTGATTGCGCCTGGGCACGACGCCGTGGTGGTCGCCGGTAGCTTGCCGGGTGGCGTCACTGCGCAGTGGTTCAAAGGTTTGCTGGAACATCTGAAAAGCCTCGGTTTGAAAGTCGCCCTCGACACCAGCGGCGAAGCCTTGCGCGCCGGTTTGCAGGCGGGCCCGTGGTTGATCAAGCCGAACACTGAAGAGCTCGCCGAAGCCCTGGATTGCCCCACCGATTCCATCGCGCAACAGGCCCAGGCCGCCGAACGCCTGCACGCCCAAGGCGTCGAGCATGTAGTAGTTTCCCACGGCGCCGACGGCGTGAACTGGTTCAGCCCGGGCACGGCGCTGCATGCCACGCCGCCCAAGGTCAGCGTCGCCAGCACGGTCGGTGCGGGTGACTCGCTGCTGGCCGGGATGCTTCACGGTTTGCTCAGTTTTGATCTGCCGGAAAGCACCCTGCGCCGGGCCACGGCGATTGCCGCCATGGCCGTCACGCAGATCGGCTTTGGCATCAGCGATGACGCGCAGTTGGCGCGTCTCGAAAGCGGCGTCCACGTGCGTGCGCTGACAGAACAATAAGAGGGTTTGTGATGAAGTTAGCCATTGTTACTGCGTGCCCGAACGGCATGGTCACCAGTGTGCTGTGCGCCCGCTTGTTGGACGCTGCCGCGCAGCGCATGGGCTTGCACACCAGCGTCGAAGTGGTGGACGTGCAGCACCCGGAGCGCCAGTTGTCCCAGGCCACACTCGACGAAGCCGAATGGGTATTGCTGGTCAGCAGCACGCCGGTGGATATGCAGCGGTTTGTCGGCAAGCGTGTGTTCCAAAGCACGCCGGCCCAGGCGTTGGCAGATGTCGAGGCGGTATTGCGCCGTGGCGCCGAAGAGGCCCAGGTCTATGTCGCCAGCGCAGCACCGGCGGCGGCAAAGCGTGCTCCACGTATCGTCGCTATTACGGCTTGCCCGACGGGCGTGGCGCACACCTTTATGGCCGCCGAAGCTTTACAGCAAACAGCCAAGCGCCTGGGTTATGACTTGCAAGTCGAAACCCAGGGCTCGGTGGGCGCGCGCACGCCGTTGAGCCCGCAAGCGATCGCCGACGCCGACGTGGTGTTGCTGGCGGCGGATATCGAAGTCGCCACCGAGCGCTTCGCCGGTAAGAAGATTTACCGCTGCGGTACCGGCATCGCCCTCAAGCAATCCGAAGCCACGCTCAACCAGGCATTGGCCGAAGGCGCGGTGGAAAGTGCAGCCAGCGGTGCGGTGGCCAAAAAAGAAAAAACCGGTGTGTACAAACACCTGCTCACCGGCGTGTCGTTCATGTTGCCGATGGTCGTGGCGGGCGGCTTGTTGATCGCCCTGTCGTTCGTGTTCGGCATTCATGCCTTTGAAGAAAAAGGCACCTTGGCGGCAGCCCTCAAAACCGTCGGCGACCAGGCCTTTATGCTGATGGTGCCGTTGCTGGCGGGCTACATCGCCTACTCGATTGCCGACCGTCCCGGGCTCGCGCCCGGCATGATCGGCGGGCTGTTGGCGGGCACATTGGGCGCCGGATTTATCGGAGGCATCCTCGCCGGTTTTCTCGCGGGTTATTGCGTCAAGCTGATCACCCGCGCGGTGAAATTGCCGCAGAGCCTGGAGGCGCTCAAACCGATTTTGATCATCCCGTTGCTGGCGAGTTTGTTCACCGGCCTGGCGATGATCTATCTCGTCGGCCCGCCGGTCGCGCGGCTGCTCACTGGCCTGACTGACTTCCTCAGCACCATGGGCACCACCAACGCGGTGCTGCTGGGCATCCTGTTGGGCGGCATGATGTGTGTCGATCTGGGTGGGCCGATCAACAAGGCGGCGTATGCGTTTTCGGTCGGCTTGCTGGCGGCCTCGAGCGGCGCACCCATGGCCGCGACCATGGCCGCCGGTATGGTGCCGCCAATTGGCATGGGCATCGCCACGTTCCTGGCGCGGCGCAAATTCGCCCAGACCGAACGCGAGGCAGGCAAGGCCGCGATGATTCTGGGCCTGTGCTTTATCTCCGAAGGGGCGATCCCGTTTGCGGCCAAAGACCCGCTGCGCGTGATTCCGGCCAGCATCGCCGGCGGCGCCTTGACCGGCGCGCTGTCGATGTACTTCGGCTGCAAACTCGCCGCGCCTCACGGTGGCCTGTTTGTGCTGGTGATTCCGAATGCGATGAACCATGCGCTGCTTTACTTGCTGGCGATTGTTGCCGGCAGCCTGTTGACCGGTTTGGTCTATGCGCTGATCAAGCGGCCGGATGTGGTTGAGCTGGCGGTCTCCTCAGCCAAGGCCTGACGCAATGTAAACTGTGGGAGCAGGCTTGCCTGCGATGCAGGCACCTGGGTGTATCAGTTAGACCCGGGTGATGCTATCGCAGGCAAGCCAGCTCCCACAGTTGATCTGCATTGGTCTGTAGGTCGGTGTCACACCGGCTTCATCACGCCATGTTTAAGTGGCCCTTTTGATACTCAAGAGGGCACCTGCATGAGCCACTTCGATCTCGGCCGTCGCCGTGTGATGCAAGCCGTTGGCGCCGGTCTGTTGCTGCCGGGCCTGGCCCCGGCGGTGATCGCCTCGGTCAAAGACCGGCCGCAACTCACCGATGGTGTGCAGTCCGGCGACCTGATGGGCGACCGCGCGATGATCTGGAGCCGCAGCGACCGCCCCGCGAAGATGGTGGTGGAGTGGGACACCCGCAGTGTGTTCAGCAACCCGCGTAAATTCATCTCGCCGCTGGCCGACAACCGCACCGACTTCACCGCCCGCGTCGAACTCACCGGGCTGCCGGTCGATCAGGCGATTTTCTATCGCGTGCACTTTGAGGACGCCCAGACCGGCGTCGCCAGCGAGCCATGGTTCGGTCACTTGCGCAGCGTGCCGCAACAGCGCCGCGACATTCGTTTCGTGTGGAGCGGCGATACCGTCGGCCAGGGCTTCGGCATCAACCCGGACATCGGCGGCATGCGCATCTACGAAGCCATGCGCCTGCGCCTGCCGGACTTCTTTATTCACAGCGGCGACACCATCTACGCCGATGGCCCGGTGCCGGCGCAGCTGACCGTTGAAGACGGCCTCATCTGGCGCAATATCACCACCGAGGCCAAGAGCAAAGTCGCGGAAACCCTCGATGAATATCGCGGCAACTACCGCTACAACCTGCTCGACGAAAACGTGCGCCGCTTCAATGCCGAGGTGCCGCAGATCTGGCAGTGGGACGATCACGAGGTAGTCAACAACTGGTCGCCGAGCAAGCAGTTGGATGAGCGTTACCAGACCAAGGACATCAACACCCTGGTCGGCCGCGCGCGCCAAGCCTGGCTGGAGTATTCACCGATGCGCCGGCAAAGCGCCGACGGTGGCGGGCGGATCTATCGCAAGCTCAGCTACGGCCCCTTGCTGGATGTGTTCGTGCTGGACATGCGCAGCTATCGCGGCCCCAACGATGACAACCTGGGCGGCGAAAAACCCTTCATGGGCCGCGAGCAACTGGACTGGCTCAAGCGCGAGCTCAAGGCTTCCCAGGCGCAGTGGAAAGTCATCGCCGCCGACATGCCCATCGGACTGGGCGTGCCTGATGGCGAGGTCAGCCCCGGCGTGCCGCGCTGGGAGGCGATCGCCAACGGTGACCCTGGCCCGGCCCAAGGTCGCGAGCTGGAGATTGCCGAGCTGTTGGGCTTTCTGCGCGCTCAGCAGGTGCGTAACCATGTATGGCTGACGGCGGATGTGCACTACTGCGCGGCGCATCACTATCACCCTGATCGCGCGGCGTTCCAGGATTTTGAGCCGTTCTGGGAATTTGTGGCAGGGCCGTTGAATGCGGGAAGTTTCGGGCCGAACCCATTGGATAAAACCTTTGGCCCGGAGGTGGTGTTCGAGAAGGCGCCACCCGCGCAAAACACTTCGCCATTTGCCGGGTTTCAGTTTTTTGGTGAGGTGCAGATTGATGGGCAGACGGCGGAGTTGACTGTCATTTTGCGGGATTTGGATGGGGTGTCAGTGTTCGAGCAAAAGCTGCAACCGGTCTGATTTGAAATGCAATCAAATGTGGGAGCGGGCTTGCTCGCGAAAGCGGAGTGTCAGTCACCGAATCTGTTGACTGAACCACCGTATTCGCGAGCAAGCCCGCTCCCACATTTTGACCTGTGTCTTTTCAGGGGTCAGTACACATCCCGGCGATAGCGGCCTTGTTCAATCAAGCGCTCAACCGCCTCGCGGCCCAGCACGTCGTGCAGCACCTGATCCACGCCCGTCGCCATGCCCTGCAAGCTGCCGCAGACATAAATCGCCGCGCCATCGGCCAGCCATCGACGCAATACGTCCGCCGACTCGCGCAGGCGGTCCTGCACGTAGATTTTTTCCTTCTGGTCACGGGAAAACGCCAGGTCCAGCAGGGCCAGGTCGCCGCTGGCCAGCCAGCCTTGCAGTTCGTCGCGGCACAGGTAGTCGTGGGCGATATTGCGCTCGCCAAACAGCAGCCAGTTGCGCTGCTGGCCATCGGCAATGCGCGCCTTGAGCAAGCTGCGCAGGCCGGCGAGGCCGGTGCCGTTGCCCAGCAGGATCAGCGGCGCCGGTGCCTGCGGCAAGTGAAAACCACTGTTGCGGCGCAGGCGCAGGCTGATACCGGACCCGATGGCGGCGTGTTCCGTCAGCCAGCCGGAGCCCAGGCCCAGGCTGCCGTCGGGGTGACGTTCCTGACGCACGATCAGCTCCAGCACGCCGTCGCTGGCAATCGAGGCGATGGAGTATTCGCGCATGCCCAGTGGCACCAATGCGTTCACCAGTGCCTGGGCATGCAAGCCGACCAGGTGCGTGCGGTTGTCCGGCAGTTGGCGGGTCGCCAGTGCCTGGTCAAGGGGTTGCGCCAGGCCGTCGATCAGCACGCTATCGTTGCCGGTCAGGCCCAGGCCGGCGAGGAAGTGTTCAATGGCCTTGGGGCCATTGCGCGGCAGGATTTCCACCAGGTCACCCGCCAGCCAGTTTTGCGGCGACGGCGGCGTGAGGCCCAGCAGGTAGATGTTCGAGCCGACGCTGCCGCGGTTGAGCAGGGTGCGATAAGTCAGGGCCCAGTGGTCGTATAGGGCGGTTTGCCAGGCAGCTGCCGGCGCGTGACCGGTGAGTTGGCCCAGTTGCTGTTGCCAGGTCAGCAAGGCCTCGGCGTCGCCGCTGTCGACTTCCACCGGGGCAAACAAGGGGTTGCCGCCCTGGTGAGTCAGCCAAAAGTGCAGGCGCCGGGCAAAGCCGCAAAAGTGCTCGTACTGGCGATCACCCAGGGCCAGCACTGAGTAATTCAGGCCTTTTAGCGACAGGTCCTGGCCGAGCACGCCGCGCTCAAAACCGCGTGCGCTGTCGGGCGCTTCACCGTCACCGAAGGTGCTGACCACAAACAGTGCATTTTCCGATTGGGTCAGGTCGTCCTGGCTGACGTTGCCCAGGGGCTGCACGTTCACCGGCATGCCGGCTGCCTGCAATTGCCCGGCAGTTTGCCAGGCCAGTTGCTCGGCAAAGCCACTTTGGCTGGCAAAGCCGATCAGCCAGGCCGGGGCATCGCTGTGGTTGGCGCCGAGGCCTTTGCGGGCATCGCGAACCTGGCGCTTTTTGCGGCGACGGTCGAGGTACAGCAGCCAGCCGGTAATGAAGAACAGCGGCATGCACAGCGCACTGACGGTCAGGATAATGCGACCGACCAAGCCGAAGTAGCTGCCGGTGTGCAGCGCGTAAATACTGGTCAGCCATTGCGACTTTAGGGTTTTGCTCGCGTATTGATCGTGGAATTTGACGTCGCCGGTGGCCGGGTCGAGGTTGATCTGGTTCAGCGCTCGGTCATGGGGCGATGATTTGAGCAGGTAATACACGATGGCCGGTTGTCCGGCGACGGCCGGCATACGGATGTTATAGGCACTCAAACCAGGGCCGGCGTTGGCGTAGATGCTGCTCCAGATCGCATCGTAGTTGGCCACTGGCGCCGGGCCCTCGGGCGGCGGGCCGCGCTTGCGCATGCGTTCGTTGTGCGGGGCGTCGGAGAGCAGTTTGGTCAGGCCCTGGTTGTACCAATCGTAGGACCAGGACAGGCCGGTCAGCGCCGCCAACAAATAGAACAGCAGGCACCACGTACCGAATACCGAGTGCAAATCCCAGTTGAAGCTGCGGCCTTTTTTGCGCCAGTCCAAGGTCAGCCACGCACGCCAGTTCGCCACTTGGCGTGGCCAGCGCAGGTACAGGCCCGAGAGGCAGAAGAACAGCAATATCAGCGTGCAGGCGCCGGTGATTTGCCGGCCGGTGTCGCCCATGGCCAGAAAGCGGTGCAACTGCAGGATAAAGCCGAAGACGTCCTGGCCGACGGCGTCGCCCATGTAGTCGCCCGTGTAGGGGTCGAAGTAGCGCATCTGGCCACGGCGCTCACCGGGCGGCGGGGTAAAGAACACGCGCGCGGCGTTGCCGCTGTCGCTTTCTACCCACAGCATCGACACGGTCTTGCCTTCGGTGGTTTCGAGTTTGCGCACCAGTTCGGCAGGCGGCAGTACGCCGGCTTCGCGTTTTTCGACGTGCAATACCGAGGGGTTGAGCGCCCGCAGGATTTCATCCTGAAACGAGACCGCAGCCCCGGTGATCCCCATCAACGCCAGCACCAGCCCGGCAGTAATGCCGAAGAACCAGTGCAATTGAAACAGGGTTTTCTTCAACACGTCTGACCGCCTCGCTCATCTGGATGTAGTTGTCACGGCGCGCATTATGCCGTGAGTTGTCGAGAAACATTCTGTTTTACACGCAAAAGCCCCACGCATCCGATGCGTGGGGCTTCTGGCTTAACGTTGACCGGGTTTAGAAGTGGAAACTGGTGGTCAACAGCGCCGTACGACCGGCCGCCTGGTTGGCAAAGTGCGCCGCGTAGGCTTTGTCGTAGTAGGTTTTGTCGGTCAGGTTCTGCACGTTCAATTGCAGGTCGACATTCTTGGTCAGCTTGTAGCTGGCCATGGCGTCGTAGCGGGTGTAGGCCGGCACGTAAACCGTGTTGGCGGCGTCGCCGTAAACCTGGTCGACATAGAACGCGCCGCCGCCGATGGTCAGCTTGGGTGTGATGTCATACGTCGTCCACAGGCTGAAGGTGTTCTTCGGCGTGTTGGGCATTGCATTGCCTTTGTTGGAGCCAGCGCTGATGACGCCATTGCGGCCATTGAGACCGGCATCCACCAGCTCGCTTTTCAGGTAGCTGTAGCCGGCGAACACTTGCCATTGATCGGTGAGTTTGCCGCTGGCGGACAGTTCGAGGCCGTCGACGCGGGACTCGCCGCCGTTCTGGTAGGTCATCGCGTCCACCAAGATTCGGGTGTTTTTCTTCTCGGTGCGAAAGACCGCAGCGGTCAGGGACAGGCGGCTGTGGAACAGGTCCCACTTGGTGCCCAGCTCATAGTTGACGGTTTCTTCCGGTTTCAAGTCGCTGGTGGCGGCACCGGCAGACAGTGGGTTGCCATCGGCGCCTTCGCCGACCAGGCCACCGGGCGGGGAGGCCGAAGTGGCGTAGGACGTGTAGATGCTGCCGTTCTCCAGCGGCTTCCAGACCAGGCCCGCCTGCCAGTTGAAGAACTGGCTGTCGTCCTTGATTTTAGTGCGCCCGGCGGCGGCATTGGTGTTGGCCACTGTGTCGAAAGTGTCGTAGCGCAAGCCGACGTTCAGCAGCCATTTCGGGTCCAGTTCGATGGTGTCGAACACATAGGCCGCGCGGCTGGTGGCCTTGGTGTTGGTGCCCAGGTAGTTGCGTGTGGTGCTGCCCGTCCAGGCGTCGTCCGGTGTCGGGTTGCTCAAGGATGTGCACTGGCCGCCCAGGCTGCCTTTGGCTACGGTGCAGGTGGGGTTGGTGTTTGGGCTGACGGTGTAGCCGCTGATGCGGGTTTCTTCACCGGTGAATTCCAGGCCGGTGGAGTACGAGTGCTTCATGCCCGCCAGTTGGAAATTGCCGAATAGATCGGTCTGGTTGGTGGTGGTGTCAGTGGTGGACACGCGGGTGTTGGCGCGACGCCACACAGTGCCGAACTGATTGACGTTGTGCTGGCTGTCGTCCGGCTGGGTGAGGATGTAGTCCTGACCGGTGCTGCCATGGCGCAGGGTGTTTTTCAGCGTCATGTTGTCGTTCAGGTCGTGCTCGATGGAGAACGTACTGATGTCGGCGCGGGTCTTGCGGAAGTCACGGTCCTTCAAACCGTAGAAGTTGTTGCTGTCGCCGCCGTCGGTCGGTTTGTCATGCACATGAACGGCTTTGGCGCCGCTGTTGCTGTAGCCGTATGGAATGCCCGAGTCCGGCAGGTCGTTGCTTTCCATGTGGTAGTAGCTGAAGTTGACGCGGGTCGGCGTGCCCAGGCCGAAGGTCAGCGACGGTGCGACGCCCCAACGGTCGTAGTCGATCACATCACGACCGGCCACGTTCTGCTCATGGCTCATCAGGTTCAGGCGGAACGCGGCGTTGTCGAGGAACTGACGGTTTACGTCGAGCACGTAGCGGCGGGTCTGGTCGGAGCCGTAGGTGAAACCGCCGTTGGTGAAATCCCGCGCTTGTGGCGTTTTGCTGACTAGGTTGATGCTGCCGCCGGCCGAGCCCCGACCGCCGAACGAGGAGTTGGGGCCCTTGCTGACTTCAATCGACTCGATGTCGAAGATCTCGCGGCTCTGGCCGCCGGTGTCGCGCACGCCATCGAGGTAGGTGTCGCCCTGTGCGTCAAAACCACGAATGAACGGGCGATCGCCCTGAGGGTTGCCACCTTCACCGGCGCCGAAGGTAATGCCCGGTACGGTGCGCAAGGCATCCTGCAACGAGGTGGCGGCGGTGTCCTTGAGGACTTGTTGCGGCACTACGGTGACTGAGCGCGGAGTGTCCACCAGTGGCGCGGTGTACTTCTGCGAAGACGCTTTTTCCACCTGGTAGGACGGGGCGTCCTGTTCTTGGCCGGTAATGCTGGTGGCACCGAGGGAGATGCTGTTGCGCTCGCCTTTTTGTTCGGTGCTTTCGGCCGCTTGCGCCATGTGGGCGGCAGCGCCGGCGCTGAGTGCAACGCCGATGGCCGAAGCCAGTACGCGTGGTGAACCGGCAGATATTTTTAGCGTGGTGCGCGACATGAGTTGTCCTTCCCCAAGGAGGTGAGGCCGCGGAATATAGGGCTAACAAGACTTTCTATCAATTGCGATACATTGCTATTCGCACTGAATTTACATTCTTTACACTTTTTGCTTACGGTTTTTACCCACTCGTTCGTTCTCGCGTTTTACAGGGCGGATAAGAATCAATACCATTGGCGCCTCTCTGAATTCAGGTATTGCCCCATGCTGCTGCACATTCCCGGCCTGTTCTCTCGCGAGGAGGTGCTGCGCATTCGCCAAGCCCTGGAAAACACCGAGTGGGCCGACGGTAAAATCACCGCCGGGCACCAATCCGCCAAAGCCAAGCACAACCTGCAATTGCCCGAAGGCCACCCGTTGGCCAAGGAAATCGGCGCGGCAATGCTTGAGCGCTTGTGGAAAAACCCGCTGTTTATGTCGGCGGCATTACCGCACAAAGTCTTTCCGCCGCTGCTCAATTGCTACACGGCGGGTGGCAGTTTCGACTTTCATATCGACAACGCCGTGCGTCAGCCCAGGGGCAGCCATGAGCGGGTACGTACCGACCTGTCGTCCACGCTGTTTTTCAGCGACCCGGATGAATACGACGGCGGTGAGTTGGAGATCCAGGACACCTTCGGCCTGCAGCGGGTAAAACTGGCGGCCGGCGATATGGTGCTTTACCCAGGCTCCAGCCTGCACAAAGTCAACGCGGTGACGCGCGGCGCGCGGTATGCCGCGTTCTTCTGGACCCAAAGCCTGGTGCGCGAAGACAGCCAGCGCACCTTGCTGTTCGAGATGGACGGTGCGATCCAGCAACTGACCCGCGATGTCCCCGACCATCCGGCGCTGATCCAGCTGACCGGCACTTACCACAACCTGTTGCGCCGCTGGGTTGAGGTCTGACATGGGGTTTTTATTGCGCCGTGAAGAAGTCCTCAACGTCGAGCAATTGCAACGCATGCTTGACGACTCCCCGGTGCGCGCCGCCCAGGCCATCTTGATGGCTGCGAAGGAGGGCGTTGTCGACGCCCAGGCCTTGCTTGGGCAAATCCTGCTGGAAGGGCGCGGCATTGCACGGGATGAAGCGCTGGCACTGCGCTGGTTCCAGATCGCGGCGCAGGGCGGGCATTTGATGGCCCGCAATATGACCGGGCGTTGCCGGGAACATGGCTGGGGCTGCGCCGTCGACGAGGCGGCGGCCGCAAGGGCATATCGCCTGGCGGCAGAGGCCGGGCTGGATTGGGGCCAGTACAACTACGCCAACCTGCTGGCCACCGGCCGTGGCGTGGCGGAAGATCAAGCGCAAGCGCTGGGGTTTTATCGCCAGGCGGCCGAGCAAGGCCATGCCAAGTCGATGAACTTGCTGGGGCGTTATCTGGAAGATGGCCGGTGTTGCCCACAGGATCTTGAGGCTGCCGTGGCCTGGTATCGACGCTCAGCCGAAGGCGGGGATTTTCGCGGGCAGTTCAGTTATGCGGCGGTGCTGGCCGATAGAGGTCAAGTCGAAAGCGCGTTGGAGTGGTTACGCCAGGCACTGGCCGGCGGAAATCTCAAGTTCCTGCGAACGGCCCACAAGGCGTTGGCGGCGGCCGAGAATCCGCAGATCCGGGCCATGGCCGACGCTTACCAGCAACGTGCTGCGACTCTTTCCTGACCCATAAAAAAACCCATGACATGTCATGGGTTTTTTGTGTGCGGCGTGCTTACACGTAGTACGACTTCAACGGCGGAAAGCCATTGAACTCAACCGCGCTGTAGCTGGTGGTATAAGCACCGGTCGACAACCAGTACAAACGATCGCCAATCGCCAGGTTCAGTGGCAGGCCGTATTTGTAGTTTTCGTACATGATGTCGGCGCTGTCGCAGGTAGGACCGGCGATGACCACTTCTTCCATCTCGCCTTTCTTCTCGGTCCAGATCGGGAACTTGATGGCTTCGTCCATGGTTTCGATCAGGCCGGAGAACTTGCCCACATCCGTGTATACCCAGCGCTCGACGGCGGTACGCGATTTACGCGCCACCAGTACCACTTCACTGACCAGGATACCGGCGTTGGCGATCAGCGAACGGCCCGGTTCCAGGATGATTTCCGGCAGGTCGTCGCCGAAATCTTCCTTGAGGAAGCGGATGATTTCCTGGGCGTAGGTTTCCAGGCTGTTGGTGCGGGTGATGTAGTTGGCCGGGAAGCCGCCGCCCATGTTGATCAGCTTGAGGTGGATACCGTCTTCTTCTTTCAGGCGCTCGAAGATCACTTTGACCTTGGCGATCGCTGCGTCCCACACGCTGATGTCGCGCTGTTGCGAGCCGACGTGGAAGGAGATGCCGTAAGGCACCAGGCCGAGGTCGCGGGCGAGGATCAGCAGGTCCATGGCCATGTCGGTCTGGCAGCCGAATTTGCGCGACAAAGGCCAGTCAGCCGTGGTCGAGCCTTCGGTGAGGATACGCACGTACACTTTCGAGCCCGGCGCGGCCTTGGCGATGTTGCGCAGGTCGGCTTCGGAGTCGGTGGAGAACAGGCGCACGCCTTTCTCGTAGAAGTAGCGGATGTCCTTGGATTTCTTGATGGTGTTGCCGTAGCTGATACGGTCGGGGCTGACGCCACGGTCCATCACTTTATCCAGCTCGTAGATCGAGGCGATGTCGAAGCTAGAGCCCTTGTCTTTCAACAGGTCGATGATCTCGACAGCCGGGTTGGCCTTGACCGCGTAATAGACTTTGGCGAATTCGAAACCGGCGCGCAGGTCATCGTAGGCCTGGCTGATCATCGCGGTGTCGATCACCACGAACGGGGTTTCTTGCTTGTCGGCGAACGCCTTCATTTTGTCAAAGGTGGCGCGCGCGAAATAATCTTCGACGTTAATCGACATGCTGGGAACTCCTAAGGGCAAACTAATTTGATCAATGGGTGCAAATGAACGTCCTCCGTATCCCCACTTTGGTTCGCCTACTTCCCAAGGCATGTCGCCGAAAGCAAAAAGGCCATGGGATAACCGCGTCCCTTGGCCTTGCTGTCTCGTCGTCAGTACTTGAGCCGGATGGATCGTTTCCAGCATGGACGTTCGGCGCGAACTTTAGGACGTGAGGGGCCATAGATCAACTAAAAATGTCGCGTTTTTGCACGCGTTCGTCGCGGGACCCGGTGCAGCTACTTATGTAACCGACAGGTGTGACGGATTGATGTTCCCCGAATGGGGCAAATCGGTTGGATTTCCCTGATACACCACGGACCAAATGTGGGAGCGGGCTTGCTCGCGAAAGCGGTGCATCAGGCACTCTATTCAGTGACTGACACTCCGTATTCGCGAGCAAGCCCGCTCCCACATTTTTGTACTGAGTGGCGTCAGATCAGGCCAACGCTGTCTCGGCAGGCGACACAATACTGGTCTTACCGCCACGCGACTTACCGGAACTCAGGTACTCGGCAATCGACTCCTGAGTCACCTCACCCAGGAACACCCGCTCGGCATCCATCACCGGCAACCACGAGCGGTTGAACTCGTACATGCGCGACAACAGGATGCGCAAATGCTCGTCGTACGCCGCCGTGGCGTTGAATTCCCGCAGGTATTGCCCGCAGGTACCGGTCTGACGGTGCAGGTCGCGACGTCGTACATAACCCAGCGCCTTGTTCTCGGCACAGGTGACCACCACATAACGACGGTCAGTTTCATCCATCAGCTCCAGCGCATCCGCCACCGGGGTTTCCGGGCTCACCGATGGGGCGTTGTCGGCCGCATCTTCGGCTTTAACCAGCAGCAGGCGCTTGAGGGTGCTGTCCTGGCCGACGAAGTTGCTGACGAACTCGTCAGCCGGATGCGCCAGCAAGGTGTCCGGATGGTCGATCTGCAGCAGCTTGCCGGCGCGGAAGATCGCAATCTTGTCGCCCAGCTTGATGGCCTCGTCGATGTCGTGGCTGACCATGATCACGGTCTTGTTCAGCGCGCGTTGCATCTCGAAGAACTCGTTCTGGATCATCTCGCGGTTGATCGGGTCGACCGCACCGAACGGCTCGTCCATCAGCAGCAACGGTGCATCGGCCGCCAACGCACGGATCACACCGATCCGCTGTTGCTGGCCACCCGACAGTTCACGCGGGTAACGGTGCAGGTACTGCTTGGGTTCCAGCTTGATCATGCTCATCAATTCGCGGGCGCGGTCGTGGCATTTCTGCTTGTCCCAGCCGAGCAGCTTGGGCACGACCACGATGTTTTCCTCGATGGTCATGTTCGGGAACAGGCCGATCTGCTGGATCACGTAGCCGATGTTACGACGCAGGGTCACTTCGTCGAGGTCGGTGGTGTCTTCGCCATTGATCAGGATCTTGCCCGAGGTGGGCTTGATCAGGCGGTTGATCATTTTCAGCGTGGTGCTCTTGCCGCAGCCCGACGGGCCGAGGAATACGCAAATCTCGCCTTCATTGACGGTCAGGCTTACGTCGTTCACGGCGGACACGGTTTTGCCGTTGCTTTGAAAAGTCTTGGTCAGGTTTTGAAGTTCGATCATTTGAGCAGTCCTTTTGGAGTCAGCGAGCGTTGCAGCCATTGCAGAAGCAGGTCGGCGAAGATGGCCAGGAGACTGACCAGCACGGCGCCAACGATCAGCATCGACATATCGCTGCGGCTGATGGAAGCCAGAATAAGTACACCCAGGCCACCGGCGCCGATGGTGGCGGCAATGGTCATCACACCGATGTTCATCACCACGGCGGTGCGCACGCCGGCGAGGATCACCGGCACGGCGATGGGCAGTTCGACCATGCGCAGGCGCTGGCCGAAGGTCATGCCGATGCCTTTGGCGGCTTCGCGGATACCAGGTTCCACGCCGGTGAGGGCGAGGTAGGTGTTACGCATGATCGGCAGCAGGGAGTAGAGGAACACGGCGGTAATCGCCGGCATCGGCCCCAGGCCCTGGCCGAACTTGGAGTAGAACGGCAGCAGCAGGCCAAACAAGGCGATGGACGGCACGGTCAACAGCACCGTAGCGCTGGCTTGCAGCGGACCGGCCAACGTGGGGAAGCGGGTCATCAGCACGCCGAGGGGCACGCCGACGACAATCGCCAGGATCACCGCAATGCCGACCAGGGTGATGTGCTGCCAGGTGAGGTGCAGGACTTGGGCCCAATCAAGATGGGAAAAGGCGTTCAGGAATTCCATGTCTTCTCCTCTTATGGGTTGATCGGATGTTGGCGCAGGAAGTCTGCGGCCACGGCGGACGGGCTTTCATGGTCGACGTCGACCCGCGCATTCAGCTGGCGCATGGTTGCATCGTCGAACAGCGCGGCCAGCGGCTTGAGGTCAGCGGCCAATTCAGGGTGCGCGTCCAGATAAACCTGACGCACCACGGGCGCGGCGGTGTAGTCCGGGAAGTAATGCTTGTCGTCTTCCAGCAGCTTCAATTTGAAGGCATTCAAGCGACCGTCGGTGGTGTAGACCAACCCGGCAAACACCTGGCCATTACGCAGCGCGGTGTAGACCAGCCCGGCGTCCATCTGCCGCGTGTTTTTGCGGGTCAGGTTCATGTCATACAGCTTGACCATGCCGGCCATGCCGTCAGAACGGTTGGCGAACTCGGTGTCCAGGGCCACCAGGCGTGTGCCTTTGGTTTTCTCTGCGAGTGCTTGGGTCAGGTCGCTGATGCTGTTGATCTGCGGGAATTCCTGGGCCACGTTGTCCGGCAGTGCCAGCGCGTAGGTGTTGCTGAATTTCGACGGCGACAGCCAGACCAAGCCTTTTTTCGCATCGAGTTCTTTCACTCGGGCGTAGGACTGTTCGCTGTCGAGTTTCTCGTCCACATGGTTGTAGGCCACCAGCGACACGCCGGTGTATTCCCAGATCAGGTCCAGTTGCCCGCTTTCCTGGGCACTGCGCGCCAGGTTACTGCCCAGGCCGCCGGTCACGCGGGTGTCGTAGCCCTTGGTGCGCAGGTATTGGGAGGTGATTTCGGCGAGCAAGGTCTGTTCGGTGAACACCCGGGCGCCGATACGGATCACTGGTTTTTCTGCGGCTTGCGCAAAACCTGCAAACAGCAGGACGCAGCTCAGTATCAATGTCAGTTTTTTCATGTGATTTCCTTTGCCAAGCCTTAAGACGGACGCAACCCGCGTTCCAGCCAGAGGCGGCTGGCCATGGTCACCAGACCGTCGAGCAGCAACGCCAGCAGCGCGGTGCACGCGGCGCCGAGCAGCAATTGCGGCTGATTGTTCAGGGCGATGCCGGGGAAAATCAGGCTGCCCAGGCTGTTGGCGCCAATCAGGAAGGCCAGCGGCGCTGTACCGACGTTGATCGCCAGAGCCACACGCACACCGCCGATGATGATCGGCACGGCGTTGGGCAATTCCACGCGAAACAGCACCTGGCGCGGCGTCATGCCGATGCCGGTGGCGGCTTCTTTCAGGGAGCCCTGTACGTTTTTCAGGCCTTCGTAGGTGTTGCGCACAATGGGCAACAGGGAGGCGAGGAACAGCGCGAAGATGGCCGGGCCACTGCCGATGCCAAGGACGCCGAGGGCGATGGCCAGTACGGCCAGGGGAGGGACGGTGTTGCCGATGTTGAAGATTTGCATGAAACGTTCTGCGCGCCCGACCATGTTCGGTCGGCTAAGCAGGATACCGGCGGGGATCCCTACAACGAGGGCGGCCAGCATGGAGACAAGAACGAGGATCAGGTGTGCTTGCAGGTAAAACAACAAATCGTCGCGGTACAGTTCGATCGTGTTGATGCCGATCCAGTGGACCAGCAGGGCCAGGAGAGCGACGACAACCGCTCCTCCTATCAGCCCTTTGCCATAGCGAATAGCCACAGGCGGACTCCTTTTTTTCTTTTGTCGGCGAACACATTTCCGAGCGGCAATGCCATTCCTGGCTGTCGGCGAATATGTTCGCGAAAAGCAGCTCGCCGATACCGGCAATGCGGTATGCGATCAAGCCATGAGCGCAGCCTCGTCAGGCTAACTTGCTGATTTTTCAGCCCCTGTTCCGAGTGCGGTAGCAGGGGAGTGGACGTCTCTACCTTTTAAAAGGTTCCACACTTGGCAGCATTTAGCCACCCCCAATGGGCTGAACGGTGGTCCGTAACCCTGGGTTTGCGCTATACTCGCCGCCCTTTTTTGACTCACCTGCCAGGCGATTTCCCATGACCCACCAGGCCGCCGAAGTCGCGAAACGCCGCACTTTCGCTATTATTTCCCACCCCGATGCCGGTAAAACCACCATCACCGAGAAGCTCCTGCTGATGGGCAAGGCAATCGCGGTGGCCGGCACGGTGAAATCCCGCAAATCCGACCGCCATGCCACCTCCGACTGGATGGAAATGGAAAAACAACGGGGTATTTCCATTACCACGTCGGTCATGCAGTTTCCGTATCGCGACCACATGGTCAACCTGCTCGACACCCCGGGCCACGAAGACTTCTCCGAAGACACCTACCGCACATTGACGGCAGTGGACTCGGCACTGATGGTCCTCGACGGCGGTAAAGGCGTTGAGCCACGGACCATCGCGCTGATGGACGTCTGCCGTCTGCGTGATACGCCCATCGTCAGCTTCATCAACAAACTCGACCGCGATATCCGCGACCCGATCGAGTTGCTCGATGAAATCGAAGCGGTCCTGAAGATCAAGGCCGCGCCGATCACCTGGCCGATTGGTTGCTACCGCGACTTCAAGGGCGTTTACCACCTGGCTGACGACTACATCATTGTCTACACCGCTGGCCACGGCCACGAACGCACCGATGTAAAAATCATCGAGAAACTCGACTCCGACGAAGCCCGCGCCCACCTGGGTGACGAGTACGACCGCTTTGTCGATCAGTTGGAACTGGTGCAGGGCGCCTGCCACGCGTTCAACCAGCAGGAGTTCCTCGATGGCCAACTGACGCCGGTGTTCTTCGGTACCGCCTTGGGCAACTTCGGCGTCGACCACGTGCTCGACGCCGTGGTGAACTGGGCGCCAGAGCCTCTGGCCCGTGTTGCCAACGAGCGCACCGTGGAACCGGTTGAAGAGAAATTCACCGGCTTCGTGTTCAAGATCCAGGCGAACATGGACCCCAAGCACCGCGACCGTATCGCCTTTATGCGCATTTGCTCCGGCAAATACGAAAAAGGCATGAAGATGCGCCACGTGCGTACCGGCAAGGACGTGCGCATCGGCGACGCCCTGACGTTCTTCTCCTCGGAGCGTGAACAGCTGGAAGAGGCCTTCGCCGGCGACATCATCGGCTTGCACAACCACGGCACTATCCAGATCGGTGACACCTTCACCGAAGGCGAAGCGCTGGGCTTCACCGGTATCCCGCACTTCGCTCCGGAACTGTTCCGTCGCGTGCGCCTGCGTGACCCGCTCAAATCCAAGCAACTGCGCCAAGGTTTGCAGCAATTGGCGGAAGAGGGCGCGACCCAGGTGTTCTTCCCCGAGCGCAGCAACGACATCATCCTCGGCGCCGTCGGTGTGCTGCAGTTCGATGTGGTCGCCAGCCGCTTGAAAGAGGAATACAAGGTCGAATGCTCCTACGAGCCGATCACCGTGTACTCCGCGCGCTGGATCGATTGCAGCGATAAGAAGAAGTTGGAAGAGTTCTCCAACAAGGCCGTAGAAAACCTGGCGATCGACGGCGGTGGTCACCTGACCTACCTGGCGCCGACCCGGGTCAACCTGGCGCTGATGGAAGAGCGCTGGCCGGACGTGAAATTCCGTGCGACCCGCGAGCACCATTAAGGTCTGAGCGGCACACGAAAGGGCGAAGCCGTGATGGCTTCGCCCTTTTTTGTGGGCGCCGATAATCCAAGTGTGGGAGCGGGCTTGCTCGCGAATGCGCAGTGTCAGCCATGGATAGGCTGACTGATACACCGCATTCGCGAGCAAGCCCGCTCCCACATTCTGATCTCCACGTGGCGATGAATTGGCGAGATGCCCGCATCCCGTCTAGCGTTTGAATTATTACGTCCACTTACCGACGGATCAGGAGGCGACCTTGCGTATAACTCAACGCGCCATTCATATGGTGCTGCTGGGGGCCCTGGGCCTGTCCACTGCTTTGGCGTACACCTCGGCGCTGGCGGATACAGGTACGGCCCAATGGAAAGACACCGGCCCGGTCAGCAAAAAAAAGCAAAAAGAGGTCAACTCCGGCGGCTGGCAGCCACAGGCCCAACCTGCGCCCAAGGAAGACGCGGAAAATCCTTACAACGAGGGGGAGGACAGCGAAACCTACGATGACGGCGATACCTGATGAGCGAGTGGCGTAAACCCGAGAACGGAACTAGCTTAATTCACTGCGACGGTCGAACGCCGGCGCGCGTGTTTCACTGACTGGACGGAAATCGACCATGACTATCTTTCAACGTGTGGTGCTGTTGCTAAAGGTGTTGGTGATGTTGTCGCTGGGTGCTTCATCTGCGTGGGCCAATACGGTCGTGCAGAGCCAGGCCCCGGCGGTTGTAGCGGCGAAGTCGGTGACAGCGGGTGGTTTGCAACTGGCTGCGGACGAGTCAGAGCCCGGTGATAAGGACCAGGGTGGCTCCAAGGATGATGATGACCAGCAAGCCCCGCCAGACGACGATGACAGCGACAGTGATACGTAAGTCAGCGTGAAAAAAAGCCCCACCGGCCGGACTGATGCGCAATCCGACGGGTGGGGCGGTAGAACTTGTGTAATGCCCTGGGCTTAATCACCCAGGGCATTTTTGTTGCGGTCAGGCCACAAATTGCTCCGCGTAGTGGCAAGCCACCTGGCGGTTATCCAGGGCGCGCAATTGCGGTTCCTCGCTGCTGCACCGCGCGGTCGCATACGGGCAGCGCTTGTGGAAGGCGCAACCCGGCGGCGGGTTCAGCGGGTTAGGCAATTCGCCGACGATCTTGATTTTCGGCTTGTTCGGGTCCGGGTGGATGGTCGGGGTAGCCGACAGCAACGCCTGGGTGTACGGGTGCAGGGGACGGGCGTAGATGTCGTCCTTGGGGCCCACTTCCACCGGGCGGCCGAGGTACATCACCATCACGTCATCGGCAACGTGTTGCACCACCGCCAGGTTGTGGGAGATGAACACATAGGCGGTGTTGAATTCCTGCTGCAAATCCATGAACAGGTTGAGCACCTGGGCCTGGATCGACACGTCGAGTGCCGACGTCGGCTCATCCGCCACCAGCACTTTAGGTTGCAGCATCATGGCGCGGGCCAATGCGATCCGCTGGCGCTGGCCGCCGGAGAACATGTGCGGGTAGCGTTGATAATGCTCAGGGCGCAGGCCCACTTGCTTCATCATCGCCTGCACTTTCTCGCGGCGCTCGGCGGCGGACAGGTTGGTGTTGATCAACAGCGGCTCGCCGAGTTGATCACCGACTTTCTGGCGCGGGTTCAACGAGGCATACGGGCTCTGGAACACCATCTGCACGTCTTTGCGCAATTGCTTGCGCTGGGCCTTGTCGGCGCCGGCCACTTCCTGGCCAGCGATCTTCAAGGAACCCGAAGACGGCTCTTCAATCAGTGTCAGGGCGCGGGCCAGGGTGGATTTGCCGCAACCCGACTCGCCCACTACGGCGAGGGTCTTGCCAGCTTCCAGCTCGAACGACACGCCATTAAGCGCGCGCACCAGGGCGTGGCCCTTGAACAGGCCACGGGACACTTCGTAGTGACGGGTGAGGTCGCGGGCGGTAAGAACGACGGCCATTACGCCACCTCCTGGTTCAAGGGGTAGAAGCAGCGCGCAAGGCTGTTGCTTTTCGGATCAAGCCCGGGCCGCTGGGCACGGCAGGATTCCTGCACGTACGGGCAGCGCGGTGACAGCAGGCAACCCTGCGGGCGGTCATAACGACCGGGAACGATACCCGGCAGCGTGGCCAGGCGCGTGGCGCCAAGGCTGTGCTCGGGGATCGCCTTGAGCAGCGCTTCGCTGTACGGATGCGCCGGAATGTCGAACAACTGCGGCACCTGACCGACTTCAACGGCCTGGCCTGCGTACATCACGCACACGCGCTGGGCGGTTTCGGCCACGACGGCCAAGTCGTGAGTGATCAGCACCAGGCCCATGTTCTGCTCTTTCTGCAGGGCCAGCAGCAGCTCCATGATCTGCGCCTGGATGGTCACGTCCAACGCGGTGGTCGGTTCGTCAGCAATCAGCAGTTTCGGCTCACCGGCAATCGCCATGGCGATTGCAACACGCTGGCTCATACCGCCGGACAGTTGGTGCGGGTAGGCGTCCATACGGCTGGCAGCGCCTGGGATCTCAACCTTTTCCAACAGTTCGATGGCACGCTTGCGCGCTTGCTTGCCGGACATTTTCAGGTGCAGGCGCAGCACTTCTTCAATCTGGAAACCCACGGTGTAGCTGGGGTTCAGCGCGGTCATCGGGTCCTGGAACACCATTGCCAGGTCTTTGCCGACGATCTGACGGCGCTGGCGGTTGCTCAGCTTGAGCATGTCCTTGCCGTCGAAGTTCAGGGCATCGGCGGTGACGATGCCGGGGTGCTCGATCAGGCCCATCAGCGCCATCATGGTCACGGATTTACCCGAACCCGACTCGCCAACGATCGCCAGCACTTCGCCTTTGTCGACGGAAATGTCGAGGCCATCGACCACCGGTACGGCGGTCTTGTCGCCGAAGCGCACGTTGAGATTCTTGATTTCTAACAGTGACATGGGAATCTCCTCAGGCGGCGTTCTTGAGTTTCGGGTCCAGCGCATCGCGCAGGCCGTCACCCATCAAGTTGATAGCCAGCACGCTGAGCAAAATGGTCAAGCCAGGCAGGCTCACTACCCACCAGGCGCGTTCGATGTAGTCACGGGCCGAAGCCAGCATGGTGCCCCACTCCGGGGTTGGCGGTTGTACGCCAAGGCCAAGGAAGCCCAGGGCCGCAGCATCGAGAATCGCCGAAGAGAAGCTCAAGGTGGCCTGTACGATCAGCGGCGCCATGCAGTTAGGCAGCACGGTGATGAACATCAGGCGTGGCAGGCCGGCGCCGGCGAGGCGGGCGGCCGTCACGTAGTCGCGGTTCAGTTCGCCCATGACCGCAGCGCGGGTCAGACGGACATAGGACGGCAAGGACACGATGGCAATCGCAATCACGGTGTTGATCAGGCCAGGGCCGAGGATCGCGACAATGGCCACGGCCAGCAGCAGCGACGGCAGGGCCAGCATGATGTCCATCAAACGCATGATGGTTGGGCCAAGCATGCGCGGGAAGAACCCGGCGAACAGCCCCAGCAGGATGCCCGGGATCAGCGACATCACCACCGACGACAAGCCGATCAGCAATGAGAGGCGCGAGCCCTGAATCAGGCGCGAGAGCAGGTCACGGCCCAGTTCGTCGGTACCCAGCAGGAATTGCATCTGCCCGCCTTCCAGCCAGGCCGGTGGGGTGAGCAGGAAGTCGCGGTATTGCTCGCTCGGGTTATGCGGCGCAACCCAAGGGGCGAAGAGCGCGCAGAACACGATCAGCAACATGAACAGCAGGCCGGCAACGGCGCCTTTGTTCTTGGAGAAGGCTTGCCAGAATTCTTTGTACGGGGACGGATACAGCAGGCTTTGATCGACTGCTGACACTTGAGTAGGTGTGGTCATGGTCATGATCTCAGCGCTGGTGACGGATGCGTGGGTTGGCGAAGCCGTAGAGGATATCCACCACGAAGTTCACCAGGATCACCAGGCAGGCGATCAGCAGGATGCCGTTTTGCACCACCGGGTAGTCCCGCGCGCCAATGGCTTCGATCAGCCATTTGCCGATGCCAGGCCACGAGAAGATGGTTTCGGTGAGGACCGCACCGGCCAGCAGGGTGCCGACTTGCAGGCCCACCACGGTGAGTACCGGGATCAGCGCGTTACGCAGGCCGTGTACGAATACCACGCGCGCCGGCGACAGGCCTTTGGCCTTGGCGGTACGGATGTAGTCTTCACGCAATACTTCGAGCATCGACGAACGGGTCATCCGCGCAATCACCGCCAGCGGGATGGTACCGAGCACGATGGCCGGCAGGATCAGGTGGTGCAGGGCGTCGAAGAATGCGTCCGGCTCGTCAGCCAGCAGGGTGTCGATCAGCATGAAGCCGGTGCGCGGCTCGATGTCGTAGAGCAGGTCGATACGCCCGGAAACCGGGGTCCAGCCCAGGCTTACCGAGAAGAACATGATCAGGATCAGGCCCCACCAGAAGATCGGCATCGAATATCCCGCGAGGGAGATGCCCATCACCCCATGGTCGAACAGGGATCCTCGTTTCAAGGCCGCGATCACCCCGGCCAACAGGCCCAGGATACCGGCGAACAACAGGGCGGCCATGGACAGTTCCAGGGTCGCCGGGAAGAGGGCGGTGAATTCGGTCCACACGCTGGTGCGCGTGCGCAGCGATTCGCCAAGGTCGCCGTGGGCGAGCTTGCCAACATAGTCCAGGTATTGCGCGTACAGCGGCTTGTTAAGACCAAGGCGTTCCATTGCCTGTGCGTGCATCTCGGGGTCGACTCGTCGTTCGCCCATCATGACTTCGACGGGGTCGCCAGGGATCATGCGAATCAACGCAAACGTCAGCAACGTGATGCCGAAAAACGTGGGGATCAATAACCCCAATCGGCGGGCAATAAAACTAAACATCTTGTTGTGTACCTCAATCAGCCGGTTAGGCAGGTTCGGCACCGTCAATGGCGACGGTGCCGAGCGTCTTCTCTTATTACTTCACCTGGGTGGTGGCGAAGTTATTTGTCGTCAGAGGGCTTTGGGTAAAACCTTCGACGTTTTTACGCATGGCGGTGAACATTTTCGGGTAAGCCATGGGAATCCACGGTTGGTCCTTCTCGAAAACGTCCATGGCTTGTTCGTAGAGTGCAGCCCGTTTCGAGGGTTCCTCAATGGCGCGTGCCTTATCGATCAAGTCTTGAAACTCTTTGTTACACCAGCGGGCGTAGTTTTCGCCGTTTTTGGCTGCATCGCAACTCAGGTTAGGGGTGAGGAAGTTATCCGGGTCCCCGTTATCCCCTGCCCAGCCAGCCGACACCATGTCGTGCTCGCCGTTTTTAGCACGCTTGAGCATCTCGCCCCATTCCATGACTTTGATATTGACCTTCAGGCCAATCTGAGCCAAATCCGCCTGCATGCGCTGGGCGCCGAGCATTGGGTTAGGGTTGGTCGGGCCACCGCCGTTACGGGTGAACAGGGTGAACTCGGTGCCTTCCGGTACGCCGGCTTCCTTGAGCAGGGCGCGGGCCTTGTCCAGGTCACGCGGCGGGTTTTTCAGTTTGTCGCTGAAACCCAGCAGGGTCGGTGGATACGGGCCGGTGGCGTCGATGGCGTTGCCTTTGCCGTACAGGGATTCGTTGTAGCCTTTTTTGTCGAACGCGATGTTGATCGCGTGACGCACCCGCGCGTCGCTCATGTACTTGTGGGTGGTGTTCAGCGCAGTGTAGCTGGTGGTCATCGCCGCCAGTTCCGTCACTTTCAGGTTCGGGTCGGCTTTCATGCTCGGCACGTCATCCGGTTTCGGATACAGCGCGATCTGGCATTCGTTGGCCTTGAGCTTTTGCAGACGCACATTGTTGTCGGTGGTGATCGCCAGGATCAGCGGGTCCGCCGGCGGCTTGCCACGGAAGTAATCCGGGTTGGCCTTGAAGCGCACTTGGGCGTCTTTGGCGTAGCGGGTGAAGATGAACGGCCCGGTGCCGATCGGCTTGGCGTTCAGGTCATCGGTCTTGCCGGACTTGAGCAACTGGTCGGCGTATTCGGCGGAGTGAATCGAGGAAAACGCCATGGCCAGGTCGGCCAAAAACGGTGCTTCAGGACGGGTCAGGGTAAAAACGACGGTGTGGTCGTCGGTCTTCGTTACGCTCTTGAGCAGTTCCTTGAAGCCCATGCTTTCAAAGTACGGGTAGCCCACGTTGGACTTGTTGTGCCAAGGGTGATTCGGGTCCAACTGGCGCTGGAAGCTCCAAAGTACATCGTCGGCATTCATGTTGCGCGTGGGTTTGAAGTAGTCGGTGGTGTGGAACTTGATGTCGTCACGCAGGTGGAACGTGTAGATCAGGCCATCGGCGCTGATTTCCGGCAAGGCCTTGGCCAGTGCGGGGATCACTTCGGTGGTGCCGGGCTTGAAGTCCACCAGGCGGTTGAACATGGTTTCGGCGGCGGCGTCAGACGTCACTGCGGTGGTGTACAGGACCGGGTCAAAACCTTCCGGGCTGGCTTCGGTGCAGACCACCAGCGGTTTGGCCGAAACGCCGATCGCGACGCTCAACAGCGCAGCGGCAATGGCAGCTTGTAGCGGGAGCATTTTCATTCAGAGCCCTCTGCAATCGATTAAACCAGACAAGCGTAGCCGGCGGGCTCGTAATGAGCCCGCCGACTACCTGGTGCTAATTAAAGAATGTTGAACGGGATGGTGGTGACCAGGCGGAACTCACGGATGTTGCCGTCAGCCTGGTTGGCACTGGCGCGGTGAGTCACGTAGGTACCACGAATCGTGGTGGCCTTGAGTGGGCCGCTCTGCAAGGCGTAGGAAGTGCCGATGCCGTATTCCTGGTGTTTCTCGCCGTCCTGGGACTGAATGCCGTCATACCCACGGCCGGCGATGCCACCGTTGCCGGTGTAGTGAGTGCCGTCAATGCCCCAGCCGCGAGCCGAGTAGATATTGAACTTCAAGCCTGGCACGCCGTATTCGGCCATGTTGATACCGTAGGCAACCTGGAAGGATTTCTCGTTCGGGCCGTTAAAGTCGGACGTCAGGGAGTTGGCCAGGTAGATGCCGTTGGTTTCGTGCAGGTAGTCGAAGTACTCGTTACCGTTCACTTCCTGGTACGAGAAGGTCAGGCTGTGGGCTTGGTGAGTCAGGCCCAGCGACAGCGAGTAGGTATCGTTGTCGATTTTACCCATCAGCTTTTTGCCGGTATCGACGGTTTTGTAGTAGTTCAGGCCCGTGGTCAGTGCCAGGGTCTGTGCATCACCCAGTTCGTGGGTGGCGCCGAAGTAGTACTGGTTCCAGAAGTCTTCGACATTGGCGGCGAACAGGCTGGTTTTCAGGCTCTTGAATGGCTGGTAGTTGACGCCCAAGGTGTTGACCTTGTCGGTTTCCTGACCATTGCCGTACTCGGAGCGGAATTTCGACAGGCTCTGCTCGGTACGTGGCGAAACGCGGTCAAACACGCCACCCTGGAACGACAGGTTGCTGAATTCTTCACTGTTGAAGCTCACACCTTCAAAGCTCGAAGGCAGGGCACGGTTGCCGATGGTGTCGACGATACCGCTGCTGAAGTTCTGGCGACCGGCGGTCAATGTGGTGTTCGAGACGCGGAACTTGACGTTGGCCAGGCCCAGTTTGCTCCACTGGTCGACTGCGTCACCGTTGGAGTCGGCCAGGGTACGGTTGGAACCACCCTTGATGTCGCGCTTGCTACGGTCCAGAACCAGAGCGTTGTAGACCGCCACTTCGGTGCTCACGCCAACGGTGCCTTGGGTGAAGCCCGAGGTAGCGTTGAGGATGGTGCCTTGCACCCAGTTGGTACGGTACGCGTCGGTGCGGGCTTCGCCGTGTTTTTGGTAAGTGAACTTGCCGCCACGGAATTTCTGTTCGTTGGCAAACCAGTTACGGGTAGTACCGCCCAGGCTGAATCCATCGACAAAGCCCTTGGCCTCGCTTTGGGCACTGGTGCCGGCCAATGTGGTTGGAACGAAGTCCTGGCTCTGGGTTTCAGCGAAGGCGGTTGCCGTGATGCTGCTGATGGCCAGGGCCAGAAGCGCTTTGCTACTCAGTTTCATGGGTGAAGCTCCTTTGGTTCTCTTTTTAATGCCGGTCTTTTTAGGTGAACCGGCTATTGGGTGTGTAACTCGTTCAAGCTCTTGCAAACGTTTGCCGTAGGAAAATTCCCAACAAAAGGCTGCACGTTTGCCGGAGAGCGAATTTCGCTCCCCGCCATCCAGTTATTTTCTTATGGGTTAATACTGACGCCCGAGAACACGTTGCGGCCGAAGGGGCTGACTTTGAAACCTTCGACTTTGGCGCTTAACGGCTGGTTGACCGTCGAGTGGGCGACTGGCGTGATCGGCACCTGCTGCTTGAGCAGTTGCTGCGCCTGTTTGTACAGAACAGTCCTTTGTTCGCGGTCGGTCACGACCTTGGCTTGCTTGATCAGCTTGTCGTACGCCGGGTCACACCACATGGAGTAGTTGTTCCCGCCGATGGCGTCGCAGCTATAAAGAGTACCCAGCCAGTTGTCCGGGTCACCGTTGTCACCGGTCCAGCCGATCAGGCTGACATCGTGCTCACCGTTCTTGGTGCGCTTGATGTATTCGCCCCACTCGTAGCTGACGATCTTGACCTTGAGGCCGATCTTGGCCCAATCGCTTTGCAGCATTTCGGCCATCAGCTTGGCGTTGGGGTTGTAGGGCCGTTGTACCGGCATCGCCCACAGGGTGATCTCGGTGCCTTCCTTAACGCCGGCGGCCTTGAGCAGTTGCTTGGCTTTTTCCGGGTTGTAGGCGGCGTCCTTGATGGTGTCGTCGTAAGACCACTGCGTCGGCGGCATGGCGTTGACGGCCAGTTGGCCCGCGCCCTGATACACGGCATTCAGGATGCTTTGCTTGTTCACCGCCATGTCCAGCGCCTGCCGCACTTCGAGCTGGTCGAAGGGTTTGTGGCGCACGTTGTAGGCGATATAGCCGAGGTTGAAACCGGGCTTGGTCAGCAGTTGCAGGTTCGGGTCGGCCTTGAGGGCATCGACGTCGGCCGGGCGCGGATGCAGGGTCACCTGGCATTCGCCGGCCTTGAGCTTCTGCACCCGCACTGACGCGTCAGTGTTGATGGCGAAGATCAATTGATCCAGCTTGACCCGGCTCGGGTCCCAGTACTGTTTGTTGGCCACATAACGGATCTGCGAGTCTTTCTGATAGCGCTGGAACACATACGGGCCAGTGCCGATCGGCTTCTGGTTGATGTCGCTGGGTTTGCCTTCCTTAAGCAACTGCTCGGCGTATTCGGCTGACAGAATCGCGGCAAAGCTCATGGCGATGTTTTGCACGAACGCGGCGTCGACCGTGTTCAATGTCATCACCACGGTGTGCGGGTCGGTTTTCTCGACCTTGGCAATATTCTTGTTCAGGCTCATCCCGTTGAAGTACGGAAACTCGGTGGGGTAGGCCTTGCGAAACGGGTGGTCGGGGTCAAGCATGCGGTTGAACGTGAACAGCACGTCGTCGGCGTTGAAGTCGCGCGTCGGCTTGAATTCCTTGTTGCTGTGGAATTTCACCCCTTCACGCAGGTGAAAGGTGTAGGTCAGGCCGTCTGGCGAAATATCCCACTTGGTTGCCAGCGCAGGTACCACATTGGTCTCGCCTTTTTCGAACTCAACCAGGCGGTTGTACAGCGGCTCCGCTGCGTCGTTGTCCGTGGCGGTGGTGTACTGCGCGGTGTCAAACCCGGCCGGGCTGCCTTCAGAGCAGAACACCAGGCTCTTCTTGTCGGCGGCTTGGCCCATCGTGGCCACAGCCAGCAGGCTGGTGCCAAAAATTGCGGATAGAACGGTGGTATGGCGCATGACGATCCCGATCCTTGTTTGTTGTTGTCATCAGTGAGCAATCACCCGGGCGTTCAGCCAGGGAGACATCACTGATCCCACACGCAGCAAGTGCCTTTCCGAGATTGGAGACTCTGCTGTCCTACGACGGTATGGGCCGCGGACTTCGCAGTAAATGCGCCAAAACGGATTGACCTTGTAGGTAACGGAGCTCTACGTCGCGGCTCATTGCTGTAAGACGCAATGAGTTTTGTCGTGGTCTGTTTCCTACGGTCCAGGCGGATGCAATAACGGCGACGTTATGAAGCGTCGCCGTTATTAATCCTTACTTGCCGCTTACGCTCACGCCGTAGAAGGAGTTCAAGCCAAACGGGCTGATCTTGAAGTCCTGCACGGTGTTGCGCATGGGTTGATACACCGTCGAGTGCGCGATAGGTGTCATCGGGACTGCATCTTTGAGGATATGTTGCGCCTGCTTGTACAGCTCGGTGCGTTTGGTGACATCCGAAGTGGCCTTGGCTTCTTTCACGATGCCGTCGAATTTCTTGTCACACCATTTGGAGAAGTTGTTACCGGACAGCGAATCGCAGCCGAACAGCACGTTCAGCCAGTTGTCCGGGTCACCATTGTCGCCGCTCCAGCCAATGATCATGGCCTGGTTCTCGCCGCCCTTGGAGCGTTTGATGTACTCGCCCCACTCGTAGCTGACGATGTTGACCTTCAGGCCGATCTGTTTCCAGTCGTTCTGCAGCATCTCGGCCATCAGCTTGGCGTTCGGGTTGTATGGACGTTGAACCGGCATCGCCCACAGGGTGATTTCGGTGCCTTCCTTGACGCCTGCTTCCTTGAGCAAAGCCTTGGCTTTGGTCACATCGTACGGGGCGTCCTTGATGGTGGTGTCGTAGGACCACTGGGTCGGCGGCATGGCGTTGACGGCCAGTTGGCCTGCGCCCTGATACACGGAGTCGATGATCTGCTGCTTGTTCACCGACATGTCCAGCGCTTCACGCACACGCAGGTCGGAGAGCGGGTTGGCAGCGGTCTGGCCTTTGAGAACCGGCATTACGTTGTAAGCGATGTAGCCCAGGTTGAAACCGGCCTGGTGCGGCAGTTTCAGATCCTTGTCTTCACCCAGCGCCTTGAGGTCGGCCGGACGTGGGAACAGGGTCACCTGGCATTCGTTTTTCTTGAGTTTCTGGATACGCACCGACGGGTCGGTGGTGATAGCGAAGATCAGGTTGTCGATCTTCACGTCTTCAGGTTTCCAGTAATCCTTGTTGCCGGTGTAACGGATGTTCGAGTCTTTCTGGTAGCTCTTGAATACGAACGGGCCAGTGCCGATTGGCTTCTGGTTGATGTCCTGTGCCTTGCCTTCTCTCAACAGCTGGGCTGCGTATTCAGCCGACTGGATCGAAGCGAAGCTCATCGCCAGGTTCTGGATGAAAGCCGCGTCCACGGTGCCAAGGGTGAACTTGACGGTGTGGTCATCGACTTTTTCGATGTTCTTGATGTTGGTGTCCATCCCCATGTCCGTGAAGTACGGGAACTCGGTGGGGTAGGCTTTGCGGAACGGGTCGTCCTTGTTGATCATGCGGTTGAACGTGAACAGCACGTCATCGGCATTGAAGGTACGGGTCGGCTTGAAGTACGAGGTGGTGTGGAACTTGACACCGTCGCGCAAGTGGAAGGTGTACGTCAGGCCATCCGGGGACACGTCCCAGGTGGTGGCCAGCCCAGGAACCACAGCGGTGCCGCCGCGTTCGAACTGAGTCAGACGGTTGAACATGGTTTCGGCCGAAGCATCGAAGTCTGTTCCGGTGGTGTACTGGCCTGGGTCAAAACCGGCCGGGCTCCCTTCGGAGCAGAACACCAGGTTAGTCGCCGCTTGGGCGAAAGGGGCTGCGGCCATAAGGCCAGCACTAACTAAAAGCGGAATGACTGCGTGTTTAAGCATGTTGGCCTCATGATTTGTTGTCATTTTTGGTGGTGAGGGCGACCTCGTGAGTCGGCCTGCGGATACTTATGCAGGGGCCATACCCATTGCAAGATGCTGAACCGTTGCAAGAGGCAAAGTGTGGTACGAACGTACAGGAATGTCGCATTTATGAAAGTTTGTACATAAATGCATATATATAGAGGGTTTTTTCGGTGCATTCGTCGCACCAAAAAGGCCCAACCGAAGCGTCTGGTGCACTCGGTTGGGGCGTAGCTGTTACTTATCTAGACTGACACCATAAAACGGCGTCAGGCCAAAAGGACTGATCTTGAAGTCCTGCACTTCTTTTCGAATAGGCTGGAAAACCGTCGAGTTAGCGATAGGTGTTATAGGTACTTGTTCCTTAAGGATTTTCTGCGCCTGTTGATACCACTTGATGCGCTGCTCGCGGTCGCTGCTGAGCTTGGCCTGCTGCACAAGTTTGTCGTAGGCCGGGTTACACCATTTCGCATAATTGCTGCCCTTGACCGCAGCACAACTGTAGAGCACGCCGAGCCAGTTATCCGGATCGCCGTTGTCGCCGGTCCAGCCATAAATCATCGCGTCGTGCTCGCCATTTTTGGCGCGTTTGATGTATTCGCCCCATTCGTAGCTGATTATGTTGGCTTTGATACCGACCTTCTCCCAATCCTGCTGGATCATTTGTGCTGACATTCGCGCGTTGGGGTTGGAGGCGCGCTGCACAGTCATCGCCCACAAATTGATGGTGGTACCTGGTGCAACCCCTGCTTCTTTTAGTAGCGCCCGAGCCTTGGTCGGGTCGTAGGGCGCGTCCTTGATAGTCGGGTCGTAAGACCACTGCGCCGGTGGCAGTGCGTTCTGCGCCAATTGTCCGGCGCTTTGGTAAACAGCCTTGATGATTGCTGGCTTGTCGATGGCCATGTCGAGGGCCTGGCGCACTTTGAGCTGGTCCAGCGGCGGGTGAGTCACGTTGTAGGCCAGGAAGCCCAGGTTGAAACCGGCTTGTTGCAGCACGCGCAGGTTCGGGTCCTGTTTCATCACTTCAATGTCGGCAGGCCGTGGGTAACCGCTGACCTGGCATTCGCCGGCCTTGAGTTTCTGCAACCGCGACGCCGCGTCCGGGGTGATCGCGAACACCAGGTTGTCGAGCTTCACGTCCTCGGGCTTCCAATACTGTTTATTGGCGACGTAGCGGATCTGCGAGTCCTTCTGGTAGCGCTTGAACACAAATGGCCCGGTGCCCACCGGTTTTTGGTTGATGTCCTCCGCCTTGCCTTCTTTCAACAGCTGGGCCGCATATTCGGCCGATTGCACCGAGGCAAAGCTCATGGCCAGGTTCTGCACAAACGAGGCATCGACATTGTTCAGGCTGAAACGCACGGTGTGCTCGTCGAGTTTTTCGACGCTTTTGATCGTGGTGTTCAAGCCCATGTCGGTGAAGTAGGGCGACTCGGACGGGTAAGCCTTGCGGAATGGGCTTTGGGCGTCCAAAAGCCGGTTGAAGGTGAACAGCACATCATCCGCGTTGAAGTCGCGGGTGGGGGTGAAGTAGTCGGTGGTGTGAAACTTGACGCCATCGCGCAGGTGGAAGGTGTAGCTCAGGCCATCGTTGGACACATCCCAGCTCGTGGCCAAGCCGGGTTCGACTTCGGTGCCGCCACGCTTGAACTGGGTCAGGCGGTTGAACACGGTTTCGGCGGAGGCATCAAAGTCGGTGCCACTGGTGTACTGGCTGGGGTCGAAGCCGGCGGGGCTGGCTTCGGAGCAGTAGACCAGGGTGCTGGCCGCTTGGGCCAGCGGCATGAAGGCCAAGAGGCCGGCAGCGAGGAGGAGCGGTTTTAAGGCGATTCTTTCCATGGAGACCCCTGAAGTGGCTGGCGTATAAAGCTGCCCAAACGAAAACGGCGGTCACCGAGGTTACCGCCGTTCTTGTGACTCAGGTAGAGATTAGCGTCTCAATGGCTGTGACTAGCTTATTGGGCCGGGCCTCCTGGCAGCGTTGCCTCGAGCTGAGTCGGGGCCATCTCCTGGATGATGTAGGGGTTGTCTGATACTTCGTTGCCCAAGCTGACGAGAAAGGTTCGGCTGCTGGTCATTTTCATATCTGAAACAGGCTTCATCTCGTCACCGCTCAAATCATTCACATCCCATTGGGCGGCGACTTTGACGCGGGCTTCGTTTTTGACGGGGTCATATTCTACCGAGTACGTAGCGGTGCTCACTTTCGGGCTATAGCCGTCTTTTAAAGTACTGATCAACTCGATAGTGGCGGGCTCGACCGAGCCTTGATGGGCGACCTCGGAAATTCGCGAGCGCATAGCCGCATCGGGAATCGCGCTCTCGAACTGTTTAAGCCTATTGAGTCGGATCGTTTCTGCAGAGTCGCCGTGGGCATCCAGACTGAAGTGAAGCTCGCCGTGTTCTGTCAGTTTAGTGACTGAGTAGTCAGAGCGGTTAAGGTCAAGAATGAAGTTGTGCGAATAGTTGCTGTCGCTGTAAGGCGTAGCGATAGCCTTCTCAGATTCAAGCAGCGTGAATTCCTGTTTGGGGGCGCTCCAGGTAAGCACCAACTTTCTTTTGAGTTCGCCATTTTCTTCATATCCTTTTGTCGACGGCAAGAAGGGTTTTGCTTCATCAACTTTTAGAAGTGCGTCAAATCTCTCCGATTGCTTTACCGCCGGCTCATCGAAGTCTGCGAACAAGTCAGAGAATTTCGGCGTCAGGTTTTCACTCGGCGTTGGCGAAGGCGTACCTGTCCATGGCCACAGTCGAAGGCCGCCATCGGCAGGTGCGCGCTCCCATTGAGCATCGCGCCCCGGTGTTATCACCATCAGCCCCGCGCCGTTATCCGGATTAATGATTTTGGCAAAGGCGTCGCCGGACCGGTAACGCCCCGATATTTCAAATATACGGCTCGTTTCTGTTTCATCGGTAAAACGCACGAATTGGCGGAATGTCCCCTTACTGTCAGTCATTCGATAAACACCGAGTGCGTCTCGAGTAGCATTCTTTATCAATGCCTCACCGTCAGGGACGGCATGTTGCGCCATGCGGATAAGTGACTCGGATCTCGGCAAGGGTTGCGGCACAGGCGCGTTGACGACAGAACTGTTACCGGAGGACGGTCCTGGCCGTGGCTCCTGGATTTCATTGGCGGTCGGTGGAATCAGCGGCTCCGCGGGCGGTAATTTTGTCTCGGGAGGCAGGGCAAACGGGTCTTCAGGGACTGCGCTCGCCCCGACTGAGAACAGGGTATTCAACAAACCATCGAATGCCTTGGAAGCACCGTCCTTGCGTTCCGCCTGCGTGTCGCCGGACGAGGCTTTTTCTGCTCCTAACGCCAGTTCGGTTAGCCCTGCGAGCACGGCCGCAGCGGCAACCGGTGCAGCGATGGGGGCAAATTTGGCCAACAAACCGGCGGCCACGGTGATGTCGTTCAGCCAAGTGTCGCGGATCACTTCGCTGTTGGACTTGATGACAACGTCAGCATCACTCTTCATGCGTTCCTTGCTGGCGGTTGCCAATGTGGAAAACACATCCCCCTCGATCCCGGAGTGGCTGTTGTTGATCGCTGACCCCTTGAACTCTCCGGTAGCCATTTTTTTGAACAGGGTATCCAAGCCCTCTTTCTTGTCGGCTACATGGGTGAACCCTAGAAGTGGCACGAGTATATTGGCTGCTCGAATGCCCAAACTGGCTTCATGGTCCTGGCGGTAGATCAACGGAAAATGAGAGAGCAGTGCCTCTCGCTTTTTAGGCTCCCGGGTCTGCTGAATGACCCATTGATCCAGTTTCGCAAGTGAGTCAAACCTGAGAAACGCCGGTTCGGCACCAGGGATATAGAGCACTTGACGGCCACCGTCTGCGGCGCTGAAACGCACAATATCGTTGGACGTAAAGCCATGGAGGTTAAGCGCATTCGCCTGGACGATGCCTTTCGCTGGCGCCATGGCCTTGAGTTGTTCCACGCTGATCGGCGCATTTTCATCGAGTGGGAGGTTGGACACTGCCCCCATCACCAAGCGGTAATCGTCACGGGTGAGTTGGTGCTCGGGTGCTTGCAGTTTGCGCTCAGCTGTTGATCTGGCTTCATTGGCCTTCAATTGCTTGCGAGCCTGAAAGACGAACTCACCTTTGATCGCCGTCTCGTAGTTACTGCTATGAGCGCTCCAGAAATTGTCGATTTTCTGGGTCATCTGGGTCTGGAAGTCGGTCTTCCAACTCTCGTGCATGACCGAGGAGGGTACGAGGGCGAATTGGTTGTCGGCGCCGTACCCACCCTTTGTGCTTTGACCGGCACCTACCGTGTACAGACCGGCTTCCTGATCCAGGGTGCCCGGAATCCAATCGTGTTCGGAGAAGTTTTTCAGCAGGGCATCCGGCAGGCGTAATGAGGAGTAGGGCTCCTCAAAGGTGTGCTCCCAGCCTGTTACGGTGTTCGCGCTGCTCGCGCTCCTGAAACGGTTCAAATAGATCGTGTCAGCATCGACCACGTTGCCCGTCAACTTGAGAATCAGCGCTTCTGCCCACTTCTTGGCTTCGGCCCGCGTATCGGGCAGGTTGTTGGCGACGTCGACCGCCAAAAGCTTGTAATCCAGTGCCGCGGGGGCGGTGCTGTAGAACTTGCCGGCACTCTGTATTTGCGCTTGCATCGCGTCTTCTGAGCGGCGGCTGGCAGGGCGTAATCGGTCATCAGGCGGGATAGGGTCGAACGCATCTTTGGGGGCCAGTTGGTTGAATTGCGCCCGCGCAAAGGCGGCGGATTGCGGGAATGGAACACCTTGGAAGTGTGCCACTACCTTTGGATGGACTTGAAGGAAGCCATCATGTTGTTCCACCCGCAAATCACCACTTTTTCCGGGTGCGATCACGCTGGCGGTCGCCAGCAATGCCGCTGAGATTTGTCCCCAGCCCGACGTGTCCGTAAGGCTGAAAGTTTTCTTTTTTCCCTCCACTTCAGCGGACAAGGTGCCTGTTGAGGGGGCGACCGAAAACTGGCCGATGTCGTGGATTCCTTGTCTAAACAGCCATCCATTGAGAGCGGGTTGTCGCACGTGGGCATCATATAATTCAAGCCATTGGCCCAAGGTACTCTGTCTCGGAACACTGACCAGTCTGGGCGAGGTGTGCAGCGCCAGGCGATTCACCTGCTCAAGGTAAGCTTTGAGCAGCTGTGTTTCATGAGGGTTAACCGTTTTTTCGGCTGAACGTTGGGGCGCTTGCGTGGTTTGCGCTTCGGTTTTCGGCGGCGCATAGACAGGTAGGTTTTCCTGTAACTGAGGAGGTGTCCGATTGAGATATACGGTCATGAATTCGGTTCTCGTGAAGTAAGAGGATGTCGGCGTGCGCCGTTGCATTAACTCTGTAGTGAGAACCGGGCATTTGATTCCATATGGGTCTGTGGCTGGATATGAGGGACTACAGACGGTGTCGCTGGGTCTTACAAAAAAAACGGCGCTAACCCTCAAGGCCGCGCCGTTTTTCTGTTTCGAAAAGCCTTACTGCAGGACTTCAATCACGCCGTCGGCGCTCATGTTCACCTGACTGGTCCCGGCCTCCACTTCCGGCGTCGGCGCCGAATCCATCATGGCCGCTTTCATCATCATCCCGCCGTTTCGGGCGTACGGTTGTGGATAACCGTTGGTGTTGAAGTTCAAGTTGACGATCTTGTAACCCTTGCCGCCCAGTGCGTCGGTGGCCAATTGGGCGCGTGCCTTGAAGGCGGCAACCGCGTCTTTGAGCAACGCATCTTCGCTGGCCTTACGTGTGGTGTCGGCGATGGCGAAGTCCATGTTTTCCATTTTCAGGGTGTTCAGCAGATCGCCGGTGAGCTTGGACAGCGCCGGGAAGTCGGCGCTTTCCAGGCGCAGTTCAGCGCGTTCACGCCAGCCGGTGATCTTCTGGTTCTTGTTGTCGTAGATCGGGTAGCTGTTGCGGCTGCCCTGACGCAGGGTCACGCCTTTGACTTCACGAGCCTCGCCCAGGGCCTTGTTCATGGTCGTGGTGATTTCAGCGGCAAGCTTGGCCGGGTCGGCGTTTTGCGATTCGGTGTAGAGGGTGACGATCATCTTGTCGCGGGCAACTTCCTGGCTGACCTCGGCACGCAGGGAAATCTGGTTGTAATTCAGCGCATCGGCGGCCATGGCGGGAAGGCTGGCCAGGGCGCTGGCGCTGAGGGTGATAACGGCTGCACTGCGAGTGAAACGAGACATGGAAGCTCCTTGGGATAGTCGTGTTCGGTATGACTGTAGACGGTGATGTCGGGTTCTTCGGGTTTACACATTCGCTACAAGTTGTGGGGATGCCGACGAACGGTCATTTACGCGGCCTGCGTCAAAGAGCCACACACGCCATGCCAGGCGGCCTGCTTCGTTTATACTCCTGCCGATCCGCCTGCAGCGCTCACCGGGAGAGCTCATGCTCGCCGCCGTAAAACTGACTTCCGCCACACGCCAGAACCTCTGGCGCCTGACGTTCATTCGCACCTTGGTACTGGCCGCACAGGCTGGCTCCGTCGGGCTCGCGTATTGGTTCGACCTGCTGCCGTTGCCGTGGCTGCAACTGGCCGTGACCCTCGGCTTCTCCATCGTGCTGTGTGTGTTTACGGCCATCCGCCTGCGCACCACGTGGCCGGTGACTGAACTGGAATACGCCCTGCAATTGGCCTGCGACCTGTTTATCCACAGTGTGTTGCTGTATTTCTCCGGTGGTTCCACCAACCCGTTTGTTTCTTATTACCTGGTGCCACTGACCATCGCCGCGGTGACCTTGCCGTGGCGCTACTCGGTGGTGCTGTCGGGTATTGCGCTGACCCTGTACACCTTGTTGCTGGCACAGTTTTATCCATTGCAGACGTTCCCCATCGCGCGGGAAAACCTGCAGATCTACGGGATGTGGCTGAGTTTCGCCCTGTCAGCTGCAGTGATTACCTTCTTCGCTGCACGCATGGCCGAAGAACTGCGTCGCCAGGAAGAGTTGCGCGCCATTCGCCGCGAAGAAGGCCTGCGCGACCAGCAATTGCTGGCCGTCGCCACTCAGGCTGCCGGCGCCGCCCATGAATTGGGCACGCCGCTGGCGACCATGAGCGTGCTGCTCAATGAGATGGTCCAGGACCATCACGACCCAGCCCTGCAGGATGACCTGAGCGTGCTGCAGGAACAGGTCAAGCAATGTAAACAGACCTTGCAGCAACTGGTGCGTGCCGCTGAAGCCAATCGCCGCCTGGCCGTGGAGATGCAGGATGTGACCCAGTGGCTCGACGAAGCCCTGAACCGCTGGCACCTGATGCGCCCCGAAGCCAGTTACCGTTTCAACCTGCTGGGCCAAGGCAGCGTGCCACGCATGGCGCCACCACCGGACCTGACCCAGGCGCTGCTCAACCTGTTGAACAATGCTGCTGATGCCTGCCCCGAAGGCCTGGGCGTACAGCTGGACTGGGATGCGGAAAACGTGACCATCAGCATTCGTGACCACGGCGCGGGCGTGCCGCTGGCCATTGCCGAGCAGATCGGCAAACCGTTCTTTACCACCAAGGGCAAAGGCTTCGGCCTGGGCCTGTTTTTGAGCAAGGCCAGCGTGACCCGCGCGGGCGGCTCAGTGAAGCTCTATAGTCATGAGGAAGGTGGCACGCTCACCGAGCTGCGCCTGCCCCGTGTCGCACGAGGAGATATCGATGAGTGACGAGATCCAAGTCGAAGGCGAAGAACTGCCGCACCTGTTGCTGGTAGATGACGACGCCACCTTTACCCGCGTCATGGCGCGCGCCATGAGCCGTCGTGGTTTTCGCGTGAGCACCGCAGGCTCCGCCGAAGAAGGCCTGACCATCGCTCAGGCTGATTTGCCGGACTACGCCGCGCTCGACCTGAAAATGGACGGCGACTCCGGCCTGGTGCTGCTGCCCAAGCTGCTGGAACTCGACCCGGAAATGCGCGTAGTGATCCTCACCGGTTATTCCAGCATTGCCACCGCTGTCGAGGCCATCAAGCGCGGCGCCTGCAACTACCTGTGCAAACCGGCGGACGCCGACGACGTGCTGGCAGCCTTGCTGTCCGAACACGCCGACCTCGATACCCTGGTGCCGGAAAACCCGATGTCGGTGGACCGCTTGCAGTGGGAACACATCCAGCGCGTGCTGACCGAACATGAGGGCAACATCTCCGCCACTGCCCGTGCCCTGGGCATGCACCGCCGCACCCTGCAACGCAAGCTGCAGAAGCGTCCGGTACGGCGCTGAACAAAGTCTGAACAATCTGCTTCAGGCAGCACGGAGCGCTGAACCGATCGTCTATGATCGGTTCAAACGCCTGTCATTTTCCCCTACCGAGCCTGAACGATGAATCAGAACGCTGAGTATTCCGCGGTCAACGACGCGGTGCGTGGGCAATTCTTCCGCCGAACCTGGGCGATGATCACGCCGTATTGGCGCAGTGAAGAGAAGGGCAAGGCCTGGTTGCTGCTGGGCGCGGTGATTGGCTTGTCGCTGTTCAGCGTGGCGATCTCCGTGTGGATCAACCACTGGTACAAGGATTTCTACAACGCTCTGGAGCACAAGGACACGGCGGCTTTCTGGCAACTGATCGGCTATTTCGGCGGTATCGCGGCCGTGGCCATTCTGGGTGCCGTCTACCGCCTCTACCTGACCCAGATGCTGACCATCCGCTGGCGTGCCTGGCTCACCGAAAAGCATTTTGCACGTTGGCTCGCCGACAAGAACTACTACCAGCTGGAGCAGGGTGGGTACACCGATAACCCGGACCAGCGGATTTCAGAAGACCTCAATAACTTCACCTCGAACACGTTGAGCCTGGGCCTCGGGCTGCTGCGCAATGTCGTCAGCCTCGTGTCGTTCTCGATTATTTTGTGGGGTGTTTCCGGCAGTATCGAGGTGTTTGGCTTCACCATTCCGGGCTATATGTTCTGGTGCGCATTGGTCTACGCCGGTGTCGGCAGCTGGTTGACTCACCTGATCGGTCGTCGCTTGATTGGCCTGAGCAACCAACAACAACGCTTCGAAGCAGACCTGCGTTTCTCCATGGTGCGTGTGCGTGAAAACGCGGAGAGCATCGCCCTGTACAACGGCGAGCCGAATGAAAGACAGCGCTTGAGCACACGCTTCAGTAAAGTCTGGCACAACTTCTGGGACATCATGAAAGTGTCCAAGCGCCTGACCTTCTTCACCGCCGGCTACGAACAGATCGCAATCATCTTCCCTTTCATGGTTGCGGCGCCGCGCTATTTCGCCGGCAAGATCGAACTGGGCGAGCTGATGCAAATCAACTCCGCGTTTGGCAATGTGCAGGGCAACTTCAGTTGGTTCATCAGTGCCTATGCCGACCTGGCCAGCTGGCGTGCGACCAGTGACCGTCTGCTCAGCTTCCACCAGGCTATGAGTGAAAACGAACAGCGTACTCCAGCAATCGATGTGCGCCCTGAGGGCGAGCGGTTGGTGGTGCAGGATCTGGGCATGGACCTGGCCGACGGCCGCCACTTGCTCACCGACGCCGACATGACCGTAGAGCCGGGTCAGCGTGTGATGCTCAGTGGCCGTTCCGGCAGTGGTAAAAGTACGCTGCTGCGTGCGATGGGGCACTTGTGGCCAGCGGGGCATGGCAGCATTCGCCTGCCGGCTGCGCGTTACCTGTTCCTGCCGCAAAAACCCTACCTGCCGATTGGGACCTTGAAGGCCGTATTGAGTTATCCACAGGACGACAGCGTCTACCCGGCGCAACGTTATGCACAGGTCCTGGAAACCTGCCGCTTGCCGCACCTGGTCGCGCGCCTGGACGAGGCCAACCACTGGCAACGTATGCTCTCGCCGGGTGAGCAGCAGCGTTTGGCCTTTGCCCGCGCGTTGTTGTTCGCGCCGCAGTGGCTGTACATGGACGAAGCCACCTCGGCGATGGATGAAGAGGATGAGGCGACGTTGTATCAAGCGCTGATCGATGAATTGCCGGGGCTGAGCATCGTCAGCGTCGGTCATCGCAGCAGCCTCAAGCGCTTCCATGGGCGGCATGTGCGGATCGAGAGTGGGTTGTTGCAGGAGCAGCAATCGGCTTAGGGTCTTACGCGGTCAATGTGGGAGCGGGCTTGCTCGCGAATACGGTCTGTCAGTTACAGATGTTCAGACTGACCCACCGCTTTCGCGAGCAAGCCCGCTCCCACAGTGGATCTCCATTGTCCTGGCGAGTGAAGCCCACAAAAAAGCCCGGTTGATCATCGATCAGCCGGGCTTTTTTAATGCTTGAACATGACTTACTTCTTCAAGCCGTACTGCTCATCCAGCATGCCTGGGGCGTTTGGCGTTTTTGGCGCGTAGTCCCGTGGTGGCTCCTGGTTTTCCCGCGGAGGGGTCAGGCGTTCCCGCGGTGTTTGCGGTGCATCGGAATGCAACGCGGCCAGCAGACGCTGACGGGTGATGTCGTCGAGGGCCAGGCGGTTAGCGCCATCGGCGAGGTGATCCTGTACTTCCTGGTAGCTCTGAGTGAGCTTCTTGACCAGGGTCGCGGTGCTGTTGAAGTGGGTAACTACCTCGTTCTGATAACTGTCAAAACGTTCCTGAATGTCATCCAACTGACGCTGCGTGCGGTTAGGCGCGGCATTCGGCAGCAGGCGGGCAACCAGGAATCCAATGGCGACACCGGCAACCAAGGCGAGAGTCGGCAACAACCAAACTAAGAGCGAGTGTTCCACGAGTCCTTCCTCTATAAACGGCTTTGCTTTACGTTAACGGCTCGGACCTGCGCTGTATACCGCGATTAAGCTCGCAATCATGCCATGCACAGACTTTTAGCTAGACGAGTCGACCCTTTGAGAGGTCACGGAGTTCATTCCTTGCTCATGCGTGAAACCCCCGTTTTGATCGATGGCCCGGTTGGCCAATTGGAAGCCCTGTACCTTGATCACCCCGAGCCACGTGGCCTGGCGCTGATCTGCCACCCTAACCCGGTGCAGGGTGGGACCATGCTCAATAAAGTCGTATCGACCCTGCAACGCACCGCCCGCGATGCCGGTTTGATTACTTTACGTTTCAATTACCGGGGTGTCGGTGCCAGCGCCGGTACCCACGATATGGCCACCGGTGAAGTGGACGATGCCGAAGCTGCTGCCAACTGGCTGCGGGAAAAGCACCCCGATCTGCCGATCACCTTGCTCGGTTTCTCGTTTGGCGGTTATGTGGCCGCCAGCCTCGGCGGGCGCCTGGAAGCCAAGGGCGAAAAACTCGCGCACCTGTTCATGGTCGCCGCTGCCGTGATGCGCCTGCGCGATACCGACGTGTTGCCCCAAGGCTGCCCATTGACCCTGATCCAGCCGGAAACCGACGAAGTGGTCGACCCGCAGGTCGTCTACGAGTGGTCCGCTGCCTTGAAACGCCCCCATGAGCTGCTGAAAGTGGCAGAATGCGGGCACTTTTTTCATGGCAAGCTCACCGATCTCAAGGATCTGGTGCTGCCACGCCTCTCGAATTGATAGCAGTCTGATAAGCGATTACCCATGACGACTCGTACCCGTATCCTCACCGGCATCACCACCACCGGCACGCCGCACCTGGGCAACTACGCCGGTGCGATCCGCCCGGCGATTCTCGCCAGCCAGGACGCCAATGCCGACTCTTTCTACTTCCTGGCCGATTACCACGCCCTGATCAAATGCGATGACCCGCAGCGCATCCAGCGCTCGCGTATGGAAATTGCCGCGACCTGGCTGGCCGGTGGCCTGGATGTGAACCGGGTGACCTTCTACCGCCAGTCCGACATCCCGGAAATCCCCGAGCTGACCTGGCTGCTGACCTGTGTTGCCGCCAAGGGCCTGCTCAACCGTGCCCACGCCTATAAAGCGTCGGTGGACAAGAACGTCGAAAGCGGCGAAGACCCGGATGCGGGCATCACCATGGGCTTGTACAGCTACCCGGTGCTGATGGCGGCGGACATCCTGATGTTCAACGCACACAAGGTGCCGGTCGGCCGTGACCAGATCCAGCACGTGGAAATGGCCCGCGACATCGGCCAGCGTTTCAACCACCTGTTCGGCAACGGTAAAGAATTTTTCACCATGCCCGAGGCGTTGATCGAAGAAAGCGTCGCCACCTTGCCGGGCGTTGATGGCCGCAAGATGTCCAAGAGCTACGACAACACTATCCCGTTGTTCACCAGCGCCAAGGACATGAAAGACGCGATCTCGCGGATCGTCACCGACTCCCGCGCGCCCGGCGAAGCCAAGGACCCGGACAACTCGCACCTGTTCACCCTGTTCCAGGCGTTTGCCACCAAGGCCGAGGAAGCGGAATTGCGCAACGCATTGCTGGAAGGCCTGGGCTGGGGCGAGGCGAAGAGCCGTCTGTTCCAACTGCTGGACAATCAATTGGGCGAGGCGCGCGAGCGTTACCACCAGTTGATGTCGCGCCCCTCCGACATGGAAGACCTGCTACTGATTGGCGCCAAGAAGGCCCGTGCCGTAGCGGCGCCATTCCTGGCCGAGCTGCGTGAGGCGGTGGGCCTGCGTTCATTCGTCAATCAGGCCGCCGCGCCGGTTGTGGCCAAGAAGAAAGCCTCCAAAGCTGCACGCTTCGTAAGCTTTCGCGAAGACGACGGCAGTTTCCGCTTCCGCCTGTTGGCCGCTGACGGCGAGCAACTGCTGCTGTCGCGCAATTTTGCCGACGGCAAAGCGGCTGGCGCCGTGACCAAGCAATTGCAAAGCGGCGACGCGTTGGACGTGCGCACCGAAGCCCTGAGCTTCAGCGTATGGCTGGACGGCGCTGCGGTGGCCGACAGTGCCGAGTTCGCCGACGAAACGTTACGCGATGCTGCCATCGCCGCCTTGCGCGTTGCGTTGACGCCTATCGAGGATTAACCCGACCAAGGGTTGATTGCCATTATCCAGGGCCGTCGTTACAGTGACGGCCCGTTTTTGTTGCCTTGCTAACGAAATTATGACGCCCCTAGAACGATATCAAGCTGATCTGAAACGCCCTGAATTCTTCCATGACGCGGCCCAGGAAACGGCGGTGCGTCATTTGCAGCGCCTGTACGACGACCTGGTCGCGGCCTCGCAAAGCAAGCCAGGGATGTTCAGCAAGCTGTTTGGCAAGAAAGACCACACGCCGGTCAAAGGCCTGTATTTCTGGGGTGGCGTGGGCCGGGGCAAGACGTACCTGGTCGACACCTTCTTTGAAGCGCTGCCGTTCAAGGAAAAGGTGCGTACGCACTTTCACCGCTTCATGAAGCGTGTGCACGAAGAAATGAAGACCCTGCCGGGTGAGAAAAACCCGCTGACCATCATCGCCAAGCGTTTCTCCGACGAAGCGCGGGTCATCTGCTTCGATGAGTTCTTCGTTTCCGACATCACCGACGCCATGATCCTCGGCACGCTGATGGAAGAACTGTTCAAGAATGGCGTGACGCTGGTCGCCACGTCGAACATCGTGCCTGACGGCTTGTACAAGGACGGCCTGCAACGTGCACGCTTCCTGCCGGCCATCGCGCTGATCAAGCAGAACACCGAGATCGTCAACGTCGACAGTGGCGTTGATTACCGCCTGCGCCACCTTGAGCAAGCGGAGCTGTTCCACTTCCCGCTGAACGAAGCGGCGCACGAAAGCCTGAAAAAAAGCTTCCGCGCGCTGACGCCGGAATGCACCCAGGCGGTGGAAAACGACAAGTTGATGATCGAAAACCGCGAAATCATCGCGCTGCGTACCTGCGACGACGTGGCCTGGTTCGAATTCCGCCAATTGTGCGACGGGCCGCGTAGCCAGAACGATTACATCGAGCTGGGCAAAATCTTCCACGCGGTGATCCTGAGCGGCGTGGAACAGATGAGCGTCACCACCGACGACATCGCGCGCCGGTTTATCAACATGGTCGACGAATTCTACGACCGTAACGTCAAGCTGATCATCTCGGCCGAGGTCGAACTCAAGGACCTCTACACCGGCGGTCGCTTGAACTTCGAATTCCAGCGGACGCTGAGCCGCTTGCTTGAAATGCAATCCCACGAGTTCCTGTCGCGCGGGCATAAGCCGTAAATCGATTTCCAGAACAAAGGAGATCCAATGTGGGAGCCGGGCTTGCCAGCGATGGCGGTGTCTCAGTCAACTCATTTACTGGCTGATACATTGCTTTCGCAGGCAAGCCAGCTCCCACATTGATTTGTGTTTGTCTTGGCTTACGCGGCCTGCTGGAACTGCTGGCGATACTGGTTCGGTGACAGCTCGGTGTGCTGCCTGAACAGCCGCGCAAAGAAGCTCGCATCGTCGTAACCCACCTCATAACTGATGGTCTTGATGCTCTTGCGGCTTCCCGAGAGCAGGCCTTTGGCCGTCTCGATACGCAGCCGTTGCAGGTAATGCAGCGGCTTGTCGCCGGTGGCGGTCTGGAAACGGCGCATGAAGTTGCGGATGCTCATGCCGTGTTCCCGGGCGACGTCTTCGAAGCGGAACTTGTCGGCGAAATGCTCTTCGAGCCAGTGCTGGATCTGCAGGATGATCACGTCCTGGTGCAACTTCTGTCCACCAAAGCCGATACGCCCAGGCGCGTAGCTGCGCTGCACTTCGTAGAGGATGTCGCGGGCCACGGCCTGCGCGATATTGGCGCCACAGAAACGTTCGATCAGGTAGATGTAGAGGTCGCACGCCGAGGTCGTGCCGCCGGCGCAATACAGGTTGTCGGCATCGGTGAGGTGCTTGTCCTGGTTGAGCTGCACCTGGGGGAACCGTTCGCTGAAGGCATTGAAGAAACGCCAGTAGGTGGTCGCTTCCTTGCCATCGAGCAGGCCGGCTTCGGCGAGCCAGAACACGCCGGTGGCCTCGCCGCAAAGCACCGCGCCGCGGGCGTGTTGCTCGCGCAGCCAGGGCAGCACTTGGGGGTAACGGGTGCACAGCGCGTCGAAGTCATCCCAGAAGGCCGGCAACACGATGATGTCGGCGTTTTCCAGGCCGCCGTCCACCGGCATGATCACATCGCTGAAGCTGCGTACCGATTGCCCGTCGGGGCTGACCAGGCGCGTTTCAAACGCTGGGGTCAGGCCCAGGCCTTGTTGTTTGCCATAACGCAGGCTGGCGAGATGGAAGAAATCCTTGGCTTGCATGAGGGTTGAAGCGAATACCCGATCAATGGCCAAAATGCTGACGCGCCGTAGGGGCGTGGAGATTTGGTTAGACATAATTTCATTTATTCTTATAGGGGAAAGTGGTCACCAGACGGCTGGATCGTCTTATTTTTTGTCGCATGTGTCCAGTGTCCCGTGACGCCTTCGCGGCTTAGTCTCTGTGGGCTCGTCCTTGTCCGACAATCCACGCAGGTGACCCATGATCCCCAGAACCTTGTTCAGCTCGGAGCACGAACTCTTCCGCGAGAGCGTGCGCACCTTCCTCGAAAAACACGCCGCGCCGTTCCATGGGCAATGGGAGAAACAGGGCTATATCGACCGTAGTCTGTGGAGCAAGGCGGGGGAGGCGGGGATGCTGTGTTCTCATCTGCCGGAGGAATATGGCGGCCTGGGTGCGGACTTTCTCTACAGCGCAGTGGTGATTGAGGAAATCAGCCGACTGGGGCTGACCGGCATCGGGTTTTCCCTGCATTCGGACATCGTGGCGCCCTACATCCTGCATTACGGCAGTGAAGCGCTGAAACAGAAGTACCTGCCCAAATTGATCTCCGGCGAGATGGTCACGGCCATCGCCATGACTGAGCCAGGGGCGGGTTCCGATCTGCAAGGCGTCAAGACCACTGCGGTATTGGACGGCGATGAGTATGTGATCAACGGTTCCAAGACCTTTATCACCAACGGCTTTCTCGCTGAGCTGGTGATCGTTGTGGCCAAGACCGACCCCAAGGCCGGTGCAAAGGGCACCAGCCTGTTTCTGGTGGAGGCTGATACGCCGGGCTTCGACAAGGGCAAGCGCCTGGAGAAGGTGGGCATGAAGGCCCAGGACACCTCGGAGCTGTTTTTCCAGGACGTGCGCGTGCCCAAGCAAAACCTGTTGGGCCAGGCCGGCATGGGCTTCGCGTATTTGATGCAGGAGTTGCCCCAGGAGCGCCTGACCGTGGCGATTGGCGCGCTGTCGTCAGCCGAGGCGGCGTTGCAATGGACCCTTGAATACACCCGTGAGCGCAAAGCGTTCGGCAAGGCAATTGCCGACTTCCAGAACACCCGGTTCAAGCTGGCGGAGATGGCCACCGAGATTCAGATCGGCCGCGTGTTTGTGGATAAATGCATGGCGTTGCATCTGGAGGGCAAGCTCGATGTGCCCACGGCGGCGATGGCCAAGTATTGGGCCACGGACCTTCAATGCAAGGTGCTCGACGAGTGCGTGCAGCTGCACGGTGGCTACGGCTTTATGTGGGAATACCCGATTGCCCGGGCCTGGGCCGATTCGCGGGTGCAGCGGATTTATGCGGGGACCAATGAGATCATGAAAGAGATTATTGCGCGGGCGCTTTGATGGATTTGTAGTGCTGCTCCGGGCCACATCGCGGCAAGCCCGGCTCCCACAATTTGATGTGTGAATACAGTCAAATGTGGGAGCTGGCTTGCCTGCGATAGCGGCTTAAGGATCAATCAAGGCGCTGGATTCGGATGGTCCTTCTGAATCGCCTCAATCCCTTCCAAAACCTCTTTCGACAGCTTCAGGTCGGCACTGGCAATGTTGCTGTCCAGTTGCTCCAGGCTCGTGGCGCCAATAATGTTGCTGGTCACGAACGGCTGTTGCGTCACGAACGCCAGCGCCATCTGCGCCGGGTCCAGGCCATGTTCCCGCGCCAGTGCCACATAACGGCTGCAGGCTGCTTCTGACTGCGGGTTGAAGTAACGACTGAAGCGGCTGTATTCGGTCAGGCGGGCTTTTGCCGGACGGGCGCCGTCTTCGTATTTGCCGCTGAGCATGCCGAAAGCCAGCGGCGAGTAGGCCAGCAGGCCGCATTGCTCACGAATGGCGACTTCCGCCAGGCCCACTTCAAAGCTGCGGTTGAGCAGGTTGTAGGGGTTCTGGATCGACACCGCGCGGGTCCAGCCACGGGCTTCGGCCAGGGCCAGGAACTTCATGGTGCCCCACGGGGTTTCGTTGGACAGGCCGATGTGGCGGATCTTGCCGGCCTTCACCTGTTCGTCCAGTGCTTCGAGGGTTTCCTCCAGCGGGGTCAGGTCGTCTTCGTCCTTGTGCTTGTAGCTCAGTTGGCCGAAAAAGTTGGTGCTGCGCTCCGGCCAGTGCAACTGGTAGAGGTCGATCCAGTCGGTTTGCAGGCGCTTGAGGCTGGCATCCAGGGCGTCGACGATGTGCTTGCGGTTGTGGCGCAAGTGGCCGTCACGGATGTAATCAATGGTGTTGCCGGGGCCGGCGATCTTGCTGGCGAGGATCCAGTCGGCCCGGTCGCCACGGCTTTTGAAGTAATTACCGATATAGCGCTCGGTGGTGGCATAGGTGTCGGCCTTCGGCGGCACCGGGTACATTTCTGCTGTGTCGAGGAAGTTGATCCCCGCGGCCTTGGCCCGTTCGATCTGTGCAAAGGCCTCTGCCTCGCTGTTTTGCTCGCCCCAGGTCATGGTGCCCAAGGCTATCGCGCTTACATTCAGATCGGTACGGCCCAGCTGTCGATAATCCATCGGGTACTCCTTCGGGGAAAACAATCATAAAAGCAGGTTGAATTTTTTTTCGCAATCTGCATAATTGCCCACCTCTTTCTGCAGTGGAAGTGATGCGCCGCCTGCCGAAGAATCTTGCCGTTGAACGGACGCGCCGACCCGAGCCCCCGATAGCGTCTGTATCCGGCTGCCTTTGACTTGTCAAAGTACGCACTATTCAGTAAGATCCGCCGTCTAATTTACAGGGCGGCCCCTGAGGCTATTAAAGAATGACAACTTTTACTGCAAAACCGGAAACAGTTCAGCGCGACTGGTTTGTCGTCGACGCCGCTGGTCAGACCCTGGGTCGTCTGGCCACTGAAGTCGCCAGCCGTCTGCGTGGCAAGCACAAGCCTGAGTACACCCCTCACGTTGACACCGGTGACTACATCGTGATCATCAACGCTGAGCAGGTACGTGTTACCGGCAACAAAGCGCAAGACAAAATGTACTACCGTCACTCCGGTTTCCCAGGCGGTATCAAGTCTTCGAACTTCGAAGGTCTGATTTCCAAGAAGCCTGAAGCCCCGATCGAAATCGCGGTCAAAGGCATGCTGCCGAAGGGCCCACTGGGTCGCGATATGTTTCGCAAGCTGAAAGTCTATGCGGGCGCTGTACACCCTCATGCTGCTCAGCAGCCCCAAGAACTGAAGTTTTAACGGAATAGTTCATTATGTCGGCGACTCAAAATTACGGCACTGGCCGTCGCAAAACCGCAACCGCACGCGTTTTCCTGCGTCCGGGCACTGGTAACATCTCGATCAACAACCGCACTCTGGAAAACTTCTTCGGTCGCGAAACTGCCCGCATGGTAGTTCGTCAGCCGCTGGAATTGACCGAGACAGTTGAAAAGTTCGACATCTACGTCACCGTTATCGGTGGCGGTGTAAGTGGTCAAGCTGGCGCAATCCGCCACGGTATCACTCGCGCTCTGATGCAGTACGACGAAACCCTGCGTGGCGCTCTGCGCAAAGCTGGCTTCGTAACTCGCGATGCTCGTGAAGTTGAACGTAAGAAAGTCGGTCTGCGTAAAGCGCGTAAGCGTCCGCAGTACTCGAAGCGTTAATTCGCTTTACGTTCCACAAAAACGCCCAACTCCTCACGGAGCTGGGCGTTTTTTATTGCCTGCGATTTATGCATAAATTTCGCCGTGACAACTTGCCACATCCGTAGACCCCCTATACTACAAGGCCTGGAGAGGGAGGCCCGGGCAATTCCCTTGTCATACGTGGGGCTTTTCATTACCATTCGGCAAAATTTTTATAAGTAAAGATACAACACTTAGTAGACGCCTGATTTAACAGGCCAAAAAGCTGATGGGAGAGGACTGAATGAGCAATGACGGCGTGAATGCAGGCCGGCGTCGCTTCTTGGTAGCAGCCACGTCCGTGGTGGGTGCTGCAGGAGCGGTGGGGGCTGCGGTCCCGTTCGTGGGGTCATGGTTTCCCAGTGCCAAGGCGAAAGCCGCAGGTGCACCGGTGAAGGTGAATGTCAGCAAGATCGACCCAGGCCAGCAAATGATTGCTGAATGGCGCGGTCAGCCGGTCTTCATCGTTCGTCGTACTGAGGAAATCCTTGGGAATCTGAAGAAAATCGAAGGTCAGCTGTCTGATCCCGACTCGAAGAATTCCGACCAACCCGCCTACGTCGATAAGGAAATTCGTTCGATCAAGCCAGAGATTCTGCTGCTGATCGGTATTTGCACCCACCTGGGTTGCTCGCCTACTTTCCGTCCTGAAGTTGCTCCTGCCGACCTGGGCAAAGACTGGGTGGGTGGCTACTTCTGCCCTTGCCACGGTTCCCACTACGACCTGGCTGGCCGCGTCTACAAGTCACAACCCGCACCGCTGAACCTGCCAGTTCCGCCACATCACTACGAGACTGACAGTGTCATTGTCATTGGTGTCGACGAGGGGGAGAAAGCCTGATGAGCAAGTTCATGGATTGGGTGGATGCGCGCTTCCCCGCGACTAAAATGTGGGAAGACCATCTCAGCAAATATTACGCGCCAAAAAACTTCAACTTCTTCTACTTCTTCGGCTCGCTGGCACTGTTGGTGCTGGTTAACCAGATTGTCACGGGTGTCTGGCTGACGATGAGCTACACCCCGTCGGCGGAAGAGGCGTTTGCCTCCGTCGAGTACATCATGCGTGATGTCGAGTACGGCTCGATCCTGCGCCTGCTGCACTCAACCGGCGCTTCGGCGTTCTTCATCGTCGTCTATATGCACATGTTCCGCGGCCTGCTCTACGGCTCTTACCAGAAGCCTCGCGAGCTGGTGTGGGTCTTCGGCATGTTGATCTACCTGGCGCTGATGGCCGAGGCCTTCATGGGCTACCTGCTGCCGTGGGGGCAGATGTCGTATTGGGGCGCCCAGGTGATCATCTCGCTGTTTGGTGCGATTCCGGTGATCGGCAACGACCTGACCCAGTGGATCCGGGGTGACTACCTGATCTCCGGCATCACCCTGAACCGCTTTTTTGCCTTGCACGTCGTAGCCCTGCCGATTGTGATTCTTGGCCTGGTGGTGTTGCACATCCTGGCACTGCACGAAGTGGGTTCGAACAACCCGGACGGCGTGGACATCAAGAAGCATAAAGACGAAAACGGCATCCCGCTGGATGGCATTCCTTTCCACCCGTACTACACGGTGAAAGACATTGTCGGCGTAGTCGTCTTCCTGTTTATCTTCTGCTCGATCGTGTTCTTTTTCCCGGAAATGGGTGGTTATTTCCTGGAAAAGCCGAACTTTGAACAGGCCAACGCCTTCAAGACACCTGAGCACATTGCCCCGGTCTGGTACTTCACGCCGTTCTACGCGATTTTGCGCGCGATCCCTGACAAGCTCATGGGCGTGATGGCAATGGGTGCCTCGATCGCGATGCTCTTCGTCTTGCCGTGGCTCGACCGGAGCCCGGTCAAATCCATGCGCTACAAGGGCTGGCTGAGCAAGATCTGGCTGTGGGTGTTCTGCATTGCGTTCGTGATCCTGGGGGTACTGGGCGTATTGGCGCCAACGCCTGAGCGTACGTTGCTGTCGCAGGTCTGCACCTTCCTGTACTTCGCCTACTTCATTCTGATGCCGTTCTATACCCGGCTCGAGAAGACCAAACCGGTTCCGGAAAGGGTGACTGGCTGATGAAAAAGTTATTTGTTGCTTTGATGCTTGCGGCGCTGCCGCTACTGTCCTTCGCGGCCGAGCACGGGCCGGAACTGGAAAAAGTCGATATCGACGTGTCCGACAAGGCCGCCATGCAGGATGGGCTGCGTACCTTCACCAACTACTGCATGGGCTGCCACAGCGCCAAGTTCCAGCGTTACGAGCGTGTTGCCGATGACCTGGGCATCCCGCATGACGTGATGCTCAGCCACTCGGTGTTCACGGGCGCGAAAATCGGCGACCACATGAGCATCGGTATGCAACCCGCCGACGCCAAGGTCTGGTTCGGCGCAGCACCGCCCGACCTGACCCTGGTGGCGCGTGTGCGCGGTACCGATTGGCTCTACGGTTACCTGAAATCCTTCTACGAAGACCCGGCGCGTCCTTATGGCGTAAACAACAAAGTCTTCCCGAACGTCGGCATGCCTAACGTTCTGGTCGGCCTGCAGGGTCGCCAAGTGGTAGGATGCAAGCAGGTTCAGGTCGTTGAAGACGGCAAGAAGCAATATGATCCGTTGACTGGCACGCCTCTGACGCATGAAGCGTGTGACCAACTGACCATCGTGCCCAAGACCGGTACGCTGAACGAAGAGCAGTTTGACGAGAAGGTCAAGAATCTGGTGACCTTCCTGGCCTACTCGGCCAACCCGGTCAAACTGCAACATCAGCGCATTGGTACTTATGTATTGCTGTACCTGGCCTTCTTCTTTGTGTTCGCCTATCTGCTCAAACGCGAATACTGGAAGGATGTGCATTGATCCAACCGTAAGCAATTGCTGTTAATCTTGCGCGCCCAGCGGCATCTCTGAATACGTAGCGCTCTGGTTGAACCAGGCACTGCAGAGATGCTCTCTGGGCGCGCTCGTTTTTGAGCTTTCGATAATTTCAACAAGCGAGGAGGACCGCCATGGGCGTGACCAATCGGTTGGCCTGTTACTCCGACCCCGCCGACCACTATTCCCACCGAGTACGCATCGTGCTCGCAGAGAAGGGTGTCAGCGCCGAGATCATCAGTGTGGAGGCAGGACGTCATCCGCCGAAACTGATCGAAGTGAACCCTTACGGCAGCTTGCCCACCCTGGTCGATCGTGACCTGGCGTTGTGGGAGTCAACCGTGGTGATGGAATACCTGGATGAGCGTTACCCGCATCCACCTTTGTTGCCGGTGTATCCGGTGGCGCGTGCCAACAGTCGCCTGCTGATCCATCGGATCCAGCGTGACTGGTGTGGGCTGGTGGATGTGATTCTGGATACACGCAGTAAAGAGGCCGTTCGGGTGCAGGCGCGTAAGGAATTGCGCGAGAGCCTGACGGGTGTTTCGCCGCTGTTCGCCGACAAACCTTTTTTCCTCAGCGAGGAACAAAGCTTGGTGGATTGCTGCCTATTACCCATACTCTGGCGCTTGCCGATCCTGGGCATTGAACTGCCACGGCCGGCCAAGCCGTTGCTTGATTACATGGAGCGCCAGTTTGCGCGTGAGGCTTTCCAGGCAAGTCTGTCTGGTGTCGAACGCGATATGCGCTAAGGCTTAAGGAGCCGCTGATGAACTCCAGTCGACCCTATTTGGTCCGCGCGCTCTATGAGTGGATTGTGGACAACGATTGCACCCCGCACATGCTGGTCAACTCTGAATTTCCCAAGGTTGACGTGCCGCAGGGTTTTGCCAGTGACGGGCAGATTGTGCTGAACGTATCACCCAGTGCTGTGCGCCACTTGCACATGGACAACGAAGCGGTCAGCTTCGAAGGGCGTTTTGGCGGCGTGCCGCATACGCTGTTCGTGCCGATTGGCGCTATCCTCGGGATCTATGCCCGTGAAAATGGCCAAGGCATGGTGTTCGATCTGGAGACGCCTTTCGAGGAGGACGAAGCGATCGAAGGTGAAGACGGCGACGATCTGCCTCCACCGGACGCCGAGCCTCCGCGTCCAAGCGGCCGGCCGAGCTTGAAAGTGGTGAAGTAAGCGGCTTTCACCCTCGGGTGAGCCTTAAAAATGCCTCGACCTGTGTCGGGGCATTTTTTTGCGCGCAGGATAGGGATGAAAGTCGTGACAGAACGGTGATCGTACAACCGCCATGGGCTATGATGCGGGCTCAAGTTCGCCGAGAAAGATGGTTCATCATGGAAAACGCCAGTACCGCTCCTCGTCTTCCCCGCAAGCGTCGCAGCCTTGCCCAGGAATTGGTCACGGTGTTGTCCGAGCAAATCCGCGATGGCCAACTCAAGCGTGGCGATAAGTTGCCTACCGAGTCGGCGATCATGGACGCTCATGGGGTCAGCCGTACCGTGGTGCGTGAAGCCATCTCGCGCTTGCAGGCGGCGGGGCAGGTGGAAACCCGTCACGGTATCGGCACCTTTGTGTTGGACACGCCAAGCCCGAGCGGCTTCCGGATTGATCCGGCCACGGTAGTGACCTTGCGTGATGTGCTGGCGATTCTGGAGTTGCGTATCAGCCTGGAAGTGGAGTCCGCCGGTCTTGCTGCATTACGTCGCAGCGATGCGCAACTGGCGGCCATGCGTGCGGCACTCGACGCCCTGAATGAAAGCGCGGCCCACGCAGGCGATGCAGTGGCATCAGATTTTGCGTTCCACCTGGAAATTGCGTTGTCCACCGGCAACCGCTATTTCACCGACATCATGACCCACCTGGGCACCAGCATCATTCCGCGTACCCGCCTGAATTCGGCGCGTCTGGCCCATGATGACCAGCAGCACTACATGGGCCGCCTGAGCCGCGAGCACGAAGAGATTTATGAGGCGATTGCCCGCCAGGATTCGGACGCGGCACGAGCGGCCATGCGTTTGCACCTGACCAACAGCCGTGAGCGGCTGCGCCATGCCCACGAAGAGGCAGAAGCGCAGCGCGGTTAACCGGGCAACCGAGTGGTGTCGGGAGTAAATCGATTCAAGTGTGGGAGCGGGCTTGCTCGCGAATGCGGTGTGTCAGTCTGCACATGCATCAACTGAAAAAACGCCTTCGCGAGCAAGCCCGCTCCCACATTTTGATCTCCTTGGCCTGGAGTTTTGCGTCTACTTAGCTGGCCGGCTGATTGGGCTTGTAGTCCTTGAGCAACAGGTAGGTGCTCCAACCCCACCAGTCATTGGTCCAGTGCTTGTCGTTCAGGTCATTCACGTCCTTGCGGCGCAGCACCTTGTCTCCTTCCATCTTGAACAGCGGCGAGAAGTTGTTCGCCGGGTTCTGCGCGGCATTCAGGTCCGGCACATGCAGCGGCGCCTTGAAGACGGCTGGAGAGGGCGCGACACCGCTGATGAAGGTCTCGAAGATCTCATCGGCCGAGGCCTGCACCGCACGTTTGACCATCGTCCGATTGTCTGCGTCGATGGCGTCGAAATAACGCTTGTCGCCATAGGCGTGCCATTGATCACCCATGGCATTGCGCACCTTGAGCCCGAACTTGCTGTCTTCATCGTGCATGAAGCGGCTGATCAGCGAGCCCAGTTCTCCTGGCGTCACCACCGCCGCCAATTGTTTGCGCGGCACCCGCAGGTGGCCGGCGGAAAACAGGTCAGTCAAAAAATGATCAGCGAAGCTGTTCATCGCATAGGCCAATTCCAGTGCCTGGTCGGTGCCGGTCTGATGGGCCACGACCGCCTGTTGCAGTGCCGCCGTGTGGCCGGCCAGGTAGGCGGACAATGCCCATTCGCCAAAGTGGTCAGCGTTGTCGGCTGCCAGTTTCAGGTAGCGACCCAGAGGGAGGAGTGCCGAAACGGCACTGCCGCCGCCGGTGATTCGGTTCCACTCCTCAGACAACGTATCGCCCAATGCGTCATAGGCTTCGTGGGGTTGTTTGCCGTCCTTGATCGCCTGGTTGACTGCGTTGATCTCCTTTTGCATCACCGCGAGGATCTTCTGTGCTTCTTCTCGGGAGGCCGGCAGCACCGCCAATGAGTTGAACGCCGCTGTGAAGCGTTGCACGCGATCCGCTGGGGAGGCGCCGTCGCTGATCGGCTGGCCAGGAATGCCATAGAAGTCACCGCCCAGCGCGATCACTTGGCCGTAGGTCAGGGCCAGGCCATTGGGCAGGTGCAATTCGACTTGTCGCGCGGGAATCGCGGGAGCGTCCTTGGCGAATCGCAACAGGGTGTCGTCGCCAATAGCGGTGTGTTCACCCCCTTCGAAGCGCAGGGTAGGTGGTTTCTTTTCCGGTGCTGCTAGTTCAAGACCTGACATGTTAGCTCCTTGCTATGTCGTAGGAATCTTCCTTAATAACTGTATGTATATACAGCTACTCGGAGCATAGAGGAATAATTTCCTACGTCAAGAAGGCATGTCTAAACATGAAGCTGTCGCAGCCGCCGATGAATTGCAGTTGACGAATCCTTTTATAGTTGTACGATGACGTACGACATCATCAAAACCAACAACAACCTTTCGACAGAAAGTCTTTGCCCAGGGTGTTCGAATAATGAATCCACAAGAACTGAAGTCCATCCTCTCCCACGGTCTGCTGTCTTTCCCCGTGACCGATTTCAATGCGCAGGGTGATTTTCACCAGGCGGGCTACATCAAGCGTCTGGAGTGGCTGGCCCCTTACGGCGCTACCGCCTTGTTCGCCGCCGGCGGCACCGGTGAGTTTTTCTCCCTGGCCGCGAGTGAATATTCCCAAGTGGTGAAGACCGCTGTTGATACCTGCGCCACCAGCGTGCCAATCCTCGCCGGTGTCGGCGGTTCGACTCGCCAGGCTATCGAGTACGCCCAGGAAGCCGAACGCCTTGGCGCCAAGGGCTTGCTGCTGTTGCCGCACTACCTGACCGAAGCCAGCCAGGATGGTGTTGCCGCCCACGTGGAAGCGGTGTGCAAGTCGGTCAAGATCGGCGTGGTGGTCTACAACCGCAACGTCTGCCGCCTGACCGCGCCATTGCTGGAACGCCTGGCTGAGCGCTGCCCGAACCTGATCGGCTACAAGGACGGCCTGGGTGATATCGAGTTGATGGTGTCGATTCGTCGTCGTCTTGGCGACCGTTTCAGTTACCTCGGCGGCCTGCCGACTGCAGAGGTTTACGCTGCTGCCTACAAGGCCCTGGGGGTGCCGGTGTACTCCTCGGCGGTGTTCAACTTCATTCCGAAAACCGCGATGGACTTCTACCACGCGATTGCCAAGGACGATCACGCCACCGTCGGCAAGATCATCGACAACTTCTTCCTGCCTTACCTCGATATCCGTAACCGTAAAGCCGGTTATGCCGTAAGCATCGTCAAGGCTGGCGCAAAAATCGCTGGCTACGACGCAGGCCCGGTGCGCACGCCGCTCACCGATTTGCTGCCGGAAGAGTACGAAGCCCTGGCCGCGCTGATCGACAAGCAAGGTCCGCAGTAACTTATCAACAAGGCCGCTGAGCAATCAGCGGCCTTTTGCGTCAGGAGAAGATTTGTGTCCCAAGCCAAACGTTTTGAGAACTACATCAACGGCGAGTGGGTGGCCGGTTCCGACTACTGCACCAACATCAATCCGTCGGAGTTGTCCGATGTCATCGGCGAATACGCCAAGGCTGACGTAGCTCAAGTCAACGCCGCCATCGACGCGGCCCGTGCCGCCTTTCCGGCCTGGTCGACGTCCGGCATCCAGGCTCGCCACGACGCCCTCGACAAAGTCGGCAGCGAAATCCTCGCCCGCCGTGAAGAGCTCGGCATCCTGCTGGCTCGGGAAGAAGGCAAGACCCTGCCCGAAGCCATCGGCGAAGTGACGCGCGCCGGTAACATCTTCAAGTTTTTCGCCGGTGAATGCCTGCGCCTGTCCGGTGACTACGTGCCGTCGGTGCGCCCGGGCGTCAACGTTGAAGTCACCCGCGAAGCCCTCGGAGTGGTCGGCTTGATTACCCCGTGGAACTTCCCGATTGCGATTCCCGCCTGGAAAATCGCCCCAGCCCTGGCCTATGGCAACTGCGTGGTGATCAAGCCGGCTGAATTGGTTCCGGGTTGCGCCTGGGCCCTGGCCGAAATCATCTCCCGCGCCGGCTTCCCCGCCGGTGTGTTCAACTTGGTGATGGGCAGTGGCCGTGTGGTCGGCGATGTATTGGTCAACAGCCCGAAAGTCGACGGCATCAGCTTTACCGGTTCGGTCGGCGTAGGTCGTCAGATCGCCGTCAGCTGTGTGTCGCGCCAGGCCAAAGTGCAGTTGGAAATGGGTGGCAAAAACCCGCAGATCATCCTCGATGACGCCGACCTCAAGCAGGCCGTCGAGCTGTCGGTACAGAGCGCGTTCTACTCAACCGGCCAGCGCTGCACCGCCTCAAGCCGCTTGATTGTCACTGCGGGTATTCACGACCAGTTCGTCGCGGCCATGGCCGAGCGCATGAAGTCGATCAAAGTCGGCCACGCCCTGAAAAGCGGCACCGATATCGGCCCAGTGGTCTCCCAGGCCCAACTGGATCAGGACTTGAAATACATCGACATCGGCCAAAGCGAAGGCGCGCGGCTGGTCAGCGGTGGCGGCCTGGTGACCTGCGACACCGAGGGCTACTACCTGGCGCCAACGCTGTTTGCCGACAGCGAAGCCGCGATGCGGATCAGCCGTGAAGAGATCTTCGGGCCGGTAGCCAACGTGGTGCGCGTGGCCGATTACGAGGCGGCGCTGGCCATGGCCAATGACACCGAGTTCGGTTTGTCGGCGGGTATTGCCACCACCTCGCTGAAGTACGCCAACCACTTCAAGCGCCACTCCCAAGCCGGGATGGTGATGGTCAACCTGCCGACCGCTGGTGTGGACTATCACGTGCCGTTCGGTGGGCGTAAGGGCTCGTCCTATGGTTCGCGTGAGCAAGGTCGCTACGCGCAAGAGTTCTACACCGTGGTGAAAACCAGCTACATCGGTTCGTAACACGCAGCACCTGTGGGCACCGGCTTGTGTGGGAGCTGGCGTGCCTGCGACGCAGACACCTCGGTGCTTCAATGAGACCGAGGTGATGCTATCGCAGGCACGCCAGCTCCCACATAAAGCGGGTCCCGCACACAAAAAATGATTACCCGCAAAAAAAATAATTAGTGGGAGTACATCTTCATGCAAGCGACCAAGCCGACCCACGTCCGCTATTTGATCCTGCTCATGCTGTTTCTGGTGACCACGATCAACTACGCCGACCGGGCTACTATCGCGATCGCCGGCTCCAGCCTGCAAAAAGACCTCGGCATCGACGCGGTCACCCTCGGTTACATCTTCTCCGCATTCGGTTGGGCCTACGTGGCCGGGCAAATTCCCGGTGGCTGGCTGCTGGACCGGTTTGGCTCGAAAAAAGTCTATGCCCTGAGCATCTTCACCTGGTCGCTGTTCACCGTGCTGCAAGGCTATGTCGGTGAATTCGGGGTTTCCACCGCTATCGTGGCGCTGTTCATGCTGCGCTTTTTGGTGGGCCTGGCTGAGGCGCCCTCGTTTCCCGGAAATGCCCGTATTGTTGCGGCATGGTTTCCTACCGCTGAGCGCGGCACGGCGTCGGCGATTTTCAACTCCGCGCAGTACTTCGCCACGGTGTTGTTTGCACCGCTGATGGGTTGGATCGTCTACACCTTTGGCTGGCAGCATGTGTTTATCGTCATGGGGGGGATCGGCGTGCTGTTCTCGCTGATCTGGCTGAAAGTTATCCACAGCCCGCGCCAGCACCCGATGATCAACGAGGCTGAGCTCAAGCACATCGCTGAAAATGGCGCGATGGTCGATATGGACCAGGACAAGACCAAGGGGCAGAAAACCGATGGGCCTAAGTGGGATTACATTCGCCAACTGCTGACCAACCGCATGATGCTCGGCGTGTACCTGGGCCAATACTGCATCAACGGCATTACCTACTTCTTCCTGACCTGGTTCCCGGTGTACCTGGTGCAGGATCGCGGCATGACCATTCTCAAGGCTGGTTTCATTGCGTCTTTGCCGGCGATCTGCGGGTTTATAGGTGGGGTGTTGGGCGGCGTGATTTCCGACTACCTGCTGCGCAAGGGCCATTCGCTGACGTTTGCGCGCAAGGCGCCGATCATCGGTGGGTTGCTGATCTCCAGCAGCATCGTGGCGTGCAACTATGTCGACATCGAATGGATGGTGGTGGGCTTCATGGCCCTGGCCTTCTTCGGTAAAGGCGTTGGCGCACTGGGTTGGGCGGTGGTGTCCGACACCTCGCCGAAACAAATCGCCGGCCTCAGTGGCGGCTTGTTCAATATGTTTGGCAACCTGGCGTCTATCAGTACGCCTATCGTGATCGGTTACATCATCAGCACCACCGGCTCGTTCAAGTGGGCATTGGTGTTCGTCGGCGCCAACGCGCTGGTGGCGGTGTTCAGTTACCTGGTAATTGTCGGCCCGATCAAGCGCGTGGTGCTCAAAGAGCCACCCAGCAAAGGGCCTGAGCTGACTAAATTTACCGAAGCGCACTCTTGAGGGGCGATGTAATGCAGTTGATTGAACATGCCGACTCGCCGCGCTCGATCCGTTTGCACGAGCGTGACAACGTGGTGATCGTGGTCAACGACCAAGGCGTACCGGCCGGGACCGAGTTTCCGGACGGCCTGGTGACCGTGGATTTCATCCCGCAGAGCCACAAGGTGACCCTGGAAGACATCCCCGAAGGCGGTCAGATTATTCGCTATGGCCAGACCATCGGTTACGCCCTGGCGCCGATTCCGCGTGGCAGTTGGGTGCAGGAAGACCAACTGCGCATGCCCACCGCACCACCGCTGGACAGCTTGCCGCTGTCCACCGAAGTGCCCGACACCCAGGCGCCATTGGAAGGCTTCACCTTCGAGGGTTATCGCAATGCCGACGGCACCGTGGGCACGCGCAATATCCTCGGTATTACCACCACGGTGCAGTGCGTCACCGGCGTGCTGGACCATGCGGTCAAGCGCATCAAGGATGAGTTGCTGCCCAAGTACCCGCACGTCGATGACGTGGTGGCGCTGACCCACAGCTACGGCTGCGGCGTGGCGATCACCGCGACGGATGCCTACATCCCGATCCGCACCGTGCGCAATCTGGCGCGCAACCCGAACCTGGGTGGCGAAGCGCTGGTGATCAGCCTGGGCTGCGAGAAATTGCAGGCCGGGCAGGTGATGCACGACAACGACAGCTCCGTCGACCTGAGCGAGCCATGGCTGTATCGGCTGCAGGATTCCAGCCACGGTTTTACCGAGATGATCGAGCAGATCATGGCGCTGGCCGAGGTCCGTTTGAAAAAACTCGACCAGCGCCGCCGTGAAACCGTGCCGGCGTCGGAACTGATCCTGGGCATGCAATGTGGCGGCAGCGATGCATTTTCCGGCATCACTGCCAACCCGGCGCTGGGCTATGCCTCGGACTTGCTGCTGCGGGCCGGGGCGACGGTGATGTTTTCCGAAGTGACTGAGGTCCGCGATGCCATCTATCTGCTGACTTCTCGGGCGCAGACCAAGGAAATTGCCGAAGAGCTGGTCAGGGAAATGGACTGGTACGACCGTTATCTGGCCAAAGGCGAGGCGGACCGCAGTGCCAACACCACACCGGGCAACAAAAAGGGCGGGTTGTCGAATATTGTCGAGAAGTCCCTGGGCTCCATCGTCAAATCCGGCAGCAGCGCGATCAATGGCGTGCTCGGCCCGGGCGAGCGCATCAAGAGCAAAGGCCTGATCTTCTGCGCGACGCCGGCCAGCGACTTTGTGTGCGGCACTTTGCAACTGGCGGCCGGGATGAACCTGCATGTGTTCACCACCGGGCGTGGCACGCCTTACGGGCTGGCGATGGCGCCGGTGGTGAAGGTCTCGACGCGTACGGAATTGGCTCAGCGCTGGCCGGACCTGATCGATATTGACGCCGGGCGCATTGCCACCGGGCGTGCGACGATCGAGGAGTTGGGGTGGGAGTTGTTCCACTTCTACCTGGACGTGGCCAGCGGCAAGAAGCAGACGTGGGCGGAGCGGCACAAGCTGCATAACGACATTACGCTGTTCAACCCGGCGCCCATTACCTGAGACCGCGTCGCCTGTATTCGCGAGCAAGCCCGCTCCCACATTTGACCGAGTTCCAGCATGAGAATGCAGTCAAGTGTGGGAGCGGGCTTGCTCGCGAAGGCGGCCTACCAGACGCCGCACGGCCGCATGGCTTATCATTAGCCCCCTGATGACGCTCACCAAGGTTCTCCCCGGCATGCTGGCTATCTTCCTCACCACCCTCACCATCACCGCGCCGGTGTTTGCGATGCTGTTCCTCGGTGTGCTGCTCAAGCGCATCCACTGGATCAACGACAACTTTATCCACACCGCCTCATCCCTGGTATTCAACGTCACCATGCCGGCGCTGTTGTTCCTGGGCATCCTGCATGCCGACCTGCACTCGGCGCTCAAGCCGGGGTTGCTGATCTACTTTGCCGTCGCCACGCTGCTGAGCTTTGCCCTGGCCTGGGGTTGGGCGATCTTTCGTTGCCCGCGTGAAGACCGTGGCATCTACACTCAGGGCGCGTTTCGTGGCAATAACGGCGTGATCGGCCTGGCGCTGGCGGCCAGCATGTACGGCGACTACGGCATTTCCCTCGGCGCGATCCTCGCGGCGCTGGTGATCCTGTTCTACAACACGCTGTCGACCATCGTGCTGGCGGTGTACAGCCCGGTGATCAAGTCCGACCCCTGGAGCATCTTCAAAAGTGTGATAGCCAACCCGCTGATCATCAGCGTGATTGCGGCCGCGCCGTTCGCTATTTTCAATCTCGGCCTGCCTGCCTGGCTGGAGTCGTCCGGCCAGTATCTGGCGGACATGACCTTGCCGTTGGCACTGATCTGCATTGGCGGCACCTTGTCACTGGCGGCCTTGCGCAAAAGCGGGAGCATGGCCTTGAGTGCCAGCCTGGTGAAGATGATCGGCTTGCCGCTGGCGGCGACACTTGGCGCCTGGCTGCTGGGCTTTCGAGGGCCGGAACTGGGGATTCTGTTTCTGTATTTCGGCGCTCCGACTGCGGCGGCGAGTTTCGTCATGGCCAGGGCGGCCGAGGGTAATCATGAACTGGCGGCGGCGATTATCGTGATCACCACGTTGATGGCGGCAGTGACCACCAATATCGGGATCTTCGTGTTGCAGGCGGGGGGCTGGATCTGAATTTTTCGGTGTGGTTGAGGGCCAATCGCAGGCAAGCCAGCTCCCACATTTGAATGTATTCACAGTTCAAACTTTGGGAGCTGACCTGCCTGCGATGACTATCTGACAGTCACTGCTTATCTGCCTGATACGCCTCAATCACTTCCTGCGCCGCCCGAAACGCGTCAATCGCCGCTGGCACACCCGCATACACCGCGCAATGCAGCAGCGCCTCGCGAATCTCTTCCACGGTACAGCCATTGTTCAACGCGCCACGTACGTGGCCCTTGAGTTCCTGCGGGCATTTGAGCGCCGTGAGGGCGGCGAGGGTGATCAGGCTGCGGGTCTTCAATGGCAGACCTTCGCGGTTCCACACGCTGCCCCAGGCATGTTCGTTGACGAAATCCTGCAGCGGCTGGGTGAACTCGGTGGCATTGCCCAGGGCGCGATCGACGAACACATCGCCCATCACCTGGCGACGCACTTCAACCCCGGGCTTTTTCTGATCGGTCATTGCGATTCCCTCTTGCGTTGGCGGCGCCAGGCTCGCAGCGTGCTGAATATCAGAAAAGCCACCAGCGCCGGCAGGATGTAATACAGCATCAAGTGTTCAAGTTTGTTGGCCAGGGGCGTGCCGAATGTGAACGACACTACGTGCAGCCCATACACCAGGTAAAGACCCAGAAACACCAGGCCTTCGGCGCGAGTGACCCGGTAGCCGGTGTAGAAAACCGGCAGGCACAACACCACCACGCCGAGCATCACCGGCAGGTCGAAGTCCAGGGCGTTGGGCGACACCGACAGCGGAGAGGGCGCCACCAGGGCCGTAAACCCCAGCACGCCCAGCAGATTGAACAGGCTGCTGCCGATCACATTGCCCACGGCAATCTCGCGTTGGCCGCGCAGGGCGGCAATCAGCGAGGTGGCCAGGCACGGCAACGAGGTGCCGACACCGATGAGCGTCAGGCCGATGATGCGCTCCGAGAGGCCCAGGTCGCTCGCTACATCCACCGCCGCGCCCAGCAGCAAATGCCCGGCCAGCACCAGGATCAACAGCCCGCCCAGCATCAGCAATACGCTGCTCAGCCATGGCGCCCTGGCGACGGTGTCCAATGTGCGAGGCCGGCGGGAATGGCGGGTCTGGTAATGCAATACGCCGAGGTAGGCCATCAGGGCCGCGAGCAGTAACAGGCCGTCAACCGGCGTCAGTTCTTCATTGGCCGACAGGGTAAACACCAGCAGGGCGGCGAAAATCATCACCGGGATGTCCAGGCGCACCAGTTGCCGCGACACTCGCAGGGGGATGATCAGCGCGGACAGGCCCAAGGTGACGAGGATGTTGAAGATGCTGCTGCCGATCACGCTGCCCACGGCAATGTCAGTATTGCCGGCCAGGGTGGCTTGCAAACTGACGGTCATCTGCGGCGCACTGCTGCCGAAGGCGACGATGCTCAAACCGATGATCAGCGGCCGCACCTTGAGGCTGGCCGCCAGGCGCACGGCGGCCCGCACCAGGATTTCGGCGCCGATAATCAGCAACACCAGGCCACTGATCAATTCGAGCAGGCTGAAGGGGGAGAGGGCGGTTAGTCCGAAGATGGCCAGGGCTCCTGTCAGTTGTTCAGCGCTTGCACGCGAACCCGTGCGGTTCCGCTGCCCAGCATACCGAGCTGTTCGGCAGCCTTGCGTGAAACATCAATCAGGCGGCCACGGGTGTGCGGGCCGCGATCATTGATGCGCAGGACCACGGATTTGTTGTTGTCGAGATTAGTCACCTTGACCCGGGTGCCGAAAGGCAGGCGCCGATGAGCGGCGGTCAGGGCGTTCTGGCTGAAGGGTTCACCGCTGGCGGTTCTATTGCCATGGTGCTTGGCGCCGTAATACGAGGCGGTGCCGGCTTCGTCGTAGCCGTTGGGGTCGATGAGGCCGCTGGCACAACCGGCCAGCAGGGAGAACAGGGCCAGTAGGCCGAGTAGACGCTTCACGTTAAGTAAGTCCCCATTGTAAATGTGGGAGCTGGCTTGCCTGCGATACAGGCACCTCGGTGTTGCAGTTGCACCGAGGCGCTGCTATCGCAGGCAAGCCAGCTCCCACATGGGTCCGAGTTGGGCATGAAATCCCGCCCGGACCATTTCACCGCGAATCAGCCTTCGAGCTTGCTTTTCAGCAGTTCGTTCACCTGTTGCGGGTTGGCCTTGCCTTTGGAGGCTTTCATCGCCTGACCGACAAAGAAGCCGAACATCTTGCCGCGCTTGGCTTCGTCTGCGGCGCGGTATTGCTCGACCTGTTCGGCGTTGGCCGCCAGCATCTCATCGAGTACGGCCGAGATCGCGCCGCTGTCGGTGACTTGCTTCAGGCCACGCTTGTCGATGATCTCGTCCGCATTGCCTTCGCCTGCCGCCATCGCTTCAAACACGGTCTTGGCGATTTTGCCGGAGATGGTGTTGTCCTTGATGCGCAGCAGCATGCCGCCCAGTTGTTCGGCGCTAACCGGTGCTTCGTCGATTTCCAGGCCCTGCTTGTTCAACAGGCTGCCCAGCTCAACCATTACCCAGTTGGCCGCCAGTTTGGCGTCGCCGGCAATGCTCACGACTTTTTCGAAGTAGTTGGCTTGCTCACGGCTGGACGCCAATACGCTGGCATCGTAGACCGACAGGCCGAACTGCGCCTGGAAACGCTCGCGTTTTTGCTGCGGCAATTCCGGCAGGGTGGCGCGGATATCATTGAGGAACGAATCCTCAAGGACCACCGGCAACAGGTCCGGGTCGGGGAAGTAACGGTAGTCGTTGGCTTCCTCTTTGCTGCGCATGGCGCGGGTTTCATCTTTGTTCGGATCGTACAGGCGGGTTTGCTGGATCACCTTGCCGCCGTCTTCGATCAGTTCGATCTGGCGACGCACTTCGCTGTTGATCGCCTTCTCGATAAAACGGAACGAGTTGACGTTCTTGATCTCGCAGCGGGTGCCGAACTCGACCTGGCCCTTTGGACGGATCGACACGTTACAGTCGCAACGCAGCGAGCCTTCGGCCATGTTGCCGTCGCAGATGCCCAGGTAGCGCACCAGCGCGTGGATCGTCTTGACGTAAGCCACGGCTTCCTTGGCGCTGCGCATGTCCGGCTCGGAGACGATCTCCAGTAACGGCGTGCCGGCACGGTTCAGGTCGATGCCGGTAGCGCCCGGGAATTCTTCATGCAGGCTCTTGCCGGCATCTTCTTCCAGGTGCGCGCGGGTGACGCCAACACGCTTGATGGTGCCGTCTTCCAGCGGGATGTCCAGGTAGCCTTTGCCGACGATCGGCAATTCCATCTGGCTGATCTGGTAGCCCTTGGGCAGGTCCGGGTAGAAGTAGTTCTTGCGCGCGAACACGTTGTGCTGGCCGATCTCGGCGTCAATCGCCAGGCCGAACATCACCGCCATGCGCACCGCTTCCTGGTTCAACACCGGCAGTACGCCGGGCATGCCCAGGTCGACCAGGCTGGCCTGGGTGTTGGGCTCTGCGCCGAACGTGGTGGCGCTACCGGAGAAAATCTTCGATTGGGTGGCGAGCTGGGTATGAATCTCCAGCCCGATCACAACTTCCCATTGCATAGTGTTCTCCTCAGAAGCCGGTAGGGGTGCGAGTGTGCCAGTCGGTGTTCAACTGGTACTGGTGCGCCACATTGAGCAGGCGGCCTTCCTGGAAATACGGGGCGAGCAATTGCACGCCGACCGGCAGGCCATCGACGAAACCGGCTGGCATGGACAAGCCCGGCAAGCCCGCGAGGTTGGCGGTGATGGTGTACAGGTCTTCCAGGTACTCGGCGATCGGGTCGCCGGTCTTGGCGCCAATCTTCCAGGCCGGGTTCGGCGTGGTTGGGCCGAGGATCACATCGACTTCTTCAAAAGCAGCCATGAAGTCGTTCTTGATCAGGCGACGGATTTTTTGCGCCTTGAGGTAGTACGCGTCGTAGTAGCCGGCCGACAGTGCGTAGGCACCGACCATAATGCGGCGTTGTACTTCGGCCCCGAAGCCTTCGCCCCGGGAGCGTTTGTACAGGTCGGTCAGGTCTTTCGGGTTTTCACAGCGGTAGCCGAAACGTACGCCGTCGAAACGCGACAGGTTGGAGGAGGCTTCTGCCGGCGCGATCACGTAGTACGCAGGAATCGCGTGCTGGTTGTTCGGCAGGCTGACTTCCTTGATCACCGCGCCGAGCTTTTCCAGCTCTTTGACACTGTTGTGCACCAGTTCGGCGATGCGCGGGTCGAGGCCGGCGCTGAAATACTCTTTCGGCACGCCGATACGCAGGCCTTTGATCGACGTATTCAGGCTGGCGCTGTAGTCCGGCACTGGCTCATCGATGCTGGTGGAGTCCTGTTTATCGAACCCGGCCATACCTTGTAACAATATTGCGCAGTCTTCGGCAGTGCGTGCCAACGGGCCGCCCTGATCCAGGCTGGAGGCGTAGGCGATCATGCCCCAACGGGAAACACGACCGTAGGTCGGCTTCAGGCCGGTGAGGTTGGTGAACGCGGCAGGCTGACGGATCGAGCCGCCGGTGTCGGTTGCCGTGGCGGCCGGCAGGAAGCGCGCGGCAACGGCCGCAGCCGAACCACCCGACGAACCGCCGGGCACGTGTTCCAGGTTCCACGGGTTTTTCACCGCGCCGTAGTAGCTCGACTCGTTGGCCGAACCCATGGCGAATTCGTCCATGTTGGTCTTACCCAGGGTCACGGCCCCGGCAGTCGCCAGCTTGGACACCACGGTGGCGTCGTAGGGCGCCTTGAAGTTGTCGAGCATCTTCGAGCCGCAGCTGGTGCGAATGCCCTGGGTGCAGAACAGGTCTTTGTGGGCGATCGGTGCGCCCAGCAGTGCGCCGTTTTCACCGTTGGCGCGACGCACGTCGGCGGCCTTGGCCTGGCTCAGGGCCAGCTCTTCGGTGAGGCTGATGAAGCTGTTGACCTTGGGGTCGAGCTCGGCGATACGCGCAAGCAGGGTCTTGGTCAGCTCTTCGGAAGAAAACTTTTTGTCGGCGAGACCGCGGGCGATCTCGGCCAGAGTCATGTGATGCATTGCAGGCTCTTTCCCTTTAGTCGATGACTTTCGGAACCAGGTACAGGCCGTTTTCGACCGCTGGCGCGATGGACTGGTAGGCCTCGCGATTATTTCGCTCGGTCACAACGTCTGCACGCAGGCGCTGGCTGGCTTCCAGTGGGTGAGCCAGGGGCTCGATGCCGTCGGTATTGACGGCCTGCATTTGGTCAGCCAGCCCGAGAATGCTGTTCAAGGCTGCGGTGGTCTGTGGAAGATCGGCTTCATTCAGGCCAAGCGAGGCCAGATGAGCGATTTTTTCCACGTCGGAGCGTTCAAGCGCCATGGGATTCTCCAGTGGAAAACAGAACGGAGGGCGTCCGTGTGTTAGATTGTCGGAACACTACCGCATTTCTACGGTCATAAGGCCGCGATTGTGGGGGTTGGTGCACAGAAAGTCGGCCAATTTAGCACATTGGCGCCTTGCCCAAAATCCCTGTCGTTGTTAGAGTTTGCCGCACTTTTTTACCCACGCGTTGCCTAGGGTCCTTTCCCCATGTTCAAGAAACTGCGTGGCATGTTTTCCAGCGATCTTTCCATTGACCTGGGCACTGCCAACACCCTTATTTACGTGCGCGAGCGCGGTATCGTTCTGAATGAGCCATCGGTTGTGGCCATTCGGACCCATGGTAATCAGAAAAGTGTCGTTGCCGTTGGCACCGAGGCCAAGCGCATGCTCGGCCGAACACCAGGCAACATCGCTGCCATTCGTCCGATGAAAGACGGCGTGATCGCCGACTTCAGCGTCTGCGAGAAGATGCTGCAGTACTTCATCAATAAAGTTCACGAAAACAGTTTTCTGCAGCCCAGCCCTCGTGTGCTGATCTGCGTTCCGTGCAAGTCCACCCAGGTGGAGCGTCGTGCCATCCGTGAATCGGCCCTTGGTGCCGGTGCTCGCGAAGTGTTCCTGATCGAAGAACCCATGGCTGCCGCTATCGGCGCTGGTTTGCCGGTTGAGGAAGCGCGCGGTTCGATGGTGGTCGATATCGGTGGTGGTACCACTGAAATCGCCCTGATTTCCCTGAACGGTGTGGTGTATGCCGAATCCGTCCGTGTAGGCGGCGACCGCTTCGACGAAGCGATCATCACTTATGTGCGTCGTAACTACGGCAGCCTGATCGGTGAATCCACTGCTGAGCGCATCAAGCAGGAAATCGGCACCGCTTACCCGGGCGGCGAAGTTCGCGAAGTCGATGTTCGCGGTCGCAACCTGGCCGAAGGCGTTCCACGTGCCTTCACCCTGAATTCCAACGAAGTGCTGGAAGCTCTGCAAGAGTCCCTGGCCACTATCGTTCAGGCTGTGAAGAGCGCCCTGGAGCAATCGCCGCCGGAACTGGCTTCCGACATCGCCGAGCGTGGCCTGGTGCTGACTGGTGGTGGTGCCTTGTTGCGCGACCTCGACAAGCTGCTGGCCCAGGAAACCGGCCTGCCGGTGATCGTTGCCGAAGACCCGCTGACCTGCGTCGCCCGTGGCGGTGGCCGTGCACTGGAAATGATGGATAAACACACCATGGACCTGCTCTCCAGCGAATAAGATTGCTTGGGTGGTTCATGCTTCGCCCGCAGGCAGCACTTTGCAGTGCTGCCTGTTGGCGTTTATCTTCTTCAATCTGCATCCAGGCCGGTTTGATGCCGTATGAATAAAGAGAACATTTGCCTGGGAGGAGCGGCTTATTAAACCGCTGTTCGCCAAAGGCCCCTCATTGGGCGTGCGCTTATTGGTGCTGGTCGTGCTTTCGGTCGCGCTGATGGTGGTCGATGCCCGCTTTGCACTGCTCAAGCCCGTGCGTAGCCAGATGTCGCTGGTGTTGATGCAGACTTACTGGATCACCGACCTGCCGCAACGTCTCTACCAGGGCGTGGCCAGCCAATTCGGCAGCCGCACCGAGCTGGTCGCCGAGAACGAAAAACTCAAGACTGAAAACCTGCTGTTGCAGGGGCGCATGCAAAAGCTGGCGGCCCTCACCGAGCAGAACGTTCGGCTGCGCGAGTTGCTCAATTCTTCCGCGCTGGTGAACGAAAAGGTCGAGGTGGCCGAGTTGATCGGCATGGACCCCAATCCGTTTACCCATCGCATCATCATCAACAAGGGTGAGCGCGACGGTGTGGTCCTCGGTCAGCCGGTGCTCGACGCCCGTGGCCTGATGGGCCAGGTGGTCGAGCTGATGCCTTACACCTCACGGGTGTTGCTGCTCACGGACACAACCCACAGCATTCCAGTGCAGGTCAACCGTAACGGCTTGCGTGCGATTGCCAGCGGTACAGGCAACCCGGAGCGTCTTGAGTTGCGTCATGTGGCGGACACTGCCGACATTAAGGAAGGCGACCTGCTGGTCAGCTCCGGCCTGGGTCAGCGTTTCCCGGCGGGTTACCCGGTCGCGACGGTCAAGGAAGTGATCCACGATTCCGGCCAGCCGTTTGCGATCGTCCGCGCCGTACCGACTGCCGCGCTGAACCGCAGCCGCTACCTGCTGCTGGTATTCAGCGACAACCGTACCCCGGAAGAGCGCGCCAACGACGCCGCCCAGGCCCAGGAAGCGGAAGACAAGCAGAACGGCACTGCGCCGGTCATTCCTGCCACGGTGCCGAAACCGGCGTTCGTGGGGCCGCCTGCGCCCGCAGCAACCCCGGCAGCCCCCGTGGCGACGCCGGTCAAGCCAGCGGCTCACAGCGCGCGGGCGGCCAAGCCGGTTGCAACCAAACCACCTGTGTCGGCGCCCGCCGCCACAACCCCGGCGGCTAAACCGCCTGCGGCTGCGACCCCGGCAACCCGGTCACCGGCCGCCGCCCCGGCAACCACGCGGCAGAGGGAGGAATAATGGCCGGTACTCATTCGCGCAATGGCTGGATCGTCTGGCTGACCTTCGCCATCGGCTTGCTGCTAAGCGTTTCGCCGCTGCCGCAATTCATGGAAATCCTGCGACCGCTCTGGCTCGCGTTGTTGCTTGCCTTCTGGTCGCTGACCTTGCCGCATAAAGTCGGGATGGTCACGGCGATGTGCCTGGGCTTGGCGGAAGACGTGCTCTATGGCACCTTGCTGGGCCAGAACGCGTTGATCCTCACCTTGATTACGTTCCTGGTGCTGTCACTGCAACAGCGCCTGCGGATGTTCCCGATGTGGCAGCAGTGCCTGGTGATCCTGGTGATCTTCGGCCTGGCGCAGTTGGTGCAACTGTGGCTCAGCGCCTTGACCGGTAACCGTCAGCCAACCTTGGCGTTGGTCTTGCCTGCCCTGGTCAGCGCACTGCTGTGGCCTTGGGTCAGTTTCGGTCTGCGTGGGTTACGTCGTCGCTATAAAATCAATTGAATGGATTGCGAGGCTCTGCCTGGTTATCGAACCCTACAGGGAGAGTCTGGAATGAATTCGCTTTATCTGGCCTCGGGCTCCCCAAGGCGGCGTGAACTGCTGACCCAGATCGGTGTGCCATTTACCGTGGTCAGCGCCGCTATCGATGAAACTCCTCTTACAAACGAATCCGCCGTTGCCTACGTCGAGCGCCTTGCTCGGGGTAAGGCGTCGGCGGGGTTTTCTGCGCTTGAACAAACCTCCGGCGTCTGTGTACTGGGCGCCGACACGGCCGTAATCGTTGATGGTCAGATTTTGGGCAAGCCCGTGGACCAGGCTGATGCCCTGGCGATGTTGCTGGCTCTTTCCGATCGAGAACATGAAGTGCTCACTGCCATCGCCGTCACCGACGGCCAGCGCTGCGATACTCGGTGTGTAAGCAGTCGCGTACGGTTTCGTGGGATTTCTGTCGAGGAGGCTACAACCTACTGGCACAGTGGTGAGCCACAGGACAAAGCCGGCGGCTATGCTATCCAAGGGCTTGGGTCTGTGTTCGTTGCCGGACTCAATGGCAGCTATTCCGCTGTGGTAGGCCTGCCGGTGTGCGAAACCGCGCAACTGCTTGGCCAATTCGGCATACCCTGTTGGCAAAACCTTACCGCGCGCTGAACGCCTTACTTGCGCGCCAAGCCTTAAGCGATCGGTCACTATTGTGAAAACGCCTGAACGAGACCCAGCCATGAGTGAAGAGATTCTGATCAATATCACGCCGATGGAATCGCGCGTGGCGGTGGTAGAAAACGGTGTTCTGCAAGAAGTGCACGTCGAGCGCACCCAGAAGCGCGGGATCGTTGGCAACATCTATAAAGGCAAGGTTGTGCGCGTACTGCCAGGGATGCAGGCCGCGTTCGTTGACATCGGCCTGGACCGTGCCGCGTTTATCCACGCTTCGGAAATCTCCCTGCGCGAAGGCCCTGCGGTCGAGAGCATCAGCGCATTGGTGCATGAAGGGCAGAGCCTGGTGGTGCAAGTCACCAAGGACCCTATCGGCTCCAAAGGCGCTCGCTTGACGACGCAACTGTCAATTCCGTCGCGTTATCTGGTGTACATGCCGCGGACTGCCCACGTCGGCATTTCCTTGAAAATCGAAGACGAAGCCGAGCGTGAACGCCTGAAAAAGGTGGTCAGCGACTGCGTGGCCGCTGAGGGCATCAAGGAAGCCGGCGGTTTTATCTTGCGCACCGCCGCAGAAGGCGCCGGCGCCGATGAAATCCTGATGGACATTCGCTACCTGCGGCGCTTGTGGGACCAGATCGGTGCACAGATCAAAACCATCGGTGCTCCGAGCGTCATCTATGAAGACCTGGGCCTGGCCCTGCGCACGCTGCGTGACCTGGTCAGCCCGAAGATTGAGAAAATCCGCATCGACTCGCGGGAAACCTTCCAGCGCACCACGCAGTTTGTTGCCGAACTGATGCCGGAAATTGCCGACCGCCTGGAGCACTATCCAGGTGAGCGGCCGATCTTCGACCTGTATGGCGTTGAAGACGAAATCCAGAAAGCCCTGGAACGCAAAGTGCCACTCAAGTCCGGCGGCTACCTGGTGGTGGACCCGGCGGAAGCCATGACCACCATCGACGTCAACACCGGTGCATTTGTTGGCCATCGCAACCTCGAAGAAACCATTTTCAAGACCAACCTCGAAGCAGCCACCGCTATCGCGCGTCAGATGCGCCTGCGCAACCTGGGCGGCATCATCATCATCGACTTCATCGACATGGAAGACGAAGAACACCAGCGCCAGGTGCTGCGCACGCTCGAGAAGCAGCTTGAGCGCGATCACGCCAAGACCAATATCATCGGTATTACCGAGTTGGGCCTGGTGCAGATGACCCGCAAACGCACCCGCGAAAGCCTTGAGCAAGTGCTGTGCGAACCTTGCAGCAGTTGCCAGGGGCGCGGCAAGTTGAAGACCCCGGAAACCGTTTGCTACGAGATTTTCCGGGAAATCTTACGGGAGGCGCGTGCTTACCAGGCCGAAGGTTATAGAGTGCTCGCCAACCAGAAAGTGGTCGATCGATTGCTGGATGAGGAGTCGGGCAACGTCGCTGAACTGGAGGGGTTTATCGGGCGCACGATTCGCTTCCAGGTCGAAACCATGTATTCCCAGGAACAATACGACGTGGTGCTGCTCTGATCCCCAATCGCTTTCTTTCTTCGAGACCGGCAGACCTTGATCTTCCGTCCGCTAATTGCCTTGAGGGTCGCCTGACATGGAGCGTCTGAAACGCTTTTTTGCCGCTTTGACCCGTTGGAGCCTGGGCGTGTGCGCCTTACTGCTGGTGTTGGCGGCGGTGTACGTGAGCCTGGGTCGTGAGTTGGTCCCGCTGGTGGCCGAATATCGCGCCGAAATCCAAGCCAAGGCCCAGGCTGCGGTGGATGTGCCCCTGCAAATCGGCAGCCTGGAAGGGCGCTGGAGCGGCTTTGCGCCAGTATTGCTGGCCCACGACGTGATGGTCGGCGAAGGCAACAGCGCCTTGCGCCTGGATCAGGTCGAAGTGGTGCCGGATATCTGGGCCAGCCTCATGGCCCGTGAAGTGCGTATTGCTCACCTGGAAGTCAGCGGGTTGCAGTTGAGCGTCAAGGAAGACAAGGACGGCCACTGGGCACTGCAAGGTCTGCCGGTGCAGGACGACCAGCCGTTGGACCCGGAGCAGTTGCTGACACGCATGCAGATCGTCGAGCGCGTGTCGTTGCTGGATAGCCAAGTCACCTTGCAACCGTTCGGCGAGGCGCCGCTGACCCTGACCTACGTGGGCCTGAGCCTGCACACCGGTGATTCGCGCCAACGCCTGGACGCACGCTTGACCCTGCCCGACGGCCAGCCGCTTGCCTTGAGCCTGCGTAGCCGAATTCGCGCAAGCCAATGGAAGGAGGGCGAAGTCGAGGCCTACCTCAGCCTGCCTCAAAGCGACTGGGCCAAATGGATTCCCGCAGAGCTGACCCAGCAATGGAAGCTCACGCAATTGAAGGCGGGCGGGGAGTTCTGGCTGACGTGGGCCAAGGGCAACGTGCAAAGCGCCGTGGTGCACCTCAATTCACCCCAGGTGAAGGGCAGCTACGCGGACCGTAAGCCGGTACATATCGAAAACCTCGCCCTCACCGCTTACCTGCAGCGCAGTGATAGCGGCCTGAAGGTGCTGTTCGATTCGCTGGCGATGAACATCGGCGAGACCCGTTGGGAGTCGCAGCTGCAATTGCAGCAAAGCCTGGCCACCGATAAAGAACAGGAAACCTGGAAGCTTCAGGCCGATCGTTTGGACCTGACCCCGATTACCCCGTTGCTGAATGCCCTGGCGCCGTTGCCGGAAGGGTTTGCCAAAGCGGTCGAACACCTGAAAGCTACGGGCCTGCTGCGCAATGTGCTGGTGGATTTCCGCCCGCAGGACACGACCGATCAGAAAGTCAGCTTCGCCGCCAACCTTGAGCGCATCGGCTTTGATGCGTACTTCGGCGCGCCGGCCGCGCGTAATGTGTCCGGCAGCATCAGCGGCGACCTTGGCCATGGCGAGTTGCGCATGGACAGCAAGGATTTTTCCTTGCACTTGTACCCGATCTTCGCCAAGCCCTGGCAGTACATGCAGGCCAACGCGCGCCTGACATGGACGCTGGATAAGGAAGGCTTCACCCTGATCGCCCCGTATATCAAGGTGCTGGGCGAAGAGGGCAAGGTCGCCGCAGACTTTTTGATTCGCCTGCATTTCGACCATGCCCAGGAAGACTATATGGACCTGCGGGTCGGCATGGTCGATGGCGATGGCCGTTTCACACCCAAATATCTGCCGGCGGTATTGAGCCCTTCACTGGATGAATGGTTGCGCACGGCGATTCTCAAAGGTGCGGTGGACCAAGGTTTCTTCCAGTACCAGGGGTCGTTGAACCACGACGCGTTGCCCGCTGCGCGCAATATCAGCCTGTTCTTCAAGGTGCATGACGCCGAACTGGCGTTCCAGCCGGGCTGGCCCCATGTGAGCAAGGTTAATGGCGAAGTGTTTGTCGAGGAGAGCGGTGTGCGCATCCTGGCCAACAAGGGCCAATTGCTCGACACCAAGGTCAAGGACGTCTATGTCAACATCCCTCACGCGCCGGCCGGCAAGGACAGCCATCTGCTGATCACCGGCGGGTTTGCGGGTGGTTTGGGCGATGGCCTGAAAATCCTTCAGGACGCGCCGATAGGCACTGGCTCGACTTTCGCCGGTTGGAAAGGCGAAGGTGACCTGCAAGGCAAGCTGGATCTGGACATTCCTTTGGCCAAGGGCACCGAGCCCAATATTGTCGTGGACTTCCAGACTGACAAGGCTCGCCTGCAATTGGCGGAGCCGACTCTGGATCTGACCCAGCTCAAGGGCGATTTCCGCTTCGACAGCGCCAAAGGCCTGAGCGGCCAGAACATCTCGGCCAAGGCGTTCGATCGCCCCATCACGGCGCAGATCCTTGCCGATGGCAAGCCGGGCAGTATCAGTACGCGGGTCACTGCCAAGGGCCAGGTCACGGTCAAGCGGCTGACGGATTGGTTGAAAATCAGCCAACCGTTGCCGGTGTCCGGCGATATTCCTTACCAATTGCAACTGACCCTGGACGGCGCGGACAGCCAACTGATGGTCAGCTCCAATATGAAAGGCGTAGCGGTGGACCTGCCGGCGCCTTTCGGTATGCCCGCCAGCCAGGGCCGCGACAGCGTATTCCGCATGACCTTGCAGGGTGCCGAGCGGCGTTACTGGTTCAGTTACGGCGAGCTGGCGAGTTTTACCTTTGCTGCGCCGGCGGATAAATTCAATGACGGTCGCGGTGAGCTGTTCCTCGGCAATGGTGATGCCGTGCTGCCTGCCGCCAAAGGCTTGCGTATTCGCGGTGTGCTTTCTGAACTGGACATCGACCCGTGGAAAAAACTGGTCGACCGCTACGCGGGTAATGACCCCGGCGGGAGTGCCAAGCAGCTGCTCAGTGGTGCGGACTTCAAGGTGGGCAAGCTGACCGGCTTTGGTACTCAGTTTGACCAGGTCAACTTGCAGCTTGACCGTAAGCCGGCAGCCTGGGGCTTGCAGCTGGACAGTCAGCAGGCCAAAGGCGCGGTAAATTTGCCGGACGCCAAGGGCGCACCCATTGCGATCAACCTGCAGTATGTGAAATTACCGGCCGTAGACCCTACCGTTCAGGCGGACGAAAATGCGCCGGATCCGTTGGCGGATATCGACCCCAAAGACATCCCGGCACTGGATATCGCTATCAACCAACTGTTCCAGGGGCCTGACTTGGTGGGCGCCTGGTCGCTGAAGATTCGACCGACCGCCAAAGGCCTGGCCTTCAACAACCTGGACTTGGGCCTCAAGGGGATGCAGCTCAAAGGCGCCGGTGGCTGGGAAGGTGCACCCGGTGCCAGCAGCAGTTGGTACAAGGGCCGCCTGGATGGCAAGAATATCGCCGATGTGCTCAAGGGCTGGGGCTTTGCGCCGACGGTAACCAGCGATGAATTCCACCTGGACGTGGATGGTCGTTGGCCGGGTTCGCCGGCGTGGGTCGGGCCCAAGCGTTTCTCCGGTAGTCTGGATGCCGCATTCCGCAAAGGTCAGTTCGTTGAGGTGGATGGTGGCGCCCAGGCCTTGCGGGTGTTTGGGTTGTTGAACTTCAACTCCATTGGCCGCCGTTTACGCCTGGACTTTTCCGACTTGCTCGGCAAAGGCTTGAGTTATGACCGGGTCAAAGGTTTGCTGGCCGCCAGTAATGGTGTGTTTGTGACCCGTGAGCCGATCACCATGACGGGGCCTTCTACCAACCTGGAGCTCAATGGCACCTTGGATCTGGTGGCTGACCGTGTCGACGCCAAGTTGCTGGTTACATTGCCGGTCACCAATAACCTGCCGATTGCCGCGCTGATCGTGGGTGCGCCGGCCATTGGTGGCGCATTGTTCCTGATCGACAAGCTGATCGGTGATCGTGTTTCGCGCTTCGCCAGTGTGCAATACAAAGTGGAAGGCCCTTGGAAGGATCCCAAAATCACCTTCGACAAGCCATTTGAAAAGCCAAACTGAGAGCCTGTGGAGTAGCATGGCCGCATGCCTTTTACGGAGTGTCGGCCTATGTCCTTTGCGGTAATTCAAATGGTCAGCCAGAGTGATGTGCTGGCCAACCTGGCACAGGCCCGGCGCTTGCTGGAGCAGGCGGCGGCAGGTGGTGCGAAGCTGGCAGTTCTGCCTGAGAACTTCGCTGCCATGGGGCGTCGTGACGTGGCCGACATTGGCCGCGCTGAAGCGTTGGGCGAAGGTCCTATCCTGCCATGGTTGAAACAGACCGCCCGCGACCTCACCTTATGGATAGTGGCCGGCACTTTGCCGCTGCCGCCCAAGGACCAACCTGACGCCAAGTCCAACGCCTGTTCGCTGCTGATCGATGATCGGGGTGAAATCGTTGCCCGTTACGACAAGCTGCACCTGTTCGATGTGGACGTAGCGGACGCGCGAGGTCGTTATCGTGAATCCGACGACTATGCTTTCGGGAGCAATGTGGTAGTGGCGGATACGCCGGTGGGCCGCTTGGGCCTGACGGTGTGTTATGACTTGCGGTTCCCGGAGCTGTACAGCGAATTGCGCGCGGCGGGGGCGGAATTGATTACCGCGCCTTCGGCCTTCACGGCGGTGACCGGTGCCGCGCATTGGGATGTACTGATCCGCGCGCGCGCCATTGAAACCCAGTGCTACCTGCTGGCGGCCGCTCAAGGCGGTGTGCATCCAGGCCCACGGGAAACCTTTGGCCACGCGGCAGTTGTCGACCCTTGGGGGCGAGTGCTGACCCAACAGGATCAAGGCGAGGCGGTGTTGTTGGCCGAACGCGACAGCAGTGAACAGGCGTCGATACGGGCGCGCATGCCGGTGGTCAACCATCGGCGCTTTTTCTCGCAGGGCGCGCAGCGACCTGCTTCGGAACGATGAATTTAAGGCCAAACCTATGAGCGAGTTGTTGTCCTCAGTCAGTGAACACCTCCTGGCACCCGGTGGCGTGACCATCGAAAGTTTGCAAACCGTGCTCGGTGATCTGGCCGGGCCGGGCATCGACGCGGCCGATCTGTATTTCCAAGGCCAGATTTCGGAGTCATGGGCTCTCGAAGACGGCATCGTCAAGGAAGGCAGTTTCAACCTTGATCAAGGCGTGGGCGTGCGGGCGCAATCCGGTGAAAAGACCGGCTTTGCCTACAGCAACGCTATCACCCTTGAAGCCCTTGGCCTGGCTGCCCGGGCGGCGCGCTCGATTTCCCGGGCAGGCCAGAACGGCACGGTGCAGGCGTTCAGCACCCAGGACGTAGCCCAGTTGTACGCTCCGGATAACCCCCTGGAAGTGATCAGCCGTGCGGAGAAGGTCGACTTGCTCAAGCGTATCGACGCGGCCACCCGTGCCCTCGACCCGCGTATCCAGCAAGTGACCGTGAGCATGGCCGGTGTGTGGGAGCGCATCCTTGTGGCGTCCACTGACGGCGGCCTGGCGGCGGATGTACGGCCGCTGGTGCGTTTCAATGTCAGCGTGATCGTCGAGCAGAACGGTCGCCGCGAGCGTGGTGGTCATGGTGGTGGTGGGCGCACCGACTACCGTTATTTCCTCGCTGAAGACCGTGCCATGGGCTATGCCCGTGAAGCGCTGCGTCAGGCACTGGTCAACCTCGAAGCGATTCCGGCGCCGGCCGGTACATTGCCGGTAGTGTTGGGCTCGGGCTGGTCCGGTGTGTTGCTCCACGAAGCCGTTGGCCATGGCCTGGAAGGCGACTTCAACCGCAAGGGCAGTTCGGCCTACAGTGGGCGCATGGGCGAGATGGTCGCATCCAAGCTGTGCACCATTGTCGATGATGGCACCCTGGCCGGTCGCCGTGGCTCGCTGAGCGTCGACGACGAAGGTACACCGACCGAGTGCACCACGCTGATTGAAAACGGCGTGCTCAAGGGTTACATGCAAGACAAGCTCAACGCTCGCCTGATGGGCGTGGCGCGTACCGGTAACGGCCGCCGCGAGTCCTACGCGCACCTGCCGATGCCGCGTATGACCAACACCTACATGCTCGGTGGCGAAAGCGACCCGGCGGAAATCATCGCTTCGGTAAAACGCGGGATCTACTGCGCCAACCTCGGCGGCGGTCAGGTGGACATCACCAGCGGTAAGTTCGTGTTCTCCACCAGCGAAGCGTACCTGATCGAAGACGGCAAGATTACCGCGCCCGTCAAAGGGGCAACGTTGATTGGTAACGGGCCGGAAGCCATGAGCAAGGTGTCGATGGTCGGTAACGACCTGTCGCTGGACAGCGGCGTGGGCACGTGCGGCAAAGATGGGCAATCGGTGCCAGTCGGCGTTGGCCAGCCAACCTTGAAGATTGATGCGATCACCGTGGGTGGCACGGGCTCGTAAGAAGCGGAGCTTCGGGTGGCGCAGAACGCCACCCGGGGAAGAGGATCAACGCAGGCCGCGTTGAGTCTCGTCCAGCTCACGGATGTACTTGAAAATTTTACGGCTGGTGGCCGGAGCCTTGTTTTGCGCCAGTTCGTGCTGGGCCTGACGGATCAGGGAGCGCAGTTGCTGGCGGTCCGCGTCCGGGTAGTCCAACACGAACTTCTCCAGCACAGCGTCATCGCCCGAAATCAGGCGGTCACGCCAACGTTCCAGGTTGTGGAAGCGTTCGTTGTACTGGCGAGTGGAGGCATCGAGTTGATCGAGCAAGGTCAGAATGGCGTCAGTGTCCTGATCGCGCATCAGTTTGCCGATAAACATGATGTGCCGTTTACGCGCGATATTCGCGGTGTGCTTAGGCGCATCAGCCAGGGCCCGGCGCATTTCGTCGGTCAGTGGCAGTTTTGCAACCAAGTCAGGCTTGAGCGTTGTAAGGCGCTCGCCAAGATCAACCAGAGCATGCAGCTCGCGTTTGACCTGGGTTTTGCTTTTCTCCCCATCGAGGGAGTCGTCGTAAGAATCAACCATGGTGGCAGTCCGCAAAGAAACGCCGCCATGATAACCAGTCGGGGGCCGCTTGTCCGGCCCGGTCGCTCGATGGCCTTAACCGAAAGCAGAATTTGAGTGGAGAAAACCATGAGTGCAGCCCAAAGCGTCGGTCCGCAAGCGTTACCGGCACTGCAGGAACAAGTCGAGCAGATCCTTGCCGAGGCCAAGCGCCAGGGGGCGAGTGCCTGTGAAGTGGCGGTCTCGCTGGAGCAGGGGCTGTCGACGTCGGTACGCCAGCGGGAAGTGGAAACCGTCGAATTCAACCGCGACCAGGGGTTTGGCATCACATTGTATGTGGGGCAGCGCAAAGGGTCGGCCAGTACCTCGGCCAGTGGGCCGGAAGCGATTCGCGAGACTGTCGCCGCGGCGTTGGCAATTGCCAAGCACACCTCCGAAGATGAAAGCTCGGGCCTGGCAGATAAGGCGCTGATGGCCAAGGACTTAAAGGATTTCGATCTTTTTCACGCCTGGGATATCACGCCCGAACAGGCAATCGAACTGGCGTTGACTTGCGAAGCGGCGGCATTTGATGCCGATACCCGCATTAAAAATGCTGACGGCACCACGTTGAGCACGCATCAAGGCTGTCGCGTATATGGCAACAGCCATGGCTTTATCGGCGGTTACGCCTCCACTCGCCATAGCTTGAGCTGTGTGATGATCGCCGAAGCCAATGGCCAGATGCAGCGCGACTATTGGTATGACGTAAGCCGCCAGGGCGAATTGTTGGCCGACCCGGCCAGCATCGGCCAGCGCGCGGCGCAACGTGCAGCAAGCCGTCTGGGCGCCCGCCCGGTACCGACTTGCGAAGTGCCGGTGCTGTTTTCGGCTGAACTGGCCGGTGGCTTGTTCGGCAGTTTCCTGGGCGCGATTTCCGGCGGCAACCTGTACCGCAAGTCTTCGTTTCTTGAAGGCGCTATCGGCCAGAAACTGTTCCCTGAGTGGTTGACCATCGATGAACGCCCGCACCTGATGCGTGCCATGGGCAGCTCAGCGTTCGACGGTGATGGCCTGGCCACTTATGCCAAGCCGTTTGTCGAGAAGGGTGAGTTGGTGTCTTACGTACTGGGCACTTACGCCGGCCGCAAGCTTGGCCTGCCAAGCACAGCCAACTCCGGTGGCGTGCACAACCTGTTCGTCACCCATGGCGACGAAGATCAGGCGGCGCTGTTGCGTCGCATGGGTCGCGGCTTGCTGGTGACCGAATTGATGGGCAGTGGCCTGAATATGGTTACCGGTGATTATTCACGCGGCGCGGCAGGTTTCTGGGTGGAAAACGGTGAAATTCAATTCGCCGTTCAGGAAGTGACCATCGCTGGCAACATGCGCGATATGTTCAAGCAGATCGTCGCGGTGGGTAATGACCTGGAACTGCGCAGTAATATTCGCACGGGTTCTGTACTGATCGAGCGGATGACCGTCGCCGGCAGCTAACCCCTCGGATGCTAACGAAAAAGGCGCGCCATCTTATCGATGGCGCGCCTTTTTTGTGGCTGAGCCATTAGCGGATTGACGTGCCGCTCTTGTTTTGATTCTTAATATCATTTAATAATAAATCTCATTATCGAATGAGTGTGGACCATGAGTTCTGTCCTGCATGAGGATCCTTACCTGGAGAGCTGGCGCTGGATGAGTCGTCAGATTCGCTGCGGCCTCGATCCAAACGAACCTCGCCTGATTGAACATTACCTCAATGAAGGTCGATACCTGGCGTGCTGCACCGCGACCCATCCGTGGACGATCGCTGAAACCTCCTTCCACCTGCTGATCGACACCGCCAGCGATATTGCCTTGCCCTGGCACTGGCGATCCATGTGTCTGGACCAGGCGTGGCGTCCATTACGCGACCTGGAAAAACTTTCCCACTGCGCCTGCCGCCTCAAGCGCTGGCAGACCTTTGCCTGGCAATTGGCGACCTGTGAATTACTGCCTTCCCTTTCTGTTTCTGACCTGGTGCAAGGATCTTCCGATGAGTAACACCCGTATCGAACGCGACAGCATGGGCGAACTGCAAGTACCTGCCGATGCCTTGTATGGTGCGCAAACCCAGCGCGCGGTGAACAATTTCCCGATCAGCAACCAACGCATGCCGGCGCAATTCATTCGCGCACTGATCCTGGCCAAAGCTGCCGCTGCCAAGGCTAACGTCGACCTTAAGCAAATCAGCGAAGGGCAGGGCAAGGCCATTGTCGACGCTGCCCAAGGCTTGCTCGAAGGCGATTTCATGCCGCACTTCCCGGTGGATATCTTCCAGACCGGCTCCGGCACCAGTTCCAACATGAACGCCAACGAAGTCATTGCGACCCTGGCCACGCGCCTGCTGGGCGAGCCGGTCAACCCCAATGACCACGTGAACTGCGGCCAAAGCAGCAATGACATCATTCCCACCACCATTCACGTCAGCGCAGCGCTGGTCTTGCATGAGCAAACCTTGCCAGCCCTGCTGCACTTGGTTCAGGTGATTGAACACAAGGCTGAACAAGTCCACCCCTTCATCAAGACCGGCCGCACGCACCTGATGGACGCGATGCCCGTGCGCATGAGCCAGGTGCTCAATGGCTGGGCGCAACAGCTCAAGGCCAATATCGGTCACTTGCAGGACCTGCTGCCGAGCTTGCAGGCGTTGGCCCAGGGCGGCACGGCGGTCGGCACCGGGGTCAACGCACACCCGGAATTTGCGGCCCGTTTCGGCCAACAACTGAGCATCCTCACCGGCGTGAAATTCACGCCGGGCAAAAACCTGTTTGCATTGATCGGCTCCCAGGACACCGCCGTCGCTGTCTCCGGCCAACTGAAAGCCACCGCCGTGTCGCTGATGAAAATCGCCAACGACCTGCGTTGGATGAACTCCGGCCCATTGGCCGGGTTGGGTGAAATCGAGCTGGAAGGCCTGCAGCCAGGCTCTTCGATCATGCCGGGCAAGGTCAACCCGGTGATCCCGGAAGCGACCGCCATGGTCGCCGCCCAAGTTATTGGCAATGACACGGTCATTACCGTTGCCGGCCAGTCCGGTAACTTCGAACTGAACGTGATGTTGCCGATCATTGCCCAGAACCTGCTGAGCAGCCTTGAGCTACTGGCCAACTCCAGCCGGCTGCTGGCCGACAAGGCGATCGCCAGCTTCAAGGTCAATGAGGCCAAGCTCAAGGAAGCGCTGTCGCGTAACCCGATTCTGGTCACCGCACTCAACCCGATCATTGGTTACCAAAAAGCCGCTGAAATTGCCAAGAAGGCTTATCAGCAAGGCCGCCCGGTGATTGATGTCGCCCTCGAGCACACCGACTTGCCACGTAGCCAACTGGAAATCCTGTTGGATCCGGAAAAGCTCACGGCCGGCGGCGTGTAATCACCGACTCTGCTTTGGAGGTTCACCATGGAGCATTGGAAACGCACGATCGAACGGGCCAATCGCTGCTTTATGCAAGGCGAGCTGGTCGACGCTCGCGAAGCCTATTTGCAAGCCCTGGCCCTGGCTCAAGTGTTATTCGAGCGTTGGGCGGATGCCGACGAAGCAGTGGCGGCCTGCGTCATTTCCCATCACAACCTGGCGGACCTGCACCTGCGCCTGAACCAGCCTGAAGAAAGCGCGGAATACCTTTGTGCTATCCACCAGCGCCTCCTGCAGACCCTGCAAGACCCGCGCATGAGCCCGCAATTACGCGAGGCTGCGCTGCGCCAGAGCAGCAAAACTTATGTCGAGCTGTTGAATTTCATCAGCGATCACGGCGAGTACCCGCGTACCCATCGCTTGCTGGGTGGCACTGCTGCGCAACCGGGTACGTCGACCCGCAACAGCCCCTATTACGGAGCACATTGATATGTCCTACACCTTACCGGCCTTGCCTTATGCCTACGATGCCCTGGAGCCGCATATTGATGCGCAAACCATGGAAATTCACTACACCAAGCATCACCAGACCTACATCAATAACCTGAATGCAGCGGTCGAAGGCACCGAGTTCGCAGGCTGGCCGGTTGAGAAACTGGTGTCCAGCGTTCAGCAATTGCCGGAAAAATTGCGTGCTGCAGTCATCAACCAGGGCGGCGGTCATGCTAACCACTCGTTGTTCTGGGCGGTGATGTCGCCGAAGGGCGGTGGCAAGCCACATGGTGCGTTAGCCAAAGCCATCGACGAGCAATTGGGTGGCTTCGACAGTTTCAAGGAGGCCTTTACCAAAGCGGCCTTGACCCGGTTTGGCAGCGGCTGGGCCTGGCTGAGCGTTACCCCGCAAAAGACCCTGGTGGTGGAAAGCAGTGGTAACCAGGACAGCCCGCTGATGAGCGGCAACACGCCGATCCTGGGTCTGGACGTGTGGGAGCACGCTTACTACCTGCGCTACCAGAACCGTCGCCCGGAATACATCAATGCCTTCTACAGCGTCATCCATTGGCCGGAAGTCGCCGCTCGCTACCAGGCCGCCGTAGCCTGACATTTATTTATAACAAGATCTAAGGCCGACTATGGGCACTGAAACACTGGCGATCAGCAGTGGGCGAATGTTTCGTTACGCGTTTGGCTCGCTGCTGCTATTGGCAGGGACTGCGTTGCTGGTGGCACACGGGCTGACCTGGCTGGACCTTGAACCGCGTATCTTGCGTGCCTTGCAGGGCGGCGCGATCTGCGCGCTCGGCACGGCACTGGGCGCGGTGCCGGTGTTGGTGATTCGCCGGATGCCGGTGGCGCTGAGCGATACCTTGCTGGGCTTTGGTGCCGGGGTAATGTTGGCGGCGACGGCCTTTTCGCTGATCGTGCCGGGCATTGCAGCAGCCCAAAGCCTTGGGCTTTCGCCTTGGGGCGCGAGTGGTTTGATCAGCTTCGGGATCATGCTCGGGGCGTTCGGTCTTTATCTGGTCGACCGCAAGGTATCAGGCGCTAGCCCGGAGATGCTGGTGGGCACGCCGGATAAACCGGTGATTCCCCCACGCATCTGGCTATTCGTATTTGCCATTATTGCGCACAACATTCCGGAAGGCATGGCGGTAGGCGTTTCGGCAGGTGGAGGAATGCCGGATGCCGACAGCTTGGCCATGGGGATTGCCCTGCAGGACGTGCCGGAAGGTTTAGTGATCGCACTGGTCTTGGCCGGGGCGGGGATGTCGCGAGTCAAAGCGTTCCTGATCGGCGCGGCGTCGGGCCTGGTTGAACCGGTATTTGCTGTGCTGTGTGCGTGGTTGGTGAGCCTGGCGGAGGTTTTGTTGCCGCTGGGGCTCGCGCTGGCGGCTGGGGCGATGTTGCTGGTGGTGACGCACGAAGTGATCCCCGAGTCGCGCCGTAATGGTCACGAAAAGCTTGCCAGCCTGGGGTTGTGCGTCGGGTTCTGTTTGATGATGGTGATGGATACTGCTTTAGGGTGAGGCCATTGCAGCCTCACACCCGCCTCAAAGGGTGAGTTTACTCACCCTCATCAAAGAAGTTATTGATCAGCTTCACCAGCGCGTCCATCGCTTCCTGCTCTTGTTCGCCTTCCGTCTTTAAATGAATCTTGGTGCCCTTGCCGGCGGCCAGCATCATCATGGCCATAATACTTTTGCCGTCGACCATGGATTCCGGAGTGCGCCCGGCGCGGATCTGGCAAGGAAACTGCCCGGCAACACCGACAAATTTAGCTGAAGCGCGGGCGTGCAGGCCCAGCTTGTTGATGATTTCAATTTCCAGAGCGGGCATCGCGGGGGTGTTCCTTTCAGCTAAGGTCGCGGTGGCGAACCTGAACGTTCTTGAGGGTTTGTTGCAGCACCTGGCCCAGGCGTTCGGTCAGGTAGACCGAGCGATGGTGGCCTCCGGTGCAGCCGATGGCAATGGTGACATAGGCCCGATTGCTTGCCGCAAAGCGCGGCAACCATTTGAGCAGGTAGCTGGAGATGTCATGGAACATCTCCTCGACATCCGGCTGTGCAGCCAGGTACTCGGCCACTGGTTGATCAAGGCCTGACTGATCACGCAACTCCGGCTTCCAGTAAGGATTGGGCAGGCAGCGCACATCAAACACCAGGTCGGCATCCACAGGCATCCCACGCTTGAAGCCAAATGACTCGACCAGAAACGCGGTGCCAGGCTCCGGCTGATTCAACAAACGCAGCTTGATCGCATCACGCAATTGATACAGGTTCAGGCCGGTGGTGTTGATCTTGAGATCGGCGAGGTCAATGATCGGTCCCAGCAGTGTGGTCTCGTCCTCGATGGCTTCGGCCAGCGAGCGGTGAGGGCTGCTGAGGGGGTGGCGTCGACGGGTTTCGGAAAAGCGCTTGAGCAGCGTCTCCTCATCGGCGTCCAGGTACAGCACATCGCAATTAATATGCTTGGCGCGTACTTCCTCAAGCAATTGCGGGAAGCGCTGAAGATGGCTGGGCAGGTTTCGGGCGTCAATCGAGACGGCAACCAGAGGCTGCGCCAGTTCGGTGTGGATCAGTGCACGTTCCGCCAACTCGGGCAGCAAACCGGCGGGCAGGTTGTCGATGCAATAAAATCCGTTGTCCTCAAGGACGTTGAGGGCGGTGCTTTTACCCGAGCCGGAGCGGCCGCTGACGATGATCAAACGCATGATTACTGCCCGTTTTGTTCATCCAGGACAACCTGATAGAGCGCCTCATTGCTGTTGGCACTGCGCAGTTTGTCGCGTACTTCCTTGCGGTCGAGCATGCTGGCGATTTGCCGGAGCAGTTCCAGGTGCGCATCGGTGGCGGCTTGCGGGACCAGCAGGACGAACAGCAGGTCGACCGGGGCGCCGTCGATGGCGTCGAAATCAATAGGTTTTTCCATGTGCAGCAGGGCGCTGACTGGAGACTCACAGCCTTGCAGGCGGCAATGGGGAATGGCGATGCCGTTTCCAAAACCGGTTGAACCCAGTTTTTCACGGGCAATCAGCGCCTCATAGACAACTTGCTCATCCAGTTCAGGCACTTCGTGGCTGATCAGCTTGGCAATTTGTTCGAGGGCTTTCTTTTTACTGCCGCCCGGCACGTTCACCAGTGAACGGCCGGGGGTCAGGATGGTTTCAAGTCGAATCATGGGTGGGGAGTGTTAGCGGCCAGTGCCTTGAAGAAGGCTCTGCTGCTTTTCCTTATGCTTTTTAAGTTGGCGGTCAAGCTTGTCAGTCAAGGCATCGATCGATGCATACATGTCTTCATGCTCGGCATTGGCGACCACTTCGCCACCGGGTATCTGCAAGGTCGCTTCAATTTTCTGCTGAAGCTTATCGACCTTCATGATGACCTGCACATTGGTGATCTTGTCGAAATGACCCTCGAGTCGTTTCAGCTTCTGCTCGACATATTCGCGCAATGGAGGGGTGACTTCTACATGGTGTCCACTGATGTTGACTTGCATACAGCTTCTCCTTCGTTGCCAGTGCATAAAGCGACAGGCAAAAGCGCCTGCCACTGGAACGCTATGGCCCGCCCGTCACATCAAACGCTTACGCTCGCTGGAAGGCGCGATCCCGAGGGACTCGCGGTACTTGGCGACGGTTCGACGGGCGACCTGAATGCCTTGTGCCTCCAGTAAACCAGCGATCTTGCTGTCACTCAACGGCTTTTTCTGATTTTCCGCGGCAACCAGTTTTTTGATGATCGCGCGGATCGCCGTGGACGAGCATTCGCCGCCTTCGGAGGTGCTTACGTGGCTGGAGAAAAAGTATTTCAGCTCATAAATACCCCGTGGGGTATGCATGAATTTCTGTGTGGTCACCCTGGAAATTGTCGATTCATGCATGCCTACCGCTTCGGCGATATCGTGCAGGACCAGGGGTTTCATGGCCTCGTCGCCGTATTCCAGGAAGCCGCGTTGATGCTCGACGATCTGAGTAGCCACTTTCATCAGGGTTTCGTTGCGGCTTTGCAGGCTCTTGATGAACCAGCGCGCTTCCTGCAACTGGTTGCGCATAAAGGTGTTATCGGCGCTGGTATCGGCACGGCGCACAAAACCTGCGTATTGCGGGTTGACCCGCAGACGAGGCACCGACTCCTGGTTCAGCTCTACCAGCCAACGTTCGTTGTCTTTGCGCACGATCACATCGGGAACGACATATTCGGCTTCGCTGGACTCGATCTGCGAGCCCGGGCGAGGGTTAAGGCTCTGCACCAGCTCGATGACCTGGCGCAGGTCGTCTTCCTTGAGCTTCATACGGCGCATCAACTGGCTGTAGTCGCGGCTGCCCAGCAGGTCGATGTAGTCGGTGACCAGGCGCTGGGCTTCGGCGAGCCACGGGGTCTTGGCAGGCAGTTGGCGCAGTTGCAGCAACAGGCACTCACTCAGCGTGCGCGCGCCGATACCGGCGGGTTCGAACTGCTGGATGCGGTGCAGGACGGCTTCGATTTCGTCCAGTTCGATGTCCAGTTCCGGATCGAAAGCCTCAAGGATCTCTTCGAGAGTCTCGTCCAGATAACCCTGGTTATTGATGCAGTCGATCAGGGTCACGGCGATCAGGCGATCGGTGTCGGACATCGGCGCCAGGTTCAATTGCCACAGCAAATGGCTCTGCAAGCTCTCGCCGACGGAGGTGCGGGTGGTGAAATCCCACTCGTCATCATCATTGCTGGGCAGGCTGCTGGCGCTGGTCTGATAAACGTCTTCCCAGGCGGTATCTACTGGAAGCTCGTTGGGAATGCGTTCGTTCCATTCGCCTTCCTCAAGGTTGTCCACCGTAGGGGCGGTTTCCTGATAGGAAGGTTCCTGCACGTCGGAATTGGGTTTTTGCTCGATGTTGTCGGCCAGCGGGTCTGCATTATCGAAGTCGTCGCCTTCTTCCTGGCGTTCGAGCATCGGATTGGACTCCAGGGCCTCCTGGATTTCCTGTTGCAGGTCCAGGGTCGACAATTGGAGCAGGCGGATGGCCTGTTGCAGCTGCGGTGTCATCGTCAGCTGCTGGCCCATTCTCAGGACTAGCGATGGTTTCATGGCAGGGGCTTAACACCTTATTCGCCGGCGCAATGCGCCATCCACGACAGGGCGCGTGAGCGCCAAACATAAGCAAATTATATGCCTGATGTCGGGGGCTTTGCCTAGAGCGCGGTAACAATAAAAAACCGGAGGTTTTTATTGACTCCCGCGCGCTTTGGCGAACGGCCAGACACCACAGTGCTTACAGGCGGAACTCGTGGCCCAGGTATACTTCCTTGACCAGTTCGTTGGCCAGGATGGTGGCGGAGTCGCCTTCGGCGATCAGCTGACCATCGTTGACGATATAAGCCGTTTCACAGATATCGAGGGTCTCACGGACGTTGTGGTCGGTGATCAATACACCGATACCCTTGGCCTTGAGATGATGGATGATCTGTTTGATGTCGCCGACCGAGATCGGGTCGACGCCGGCGAAGGGTTCATCCAGCAGGATGAATTTCGGCGCAGTGGCCAGGGCACGGGCGATTTCCACACGGCGACGCTCACCACCGGACAAGCTCATGCCGAGGTTGTCGCGAATGTGGTTGATGTGGAATTCCTGCAGCAGGCTTTCCAGCTCTTTGCGGCGGCCGTCACGGTCGAGTTCCTTGCGGGTCTCCAGGATCGCCATGATGTTGTCTGCTACCGACAGTTTGCGGAAGATCGACGCCTCTTGGGGAAGATAGCCGATACCTGCGCGCGCACGACCGTGCATCGGCTGGTTGCTTACGTCCAGGTCGTCGATCAATACACGGCCCTGATCCGCCTGGACCAGGCCAACAATCATGTAGAAGCACGTGGTCTTGCCGGCGCCGTTGGGGCCGAGCAAGCCAACGATCTGGCCGCTGTCGATCGATAAACTGACGTCGCGTACGACCTGACGGCTTTTATAAGCCTTGGCCAGATGCTGGGCTTTCAGGGTTGCCATTAGTTCGCCTTCTTCGCAGCGGGTTTGGGCGCAGGCTGGGCGGCGCCTTCTTTCTGCTTCGGCTGGATAACCATGTCGATGCGCGGCTTCGGAGTGCCGATCTTCGAGCCGGTAGCGCGACCCGCCTGGGCGATCTGCTTCACCGTGTCATAGGTGATTTTTTCACCGTCGGTGGTGTTGCCATCGCTGCTGACAACCCTGGCCTGGTCGATCAGGATGATGCGATTCTGCTGGGCGTGATACTGGATGGTCTTGCCATAGCCCTTGATCGGAGCCGGGTCCGTAGCCGCCTGCTTCTGTTCGAAGTAAGCCAGGTTGCCCACCGACGTCACCACATCAATGTCGCCAGCCGGCGTACGCGTGAGCGTCACCGTGTTGCCGGTGATTTTCATCGAGCCTTGGGTGATGATCACGGCGCCTGTGTAGGTCGCAACACCTTGCTTGTCATCCAACTGAGCGTCGTCAGCCTGGATGTGGATCGGTTGCTGGCTATCGTTCGGCAGAGCCCAGGCGCTCACGCTTCCCAGTGCTGCGCCCAGACCGAGCAAAATAGGGAGGGTTTTAACGAGCCTCATACTGTCCTCTTACGTTCGATAGCAGGTGTATCCTGCTTTCTTTCAAATACGCTTTCATTCCCTTGCCAGTCGATACACCGCCAGCGCCGTCGATTCTAACGTCTTGCTCGGTCTGCGCATATTGCTGTTGTGGGAAAACGGTCATGCGACTGCTGGTAATAATGGTGTCGCGCTTCTTCTCGTCAGTACGTGCAACACGTACCGAGTCGATCAGTTCCACCTGGGTACCGTCCGGGTTGACCTCGCCACGCTTGCTGGTGACGTGCCACGGAAACTCGGTGCCGCGGTAAAGGTTCATGTCCGGGTTGGTCAGCAAACTGACCTCCGAAGCCTTCAAATGCTCGACCTTGTCCGAAGTCATCTCATACTGCACCTTGCCGTCAGGCAGGAATTGCACGGAGTAGGCATTGGTCGCGTAATAGTCGACAGCGCCTTCGTCAACCTGTGCTACAGGCTTGTCGAGAAAGCGCTCCGGGCTGATATTCCAGTAGCCCACCGCCAGGAACAGCGCGGCGATGACCCCGAATAGCAGGAAGTTGCGAATCTTTTTGCTCAGCATAAAACGCTCTATAGGTAGGCGGCGTGGGCCGCTTCAAGACTGCCCTGGGCACGCAGGATCAATTCGCAGAACTCGCGGGCGGCACCCTCACCGCCACGTGCGGTAGTGATGCCATGGGCATGTTCGCGAACAAAAGCCGCCGCATTGGCGACGGCCATGCCCAGGCCCACCCGGCGAATGACCGGCAGGTCAGGCAGATCGTCGCCCAGATAGGCAACCTGCTCATAGCTTAGGTTGAGTTGGCCAAGAAGCTCGTCCAGAACCACCAGTTTATCCTCGCGGCCCTGATACAGGTAAGGAATCCCCAGGTTTTGTGCGCGGCGTTCCACAACCGGTGTTTTTCGACCACTGATAATGGCTGTTTGCACACCGGCAGCCATCAACATTTTAATGCCCTGGCCGTCGAGGGTGTTGAAGGTCTTGAATTCGCTGCCATCTTCGAGAAAGTACAGGCGGCCATCGGTCAGTACGCCATCAACGTCGAAAATCGCCAATTTGATGTTTTTGCCGCGTTCTAACAGGTTGCTGGTCATTTACATCACTCCCGCACGCAGCAAGTCGTGCATGTTCAGGGCGCCAATCGGGCGGTCGTCGCTATTGACCACCACCAGCGCGCCAATCTTGTGGTCTTCCATGATCTTCAGCGCTTCGGCTGCAAGCATCTCGGGGCGTGCAGTCTTGCCGTGTGGCGTCATGACTGCATCAATGGTGGCGGTGTGGATATCGATCGTGCGGTCCAGGGTGCGGCGCAGGTCACCGTCGGTGAATACCCCGGCCAAACGCCCATCAGCCTCCAGGATCACGGTCATGCCCAGACCTTTGCGGGTCATTTCCATCAGCGCGTCCTTCAGCAAGGTGCCGCGCTGCACGTGAGGCAACTCGTCGCCTGAATGCATGACGTTTTCCACTTTAAGCAGCAGTCGACGACCCAACGCGCCGCCCGGGTGCGAAAACGCGAAGTCCTCAGCGGTAAAGCCGCGAGCTTCCAGCAGGGCCACGGCCAGGGCATCGCCCATGACCAACGCGGCTGTGGTGGAGGAGGTCGGCGCCAGGTTCAGCGGGCAGGCCTCGTGGGCCACGTGAACATTCAGGTTCACTTCGGCAGCCTTGGCCAGCGTTGACTCCGGATTGCCGGTGAGGCTGATCATTTTGATGCCCAGACGCTTGATCAGCGGCAGCAGGGTCACGATTTCGTTGGTGGTGCCGGAGTTAGACAGTGCCAGGATGATGTCATCCTTGGTGATCATGCCCATGTCGCCGTGGCTGGCTTCGGCCGGGTGCACAAAAAAAGCCGTGGTCCCGGTACTTGCCAGGGTGGCGGCGATTTTGTTGCCGACGTGGCCGGATTTGCCCATGCCGACCACGACAACGCGGCCCTTGCTGGCCAGAATCATCTCGCATGCACGTACGAAATCTGCGTCGATATGGGCCAGTAAACCTTCTACGGCTTCAAGCTCGAGGCGGATGGTGCGTTGTGCGGATTGAATAAGCTCGCTGGATTGGCTCATGTCTTAAATCGTATAGCCTGACGAAAAGGCGGCGATTATAGCGGTAATGATCAATTCCCTCACGTTAGTTCGTCAGGCTGTATTCGGCAGGTGCCTGAGTTTCATGCTCGGCAGCGTTTTTTCCCTGTCCCGAATCTGAACGAGCGCTGTTCCGGCCTTGGGGGCTCTGTACCAGCAGTGATATAGTTCGCCGCCAGTTCGGTCCGCCCAGCCAATTTGCCTAATTATTTATTGCGCATTCGTTGTAAACGAAAGTCGCAAGCATGGTGTCTGAGTGAAAGGCTGCATCCCAAGGAGATTAGATGAGTGCCGATAACGCCTACGCGGTCGAGCTGAAGGGCCTTACCTTCAAGCGCGGGACGCGCAGCATCTTCAATAACGTCGATATTCGCATTCCCCGCGGCAAGGTCACAGGCATCATGGGGCCTTCCGGTTGCGGCAAGACCACACTGTTGCGCCTGATGGGCATGCAATTGCGTCCCAGCGCCGGCGAAGTGTGGGTCAACGGCCAGAACCTGCCGACATTGTCGCGCAGTGATCTGTTCGATGCGCGCAAGCACATGGGGGTGCTGTTCCAGAGCGGCGCACTGTTCACCGACCTCGACGTGTTCGAAAACGTGGCGTTTCCGCTGCGGGTCCACACTCAGCTGTCCGATGAGATGATTCGTGACATCGTGTTGCTGAAACTGCAGGCCGTTGGCCTTCGCGGTGCCATCGACCTAATGCCTGACGAGTTGTCCGGTGGCATGAAGCGCCGTGTCGCGCTGGCGCGAGCCATCGCCCTCGATCCGCAGATCCTTATGTATGACGAGCCTTTCGTGGGCCAGGACCCGATCGCCATGGGCGTGCTGGTGCGCCTGATTCGCCTGCTCAACGATGCGTTGGGGATCACCAGTATCGTGGTGTCGCACGACTTGGCCGAAACCGCGAGCATTGCCGACTACCTTTATGTAGTCGGCGATGGTCAGGTGCTGGGGCAGGGCACGCCTGAAGAACTGATGAACGCTGACAACCCGCGCATTCGCCAATTCATGACTGGCGATCCCGATGGCCCGGTGCCTTTTCATTTTCCGGCAGCGGACTACCGCTCAGATCTTCTGGGGAAGCGCTGATGCGCAAGACATCTTTAATCGAGAAGGTTCGCCTTTTCGGTCGCTCCGGTATCGACTTGGTCGAGGTACTGGGGCGTTCGACGATTTTCCTGTTTCATGCGTTGCTCGGTCGCGGCGGCATTGGTGGCGGCTTTGGCCTGCTGCTAAAGCAACTGCACTCAGTAGGCGTGATGTCCCTGGTGATCATCGTGGTTTCCGGGATTTTCATCGGCATGGTGCTGGCACTGCAGGGGTTCAATATCCTCTCCAGCTACGGTTCAGAGCAGGCTGTGGGGCAGATGGTCGCCCTGACGCTGTTGCGCGAACTGGGCCCGGTGGTCACCGCCTTGCTGTTTGCCGGTCGCGCGGGTTCCGCGTTGACTGCCGAAATCGGCAACATGAAGTCCACCGAGCAGTTGTCCAGCCTGGAAATGATCGGCGTGGACCCGCTCAAGTACATTGTTGCCCCGCGCCTGTGGGCCGGCTTCATTTCCCTGCCACTGCTGGCGATGATTTTCAGCGTGGTGGGCATCTGGGGCGGTTCATGGGTGGCGGTTGACTGGTTGGGCGTCTATGACGGCTCTTACTGGGGCAACATGCAAAACAGCGTGACCTTCAGCGGCGACGTGCTCAACGGCATCATAAAGAGCATCGTCTTCGCCTTTGTAGTGACCTGGATCGCCGTATTCCAAGGCTATGACTGTGAGCCCACTTCAGAAGGGATCAGTCGCGCCACCACCAAGACCGTTGTGTACGCCTCGCTGGCGGTACTGGGCCTTGACTTCATTTTGACCGCCTTGATGTTTGGAGATTTCTGATGCAAAACCGCACTGTGGAAATCGGTGTCGGCCTTTTCTTGCTGGCTGGCATCCTGGCTTTATTGTTACTGGCCCTGCGAGTCAGCGGTCTTTCGGCCAGCCCCACCGCCGACACTTATAAACTTTACGCGTACTTCGATAATATTGCCGGTTTGACTGTCAGAGCTAAAGTGACCATGGCCGGTGTAACCATCGGCAAGGTCACGGCAATCGATCTGGATCGCGACAGCTTCACCGGCCGAGTGACCATGCAAGTCGACAAGAAGGTAGATAATCTGCCGACTGACTCGACTGCATCTATTCTCACTGCGGGTCTGCTGGGCGAGAAGTACATCGGTGTCAGCGTGGGCGGGGAAACAGCCCTGCTCAAGGATGGTTCGACAATCCACGACACACAGTCGTCGTTGGTGCTTGAAGACCTGATCGGTAAATTCCTGCTCAATACGGTCAATAAAGACGCCAAATGAGGAATCTGTTCATGATCTCTACCTTGCGACGTGGCCTGCTGGTGCTGCTTGCAGCACTGCCGCTGATGGCCAACGCGGCGGGTTCTGCGCACGATCTGGTGCAGGACACGACCAACAAGATGTTGGCTGACCTGACTGCCAACAAAGAGCAGTACAAGCAAGACCCGACCAAGTTTTACGATGCGCTGAATACCATTGTTGGTCCGGTGGTCGATGCCGAAGGCATTTCCCGCAGCATCATGACGGTCAAGTATTCGCGCAAGGCTACCCCTGCGCAAATGCAGACATTCCAGGAAAACTTCAAGAAGGGCCTGTTCCAGTTTTATGGCAACGCCCTGCTGGAGTACAACAATCAAGGCATTACCGTCGCCCCAGCCGGGGATGAGTCGGGTGATCGCACCAGCGTTAACATGAGCGTCAAAGGCAACAACGGCGCCATCTACCCTGTGCAGTACACGCTGGAGAAGGTCAACGGCGAGTGGAAGCTGCGTAACGTGATCATCAACGGTATCAACATCGGCAAGCTGTTCCGCGATCAGTTCGCCGACGCCATGCAGCGCAATGGCAACAACCTGGACAAGACCATCAATGGTTGGGCCGGTGAAGTCGCCAAGGCCAAAGAAGAAACTGACAAACAAGCTGCCGGGAAGCCTGCGCAATGACCGAGTCGGCTGTTCGTCTTGGCGACGCCGGCGAGTTGTTCCTCAGTGGCGTGCTGGATTACCGCTCCGGGCCTGACCTGCGCAAGCAGGGTCAGGCGCTGATCAAGTCCAGTGCGGCGCCTGCGCTGGTGCTTGATTGCTCGGCGGTGACCAAGTCCAGCAGCGTCGGCCTGTCGTTGTTGCTGTGCTTCATTCGTGATGCCGAAGCGGCCAGGAAGCCGGTCAGCATTCGTGCCTTGCCCGACGACATGCGTGAAATTGCGCAGGTTTCCGGTCTGACCGAGCTGTTGGCGCATCCTTAATACACATTATTAAAGAAGCCCCCCGTCAGAGTCCTGCTATGCGGGGTTCGCAGGCGCGGGGCTTTTTTGTATGATGTGCGACCCGTGCGCACTGGGCGCCGATAGAGGTTGAGCATGCAGGCCCTAGAAGTTAAAAGCTTCCTTGAAGGAAAGCTGCCGGAAACGAACGTAGAAGTTGAAGGCGAAGGCTGCAATTTCCAGCTGAACGTGATTAGCGATGAACTGGCGGCACTGAGCCCGGTCAAGCGTCAACAGCAGATCTATGCCCATTTAAACCCGTGGATCACCGATGGCAGCATTCACGCGGTCACTATGAAATTTTTCAGCCGCGCGGCCTGGGCCGAGCGCACCTGAGCCCCCAAGGCGTCGAGATTCTTATGGATAAATTGATTATTACCGGCGGTGCCCGCCTTGACGGCGAGATCCGCATTTCCGGTGCGAAAAACTCCGCCTTGCCGATTTTGGCAGCAACCCTGCTGTGCGACGGCCCGGTGACTGTGGCCAACCTGCCGCACCTGCACGACATCACCACCATGATCGAGCTGTTCGGTCGCATGGGCATTGAGCCTGTGATTGACGAGAAACTCAGCGTCGAAATCGACCCGCGCACCATCAAAACCCTGATCGCTCCGTACGAATTGGTGAAAACCATGCGTGCGTCGATCCTGGTACTGGGCCCGATGGTTGCGCGCTTCGGTGAAGCTGAAGTGGCACTGCCTGGCGGTTGCGCCATCGGTTCGCGTCCGGTCGACCTGCACATTCGTGGCCTTGAGGCCATGGGTGCAACCATCGACGTTGAAGGCGGCTACATCAAGGCCAAGGCGCCGGAAGGCGGCCTGCGCGGTGCCAACTTCTTCTTTGATACCGTCAGTGTGACCGGTACCGAGAACATCATGATGGCGGCAGCCCTGGCCAACGGCCGCAGCGTGCTGCAAAACGCCGCGCGCGAGCCGGAAGTGGTCGACCTGGCCAACTTCCTGATCGCCATGGGTGCCAACATCACTGGCGCCGGCACCGACACCATCACCATCGACGGTGTTAAACGCCTGCATCCGGCCACCTACAAAGTGATGCCTGATCGCATCGAGACCGGTACCTACCTGGTTGCCGCTGCCGTTACCGGTGGTCGCGTCAAGGTCAAGGACACTGATCCGACCATCCTGGAAGCGGTCCTGGAAAAGCTGCGTGAGGCCGGTGCAGAAATCACCACCGGCGAAGACTGGATCGAGCTGAACATGCACGGCAAGCGGCCCAAAGCGGTCAACGTGCGTACCGCTCCGTACCCGGCGTTCCCGACCGACATGCAGGCGCAGTTCATTTCCTTGAACGCGATTGCCGAAGGCACCGGTGCCGTGATCGAGACCATCTTCGAAAACCGCTTCATGCACGTGTATGAACTGCATCGCATGGGCGCCAAGATCCAGGTCGAAGGCAACACCGCCATCGTCACTGGCATCGAGAAGCTCAAGGGTGCGCCAGTCATGGCGACCGACCTGCGTGCTTCCGCCAGCCTGGTGATCTCGGCGTTGTGCGCTGACGGCGACACCCTCATCGACCGCATCTACCACATAGACCGTGGTTACGAGTGCATCGAAGAAAAACTGCAGATGCTCGGCGCCAAGATCCGCCGCGTACCGGGCTAGTTCCCGCTGCACGGGCGCAGGGAAGCGCCCGCCCGGGGTGTGTACGCGCATTAACGCTTGCGCACCCCGGCCGAATTTGTTTCAAATCGAGGCTGTAATGGCCTCGATCTGTGTCTGGCGCCGTTTGCGACCGGACAGCAATAGCCTGATGAAGGACTGACGTTTCCCATGTTGACCATCGCACTGTCCAAGGGCCGCATCCTTGACGACACTTTGCCGCTTCTGGCTGAAGCGGGCATCGTGCCGACCGAGAATCCGGACAAGAGCCGCAAGCTGATCATCCCCACGACCCAGGACGACGTTCGTCTGCTGATCGTGCGGGCTACCGACGTGCCGACCTACGTTGAACATGGCGCGGCCGACCTCGGCGTCGCCGGCAAAGACGTGCTGATGGAATACGGCGGCCAGGGCCTTTACGAGCCGCTGGACCTGCGTATTGCCCTGTGCAAGCTGATGACCGCCGGCCGTGTCGGTGACGTCGAGCCCAAAGGCCGCCTGCGCGTGGCGACCAAGTTCGTCAACGTCGCCAAGCGCTACTACGCAGAACAAGGCCGTCAGGTCGACATCATCAAGCTCTACGGCTCGATGGAGCTGGCGCCGCTGATCGGCCTGGCCGACAAGATTATCGACGTGGTCGACACCGGCAACACGCTGCGTGCCAACGGTCTTGAGCCTCAGGATTTCATTGCCGACATCAGCTCTCGCCTGATCGTCAACAAAGCTTCGATGAAAATGCAACACGCCCGTATCCAGGCGTTGATCGACACCCTGCGCAAGGCAGTGGAGTCTCGACACCGCGGTTGACTCACCTGCGCGGCCTTGGGTCGCGCCCGTCTATCCGCCTCATAGCCAGAATTCTCAGGTGCCCAAGCGGATCGACTGCTGGGAAGGTGCGCTGACGTTCAATAACGAATCGCGCCTTACCCCAAAAGGCAACTTATGTTAGTAGAAGATTCTTTTTCAATAATTAGCGACGCGTAGCAGTCTGCCTTTTGAGGTAAGGCCCTGCGGGTTGGCACTGTGGTTGCGCCATGCTGCGTTGCGGGACTTGGTAAGGAAACAACCCTTACCAGCGTCCCGCGCCTTGCCTGGCACAACCACAGTAACAACGCGCTTCGTTATTGAACGTCAGCGCACCTTCGGGCGCCTGAGTTTTTGCCAATCCTATGAGGCCCTCGCTATGACCACGTCCACTGCAATTGCCCGACTCAACGCTGCCGACCCGGATTTCGCCCATCATCTGGATCATCTGCTGAGCTGGGAAAGCGTGTCCGACGACTCGGTCAACCTGCGAGTGCTCGACATTATCAAGGCCGTGCGCGAGCGCGGTGATGCGGCGCTGGTGGACTTCACTCGCCAGTTCGACGGCCTCGACGTCGCGTCGATGTCGGACCTGATCCTGCCCCGCGAACGCCTCGAGCTGGCCCTGACGCGTATCACTGTGCCTCAGCGCGAAGCATTGGAAGTCGCGGCGGCGCGGGTGCGCAGTTACCACGAAAAACAGAAGCAGGATTCCTGGAGCTACACCGAGGCCGATGGCACCGTGCTGGGCCAAAAGGTCACGCCTCTGGACCGCGCCGGCTTGTACGTGCCGGGCGGTAAAGCCTCGTACCCGTCGTCGGTACTGATGAACGCAATCCCGGCCAAAGTGGCGGGCGTGACCGAAGTGGTCATGGTCGTGCCGACCCCACGCGGTGAAATCAACGAGCTGGTACTGGCGGCAGCCTGCATCGCCGGCGTTGACCGCGTGTTCACCATCGGTGGTGCTCAAGCCGTTGCGGCGCTGGCCTACGGTACCGAAAGCGTGCCGAAGGTCGACAAAGTGGTCGGTCCCGGCAACATCTACGTGGCCACCGCCAAGCGCCACGTATTTGGCCAGGTCGGTATCGACATGATCGCAGGCCCCTCGGAAATCCTGGTGGTGTGTGACGGCCAGACCGACCCGGACTGGATCGCCATGGACCTGTTTTCTCAGGCCGAGCACGATGAAGACGCCCAGGCGATCCTGGTCAGCCCCGACGCCGAGTTCCTCGACAAGGTCGCCGCCAGCATCAACAAGCTGCTGCCGACCATGGAACGCGCCGAGATCATCGAGAAGTCGATCAATGGGCGTGGCGCGCTGATCCTGGTGCGTGACATGGAGCAGGCCATCGAAGTGGCCAACCGCATTGCGCCGGAGCACTTGGAGTTGTCCGTGGCTGACCCACAAGCCTGGCTGCCGTCGATTCGCCACGCCGGTGCGATCTTCATGGGGCGCCACACCAGCGAAGCCTTGGGCGACTACTGTGCAGGCCCGAACCACGTGCTGCCGACTTCCGGCACTGCGCGCTTCTCGTCGCCGCTGGGGGTCTATGACTTCCAGAAGCGCTCGTCGATCATCTTCTGCTCGCCACAAGGTGCATCCGAGCTGGGCAAGACCGCCTCGGTGCTGGCCCGTGGTGAATCCCTCAGCGCTCACGCCCGCAGCGCCGAATACCGCATCCTTGAAGAAGGGAACTAAGACATGAGCAAATTCTGGAGCCCTTTCGTCAAGGACCTCGTGCCTTATGTACCTGGCGAGCAGCCGAAGCTGACCAGGCTGGTCAAGCTCAATACCAATGAAAACCCGTACGGCCCGTCCCCCAAGGCGTTGGCAGCCATGCAGGCCGAGTTGAACGACAACTTGCGCCTGTACCCGGACCCCAACAGCGACCTGCTCAAGCAGGCGGTGGCCAAGTATTACGGGATTGACGCCGGCAAGGTGTTCCTCGGTAACGGTTCCGACGAAGTCCTGGCGCACATCTTCCACGGGCTGTTCCAGCACGACTTGCCGCTGCTGTTTCCGGACATCAGCTACAGCTTTTATCCGGTTTACTGCGGCCTTTATGGCATCAAGTCTGACCCGGTGCCGTTGGACGAGCAGTTCCAGATTCGCGTGGCCGACTATGCCAAACCCAATGGCGGGATCATCTTCCCCAACCCGAACGCGCCGACTGGCTGCGTGCTGGCACTGGATGCGGTGGAACAGATCCTCAAGGCCAGCCCGGATTCGGTGGTGGTGGTCGATGAGGCCTATATCGACTTCGGCGGCGAAACGGCCATCAGCCTGGTGGATCGCTATCCGAACCTGCTGGTGACCCAGACCCTGTCCAAATCGCGCTCACTGGCCGGTTTGCGCGTGGGCCTGGCGGTGGGCCACCCGGACCTGATCGAGGCGCTGGAGCGGGTCAAGAACAGCTTCAACTCCTATCCGTTGGATCGGCTGGCGATTGTTGGTGCGGCGGCGGCATTCGAGGACCGTGAATACTTCGAGAAGACCTGCCAGCAGGTGATCGAGAGCCGTAACCAGGTGGTCGCGCAACTGCAAGCTAAAGGCTTTGAAGTGTTGCCGTCGGCGGCCAATTTCATCTTTGCTCGCCACCCACGGCACGACGCCGCTGGTTTGGCCGCGAAGTTGCGTGAGCAGGGCGTAATTGTGCGGCACTTCAAGCAGGAGCGGATTGCCCAGTTCCTGCGGATCAGCATCGGTACGCCGGAGCAGAACCAGGCGCTGATTGATGGCCTTGGCGAGCTTTAACATCCGCTGAAAGCAAATGTGGGAGGGGGCTTGCTCCCGATGGCGGACTGTCAGTCGACATCTAATTGACTGATTTACCGTCATCGGGAGCAAACCCCCTCCCACATTGTTTTTGCGGTGTTGGTTACAGCAACGGCTCATCCGGCTTCTTGTTCTTCCAGCCATCATTGCCCGGCAGCAGCAGGTTCAGTGCAATGGCTACCACCGCACACAGGGCAATGCCCTTGAGGCCGAAATCATCCGGGCCGGTGCCGGTGCCGACCAGCACACCGCCAATCCCGAACACCAGGGTCACCGACACAATCACCAGATTGCGCGCTTCCCCAAGGTCGATCTTGTGGCGGATCAGCGTGTTCATGCCTACCGCGGCAATCGAGCCGAACAGCAGGCACAGAATCCCGCCCATTACCGGTATTGGAATGCTCTGCAGCAGTGCGCCGAACTTGCCGATAAATGCCAGGCTGATGGCAAACACCGCCGCCCAGGTCATGATTTTCGGGTTGTAGTTCTTGGTCAGCATCACTGCGCCGGTCACTTCGGCGTACGTGGTGTTCGGCGGGCCGCCAAACAGCCCGGCAGCTGTGGTGGCAATGCCGTCACCGAGCAGGGTGCGATGCAGGCCGGGCTTCTTCAGGTAGTCGCGACCGGTCACGCTGCCCACTGCAATCACACCACCGATATGTTCGATCGCCGGGGCCAGGGCCACCGGGACGATAAACAGGATCGCCTGCCAGTTGAACTCCGGCGCGGTGAAGTGGGGCAGGGCGAACCACGGCGCAGCAGCGATTTTCGCCGTGTCGACCACACCAAAGTAGAAGGCCATGGCAAAACCTACCAGCACACCGGAGATGATCGGCACCAGGCGGAAAATGCCTTTGCCGAATACCGCCACGATCAAGGTGGTGAGCAGCGCCGGCATCGAAATCAGCATCGCTGTCTGGTAATGGATCAGCTCACTGCCATCACCGGCTTTACCCATCGCCATATTGGCGGCAATCGGCGCCATGGCCAGGCCGATGGAAATAATCACCGGGCCGATCACCACGGGCGGTAGCAGGCGGTCGATAAAACCGGTGCCTTTGACCTTCACGGCCAGCCCCAGGAACGTATAAACGAAACCAGCCGCCATCACGCCGCCCATGGTCGCCGCGAGGCCGAACTGGCCTTTGGCGAGAATGATCGGGGTGATGAACGCGAAGCTCGACGCCAGGAAGACGGGTACCTGCCGCCCTGTGACTACCTGAAACAGCAAGGTGCCAAGGCCGGCGGTAAACAGTGCAACGTTTGGATCAAGACCTGTGATCAGCGGCATCAACACCAGCGCGCCAAATGCTACGAAGAGCATTTGTGCGCCAGACAGGATCTGGCGCCAAAGCGGGTCGTTGAATTCATCCTGCATGCTCAAGCATCCTTCTGCTTGGTGCCGAAGATCTTGTCACCGGCATCGCCCAGGCCTGGGATGATGTAGCCGTGTTCGTTCAGGCGCTCATCAATGGACGCGGTATAAATCTGCACGTCCGGGTGGGCCTTCTCGACGGCGGCGATGCCTTCGGGGGCGGCGACCAGCACCATGGCGCGGATGTCCTTGCAACCGGCTTTTTTCAGCAAGTCGATGGTGGCAACCATGGAACTGCCGGTGGCGAGCATCGGGTCGATGATCATCGCCAGGCGCTCGTTGATTTCCGGTACGAGTTTTTCCAGGTAGGTGTGGGCCTGCAAGGTTTCTTCATTACGCGCCACGCCGACGGCGCTGACTTTGGCGCCCGGGATCAGGCTGAGTACGCCTTCGAGCATGCCGATACCGGCGCGCAGGATCGGCACCACGGTGATTTTCTTACCAGCGATTTTCTCGACCTGGACGGGACCGGCCCAACCGGGGATCTCGTAGGTTTCCAGAGGCAAATCTTTGGTAGCTTCGTAAGTGAGCAGCGCTCCGACTTCCTGAGCAAGCTCACGGAAGTTCTTCGTGCTAATGTCGGCGCGGCGCATAAGGCCGAGTTTGTGTCGGATCAGCGGGTGGCGGATCTCGCGAGTGGGCATGGGAAAGGCTCCGGCGGCGGGCAAAAAAACCGGCCTAGATTAATCTATCCGAGGGTGTTGTCCTATAGACATCTAGTACGTTAGTCCATTAAGGCTTGATCGTTGCGCCTCACATGCGTACCTTTGCCCGCTTTTCTTGCCACAGCACCCCCTTGGAGAGCGCCATGTCCGCTGATCTCGAGCATATCCGTCAAATCATGCGCGAGGCTGACTGCCTGTACACCGAAGCGCAAGTCGAAGAAGCGATCGCCAAGGTTGGCGCACACATCACCCGCGAAATGGCCGAGACCAACCCGGTGGTGTTCTGTGTGATGAACGGCGGCCTGATCTTCGCCGGCAAATTGCTCACCCACCTGCAATTCCCGCTGGAAGCTTCCTACCTGCACGCTACCCGTTATCGCAACGAAACCACCGGCGGCGACCTGTTCTGGAAAGCCAAGCCGGAAGTCTCGTTCATTGATCGCGACGTGCTGATCATCGACGACATCCTCGATGAAGGTCACACCCTTGGCGCAATCATCGACTTCTGCAAACACGCCGGCGCACGCAAAGTGCACACCGCCGTGCTGATCGACAAAGACCACGACCGTAAGGCCCGTCCGGACCTGAAAGCCGATTACGTCGGCCTGCCGTGCATCGACCGCTACATTTTCGGTTACGGCATGGACTACAAAGGCTACTGGCGTAACGCCAATGGGATCTTCGCCGTTAAAGGGATGTAATCCATGGTCCGCTTTCTTGATCAGACGCTGTTCACCGAATTGGCCGAGAAAGCGGCCGCCAGCCCCCGTGGTCGGCACCACCACAACTTCCATCAGATGGAAGAGCCGTGTCATCGCCTGGCCGTCGGCTTGCAACCTGAGACGTATGTGCCGCCTCATCGGCACTTGAGCGCGGACAAGGCGGAAACCCTGCTGGTGCTCAAGGGCAGCCTGGGCCTGTTGGTGTTCAGCGATACCGGCGAGGTGATCGCCAAGCGCGTGATGCAGGCGGGCGGCGAATGTGCGGGTGTCGACCTGCCACCGGGCGTCTTTCATGGCTTGGTGGTGCTGGAGCCCGATACGGTGATGTTCGAATGCAAGGCCGGGCCGTATCGAGCGCTGGGCGAGGGCGAAGCGGCTGACTGGGCACCGCGCGAAGGCGATGCCGGCGTCGCCGTGTATCAACGCTGGATGCTTGCCCAGTTCGATTGAGCTACAGTGCTCGGCCATCTCTCACGGAGCGGCCCATGAGCCTGTTGATACGCACCTGCGCCGCCCTGGCGTTGACCCTCAGCCTGCCCCTGGCGGCGGCGCCCGCGCCGATGCACAGCCAATTCCTGCCGCCGGATGACCTTACCCTGCGCGCCAACACCCCCGACCAGCAGCAACTGCTGCAAGTCACCGAGTACGCGGTGGTGGTGGGTAACCAGCGGCAATCCACGCAGCAGCCCATCCCGGTGACCTCGCCGTTGATGATTCGCCTCAAGGGCAAGTCCCTGAACAAAGGCGCGACCATCAGCCAGGTGGTGCTCAATTTTGACGCCGAAAGCAAGAGCCTGAAAAAGCCAGTGTTCGATAACACCAGCAAAACCCTGACGTTGTCATACCCGATGGCGCAGTACCGGGTGATTGTCGACTTGCTGCGCAATGACACGGTGTACGTGCAGTTCCTCAGTTATGCCAACGGGCATATCTGGGCGGACCTGCACACCGGCGCTGTTCGCGCTAAATGATTCAGCCGACACGCGTTCAGTCATGTGAATGCAATCAATGTGGGAGCTGGCTTGCCTGCGATAGCGGTGAGCCAGTTGGCCCAACTGTCACTGATGCAACACTATCGCAGGCAAGCCAGCTCCCACAGGTGTGCTTGGTTGTTTTCGAAGGGGGTGTCTGGCAGGTAGACTTCCTCTCCCGTGTAATGTCTGCAGGCTGGAGTCGGTAATGCGTAAAGATAAGAAACAGGTGATTGGTGACGAGATCGGCGACGACCAGATCAAGTTGTTCCTGGACTTCGAACCGGTCGATGCGACTTCACCGTCCCTGCACAAACTGATCAAGGCCTACCGTGGCCTGCGTATCGATGACTTTGCGCGGTTCCTGGGCTTTTTCAAGGAAGCAGGCCTGGACCTCGACGGCAAGGATGAGCATGGCCAGACCTTCGTTGACCTGATCAAGGATCAGCGTAACGCCGCCGAGTACATCGAGCTGATCGCAAACGCTCGCGGCTGATTATCCGAGACATAAAAAAACGCCCCGTTCTCATGCACAGAGCGGAGCGTTTTTTATTGCGTTAAAGCCTCAAGCGTAGCTTTCGGCCTCGTTGCTTTGCTCAACCAGTTCCAGGCTGATGTTGTTCTGCGTGTTGATCTTGCGATACAGCTCGGCATCCGTCTCCAGCACTTTTTCCCGGGCCGGGAAGATCTCGTGCAGCTTGGCCGCCCACTCACCGGCAGTCTTGGCCGGGAAGCAGCGCTCGATCAGTTCGAGCATGATCGACACCGTCACCGAAGCGCCCGGGGACGCGCCCAGCAGGGCTGCCAGCGAGCCGTCTTTAGCTGCGACCAGCTCGGTGCCGAATTGCAGCACGCCGCCTTTTTTCGGGTCTTTCTTGATGATCTGTACCCGTTGGCCGGCCACTTCCAGGCGCCAGTCTTCGGCTTTCGCCTCAGGGTAGAAGCGGCGCAAGGATTCCAGGCGTTGCTCCATGGACTGCATGACTTCGCTGACCAGGTACTTGGTCAGGTCCATGTTATCGCGGGCCACGGCCAGCATCGGGCCGATGTTGCCGGCGCGAACCGACAGTGGCAGGTCAAGGAACGAGCCGTGCTTGAGGAACTTGGTGGTGAAACCGGCGTAGGGTCCGAACAGCAGGGATTTCTTGCCATCGACCACGCGGGTGTCCAGGTGCGGCACGGACATTGGCGGCGAACCCACGGCGGCCTGGCTGTAGACCTTGGCCTGGTGGTGCTTGACCACTTCCGGGTTGTCGCAACGCAGCCACTGACCGCTGACCGGGAAACCACCGAAGCCTTTGCTTTCTTCGATGCCAGAGGCTTGCAGCAGCGGCAGGGCCGCGCCACCGGCGCCGAGGAACACGAACTTGGCGTCCACTTCACGGCTGTTGCCGCTGTTGACGTCCTTGATGCTGACGGTCCAGCCCGCGCCATTACGCTTGAGGCCGGTAACGCGCTTGCTGTACTTGACCTGGGCGTCGGCCGAGCTGCTCAGGTGGCTGAGCAACTGGTTGGTCAGGGCGCCGAAGTTGACGTCGGTGCCATTCATGACGCGGGTGGCAGCGATTTTTTCGTCGAGCGGGCGGCCCGGCATCATCAAAGGCATCCACTCGGCCATCTCATTGCGGTCTTCGGTGTAGTGCATGTCCGAGAACGCGTGGTGCTGGCTGAGGGTTTCAAAGCGCTTCTTGAGGAAGGAAACGCCTTTTTCACCCTGCACGAAGCTCAGGTGCGGCACTGGGCTGATAAAGGATTTGGACGAGCCAAAGGTGCCCTTTTTGGTCAGGTACGCCCAGAACTGCTTCGACACCTCAAACTGGGTGTTGATGTGCACGGCTTTCTTGATATCGATCGAGCCGTCGGTTGCCTGTGGCGTGTAGTTCAGCTCGCACAGACCGGCGTGGCCGGTACCGGCGTTGTTCCACGGGTTGGAACTCTCCGCGGCACCCGAATCCATCAGCTCAACGACTTCCAGCTTGAGGCCGGGGTCGAGCTCTTTGAGCAATACGGCCAGGGTGGCACTCATGATGCCGGCCCCTACCAGTACTACGTCGACTGCTTCGTTATGCGCCATTTAACGCGTCTCCAAAATCTGCAGCACCAAATTGACGGCATGGCTGCCAGGAGTGACGGGGCGGTTCACGTGTTGCCCCAGGTTACCCATGGCCAGGATCGCCATGTCCGATTCGCAATTCTTTGCATCTTCAGCACACGCTTCCTGCCGGGCTAATCTGCCTATGAACGCATTCATGGGCGCCTGTGGCAATTCGACTTATGGTCAAAGCGTGCGATTTGTGCAACCAATCCGTAGCGGACAGGCTCAAGCTCCGGTGTTTGAGGAGTGCTCGGTCCTGTGTGGTTGGGCTGTTCCAGACGCTGATGGTGCTTGTACAAACGCCAAACTATTCATTTGCTCGCCACACTCTTGTGAAGTTGTGAAAACCCGTTTTTTCACGCTCTTTTGAAGACGTGAACCTCAAAAAAGGGCTGCCCCAGCCTGGCACCTGGCCCGCAAACCTCTGCCGACACGCGGCAAAACGGGCAAACAACTCAAGTGGCCGAGCGCAATGGCAGCTCTGGCAGATTCGGCAAAGAGGGGTGGTTTGCAAAGAAAACAGCAAGCGCGCCAGCTTCACTCGATCTGTGTGGGCGGCTCTCTGTGGGCGATTTGGGGGTTAATACCGAGGCATTAACGATGCTGCGAGGCCCGATCAGGAGACGTCCTTATAATCGGGGGGAGATTGTAGCGAAGAACGCCAAGGAAATGGGCGTGTTTTATGACTTTTATTAGTGTCTCGGTCAGGAGGCCAACGCATGCTGGGGTTGCGCGTGCGTAACGTGTGGGCTGACCCGGGCACTTGTCGGTAGCGGGCGATGCATCCAGCCCAGATGCGTCTCCGACACTTCCACCCAACCTTCGCCAACAGGCGGCAGGCTGCACTGCTTGAACGCCAGGCAATGCCCGTGGGCATCGAGCAGGGCATAGTGGCGATGACGGGGGTGTGACATGAACAATGACTTGAGAAGGCGCATGGCTTTGTACCTGTTACGTTACATGCTCGAAGGTTGCCAGTGTGCCATGACAGTGGAGTGACGAATTTATGTGAAATTGTAATTTGGGCAAGCCTTCAGCTGCCGTTCAGGATGGCTGGTGGGTGACCTGCGTGCACCGTTATACTGGCGGTCTGTTTGCACCTAGTCCTGGAGAAATGAGTATGTTGCAACGCCTGCTGTTCGGTTTGATCACTGTGACCAGTTTGACCCTGGTTGGCTGCGCCAACAGCCCGCAACAACTCAGCCCGCAACCTAAAGTCACTGCGCAGCTGGCCCCTGTAGGCCATGGCCAACCGGTGTCGGTGCGTGTAGTGGATGGTCGTCCGTCGCCTACCCTGGGCTCCCGTGGCGGCCTGTACCCTGAGACTGCACTTATTTCGGTAACCGGCCAGGACGTGCTGCCCAAGCTGCAAGCCCAGGCCGAAGCCGCCGTGCGCCTGCTGGGTTTCACCCCGGCCAACTCGCCGGGCGCTCCTCAACTGACCATTACCTTGGCAGAGCTGAAATACCAGTCGCCTAAAGAAGGCCTTTATGTGACGGAAGCCTCCATCGGCGCGACGTTCAAATCTGATGTCAGTGCCGGTACGCGTCGCTACAGTGGCCGCTACGGCGCTTCCCTGAATCAGCGCTTCGGTATGTCGCCGAACCAGGAAACCAACACCAAGCTGGTCAGCGACGTATTGAGCGACGCGCTGACGCGTTTGTTTAAAGACCCAAGCATCGGCCAATTGCTCAGCGCGCAGTAACCGCCGACAAGCGCCTCACAAAAAACCGGGCTCAGCGATGAGCCCGGTTTTTTTACGTCTGTCGCTTTTATGCAGCCGTTTCGACATAAAAGTCCAACACACTTACGCCAGTCAGCAGATCCAGTTCCGGCAGGTCGGCGTGCTGGTGCCCGCCGAGGGCGCAATACACCAGCCAGTGGCGATCCTGGACGTTGAATGCCAAGCCGCCGACCAGGGCTTCTTGCTCTTCGTTTGGGGCGATCAGGTATAGCCGATCCTGGTTTTGCGCATGCAGCATGACAAGCTCCTAAGCGTCGAAGGGCAACAGAGTGGCTTGTTAAGGTGACGTTCAGGTGACGCTGTAAATTACTGGATACATTACTGGTACATGGGGACGGAGCATTACTCGGGCAGGAGGCCACTATCGTTCAGGTTTGTATCTGAATAGATACCAAGATACTGGTCGACCGAGGTTTGCGATGGCGCTGCCCGCACTACTGATCAATGCTGTGGCTTTATTGGTGGCCTGCCCGGGTGCAGCGCTGCTGTTCATTACCCGCTTGCGTGAGCAGCGCGCCCTGGCCGACCTGACCGCGAAAAGCGAAGACCGCGCGATCGACCTGCCGATGTTGTTTCTGGATGTGCGCACCGAACGGGCGCATCGTCTGGCCTACCGTGTCGGGTTCGCCTGCCTAGGGCTGGCGCTGGCCGTATCCTGGCTCAGCACCCACCTCTAAGAACACCGCACAACCAAATGTGGGAGCGGGCTTGCCCGCGAAAGCGGCGTGTCAGTCGATACATCGTTGACTGAATCAGCGCATTCGCAAGCAAACCGGCTCCCACATTCTTGATTCGGTGTTTACAGGGGAATACCGGCCTTTACCCGATACTGATTGCGCACCGGCGTTGCATATTGCACCACCAGAAACGGCCGGTGTTCAGCCGGGCATTCATTCAAGCGTCGCTCCCACTCCGCTTTCGCCTTCGCCAATTCATCGGCCGGGAATACCTCGGCCGCGGTTGGCACCTGCAATTGCGGGTCGGCATCGCTCCACTGTGCGTACGCCAGGTAATGCACCGGGAACAAGCGATAACCCCCAAGAATCTGCCGGTCCATCTCCACGGCCAGCAGCTTGGTGTCTTCAAAGCGTTCGGTGATAGGCGGTGCAAAGTTCACGTGCACGCGGCCCTTGTAGCCGGTGATACCGAGGGCAATGCTTACGTCGTCTTCGCCCGGCGCCTTGCTGTAGGTGCCGGTGGTGGCGCGGATATACAGCTCGCGCGCCTTCGCGCTGTCACACGGGTCGTATTCATAGCTGATGGACACCGGCGTCAGGTTCAACGACTGGATCACCTCGGCAAACGGCTCGTCTTTGCGGCTGACGTGGAACATCTTGAGGATCGCCGACTCGGTGCGATCATCCCCATCCTTGGCACGGCCTTCGGCCTGGGCGATCCAGATCGACTGGCAGTCGTTGCGGATCGAATGGTTGATGTAGGCCGACAGCAGTTGGTAGGCCGCCATCTTTTCCTTTCGCCCGGTGATCGAGCGGTGCACGATAAAACTCTTGTTCAGGCGCATCAGGTCGCTGACAAACGGCTTTTGCAGCAGGTTGTCGCCGATGGCGATGCGTGGCGTTGGCAGGCCGGCGTGGTACACGGCATAGTTGACGAAGGCCGGGTCCATCACGATATCGCGGTGGTTGGCCAAAAACAGATAAGCGGTGCCCGACTTGAGTTGCTCGACGCCGGTGTAGGTTACGCCGTCGGTCGCACGATCAATGGTGTGATCGACGTAATACTCGACTTTGTCCTGCAGCGTGGCCACGGTGGTGACGCCGGCGAATTCACGGCGCAGCTTGCGGGCGATCATCGGCTTGAGCAGCCAGCCCAGGGCGCCGGCAAAGCGCGGGAAGCGGAAGTGGGTCAGGATGTCCAGAAAGGCCTTGTCACTGAACAGACGTGCCAGCACTGCCGGGACTTCGCTGTCGTTGTAAGGTCGGATGGTATCGAATTCGCCCATCATGCTCTCTTGTTAGAAACGGCTAGTGTTAGTAAAGGAAATATCAGGGTGCGGCCGCAATATTGGCTCTGCCGTGAATAGCCCTGTAAATAGACCGGCGATTATACGCACAAGTCACCTTGGAGACCGCGATGGAAGAGGAGTCGTACGAATGTCCTTATTGTGGAGAGGTGGTCACAGCGTTGCTGGACCTGTCGGCGGGCGATCAGGAATATATAGAAGACTGCCCTGTGTGCTGCCGGCCGATTACGTTCGAGCTCCAGGTGCACGGTGACGAGTGGATGCTGAACGTGCGCAGCGAAAACGAATAACAGGTACGCCCATGCAGCGAATTTATGAGCCGGAAAACCTGATGGAAGGTGAGCTGCTGCAACAAATGCTCGCCAGCGAGGGCATCGAGGCGCACCTGGTGGGGCGCCATTTGCTCGGCGGTACCGGCGAACTGCCGATTTTCGGCCTGCTGGGGCTGGAAGTAGATAACGACCAGGCCGCCTACGCCCGCGAGCTGATTACCGCTTACATCGGTGCGCAGCCCTTGCCCGGCGATGAACCCGACAGCTTCCCCGACGTATTGGTCTGTTAGGCTGTCGGTCGGTTTACCCAAGAGTCGTGTTACCCCATGTGTGGACGTTATGCCCTGTTTCGCTGGAATCCTGCCTTCGCTGCCTTACCGGGATTCCCCTCGGATCAAAAGGCCCAGTGGAATATCTCCCCGAATGATTCGGTGCTGATCCAGCGCCATAGCGAAGGCCAGCGCACCCTCGCGCGTGCCCGCTGGGGGCTCACGCCGCCGTGGCTGACCGACCTTTCCCGCACTCCGGCCCATGCCCGCGCCGAAACCCTGGCGGAGCAACCGATGTTTCGCGAAGCCTTTCGCCAGCGCCGTTGCCTGCTGCCGGCCAATGGTTTTTACGAATGGCGTGGCACCCAACGCAAGCGTCCTTACTGGCTGACGCCGGGTGAAGGCTCGACGCTGTTTTTTGCGGCCATCTGGGAGGCGTATCCGGTGCAGGAGCAGGTGTGGCTGAGCACGGCAGTGGTGACCCAGGCCGCGCAGAGTCAGCGGCGGCCGTTGATTCTCGACGCGGCGGGGCAGGAGGCCTGGTTGAATCCAGAGACCCCCTTGCATGTGTTGCAAGGCTTGCTGGCCAGCGAGCCCGTCGCATTGCGCGAGCGGGTCCTGGCCAACATGGTGAATGACCCGAAGTTGAATGGGCCCGAGTGCCTGACGCCGGCTTAAGCCTTGTGGTTGCAGGTTGGATTCACCGGCCTCAACACCACCGCAAACCGCTAAACCTTGAACGGGATGACCCGCCTCCGCTGTAGGCGTGTGGGATGTATCTGAAAGTTGGTGGTTACACGTCTTGTGTATCTGGCGCAGATACACACGACCGCCTACGATACGCGCCAGGTTTCCAGGGAGAGTGTTGATGAAGAAGTCATTGGCGGTAAGCGTACTCAGTGCAGCGATGCTGCTGGCTGGTTGCCAGTCGGTAAACACCACCAACGGCGGTGCCGTCGGGGTAGAGCGCAAGCAGTACATGTTCAGCATGCTATCGAGCCAGGAAGTCGACCAGATGTACGCCCAGTCCTATCAGCAGACGCTGGGGGAGGCGAGTGGCAAAGGCATGCTGGACAAAACCAGCGCCAACGCCAAGCGCGTGCAGGCGATTGCCAATCGTCTGATCGCCCAGGCACCGACCTTCCGCCCGGATGCGGCGCAGTGGAAGTGGGAAGTGAACCTGATCAAAAGCGATGAGATGAACGCCAACTGCGGGCCTGGCGGCAAGATTTTTGTGTACAGCGCGTTGATCGACAACCTCAAGCTTACCGATGACGAGTTGGCTGCGGTGATGGGCCATGAAATCGCCCACGCGTTGCGCGAACACGGGCGTGAAGCCATGTCCAAGGCCTACGGCATCCAAATGGCCAAGCAGGGCGCTGGTGCCTTGTTCGGGTTGGGCCAGGACAGCCTGGCTTTAGCCGATACGGTTGCCAACTACGGCATGACCTTGCCGAACAGCCGCGCCAACGAAAACGAAGCGGACCTGATCGGGCTGGAGCTTTCGGCCCGGGCTGGCTACAACCCAAACGCGGCCATCACGTTGTGGAACAAGATGGCCAAGGCTTCGGAAGGCGCGCCACCTGAGTTCATGAGCACGCACCCGGCTTCCGACAGTCGGATCGCCTCGTTGCAGGCGGCGATTCCGAAGGTGATGCCGCTCTATCAACAGGCCAAAAAATCCTGATATTTCAAGGCTTGTGAAGATCTAAATGTGGGAGCGGGCTTGCTCGCGAATGCGCAGTATCAGTCGGTAAATCTTTGACTGGACCGCCGCCTTCGCGAGCAAGCCCGCTCCCACATTTGATTGGGTTTACAACCAGCCGCTGCTTTGCATGGCCTTGTAAACCGCCACCACTGCCAGGACGAAAAACGCCGTAGCCGCCAGTCGACGAATCAACGTCAGCGGCAGTTTCTCTGCCGCGAAATTCCCCGCCAAGACCACCGGCACGTTCGCAATCAGCATGCCCAGGGTGGTGCCGATAATCACCAGCCACAACTCCGGATACTGCGCCGCCAGCATCACCGTGGCGATTTGCGTCTTGTCACCGATTTCCGCAAGGAAGAACGCAATCAGCGTGGTCAGGAAAGGCCCGAACTTGCGTGTGGTACTGGCTTCGTCATCGTCGAGTTTGTCCGGCACCAGGGTCCACAGCGCGGTGGCACAGAAACTCGCCGCGAGAATCCAGTGCAACACCGCATCCGAGAAGAAACTGCCGAACCAGGCCCCCACGGCACCGGCGGCCGCATGGTTGGCCAGGGTCGCGGCGACAATGCCGGCGATGATCGGCCAGGGTTTGCGAAAGCGTGCGGCCAGGATGAGTGCGAGCAGCTGCGTCTTGTCGCCGATTTCGGCCAAGGCAACGATTGCGGTAGGAACGAGTAATGAATCCAGCATCAGGTAGGTTTCCAGGGGCGGGTCGACACGGCTATGACACGTACAGCCTTCCCGCCCCGGGTAAGGTGTGCGTGTCATAGGTCTTGTCAAACCCCGGTCCGTCTGTGCGGACTCCTGGGTCGCATACGCCATGGTCTGCTGACCAAGTATGTTGACGTATGCCGGACGAGCGTGGCGCTCGTGGGAGACTACTCCCCTAGGACGGAGCGGATTCTGCCTAGGCAAAACCCATTCGGCAAGCCTTCTTTTTCAAAAAGCCATCAGCCGCGTTTGGCACGGTAGATGCGGAAACCATTGCCCTCGGCCTTGATCGCACAGATGCCCAAGTGCTCTTCGATCAACGGTTGGTACTTGAGGAAGCTGTTGGCCACCAGGCGAAGTTCGCCGCCTTTTGCCAGGTGTTTCGCGGCTTTTCGCAGCAGATTTTCGGTGGCGAAATAATCCGTGTGCACCCCGACATGGAACGGTGGGTTGCTCAAAATCGCGTTCAAACCCATCGGCGCGGCGTCGATGCCGTCACCGGTCAGCACCTCGGCTTCCAGGCCATTGGCCGCCAGGGTCAGGCGACTGCTGGCAGCGGCGAATGCATCCACGTCCAGCATCGTCACGGTGTTGTGCGGGTAGCGACGTTTGACCGCCGCCCCCAGCACGCCCGCGCCGCAACCGAAGTCCAGCAAGTGCCCGCTGGGCAGTTTGTCCAAATGCTCGAGCAACAGCTCGGTGCCGCGATCCAGGCGACCGTGGCTGAACACGCCCGGCAGGCTCACTACCTTGAGCGGCCCCTCGGCCAGTGGCACCTCGAACACCTGTGCCAGGCTCTCCAGCTCGATCGCTTGGGGGGCATTGGCCACGGTGACCTGCCACAGCTGGCAATGCCGCGCGTTATCGAGCTTGCGTGGCTTGCCGAAAGGGGTCATCTGTTTGGCGGCGCTTTCGATACCGCCTTTTTTCTCCCCGACCAGAAACAGCTCGGCGCCGGGCAGGCGCGCGGCCACGGCGTTGAGCAGGTAGTCGGTGAGGTCCTTGGACTTGGGCAGGAAAATCACCGCCGCATCAAACGCGCGCTCGGGCACGTTCACGCCGAACAGGCTGCGCTCGGGGAAGCGTGCGTCGAGCGCGGCCTGGTCACCGGCATGCCAGCACCAGCCGTGAGCATTGGGCAGGCGGCCGAGCAAATCGTCGGCGGGCAACCCTACCAGCAGCAGGTTGCCTTGAAAAAGTTCGGCCTGACGAAGCAGTACTTCACTGCGCGGATCCATGGTCTGCTCCTTGAAAAGGGGCGCAGTTTATCAACTGACGACACGCAGCGGGGCGCCGCTGAAAAAGCCTCGAGCGTTTTCGGCCAATTGGCCGACGATTCGTTGCCGCGCTTCGCGGCTGCCCCAGGCGTTGTGGGGGGTGACGATCAGCCGAGGAATGTCGCCAGCCAGCAGCGGGTTGCCCTGCACGGGTGGCTCCACGCTCAGTACGTCGGTTGCCGCGCCGCCCAGATGGCCACTGCGCAAAGCGTCCGCCAGCGCCTGTTCGTTGATCAAGCCGCCGCGCGCCGTATTGACGATAAACGCGCCAGGTTTGAGCAGCGCCAGTTCGCGGGCGCCGATAAAGTCGCGGGTGTGTTCATTGAGCGGGCAGTGCAGCGTGAGCGCGTCGACCTGCGTGAGCAATTCATCCAGCGGCACGCGGTCGGCGCGGGCAGGGCGCCCGGGAATTGCGCCCAGCACCACGCGCATGCCAAAGGCCTCGGCCAGTCGCGCCACGGCGCTGCCCAGTTCGCCATGGCCGAGCAGGCCAAGGGTTTTGCCCTCCAACTCGACGATCGGGTAGTCCAGCAGACAGAACTGCTTGGCCTCTTGCCACTTGCCTGCGGCGACATCCCGTTGGTAGTCGTTCAAGCGTGTCGCCAGGTTGAGCAACAGCATGATCGTGTGTTGCGCCACCGACGGCGTGCCGTAGCCCTGGCAGTTGCTCACGGTAATGCCATGGGCGCGGGCGGCGGCGAGGTCGACGTTGTTAGTGCCGGTGGCCGATACAAGGATCAGCTTGAGCTCGGGGCAGGCCTCCAGGGTTTCGGTGTTCAGGGCGATCTTGTTGCTGATGACTACCTGGGCGCCTTGCAAGCGTTCGACCACGTTTTGCGGCGTGGTGTGTGCGTATAGCTGCAGGTCGCTGAAGCTGTTGCGCAATTCGCTGAGGTCCAGGTCCCCCAGGTCCAGGGACGGGTGATCAAGGAAGACGGCGCGGCGATTGTTCGTCATCAACTGTACCTTTTGCGACAGGGTTCGAAGGCGTAATCTCCCGAGCCTATCAGATGAAATAATCAGTTACTTACTGGAGTGAGTATGTACGCCGCCGAGTTTTTGACCGTAGCCTTGATTCACTTGTTGGCGGTGGCCAGTCCCGGTCCGGATTTCGCCGTGGTGGTGCGCGAGAGTGTGACCCATGGCCGTCGCGCCGGAACCTGGACCGCGCTGGGTGTTGGTTCGGCGATTTTCCTGCACGTGGGTTACTCGTTGCTCGGGATTGGCTTGATCGTGTCCCAGTCGATTGTGCTGTTCAATGCGCTGAAATGGGCGGCGGCGGCGTACTTGCTGTACATCGGCTTCAAGGCGTTGCGCGCGCAACCGGCCAAGCCCGTGGCCGAGGGCGAGTTGCACCGTGAAGTGGGCGAACGCACTGCGCGTGGGGCGTTTACTGCAGGTTTTGTGACCAATGGCTTGAACCCCAAGGCCACGCTGTTCTTTCTGTCGCTGTTTACCGTGGTGATTAATCCGCACACGCCGTTGGCGATTCAGGCCGGTTATGGGGTGTACCTGGCTGTGGCGACGGCTGTGTGGTTCTGCCTGGTGGCCATGTTGTTCAGCCAGCAGCGCGTGCGGGCTGGGTTTGCGCGTATGGGGCACTGGTTTGATCGGACCATGGGGGCGGTGTTGATTGCTATTGGTGTGAAGCTTGCGTTTACCAGCATGAAATGAGGCATGGTTTTTTTTGGGTGGGGTAGATGGGGGGCATATCCGTTGCTGCGGTAACGGCTGCTTAGGGTTCCGCCCTTACGGCGGGTCACTTTTTTACAAAGCGCCTAAAAAAGTAACCAAAAAACGCTTTGCCCCACCACTCGGTGCCTCGCCCAGGCTCGGCATGCCCTCACTCCGGCTTGAATCCGTGGGCCGCCGCCATGGGCCATCCTTGGCCCATCGCGGCTAACCCGGCGTCCTGCCGGGTTACCCACGGATTCAAGCCTGCGTTCGGCCATCGTGGTTAACGGGGCCTGTCAGATCAAGATCAACAGCAGATCAAAAGCAGAGCACGGCGGCCTGAAAGCTGACCTGAGTGGTAGAAGCGAAAGCAGGGCAACAGCACAGCAACACCACTTTTACCGGATGAAGTGAGTTCCAAATGTGGGAGCGGCGGTGCGACGATTCGACTTGCATCGCGAATGCGGTGTGTCAGTCAACTTATTTGTAACTGACACACCGTTTTCGCGAGCAAGCCCGCTCCCACATTTGATTGGGTTCAGTTTCCAAGATCAGGTCGGCTACCAGGCCGCCGTGCTCTGCTTTAGATTTTGATCTGCTGTTAATTTTGATCTTAGGCGCCCCGTTAACCACGCTGGCCGAACGGAGGTATTACGGAGCGGGTAAACCGGCAGGACGCCGGTTTAGCCGCGACGGGGCAGGGACGGCCCGTCGCGGCGGCCCGCTTCGTGATGCCGGAACCCATGTCAGCCGTAACCCAAACAACGGATATGTACTCAGCGCCCCCCCAACAACCACAGCACTCAACCCGTAAAAAAAGATGTGTAGATACCTATGCTGCAATGCGGGCGACTCGGTCTCACCTTTTCAGTTGCCCATAAAAAAGCCCCGAACCAGTCGGGGCTTTTTTACATGATCAACCTGCGGGGCTTACTTGCCCTGCCAGCGTTTCAGTACCAGGGTGGCGTTGGTGCCACCGAAGCCGAAGCTGTTGCTCATCACGGTGTCGATTTTGACGTTTTCAACGGTCTTGGTCAGGATCGGCATATCGGCAACGACCGGGTCGATCTCTTCGATGTTGGCCGAACCGGCCATGAAGTTGCCTTCCATCATCAGCAGGCAGTAGATCGCTTCGTGAACGCCGGCGGCGCCCAGGGAGTGACCGGACAGGCTCTTGGTAGAGCTGATGGCCGGAGCCTTGTCGCCGAATACCGCACGCACACCTTCCATTTCCTTGGCGTCGCCGACCGGAGTCGACGTGCCGTGGGTGTTCAGGTAGTCGATTGGGGTGTCAACGGTGGACATGGCCATCTGCATGCAACGGATGGCGCCTTCACCGCTTGGCGCAACCATGTCGTAGCCGTCGGAAGTGGCGCCGTAGCCGACGATTTCCGCGTAGATCTTCGCACCACGGGCCAGGGCGTGTTCCAGCTCCTCGACCACGACCATGCCGCCACCGCCGGCGATGACGAAACCGTCACGCTTGGCGTCGTAGGCGCGGGAGGCCTTTTCCGGGGTTTCGTTGTACTGGGTGGACAGGGCGCCCATGGCATCGAACAGGAACGACTGGCTCCAATGCTCTTCTTCACCGCCACCGGCGAACACGATGTCTTGTTTGCCCAGTTGGATCTGCTCAACCGCAGTACCGATGCAGTGAGCACTGGTGGCGCAGGCGGAGGAGATCGAGTAGTTCACACCCTTGATCTGGAACGGCGTGGCCAGGCAGGCCGAAACAGTGCTGCCCATGGTCCGCGTTACACGGTACGGGCCAACGCGTTTCACGCCTTTTTCGCGCAGGATGTCCAGCGCTTCCATCTGGTTCAGGGTGGATGCGCCGCCGGAGCCGGCGATCAGGCCGGTGCGTACGTTCGATACCTGGTCTTCGCTCAGGCCGGAATCGGCAATGGCGTCTTTCATGGCCAGGTAAGCGTAAGCGGCAGCGTGGCCGACGAAGCGATAGATCTTGCGATCGATCAGTTCTTCGAGGGGCAGGTCGATGGAGCCGGAAACCTGGCTACGCAGACCCATTTCGGCATATTCCGGGTTAAAGCGGATGCCAGGGCGACTTGCACGCAGGTTAGCGGTGACGGTCTCTTTGTCATTGCCCAGGCAAGAAACGATGCCCAGACCAGTGATAACGACGCGGCGCATGCGGATAACCCTTAAAAGTTGTCAGTGGAAGTGAATACGCCGACCCGAAGGCCTTCGGCAGTATAGATCTCGCGACCGTCGACAGTCACCGAACCGTCGGCGATGGCCAGGTTCAGCTTGCCCTTGAGGACGCGCTTGATGTGAATGTTGTAAGTGACTTTCTTGGCGGTCGGCAAGACTTGGCCAAAGAACTTCACTTCGCCCGAACCCAGGGCACGACCGCGGCCCGGCAGACCTTGCCAGCCCAGGTAGAAGCCAACCAGTTGCCACATGGCGTCGAGGCCCAGGCAGCCCGGCATGACAGGGTCACCTTCGAAATGGCAGGCGAAGAACCACAGGTCAGGGGTGATATCCAGCTCGGCGACCAATTCACCTTTGCCGTACTTGCCACCTTCTTCGCTGATATGGGTGATGCGATCCACCATCAGCATGTTCGGGGCGGGCAGTTGCGCGTTACCTGGGCCGAACAGCTCACCGCGACTGCAGCGCAGCAGGTCTTCCCGAGTAAAGGCGTTTTGTTTGGTCATGCGAGCTCCTCAATAATCCCATGCGGCAGGGTAGGGCAAATCTTCCCGAACCGAATGAAGCGTTCATGCCTCATATCGGCAGCCTACACATAGACTATTGCGTTGTAGTGAAAGTCACAGCGTCAAGGCACTCAATGTACACTTGTTCACTGAAATTTTAAACCGAGCCTGTTTATCGGCCCGTTTGGGTGCCTAAGACTGCCGCACTTTCGTCTTTCACGCCAGTCGCAGTTGGTTGATGGCGCAGCGCTATTGCACCCAGCGCTGCAGGATTTGCTGCAAATCCGTGCGTTTGAACGGCTTAGCCAGGTAATCGTTCATTCCCGCTGCCAGGCAAGCTTCGCGATCACCCTGCAACGCGTTGGCCGTCAGAGCAATGATCGGCAGGTCGGCGCAGCCTGGCAGCTGGCGAATCTGCCTCGTGGCTTCGTAGCCGTCGATCAATGGCAAGCGGCAGTCCATCAGGATTGCCGTAAATATCAGGCTTTCGGCGCTACGGATTGCCTCGGCGCCATCGGTGGCCAGGCTCACTTCAAACCCCAGGCTGCGCAGCATAGCTTCGACCACGGTGCGATTGACCGGGTTGTCTTCCACCAGCAACACATGGCGACCGTCGCCTGCGCCGGTTTTGCCTTCGCGGTCCTGAGCGATCGCAGGCAGGCTGTGCTGGTCGATGGCCAGTGGAATTTCCAGGGTAAACACCGAGCCACGGCCTTCTTCGCTTTGGGCGCGCAGTGTGCCGCCCATGCGTTCAGCCAGCGTACGGGCAATGGGCAGGCCCAGGCCGGTGCCGCCGTAACGTCTTGAAATGGAGCTGTCGGCCTGCTGGAACGCGTCGAACATCAACTCCAGGCGTTCAGCGGAAATCCCGATGCCGCTGTCGCGCACGGTGCAGGTGAACCACACCAGTTCATGGTCGAGGGTTTGCCAATGGGGTTCGACGGCCACGGTGCCGTGTTCAGTGAACTTGAGCGCGTTGCCGATCAGGTTCACCAGGATCTGCCGGATACGCGTCGGGTCGCCCTGCACCCGCAGTGAGTCCATGCCCGGCGGAATCGGCAACTCCAGTGTTAACCCGCGCTGCTGGGCGCTGTGCTGGAAGGCCTGCGCGCAACTGCTGATCAAGTCTGCGAGGTTGAACGGGATATTTTCCAGCTCGAGTGCGGCGCGTTCGATGCGCGAGAAGTCGAGGATGTCGTTAATCACTTTGAGCAAATGCTCCGTGGACTCTGACGCCAGCGCGGCGTACTCGGTCTGCTCCTCGGTCATCTCGGTGGTTTCCAGCAACTGCAACATACCCAGCACGCCGTTCATGGGCGTGCGCAGCTCGTGGCTCATCATCGCCAGGAAGTCCGACTTGGCATTGTTCGCCCGCTCAGCCTCTTCGCGGGTCTGGATCAGTTGGGCCATGGCCTGATGCTGTTCGCGGCTGGCCTGGTTGAGGCCTTCGGCAAGGTTGTTGATATGACGCGACAAGTCGCCCAGCTCCGAGTCATCGACGATCGGCAGCGGCGTCTTGTAGTCGCCTTGCTGGATGGCCTTCACCGCATGGCCCATGGCGCTGATCGGCTGCGACAGGCTGGCGGCGAGGCGCCGTGCCAGCAGGAAGGTGAAGAGCAGGGCAAACAGGGCGAGGATGCCGGCCTTGAACAGAATTTCCTGTTGGCGCTGGCTGAACGCATCGTTGGACATGCCGACGATCACCCGGCCCAGGTAATCCGGGCGCCGCGTCCTGGGCTCATTAAGGTTGTCCTGGAAAAAATCATTGCCCAGCTGGATATGTTGCAGGCGGATGGGTGCCTGGAACACTTTCACCGACAGCGAACGGTCGTGTGTTTCCGACGGCTGTTCGACATACACCAGAATGTTTTCGCTGCTGTCCTGTATTTCGAGGAAGCGCACATGAGGCGTGGCCAGGGTTGCCCGCAGCAGGCTTTCAAGCACGTCGTTGTTGCCGGAAATAACCCCGTACTCGGTGGCCGGGGCCAATTGGTTGGCGATCAGTTGGCCGGTATGGTCGAGTTCCTGGCGCAGGTCCTGGATACGTACGAACGTAAAGAAGCTGATCAACAGCAAGGTCAGCAACAGCGCCGGGCCCAGCGTGATGAGCTGGGTGCGGGTGTTGATGTCCCAACGACGACGCAAGGTCATGGACGTTTTTCTCCTTCGGCCAATCGGGCGGCGACGGCGGCTTCGTCAACCTGTTCGATCCCCAGTGAGCGCGCGACTTGCGGGTTGCCCACGACTTTGAAGTGTTCCGGGTACAAGGTGCGCGGCCAACTGGCCGGCGAGTGGTCCAGCAGCCGATCGAGCACATCGAGCCAGTCGGCCTGGTCGCTGTAGGTGCTGGCCAGGCTGCCCGCCTTGACGAACCCGGCGTTGGGGCCCACCAGGGGCAGTTGCTGGGAGTAGCTGCTGAGCAACAGGTTCTTCACGGTTTTCGGGTTGTACAGCCGTGGGTCGTCGAGGCCGAGCAGCACATCGCTGTTCTTGAGCAGGTTTTGCAGCGGGCGGCTGTCACTGATGTTGTCCCAGAGCTGCGGCACGATCTCCAGCCCCATGGGCGCGGCGTACTGGGCCAATTCGCGCAGCAGGAATTCACTGTCGGCGCCGTAGAGCACGCCGATGCGGCGAGCCTGGGGCAGGATGTTGGCAATCAGGTTCAACTGGCGTGCCAGTGGCGGGTCGCTCCACAGCAGGCTGATTTTCGCCGGCTGAGCGTTGCCCAGGCGTTGGCGAGCTTGTAGGCGGCTGATGCGCAACACCAGGGTCGGCGGACCCTGAGTGTCCTGCAAGCGCCAGTCGAGACCGGGCAGGTCCAGCAGGATCAGGCGGGTGCTGGCAGGCAACTGGCTCGGGGCGGGCAGGTCTTTGAGCGGGGTAAAGGTTACGTGGTCTTCGGGGCGCTGCCGGGCGAGGGCCTGGGTAAAGGCTTGTACGCCGGCACCGTCTTCGGCGGCGGTCAGCAGGATGTCCGCGCTCCACGCCGGCGCAGCCATCAGCAGGCACGCCAGCAGCACACCACGCCGCCAGAGCCTGGATAAGAAATGGAGGGTCATCCGTGACTGATCGCCCATGTCAGAACTCTAACTCCGCGCTGAAGTAGAGGACGTGGCGACTGTCGTAATTGTTGTCGGCCCAGGTCGTGGGCTGGTTATCGAGGCGTTGTTGCAACATGCCGGCCAGCTCCACATTGGCTTTGCCCAAGGCAATGCGCTTGGCCACCCGCAGGTCGACCCGTTCGAAGCGATATTGGTTGAGTGCATCGTCGCCATAGTAGAACAGCGCACTGGACCAGCCGTGGCCCCATTCGCGCAACCAACCGGCCGAGCCACTGTTGCGGGCCGTTTGTGCCTTGTCCAGCGGGTTGCTGGAGGTGGCATCGACGTAAGCATAGGTGAGCCGCAGACGGTCGGCGCTGCTCATGCGCCAGTCAAATTGCGACTCGGCACCGGTAAACCGCGCGCTGTTGGCGTTGCTGGCAATGTACTGGTTATTGCGCAGCGGCGAACTGATCATGTCGGTGATTTCGTCATAGAACAGTTTCACGTCGACATTGAGCCCGAGGTCGGCAAAGAAACCGTTGTAGCCCAGCTCTCGCGAGCGCATCAACTCTTTATCGAGGTTGCCCGGGCCTCGCGTTACCACAAAATATTGCCCGGAATTCTGCCCGTAGGCCGGGGAACTCAGATTGGTGACGCGATAGCTCCAGTTGACGTTGTTCTCGAACATGTCCGGCGAGCGAATTGCCTCGGAGTACACCGCCCGCAGGCCGTGACGCGGGTTGATCAGGTAATTGACCGCCACCCGTGGCGTCAGCGAGTTGCCACTTAAGTAGGTGTCTTCGTACATGGCGCCGCCTTGCAGCAGCCAGTGTTCGCTGGCGCGCCATTCCAGGTGGCCGAACAAGCGCCAGGTGGTGTCGTCCAGGGTGCCGTTGAAGTAAGTGTCGGAATCGGCGCGGTCGTAGCGGTAGTTCATGCCGCTGACCAGGCGCAGGCTGTCGGACAGGCTCAGGGTGTCCTGAATCTCCAGGTCGTAGCGGCTTTCGCGAGTGCTTTGGTCGATGTCGCCGCAGACCGGGTTTTTGCCGTCGTTGCCCCATTGTTTTAGCACTTCATCGGCCAGCGCCTGCTCGGCGCTGCTGCCAGGTGGCGGGCTGCCTGGTGTGTAGCGGTCCATATGACGGGCCAGTTGTTCGGCATAGTTGGGGTTCAACTGCCACAGCCGGGTCAATTCCGGGCTGAACGACACCTTGGCGTCACAGGCCTTCCAGACTTGCTGACGGTCCCATTGCTGGGCCGAGCCCTGAATGTACAAGCTGTGCTCGGGGTTGAACTCAACGTTCCAGCGCATTGACCCGGCATAGTCCTTGGCGACGACATCGGAATTAGTACCGCCTTCGGTAATCCCGGCGAATACCGGGGCGTAGGTATAGGGGCGCTGATTGGTCCCTTCCTTGGCGTCAAATTGCCAGTCGATGCTCTGCTGCGCGTTCAGTGTCTGGCTGACGGCGAGGCTGAAACGGTTGAGGCGCCGACCGTCACGGCGGTCAGCACCGACCGCGTCGCTGTCAAAACCATCGTCCTGTTGCCCCGACATCGAAAGGCGCAAGTCGCCGGTGTCCCAACCAACGCCCTGGCTGGCGTAGAAGTCGTTGATCCCGCGCTCGCCACGGATGACTTTGACCCGCGAGCCGTGGCTGTTGGCCGGTGAGCGCGTGAGGATGTTGACCACCGCCATGAGTGCATTAGCGCCGTAACTGACGGTGTTGGGGCCACGGAATACCTCGATGCGCTCGATATCCTCCATGGCGACCGGAATATCGCTCCAGTCCACCGTCGCCAGGCCCGCGCGATACACCGAACGCCCGTCGATCAACACTTGCATGCGCCGTGCATCGCTGGCGCTGGTGCCGTGGTAGTTCACTGCCGCCTGATTGCCGGTGGTGTAGCCAACCATCATCCCCGGCACCAGCCGCAGCAGCTCGGCGATGTCCCGTGCGCCGCTGGCCTTGATCAGCTCGCTGTCGATCACTGTCATGCTGCCGGGCACCGCCGCCGCCGATTGCTTGAGGCGTGTGGCCGTCAGCACCTGCGGCAGCGGCTGGCTGTCGAGGAACAGGTCATCAGCCAGCGCCGTTGCACTGCACGACAGTGTCAACGGCAGCATCCACAACAGAGATGAGCGAGGAGGAGGGCCCAGATACACGGCACGGCCTTGATAATTACGAATAGCCGCCCATGTTAACTGAGGTGGGGCCATTTGCCAGTCGTGGACCTTGCAATTACTTCACACAAGTGTGGCATTTTCCGACAAGCGCTTGAATTGACGCGGGGGCTGGCCGCCAGCAAGTCGCCCCGTATAATGCGGCCATCGCCACTGGTATGGATTAACGGATTGCATATGACTGAACAGCGCCCAATTGCGGTCCTGGGAGGCGGAAGTTTTGGTACCGCCGTGGCTAATCTGCTGGCTGAAAACGGCCATGCGGTGCGCCAGTGGATGCGCGATCCCGAGCAGGCCGAGGCCATCCGCGTCCATCGGGAAAATCCCCGTTACCTTAAAGGCATCAAGATTCATCCGGCGGTCGAGCCGGTCACGGACCTGTTGGCAACGCTCACTGACTGCGACCTGTGCTTCGTCGCGCTGCCGTCCAGCGCTTTGCGCTCGGTGCTGGCGCCCCACGCCGAGCGCCTGGCGGGCAAGCTGCTGGTCAGCCTGACCAAGGGCATCGAGGCGCACACGTTCAAGCTGATGAGCGAAATCCTTGCCGAGATCGCTCCCCAGGCGCGCATTGGCGTGCTTTCCGGGCCGAACCTGGCACGGGAAGTCGCCGAGCACGCACTGACGGCCACCGTGGTCGCCAGTGAAGACGAAGCGCTGTGCGAGCGCGTCCAGGCCGTGCTGCATGGCCGCACGTTCCGCGTGTATGCCAGCAGCGATCGTTTTGGCGTGGAGTTGGGCGGAGCACTGAAAAACGTCTACGCGATCATTGCCGGCATGGCGGTGGCCTTGGGCATGGGTGAAAACACCAAGAGCATGCTGATCACCCGCGCCTTGGCCGAAATGACCCGCTTTGCAGTCAATCAGGGCGCCAACCCGATGACGTTCCTGGGGCTGGCGGGCGTGGGCGACTTGATCGTGACCTGCTCGTCGCCGAAAAGCCGCAACTACCAGGTCGGTTTCGCGCTGGGCCAGGGCCTGAGCCTGGAAGACGCGGTCACCCGCCTGGGTGAGGTCGCCGAGGGCGTCAACACGCTTAAAGTGTTGAAGGCCAAGGCTCAGGAAGTCGGCGTGTACATGCCGCTGGTCGCCGGGCTGCACGCGATCCTGTTTGAAGGGCGCACCTTGAATCAGGTCATCGAGTTGCTGATGCGCGCTGAACCGAAAACCGATGTCGACTTCATTTCCACCAGTGGTTTCAACTGAGGAACGCGCCATGAACGATCCGAAAGCAGCCCCCCCATACGAGTCCATCCTCCTGCGTATCCTGTGGATGCTGGTCTTTGCGTTGGTGTGGCAAGTGGCGCAGTTCCTGCTCGGTGCGCTGGTGGTGGTGCAGTTGGTCTATCGCCTGATCTACGGCGCGCCGAACCTGGGCCTGATGAACTTTGGCGACAGTCTCAGCCAGTTCCTGGCGCAGATTGGCCGTTTTGGCAGCTTCCATACTGAACAAAAACCCTGGCCGTTCGCCGACTGGCCGACCCCGCGCGCACCGGAGGGCGAAGCCGCCCACAGCGTACCGCCGGCGCCGCACCCGGTGCGTGATGAGGAGCCAAAGCTGTGAAGCTGTGGATTTTGCGTCACGGTGAAGCCGAAGGGCACGCGCGCACCGACGCCGAGCGCAACCTCACCGAGCACGGCCGTGGCGAAGTGTTGCGCAGTGCCGCGCACCTGATCGGCCAGCCGATCAGTGCCATCATCGCCAGCCCGTATGTGCGCGCCCAGCAGACTGCCCATCTGGTGCGTGACGCGTTGGGCTTCGAGCCGCAAATCCGCACGGTGCCGTGGCTGACGCCGGAGAGCAACCCGCTGCAGGTGCTGGACAAGCTCGACACTGATGACAACGTGCTGCTGGTCAGTCACCAGCCATTGGTAGGCAGCCTGATCAGCTTTTTGCAGCATGGCCATCTGCGTCAGCCACAACCGATGCACACCGCCAGCCTGGCGGAGTTGGAGGGGGATTTTCCACTGGCAGGGCTGATGAGCCTGGTGGGCGTGAAGAACCCGTAGGAAAAGTCATCGCTGTTTTGTGTGCTATATAGTCAACCAAGCAAGTGCTTGGTTGGCTATCATCGGATCACAAAGGAGCGCGTCCCATGCCTGTCGCTTTTCGTTTGCCGTTGCAGGTCTTCTACGAACGTGAAGCGCGGCACCCGCGCAAGCCCTTTCTCGTGCAACCCATCGGCGGCGGGGCGGTGCAGACCCTCACCTGGGGCGAGGTCGGTCACCAGGCCCGTTGCGCTGCGCAGTGGCTGCGTGCCCGGGAGTTGCCCCAGGGCTCGCACATTGCCCTGATCTCGAAAAACTGCGCGCACTGGATCATCGCCGACCTGGCAATCTGGATGGCCGGGCATGTCTCCGTGCCGTTGTACCCCAACCTCACTGCCGACTCGGTCGCCCATGTGTTGACGCATTCCGAGGCGGCGCTGGCGTTGATCGGCAAGCTGGACGACTGGCCGGCGATGGTCGCCGGTATCCCGGCCGGTCTGCCGACGATCAGCCTGCCACTGTGCCCGGCCGGTGACTTTGATTTCAGCTGGTCAGACCTGCAAGCCTGTTCACCGATCCAGGACAACCCCACGCCCGCTGCCTCAAGCCTGGCCACCATCGTCTACACCTCCGGCACCACCGGCTTGCCCAAAGGCGTGATGCAGACCTTCGGCGCCCTGGGTTTTGCCGCCACGCAAGGCACTCAATTATTTGGGTTGGGGGAGGGCGATCGGCTGCTGTCCTACCTGCCGTTGTGCCATGTGGCGGAGCGGATGTTTGTCGAACTGGCCTCGATCTACACCGGGCAAACGGTGTTTTTCGCGGAGAGCCTGGATACTTTTCTTACAGACTTGCGCCGGGCACGGCCGACGGCGCTGTTTGGTGTGCCGCGCATCTGGACCAAATTTCAGATGGGTGTCTACAGCAAGATCCCGCAACAGCGCCTCGACACCCTGCTGCGCCTGCCGTTTATCGGCAAACGCGTCGGCCATAAAGTCCTGGCGGGTTTGGGCCTGGATGCGCTGCGCATTGCGTTGTCCGGTGCGGCGCCTGTTCCCGAGGGCTTGCTGCGTTGGTATCAGCGCCTGGGGCTGGACGTGTTGGAGGTGTATGGCATGACCGAAAGTTGCGGCTATTCGCACGTGTGTCGCCCCGGCCAGCAGACACTCGGCTGGATCGGCCGGCCGTGCCCCGGTGTTGAAGTGCGCATCGACGCGTCAGGAGAGGTGCAAGTGCGCAGCGGCGCGACCATGCTCGGCTACTTCAAGGACCCGCAGAAAACCGCTGAGACCCTGACCGATGACGGCTTCCTGCGCACCGGCGACAAGGGCGAGCAGGACACCGATGGCCGCTTGCGCCTGACCGGGCGACTCAAGGAAATCTTCAAGACCAGCAAGGGCAAATACGTCGCCCCTGCGCCGATCGAAAACCGCCTGGCCGAGCATGCGCGGATCGAACAGGTGTGCGTGGTCGGAGATGGCCTGACCGCGCCGATGGGCTTGTGCGTGCTGTCGTCTGCGGGCCAGGACCGACAAGCACTGCACAGTAGCCTCGAGCGCTGGCTGGAACACGTCAACCTGAGCCTGGACAAACACGAACGTCTGCGCCAACTGGTGGTGGTGAAAGACAGTTGGGCGGTGGAAAACGGCTTTCTGACGCCGACCCTGAAGATCAAACGCACGGTGATCGAATCGACCTACGGCGCGCAGTTCCAGGCCTGGAGCGAGCGCACCGAATCCATTCTGTGGCAGGATTAGGCACGTAATAAAACCAATAAGGACAATTGCATGAGCCTGTGGCGCACCCAACCCGATATCGAGCAACTCAACGCCATCCAGAAAAACACCATCGGTGAATTGCTGGATATTCGTTTCGAACGTTTCGACGACGAGTCACTGACCGCCAGCATGGTGGTCGACCATCGCACTCATCAGCCTTACGGCCTGTTGCACGGCGGTGCTTCGGTGGTGTTGGCGGAAAGCGTCGGCTCCATGGCGGCTTATCTGTGTATTGATGCCAGCAAGTTCTATTGCGTGGGCCTTGAGGTCAATGCCAACCACTTGCGTGGTGTGCGCAGCGGTCGGGTGACGGCAGTGGCGCGGGCGATTCATATCGGTCGTACCACCCAAGTCTGGGATATTCGCCTGAGCAGCGACGATGGCAAGGCCAGCTGTGTATCGCGCCTGACCATGGCCGTGGTGCCTTTGGGCGAGAACCCGCCAGCACGATAGGCGTGGCGTGAGTGTCATCATTCCTGGCGGTTACAGTCATTGCTGTAAAGGCCAGGCATGGTGACAATCAACTCCTGTTTTTGTTGATGGATTTTGTATGTCGCAGCACGTGTTTTTTGCCCACGCCAATGGCTTCCCTTCGGCCACTTACGGCAAGTTGTTTGCCGCCCTGGCCCCGGAATATGCAGTGGCTCACCTGCCGCAGCACGGCCACGACCCCAGGTTTCCGGTGGACGACAACTGGCAGAACCTGGTGGATGAGTTGATCCACCACCTGGAGCTGCAGCCGGAGCCGGTGTGGGGCGTGGGCCACTCCCTGGGCGGCGTGTTGCATTTGCACGCGGCCATGCGCTGCCCACAGCTGTATCGCGGTGTGGTGATGCTGGATTCGCCGGTGCTGACCCGCGCCGACCGCTGGGTAATCCGCGCCGCCAAGCGCTTTGGTTTTATCGACCGCCTGACCCCTGCCGGACGCACCTTGGGCCGGCGTGAAGAGTTCACCGATCTCGACGCCGCGCGCAGTTACTTCGCCGGCAAGACCCTGTTTCGCGGCTTCGACCCGGAATGCTTTGACGCCTACCTGCAACATGGCCTGCAACAAGTGGGCGATCGCCTGCGCCTGCGCTTTGACCCCGCCACCGAAATCAGCATCTACCGCGGCGTGCCACACACCAGTCCCGGCCAAGTTCGCCAATTGAAGGTGCCGCTGGCGGTGGTGCGCGGGCGCCAGAGCCGGGTGGTGATGCGGCACCATGCCAGCGGCGTCGACCGCCTGCCCATGGGCGAAATGCTCACCATGCCCGGTGGCCATATGTTCCCCCTTGAACGCCCTCAGGACACTGCGACCTTGATCAAGAACCTGTTCTCCCGTTGGCAAGCCCGCGAGCGCAGTTGCGCATGAGTGCGCCGGTCGAGGACGTGCGCCTGAGCCTGCCGCACATCGAGTTGGCAGCGCACCTGTTTGGTCCCGAAGACGGCTTGCCGGTGATCGCCCTGCATGGCTGGCTGGACAACGCCAACAGCTTTGCGCGGCTGGCGCCGAAGCTGCAGGGCTTGCGCATCGTCGCGTTGGACATGGCCGGCCATGGGCACTCGGCGCATCGTCCTGTCGGGGCGGGTTATGCCTTGTGGGATTATGTCTTTGACGTGCTGCAAGTCGCCGAACAACTGGGCTGGAAACGTTTTGCATTACTTGGCCACTCCCTCGGCGCTATCGTGTCGTTGGTGTTGGCGGGCGCTTTGCCGGAGCGTGTGACGCACCTGGGTTTGATCGACGGTGTAATCCCGCCGACCGCCGCTGGCGAGAACGCGGCGGAGCGGCTGGGCATGGCGCTGCAGGCGCAATTGAGCCTGCAGAACAAGCGCAAGCCGGTTTACAGCACCCTTGATCGGGCGGTTGAAGCACGGATGAAAGGCGTTGTGGCAGTCAGCCGTGAAGCCGCCGAACTGCTGGCCCAGCGCGGTTTGATGCCGGTGCCGGGCGGTTATACCTGGCGTACTGACAGCCGTCTGACCCTGGCCTCGCCGATGCGCCTGACCGATGAACAGGCGATGGCTTTCGTGCGGCGTGTGGCGTGTCCTACGCAGTTGGTGGTCGCCGCTGATGGCATGCTGGCGAAACATCCCGAATTGCTTTCTCAGCTACCCTTTACGGTGAACACGCTGCCGGGAGGCCATCATTTACACCTTAATGATGAGCCTGGCGCGATCCTTGTTGCAGACTGTTTCAATCGGTTCTTCTCCACGCCTTGACTTGGCGGGGTCAACTGCCGAGGCTGGGCGGATTGAAAGGGAGTCAACCATGAACGATGTGAACACCGCTCTTAAAACAGCAGCAACCTCCGATGGCCAGGGCTTATCGGTCCGATGAGCCTGCGTAAAGGATGTATCCGTGCCTTCGGGCTGTGCTGTTTCAGCCCCTTGGTGTTCGCCGCCGACGTGCCGGGTAGCCAGGATTTACCGGCCGTGTCCCGCCAGGTCGATGCGCAAATCGTCGATTACCGCCCCGCAGAAGAAAAGGAACGCATCTACCCCATGGGTGCGATCCGCAAGATCAGCGGCCAGCTGCGCTACGAAGGCCAGGCCACGGCGCGCGGTCAAGCCACTGCCATCACCTATGAACTGCCCGCCGAGCATACTTCCAGCGCCGCGTTTACCGAGACGCGTGAAGCGTTACAGGCCAAGGGCGCGCAGCTGTTGTTCTGGTGCCAGGCCCGCGATTGCGGCGAAAGCAGCCTGTGGGCCAATGAAGTATTCGGCAACGCCAAGCTGGTCGGCGCCGATGGCCAGCAGGAGTACCTGCTGTTGCGCCTGGCCGCACCGCAGGACAACTCCCTGGTGGCGTTGTACGGCATCACCCGCGGCAACCGTCGCGCTTATCTGCATGTGGAGCAACTCGATGCCAGCGCGCCGCTGGGGGACTTGCTGCCCACCTCCGCGACCTTGCTGCGTGAGTTGAAAAGTACGGGCGAGCTGGATTTTCCGGTGCTGGGGGCCGAGCCTGATGCCACCTGGTTGACCCTGATTTCGCGCGGCTTGAACCTTGACGCCACCTTGCGCGTCAGTTTGACCGGGCCGACGGCCGAAGCCTGGCGCCAAGGCTTGATCGACAGCGGCGTTCGCGCCGCCCGCATGGAAACCGGCACCGGTGACGCTAAGGGTTTACACCTGCATCTGATACGCTGACCGTTATCAGGCGAGCGGACCCGCGCCGCTCGCCTAAGCTCTCTTCCTACAGCCTTCTTCTCGAGATACCCGATGCTCAATAACGATCGCCTACTGGTGCAAATCCTGCTGCTGGTGTTGTTTGGTGCCAGCTTCTGGGTGATGGCGCCATTCTGGTCGGCGCTGTTCTGGGGCGCGGTGCTGGCGTTCGCCAGCTGGCCGCTGATGCGTTTGCTGACTCGCTGGCTGGGCGGCCGGGAATCTCTGGCGGCAGGCATCCTGACCTTATGCTGGATGTTGCTGGTGGCGGTGCCGCTGGTGTGGCTGGGTTTCAACCTGGCAGACCATGTGCGTGACGCCGTGGGCCTGATCAAGGATATCCAGGTCGATGGCTTGCCTGCCGCGCCCACCTGGCTGGGCTCGATCCCCTTTGTCGGCGAGCGTTTAGTGGCGACGTGGGACAGCATCGACCAGCAGGGCGCGGCGCTGATGGTCAGCATCAAGCCGTACCTGGGGCAGGTCGGCAATTGGCTGCTGGCGCGCAGTGCGCAGATTGGTGGCGGCATCCTCGAACTGACCCTGAGCCTGGTGTTCGTATTCTTTTTCTACCGCGACGGGCCACGCCTGGCGCTGTTCGTGCATCGCTTGCTGGAGCGTTTGATCGGCGAGCGCGCCGGTTACTACATCGAACTGGTGGCCGGTACCGTGCAGCGCGTGGTCAATGGAGTGATCGGTACGGCCGCCGCCCAGGCCCTGCTGGCGCTGATCGGTTTCCTGATCGCCGGCGTGCCGGGCGCGCTGGTGCTGGGCATCGTCACCTTCCTGCTCAGCCTGATCCCCATGGGGCCACCGCTGGTGTGGATACCGGCCACGGCCTGGCTGGCCTGGAAGGGCGATTACACTTACGCAGTTTTCCTCGGTGTATGGGGCACGTTCATCATCAGCGGCGTGGACAACGTACTCAAGCCGTACCTGATCAGCCGAGGCGGCAACTTGCCGCTGGTGATCGTGCTGTTGGGCGTGTTCGGCGGGTTGATCGCCTTTGGCTTTATTGGCCTGTTTATCGGCCCGACGTTGCTGGCGGTGGCCTACAGCCTGTTGACCGATTGGAGTGCGACCCAGGCCCAAGTTCGCCGCGAAGACAAACCACTGTAAAGACTGGGTGAGGGCTAATGTGGCGCTCTTAAGCGCGGGGCAGCCACATCACCGCCGTCAAGCCGCCGCCTGGGGTTTCCTCCAGGCTCAGGCGGCCGCCGAGGCGTTCCACCGCTTCCTTGGAAATCGTCATGCCGAGGCCGACGCCACCGGAGTTGCGGTTGCGTGAGCCTTCCAGACGAAAGAACGGCTCGAACACCGCCTCTCGTTTATCCGCTGCAATCCCGGGCCCGTGGTCGATGACACGGATGACCAGGGCTTCGCGGCTGTCGGTCAGTTCTATGCGCGCCGTACCGGCATAGCGCAGAGCGTTATCGATGAGGTTATTGAGGCATGAACGCAGGGCCATCGGCTGCACCTGCAAAGGCACGCAGGTGCCGGAAAATTGCACGTCGGCGCCTTGGTCCTGGGCGTTTTCACTCAGAGACTCCACCAACGCCTGTACGTCGAGCCAATGCCGGGTTTCGCTGGTGCGTTGTTCGTGCAGGTAGCTCAGGGTGGAATCGAGCATGCCGATCATGTCGTCCAGGTCCTGGCGCATCTGGCCTTGCAGCTTGGTGTCTTCGATCTGTTCCAGGCGCAGCTTTAGGCGTGACAGCGGGGTGCGCAGGTCATGGGAGACGGCGCCGAGCATGCGCGCGCGCTGGCTGACCTGTTCGCGGATGCGCTTTTGCATCAGATTGAACGTCGATGCAGCCTGGCGTGCCTCACGCGGCCCGGACTCGTTGAGCGGCGGGCTGTCGAGGTCGAGGCTTAAGCGCTCGGCGGCGGCGCTCAGGCGCTGGATCGGCCGGCTCAACAGTTTGGCGCCGTACCAGGCGGCGATGATCAGCGAGATAAACTGAAACGTCAGCGGCACCACGGGGCCACCAAACCATGGGCGATGATGCCGGGGCAGCGGCGTCATGGTGCCGTCCGGCTGCTCGACAAAGGTTTCCTGAGGCGGTGGCGGCGGCGGGCCATAGTGGTGAAACCAAAAGAACGCCAGCACATGGGCCAGCACAATGGCCACCAGCAGTACGCCGAACAGCCTTCCGAACAGCGTATTGAAGGTGGCGCGCATCAGCCGATGTCTCGAGCGTCGAACAGGTAGCCTTCGCCACGTACGGTCTTGATCAATTGCGGTGCTTTGGGGTCATCCCCCAGCTTTTGGCGCAGGCGCGAGACCAGCAAGTCGATGCTTCGGTCAAACGCTTCGATGGAGCGACCACGGGCGGCATCCAGCAACTGTTCGCGGCTCAGCACGCGACGTGGACGTTCGATAAACACCCACAACAGCCGAAACTCGGCGTTGGACAGCGGCACGACCAGCCCGTCGTCGGCCACCAGTTGGCGCAATACGCTGTTGAGGCGCCAGTTGTCGAACCGGATGTTGGCCCGCTGTTCGGTGCGGTCATCGCGCACTCGGCGCAGGATGGTCTGGATGCGTGCTACCAGTTCACGGGGTTCGAACGGTTTGGACATGTAATCATCGGCGCCCAGTTCCAGGCCGATAATGCGATCGGTGGGCTCGCAACGGGCGGTGAGCATCAGGATCGGGATGTCTGACTCAGTGCGCAGCCAGCGGCACAGCGACAGGCCGTCTTCGCCTGGCAGCATCAGGTCGAGCACCACCACATCAAAGGTTTCGGCTTGCATGGCCAGGCGCATGGCGGCACCGTCGGTCACGCCGACGGCGAAAATATTGAAGCGCGCCAGGTAATCGATCAGCAGTTCACGAATCGGTACATCGTCGTCGACGATCAGCGCACGGGTATTCCAGCGCTTGTCTTCGGCGAGCACCGCGCCTTTTTGCTCTTCGTTTACAGAGACGGTAGGGGTATGCATAGTGCGATCATCTGCCTGGGTTGTTGCTGTCAGCATAGGCGCCCAGCTCCACGGCTGTAAGTGCTGGACGGGCGGTCATGTGCGCGAGGCTAGAGGCGGCGCGTGTTGGGGGCATGTCGTGAATGTATCAGTCCTGACACAATTGACCTGAATGGCGGCTGTAGCGTGGTTGAACAGTATTTACCGATCATCGGATCCCGCAACGGCGCTGCTTGCGCTACAATCCGCGCCGATTTCGACTTGCCTGAGAGCCCATTCCAATGTCCGTCTGCCAGACTCCTATCATCGTCGCCCTGGATTACCCCACTCGTGACGCCGCACTGAAGCTGGCTGACCAGTTGGACCCGAAGCTTTGCCGGGTCAAAGTCGGCAAGGAACTGTTCACCAGTTGCGCCGCGGAAATCGTCGGCACGTTGCGTGACAAAGGCTTCGAAGTATTCCTCGACCTGAAATTCCATGACATCCCCAACACCACGGCCATGGCGGTCAAGGCCGCTGCCGAAATGGGCGTGTGGATGGTCAATGTGCACTGCTCCGGCGGCCTGCGCATGATGACCGCCTGCCGCGAAGTGCTGGAGCAGCGCAGCGGCCCCAAACCGCTGTTGATTGGTGTCACCGTGCTGACCAGCATGGAGCGCGAAGACCTGGCCGGTATCGGCCTGGATATCGAGCCTCAGGAGCAAGTATTGCGCCTGGCGGCCCTGGCGCAGAAGGCCGGCCTTGATGGTCTGGTGTGCTCGGCACTGGAAGCCAAGGCTTTGAAGACGGCTCACCCGTCTCTGCAACTGGTGACCCCGGGGATTCGTCCGGCGGGCAGTGCGCAGGACGACCAGCGTCGTATTCTGACGCCGCGCCAGGCACTGGATGCAGGTTCTGACTACCTGGTGATCGGTCGCCCGATCAGCCAGGCGGCGGACCCGGCGAAGGCGCTGGCGGCAGTGGTTGCCGAAATCGCCTGACCGGTTTGCGGTCAACTGTGGGAGCCGGGCTTGCCCGCGATGCAGGCAACTCGGTCCTACAGTGATATTGAGTTGGGGCTATCGCAGGCAAGCCAGCTCCCACATTGACCTGCCCACACCCGGTTTCGTGGTCTGTCAGCTGACCTTCAACACCAACTTCCCAAAGTTCTCGCCATTGAACAGCTTCATCAACGTCTCCGGGAACGTCTCCAGCCCCTCGACAATATCTTCCTTGCTCTTGAGCTTGCCCTGCGCCATCCAGCCGGCCATTTCCTGCCCGGCCGCAGCAAAGTTCGCCGCATGGTCCATCACCACAAAGCCTTCCATGCGCGCGCGATTGACCAGCAACGACAAATAGTTGGCCGGGCCTTTCACGGCTTCTTTATTGTTGTACTGGCTGATCGCACCGCAGATCACCACGCGCGCCTTCAATGCCAGGCGACTGAGCACGGCGTCGAGAATATCGCCGCCGACGTTATCGAAATATACGTCCACGCCTTTGGGGCATTCGCGCTTGAGGGCGGCGGGTACGTCTTCGTTTTTGTAGTCGATGGCTGCGTCGAAGCCCAGTTCATCCACCAGGAACTTGCACTTGTCGGCGCCCCCGGCGATGCCCACCACGCGGCAGCCTTTGATCTTGGCAATCTGCCCGGCAATGCTGCCGACCGCACCGGCGGCGCCGGAAATCACCACGGTTTCGCCGGCCTTGGGGGCGCCGGTATCGAGCAGGGCGAAGTAGGCGGTCATGCCCGTCATGCCGAGGGCTGATAGGTAACGGGGCAGGGGGGCGAGTTTAGGGTCGACCTTGTAGAAACCCCGTGGCTCGCCAAGGAAATAATCCTGTACGCCCAGCGCGCCATTTACATAATCGCCGACCGAAAATTTCGGATTGTTCGAAGCAATCACCTTGCCTACGCCCAATGCCCGCATCACTTCACCAATGCCTACCGGCGGAATGTAGGACTTGCCCTCATTCATCCAGCCACGCATGGCCGGGTCCAGCGACAGGTATTCGTTGTGCACCAGCACTTGCCCGTCTCCAGGCGTGCCGACTGGCACTTCCTGGTAGGTGAAGGTTTCCCGCGTGGCCGCCCCGACCGGGCGTTTGGCGAGCAGGAACTGGCGGTTGGTCTGGGCAGTCATGGCAAGAGCTCTTCAAGAAGTGGACCTTGAGTGATAGACCCTGAACGGCCTGGGGGCAAGGTTATTAGAGGGGGGCGAATGCCTGCCGATAGACTTGGATGATAGTGAGTCATGCGGTCTTATCACTGCGATTCATGCAGCACCCACCGGCCTTCTGATAGTGCTGACGCGCCCGCCGCGCCGTTGGCTAGACTCGTCTCACGGCTATTTCTTCCATAGGACATCCCCCATGAGCATGACGTTTTCCGGCCAGGTCGCCCTGGTGACCGGCGCCGCCGCCGGTATTGGCCGCGCTACCGCGCTGGCGTTCGCTGCAGAAGGCTTGAAGGTTGTGGTCGCCGACCTGGACGTGGCGGGCGGCGAGGGCACGGTTGCGTTGATCCAACAGTCGGGTGGCGAGGCGCTGTTCGTGCGCTGCAACGTCACCCTGGACGCGGATGTGCAGCAATTGATGGCGCAGACCGTCGCCGCTTATGGGCGCCTTGACTATGCCTTCAATAACGCCGGGATCGAGATCGAGAAGGGCAAGTTGGCCGACGGCACACTGGACGAGTTCGATGCAATCATGGGCGTCAACGTCAAGGGCGTGTGGTTGTGCATGAAGTATCAGTTACCGCTGTTGCTGGCCCAGGGCGGCGGGGCGATCGTCAACACTGCGTCGGTAGCGGGATTGGGTGCTGCACCGAAGATGAGCATCTATGCCGCGTCCAAGCATGCCGTGATCGGTCTGACCAAGTCGGCAGCCATTGAGTACGCGAAGAAAAAAATTCGCGTGAATGCAGTGTGCCCTGCGGTGATCGACACTGACATGTTCCGTCGTGCCTATGAAGCTGACCCGCGCAAGGCAGAATTTGCCGCCGCCATGCACCCGGTCGGGCGTATTGGCAAAGTTGAGGAAATCGCCAGCGCTGTGCTGTACCTGTGCAGTGATGGGGCCGCATTTACCACTGGCCAAGCGTTGGCAGTGGATGGCGGCGCGACGGCTATCTAGGACTCAAGGTCGCGCACTCTTCGAAAAGGCCAGGGACGCTGTGGGGCGTTTCCATGGCTGGCACAAGGCCTCGTCAGAATGTGTATCAGCAGGTAAATAAGTCAATAAAATCAATACTTTAATAAAGGTTGGCGACCGGCATGAGCGGGCTTCTGTGCTTAACTGTTTGGGGTTGAATAACAGACAGTTGAAGTGAGTGGCTCATGGATTTAGGGATCGATCGACAAGCCCTTGTACCGGTGGTGCAGCAAATCGTCAGCGCGGTGGCGCAATGGATACGCAAAAGCGGCGCGAGCCCCGGCACGCGCTTGCCGTCCATCCGGCAAGTGGCCCTCGATAACCTGCTTAGCCAGTCCAGCGTGATCGAGGCATTCGAGCGAATGGTGGCCCAGGGGTTATTGGCCTCAAGGCAGGGCTCGGGATTTGTGGTGGCCCAGCCGCCTGTTTCCCTTGAAAGCCACTGGTACGAGGGGGCGGAGCTGGCGTGGGGCGCCTTCGTCGAAGGCCCGTTGGGCGAATTGAAACTGGGATGCGGCTGGTTGCCGGACGCGTGGCGTGAAAGCGACGACCTCTGCTACGCGGTACGCGAAATCAGCCGTACCGACACCGCCGGCCTCTTCAATTACAGCACGCCACTGGGGCTGCCGGCGTTGCGTGAGCAACTGCTCAAGCGGCTGACCCAGATAAAAGTCGCCACTCGCCTCGATTGCATCCTTACGACCCACGGCGCCGGCCACGCCCAGGACCTGTTGATACGCACACTGCTCAAGGCCGGCGACACGGTGGTGGTCGAGACGCCGGGCTATGCCAACCTCTATCGGCAGTTGGAGCGCCACGGCGTCACGTTGCTGGAAGTCCCGCGCACCGTGGGTGGCCCGGATATCCCGGTGCTCGAGACGCTGCTGCAAAGCCATCGCCCCCGGTGCCTGTTCATCAATTGCCTGTACCACAACCCCACCGGTACCAGCCTGTGCCGTGCGATAGCCGAGCGTTTGCTGCAACTGGCGCGTAGCGAAGACTTCCTGATCATTGAAGAGGACGTCTATGGCGACTTGCAGCACGCCAGTTGCACGCGGCTGTCGGCGTTGCCCCACGATGACCGGGTGATCTATGTCTCGAGCTTTTCCAAGACCCTCAGCAGTGCGTTGCGCGTGGGTTACGTCAGTGCCGGCGCGGCGATCATTGCGCAAATGGCCAGCCTCAAGACGCTGACCGGCATCGGCACCTCGCGTTTTGCCGAAGCGGTCGTCGCCACGTTGCTGGCCAATGGCACTTACCGCAAGTGGGTGCAGCGCCTGCGCAAGCGCTTGAACACGCAAATGGCCGCGACCCTGCAGGTGCTGGAGGATGAAGAGTGGGAAGTGTTTGTTGTGCCTGCCGGCGGTATGTTTGTGTGGGCGCGGCCTGGCGTGGGCGATCCTTCACGGTTGCAGGCCTGTGCCCGGCGACTCGGCGTCTTGTTGTCGCCCGGTGCGCTGTTTAATCCAAAAGGTGAAGCAAGTGACTGGCTGCGCATCAATGTGGCCTATGCTGATGATCAGCGCGCGCTGGCATTGTTCCGCGCCATGGGGCCTGCAAGATCGACCTCGACCATTCTGAAAACGACGAGCATGTAGCTTTTTGCCATTATTGTGGCGCCAACGTCTTGTGCCGGTAGCTCGTCGTTGCGAATCTCCCAGCATGGAAACCAGGCTTGATGGCATCTGCCATTGCAAGAGGATTCAAGTGCAATGATTTCGGCCGTGCAACGACGTTTTGCCAACCTCGGTATGGCGAAAAAACTAGGCTTGGGCTTCACCCTGGTGCTGCTGCTGACCGCGCTGGTAGCGGCCATTGGCGTGTGGTCCCTGCAAACTGTGGGGCAGCGGTTTGAAGGCCTCAAGGCGATGTCTTCGCTCAACAGTGGCTTGCTCAAGGTGCGCTTGATCGAGCAGGACTATGCGTTGCACGTTGACCCCAAAGCTGTCGATGCCCTGCATGAAAGCGTCGATTCGCTGGCGGCCCTGGCGGCCACGTTAAAAGCCCAGTCCGCCGCCAATGTACCGGTGATGAGCGATGTTGAGCAGGCGTTGGCCGCTTATCGCAAGGCGTTCGACGAATTCGTCGAGTTGACCCGGACCAAGGACCTGGCCCTGGAGATGGCCAGTTGGTCGGTGTCCAGTGTGGCCAATAACCTCGACGTGCTGCAGGCCGGTTTGGCCGATGATGGGGCCTATGGCCTCAAGGAAAGCCAGGGTAAGGACGGCGCCGAGTTTATCGCGCAGGCGGGGCAGGTCAGCCAGGTGTCGCGGTTGATGCTGCAAGCCATGAATGAAGCGCGGGTGCGCCTGGATCAGAGCCGCAAGGCGGATGCCGACAATGCCGAGCAAGGCAGGATCGAGCAGGCCGATCAGGCGCTGGCTCAGGTCGAACAGTTGAAAACGTCGGTCAAGGACGCGGGTTACCAGACCGTGCTCAACGAAGTGTCCGGGCATATTGCCGCGTTCAGCGAAAAACTCGGCGAATACACCGGGTTGCTGGCTCAGGAAAAAGTCGTCTACAAGCAGTTGCATGACCGCGCCGATCAAGTGGTCAGCCGGGTCAACCAGGCGTACAACGCCGAAGACCAGTCAATGCAGGCACAGTTGAAAAAAAGCGCGGTGCTGATCATCGGTTCCTCAGCCCTGGCACTGTTGGTAGGGTTGATTGCGGCCTGGGTGATCACCCGGTTGATCGTCGCGCCCCTGCGCAGTGTGATCACCGTGGCCCAGCAGATTGCCGCCGGGGACCTGAGTGGGCGGATGGAAGTCAGCCGTCGTGATGAGATCGGCCAGTTGATGCAGGCGATGCAGCAGATGGGTAATGGCCTGAGCCAGATGGTCAGCGGCTTGCAGGCGGGTATTGAGCAATTGGCCAGCTCGGCGCATTCCCTGTCCAGCGTCACCGAGCAAACCAATGTTGAAGTCAGCAGCCAGAAGGAAGAGACCGAGCAAGTCGCCACGGCGATGAACCAGATGACGGCCACGGTGCATGACGTGGCGCGCAACGCCGAAGAGGCCGCGCAAGCCGCGCAGACCGCCGATGACAAGGTCGAAAGCGGTCAGCATGTGGTGCGCCAGAGCCTGCAGCGCATTGAATTGCTTGCAACGTCGAGCACCAGTGCCAGCGCCAGTATCGAGAGCCTGAGTGCGGAAATCCAGAACATCGGCACCGTGTTGAGCGTGATCAAAAGCGTGGCCGAGCAGACCAATCTGCTTGCGCTCAACGCCGCCATCGAAGCCGCCCGCGCAGGCGAGCAAGGCCGAGGCTTTGCGGTGGTGGCGGATGAGGTGAGGGCGCTGGCCAAGCGCACTCAGCAGTCGACCGAGGAGATCGAGCGGCTGGTCAGCACCTTGCGCAGCGCGGCGCAGTCATCGGTACAGCAGATTCAGCAGAGTGGCGAATTGGTGAAGCTGGCCGTCAGTGATGCCCTGGAGACCGAGAGTGCGTTGGGCAGCATCGCCGCCGCAGTGTCATTGATTCAGCAGATGAACCAGCAGATTGCGGCGGCGGCCGAAGAACAAAGCTCGGTGGCTGAGGAGATCAATCGCAGCGTCACCAGCATTCGCGCGAGCGCCGATCAATCGGCGTTGAGCATGCAAGGTAACGCCGCGTCGAGCATTCAACTGGCGCAATTGGGGGCTGAGCTCAAGGGCATGGTGGGGCACTTCCGCCTTTGATCGTGCCGTGTTGGCTGCGATCAAAGGGCGCAAGAGCGATCAGGCGTTGTTGGCGAGGAAGGTCAGCAGCGCTTCGTTGACAAAGTCCGGATTTTCCCGGGCAGAGATATGCCCGGCCTCTGGAATCAGGATCAGGCTGCAGCCGATCAGCTCGGCCATTTCCTGGGATTCGGCGGGTGGACGAGGCTTGTCCTGTTCGCCGCACATCACCAGGGTGGTCTCTGCGTCCAGCTGTGGCAGTTGATCCAATACGTCGGCGCGGCTGAAGATCAGGCGCCCCAGGGGCACGATGCTCTGCAGCAGCCGCTCCTTGGTAAACGCTTTCAGGGCCTTGCGGAAATCCTGATACAGCGCCGACTCACGATCGATCCCCGGTCGGAAGAAGATCGGTGCGACCACATCGAGCAACGGCTCCGGGATGGCGCCAGCGTCTTCGATCATCTTGAACAGCGAGAAATAGTACTGACGCGTGGTCTCGGGCTCGGCGCCCAGGTAGGTGTCCATCAATATCAGGCTGTTGATGCGCTCAGGTGCCCGCAATGCCAGGCGTGCGCCCCACATGCCACCGACCGAGAGGCCCACCAGGTTGACCTGTGCAATGTCCAGTTGGTCCAGCAGGGCCAGGGCCTGGCGCGCCAGGTCATCCAGAGAGTGGGTCTGGGCCGGTAGCGGGCCTGACTCACCGTGGCCCCACAGCTCGGGGACGATGACGCGGTATTGTTGCGACAAGGCTTCAATCTGCGGTGCCCACATGTTGCGGTCCCACAGGTAGCTCGAACCAAGGAGGACGACCGGGCCGGTGCCCTGGTCGACATAGTGCAGCGGTTGTCCATCAATCACGGCAACAGGCATAGCAGGCCTCTAACTTCACGGAGTGAGGGGCACTTTTTTACGCTAGTCGGGGCCGTGCGGATAGATGCAAAGTGATGGCATGTGGCGAGTAACTCGCCACATGCGAGGCAGGGCGATCAGTCGTAGATGGCTTTCTTTTTCCACTCCGCGTCGGCATCAACTACTTTCAGGCCTTCGGTCAACTCGTTGACTTCATCCTCGGCGGGCGCGCTGTTGGTCAGCACCGTAGAGTTGGCGCGGGCCAGTTGATTCTCCAGCAATTGCAACTGCGCGCTGTAGAGGACCGGCTCCGGCTGTTTGCGCAGGTACTGTACGCCACGCTCGAACGCCAGGCGTGCCTGGCCAGGCTGGCCTTGTTGCAGGGCGTGCTGGCCGAGGTTGTTGAAGAACTCGATGTGCAGCAGCACGAGAATATGGCGAATTTCCTTGATCCAGTGCTTGGCCTCGTTGGTCGGCAGGAATCCGTCCTGGGCGGCACGGGTGACTTGGCCGTGCAGGGCTTCCAACAGGAAACGCACATCCTTGGCCTTGGCTTCGGTCTGGATCGGCGCCGGGGGGTTGGCCACCGGAATCGATTCGCCCTGGCCGATCAGCGCATTCAACTCAGCGATACGGGCCTTGAGCGGCGCGCTGGACTTGTTGAGGTTCAACAGACGCTGGTTGACGTTGAGCTCCAGGCGGGTCAGCAACAGCTTGAGCTTCGGAGTCATCAACTGGCCGGGGAAGGTCTCGGTAATTTCACCGCAACGACGCAGCCGATCGTTGAGTTCGATCTCGGTGCGTTTCTTTTCCAGTTTGTTGTTTTCCACCATGTGGTTCATGTAGCCAATGGCGATCAGTATTACGATCCCGGCTACTACCAGCAGGGTGATCATGAGTGGTGTCACCGGTGTGACCTCTTTATAGGGTTTGTTGTGGAGTGTAGTGACTGGGCCATCCGGCGGATAGGATTGTTCGACCAGTTGCCCAGGTAGTTTCTTCTATATAGGTAAAGGCCTGCTGGATAGATGCACATTGCCATCATTTGCTGAGGCGAACTATAGCGCCTTGTCGGGCGCCAGAATATAGGCGTCAAAGCCCGGACGGGCAGATTGCCCGCAAAGGCCTGGAAAGCAGGGCGAAGTCATTGATTTAAATAAATTTATCCTTGGGGGTTGACGACCTTTCAATCCATCCATAGAATGCGCGCCACTTACAGCGTAAAGCACACAGCGAAACGCGGTAGGGAGTGAATGTTGTACGTGTGTCCCCTTCGTCTAGTGGCCTAGGACACCGCCCTTTCACGGCGGTAACAGGGGTTCGAGTCCCCTAGGGGACGCCATATGCGGGAATAGCTCAGTTGGTAGAGCACGACCTTGCCAAGGTCGGGGTCGCGAGTTCGAGTCTCGTTTCCCGCTCCAATTTACAAGCAGTGTGGCTTTCGGGCGGCACTGAGTGAAACCAGGACCAAGTCTTCGGATAAGGCCTCTGGGCACTGAAATACACACCATGTGTTTCAGTAGCGTGTCCCCTTCGTCTAGTGGCCTAGGACACCGCCCTTTCACGGCGGTAACAGGGGTTCGAGTCCCCTAGGGGACGCCATTTGCGGGAATAGCTCAGTTGGTAGAGCACGACCTTGCCAAGGTCGGGGTCGCGAGTTCGAGTCTCGTTTCCCGCTCCATATTTAGCGAAAACGCCGATCAGTGATGATCGGCGTTTTTGTGTGTGTTGATTTTTATCCACGGAAACACACCGTGTGTAGGGCGTGTAGTGAAGCGCGTAGGAATAATCTGTATTTGATATCGGGTGGGTGTGTACCTGTTCCGTTGTCTCTACTCTGGCCAGCCCGTTCTGCGTGTTCACTTCAGAGAGCTGCCCGGATGTTCCAACTCGATTTCTATTCAACCTTGGTCGCCGCCTCGCTGGTGCTGTTACTGGGGCGCTGGCTGGTGGCCCGAATCGGCTTTTTACGTGCCTACAGTATTCCGGAGCCGGTCGCCGGTGGCCTGTTGATTGCCGCGTTGCTTGTGTTGTTGCGCGCACTGACGGGGGTCGAGGTTCGATTCGATGCGTCATTGCAAGCGCCATTAATGTTGGCGTTTTTTGCCACCATCGGCCTGAATGCGGACTTTGCCAGCCTGAAAAAAGGCGGACGGGTGTTGGGTCTCTTCCTGTTGGTCGTGACTGCCCTGCTGGTTGTGCAGAACGCCATGGGTATCGCCCTGGCCACGGCGCTCGGGCTCGACCCGCTCATGGGCTTGCTTGCCGGCTCTGTCACGTTGTCAGGTGGGCACGGCACCGGAGCCGCATGGGCGGGAGTGTTCAGTGAGAAGTATGGCGTGGCGTCCGCGTCTGAGTTGGCGATCGCGTCGGCGACGTTTGGCTTGGTACTGGGTGGCTTGATTGGTGGCCCGGTCGCGCGTTTGCTGATCAAGCGTGTACGCGTGCCGGGTGTTGAGCATTCTCAACCGCGCCTGCCGCAAGGTTTTGAGCAGCCCGATCAGGAGCGCTTGATTACCCCGTTCTCCTTTATTGAGACGCTTGCGCTCCTGGCGATCAGCTTGCAGGTCGGTACGTTTTTGAGTGGTTTGATTCAAGGTACGGCATTCGAGCTGCCGACTTTTGTGTGTGTGCTGTTCGTCGCAGTGTTAGTGCGCAACGGCTTGTCGGCGCTGGGCTGGCACCAAGTGTTTGAGCGTGAAGTGTCGGTGCTGGGTAATGTCAGCCTGTCGTTGTTCCTGGCGATGGCCTTGATGTCGCTCAAACTCTGGGACCTGGCGGCGCTGGCGCTGCCGATTTTCATCCTGTTGGCGGCACAGGCGTTGATGATGGCCCTGTTTGCGATTTTCGTGACGTTCCGGGTCATGGGCAGTCACTACGACGCAGCGGTGCTGGCGGCAGGGCACTGCGGCTTCGGTTTGGGCGCCACGCCCACTGCGATTGCCAATATGCAGGCGGTGACGCAACGCTTCGGCCCGTCGCCAATCGCCTTTCTGGTCGTGCCGATGGTGGGTGCGTTCTTTATCGATATCACCAATGCGGTGGTGATCAAGCTGTACCTGGCGCTGCCGTTGTTCGATGTGGTGGGATGAGTCCGCGACCTCTCGCTTCACCCAGAAGTTGGGTGAGGATTAAGAACCGCTCCTGCTCGACGGTGACCCGCGCCCGCTGGCATTGCAGCGCTTGAACCCCACGGGAAAACCCATGAACGAGCCGATGCAGTAGGCCCTGCACTGCACTGGATGCCTTTTGGCTCGTTTACAGGGCCGCAATAACAACAACGCCGATCAGTGATGATCGGCGTTGTTGTTATTGCGGCGACAGCCGGTGCTTTGCCAATCAGAGCTTCGGCAATTGCCCGACACGTCCCATCATTTCAGTGACAATCTGCAGGTCCAGCAGGAACTGGTCGACCGTCTTGAATTCACCGTCCGTATGCCCGGTGTATTTGACCTCCGGCCGCGCCAGGCCGAATTGCACGCCATTGGGCAGTTCATGCACGGAGGTGGCGCCGGCCGAAGTGCCGAACTTGTGTTCCATGCCCAGGTTTTCGCTGGCCACGGCCAACAAGGCCTTCACCCATTCACCTTCAGGGTTGCGGTACATCGGCTCGGCGACCGAGTAGGTGAAGTTCACAGCCACGTTGGTTTGCTTGTCCCAGGCGCTGAGTTTGTCGGCAATTTCGGCCTTGAGCACTGCCGGGGATTTGCCCTTTGGTACGCGCAGGTTCACCGCCAGCTTGAAGACTTTGTCATCCAGACCGACAAAGGTCAGCGAGGTGGTCAGCGGCCCCATGAATGCATCGGAGAAGCCAACGCCCAGTTTGCCACCCAGGTAATCCAGGCCCCAGTTGTCGGCGGCATAACGCGCGGCATCAGTGATGTGGTTGTGCTTGAGGGCGATTTTGCCGTCGATGCTGTGGATCAATTCCAACATGCGTGCAACCGGGTTGACGCCCGATTGCGGTTCGGACGAGTGAGCGGACACGCCGGTGACCGTCAGTTTGACCTGCTTGCCATCGACCTTGGCGTTGACCTCAAAGTCGCCGCCATTACGCTTGGCGTATTCCGCGCCGGCTTTTTGCAGGCTGGCGGCAAGTTCTGCGGGCGTGTCGCTGACCAGGGTGGCCACCGACACCGAAGGAATCTGGTTGGTGGCCATGCCGCCGGTCATCGCGATGATTTCCGCGCCTTTGCCTTCACCCTTGCGCACCGGGAACGTCGCCATGACCGTGCCGTAGCCTTTCTCGGCAATCACCACCGGGTAGCCGCCGTCCAGCGCCAGGTTGTATTTGGGCGTTGGGTTATGTTCGAAGTAGTAAGGAATCGCGTCGCCGGACGTTTCCTCGGTGGTGTCCACCAGCAACTTGAAGTTGCGCGCCAGCGGCAGCTTCTCTTCCTTGATGACCTTCATGGCATACATGGCCACTACGATGCCGTTTTTGTCATCCTCAGTGCCGCGACCATACATGCGATCGCCGATCAGCGTGACCTTGAACGGGTCGAGTTTGGTGCCGTCCTTGAGCACCCAGTTTTCCGGCGTCACCGGCACCACGTCAGCGTGGGCGTGAATGCCAACCACTTCATCGCCGCTGCCTTCCAGGGAGATTTCGTACACGCGGTTGTCGATGTTCCGGAAGTTCAGGTTGAAGGCCTTGGCCAGGCTCTGAATTTTGTCGGCGATCTTGAGGAACTCCGGGTTCTTGTACTGTGGCAGGCCGTCGACGTTGAAGGTCGGGATTTCCACCAGCTCGCGCAGGGTTTCGAGGGCGGCTTTGCCGTATTTCACTCGCGTGTAAATACCCAGCAGGCGATTGATTTCATTTTGCTGGTCGGCGGTCAGGGTTTTATTGGTCAGGAAGGCATTGATGGCCGGCCCGACGTCATCGGTTTTCGCCAGGTCGCCCTTGGCCAGGGTGCCGAGGAAACCACGAAAATCGGTGACCGATGTTTCGTTGAAACTCTTCAGAATTGTCGCGCTCTGTTCGGCGGTGATGTTGGCAAATGCCGGTGTGGCGACGGCCGAGAGGCTGGCGGCGAACAGCGTGGCGGCAACCAGTTTTTTAAGGGGAAAGTGCATTGCTGGAGGCATTCCTTTGCAGGTAGTAAGTAAGGAGTTTCTGATCAGTAAGTCAGAAACATTTCCACACACTACCATCACCAAGGTCGGGAGAGGGAGACCCTGGCGTGGGAAATGTCGTACTTAAATGCCGGGACTGTAGAGATCCAAATGTGGGCGCGGGCGTGCTCGCGAAGGCGGTGTGTCAGTCGAAGCCAGCGGTGACTGGTGCATCGCTATCGCAGGCAAGCCCGCTCCCACAGGGGTGTGGCGGGTGTTGAAGCACGTTTCACATCAAGGCTTGCCAGGATGAGGGTCCGGATACTGTGCCGCTACATCCAATGGCTTGGCATAGGGCCCGTCCCACAACTGTTCATGCAGCTCTCCTACACGCTTGGCCATCGCCGTGTCGTGCATCACCACTTCCAGGTTGCGCGAGTTATCCAGGTACCCGCCCAGCCAGTTGCTGGTGCCGACCCATGCAACTTGCCCGTCGATTTCCATCGTCTTGCTGTGGATCACCCGCGCATAAGGGATAAACCCTTGCTTGGCCTCGGGCAGGGTGACGATTTTGATCTCTACATTGGGCAGCACGGCCAGGCTTTTGAGGTAGGGCAGTTCCAGCTTGTCGGTGTTCCAGTTGGACACCATCAGCTTGACCGCCACCCCTCGCGCTGCCGCAGCACGTACGGCGTTGTCGATCACCGCGTAGTACGGACGGGTCCTGTCCGGTCCGTAGGACAGCGGCGCGTAGTCGAGCAGTTGCACACGCACTTCTTTCTTGGCTTCGCTCAGCAGGCGCGGCAGTTCCAGCTGTGAATCGCCCACGCCCGGCGGGTTGTAGCGTTGCGGGCTGGCCACCAGATAGTTGCCGGTGCGCGCAGGTGCCTGGCTTGCGGCAGGCAGTGGCACCGGTTGTTTATCTGCCAGGGCGGCCTGGGCTTGCCAGTCCTGATTGAAGATCGCCTGAACCTGGCTGACCACGGTGGCATCGCTGATGCGCAGCCCGGTCTCGTGGATATGTTCCAGCGAGCGCCAATCGAAATTCTGGCTGCCGACAAACGCCTGCTTGCCGTCCACCACCATGTATTTGGCGTGGATGATTCCACCGCTCAGTTGCCCGTACGACAGCACGCGGAAGGTCAGGTTGGGGATCGCCCGCAAGCGTTCCAGGGTGGACGCTTCCGACAGCCGAATGCCTTTTTCTTCGAGCAAAAAGCGAATTTTCACCCCGCGTTTGCCGGCAGCTTCCAGGTGTTCGATGACCTTGTCCATCACCGAGCCGGGATGGTCGGCCGCGTAGAACTGGCCGATATCAAGGGTGCTTTTCGCACCGTCAAACAACTCGATCCACACCGGGCCAGGCTGGCGCAAATCGGCGGTGCCCAATGCGGTGTCCACCGGCACGGTGTGCACTAGTTCAAACCCGGGAATCGAAAAGTCCGCTTGGGCAAGCGGACTGAGGAGCAGGCCGGTGAGGCCTGCGATACGCAACTTCAGCGATAGGGACATAGGTGTCTCGGCAGGCAAAAAGAAGGGCGGGCGCCTGCTGCGCCCGCCCTGCAGGTCATGCGGTGCGGGTGTGCAACGGGGTCGGCACCAGGTGCGGCACTTCGCCCTGTACACGGGCCCCGGTGGCGGCGCGGATCAGCAGGATTTTCAGCTGATCGTTGATGCGCTCCAGGCTGTCCTGGAAGAAGTTGTGGAACACCACGCAGAACAGTGCGATGGCGATACCCAAGCCCGTGGCGAACAAGGCCGTGCCGATACCACCGGAAATCTGGCCTGGGTCGGACACGCCGGCACTGGCCAGTGCCTTGAAGGTGTCGATGATGCCAAGGATGGTGCCCAACAGGCCCAGCAACGGCGCGGCGGTGGTGATGGTTTCGATGATCCACAGGCTGCGCGACAGCGGTGCGCGGGTCTTCAGGTACTGGGTTTCGATTTCGTCGTCCAGGTCTTTGCGCGAACCATGGGACGCCTTCTGCGCCAGGATCGGCAGCACCATGTTCAGCGGCAGGCTGTCACGGCGGGTCAGCGCTTGTGGCAGGTCGCGTTCGCTGTGCACGCTGGCGCCCAGCGCTTCGGTCAAGGCCCGCGCCTGGCGGCGTACGTAGGCGAAGTAGATGCCACGTTCGATGGTGATGAAAATCGCAATCGCCATCGCGGCATACATCACATAAAAGGTGATTTGGTGAAGCAGGTCCATGTCCATGAGTGTTGTCCTCTCAAGTGATTAATCAGAAATTCGCTTCCAGGGAAACCGTGACGGTGCGGTCCAGGCCCACGATGTAAGCCGGGTCGCCATCGCGGAAACCGCTGTAGGTCGCCGAGTTGGTCTTGGTGGTGTACACGCCGTCCAGGTACTTCTTGTCGAACAGGTTGTCGACGTTCAGGCGCAGCGTTGCGTCCTTGACCACTTTCTTGTCGACCGGCAGGTAGATACCGGCGCCAAGGTTGAAAATGGTGCGCGCGGAAATGGCTTCGTCGTTGGTCAGGTCGCCGTAGAGCTTGCTGGTGAACTTGCCGCCGAACGTGCCGTAGAAGCGCCCGTCGTCATAGCCGAGGTTGGCCGCCAGCATGTTGGTCGGCACGTTGGCGAACTGCTTGCCGCTGGTGGGCAGCACGATGGGCTTGCCGGCGTTGAAGACGGTCAGGTCATCCTGCTGCTTGGAGCTGGTGTAGGTGTAGGACGTGTAGTAGTTGAAGTGGTTGGGCAGCTTGCCGCTCCACTCCAGTTCCAGGCCTTTGTTGATCACGGTGCCGGCGTTGATGTCGGCCGAATCACCGTTGCTGTCCAGGGAGGTGAGCTGGCGATTCTTGAACTGCATATAGAACAGGGTGGCGGCGAGGGTGGTGTCTTCGCCGGTGTAGCGCCAGCCCAGTTCCTGGTTCCAGCTCAGTTCCGGCTTGGCGTCCAGGGAGCCGACGCCTTTGTCGTACAGCACGTAGTTCTGCGGAATACGCATGTTGCGCGACAGGCTGTAGAACAACTGGTCACGCTCGTCGAGCTGGTATTTGAGGCCGGCGTTGGGCAGCAACTTGTTGTAGGTCTGGTTGGCTTTGCCCGGTTGTTCGGTGAGGCTGCCGTGGTTGGTGCCTTCACGCTCGACGTTCATGTAGGCAATGCCAGCGATCAGCGTCCAGTCCGAGTTGATGTACCAGGTGTCCTGGGTCCAGACTTTTTGCGCAGGCGTCACGGTGTAGCGGTCGCGACCTTGTACGGTGTTGCCGTTCGCATCGACCACGGAACTGCCGTCCGGCCAGGTGTCGCTTGGCTTGCCGCTGTTCTTGAGGGCAATGAACGGTTGGGTCTGGCTTTGGCGGGCGCGTTCGTACCAGTAGCCGAATTGCAGGCTGTGGTCGCCCAGGTCCCAGTTCAGTTTGGTGGTGATGCCGGGGCGCCAGGTCTGAGTGCGCGAAGGACGGTAGTAGACGCCCGTGGTGGCGGAGCCGTCGGCGTTGTATTGGGCCGCCGTCGGCAGGTTGCCGAGGTCGAAAACGCCACCCTTGTTCGAGCTGCTGTTCAGCGCATAGGCGGAGGAGCCTACGCCGCTGCCGTTGCCGTAGTAGTAATACGGGATCACCGAGAGGGACAGGTTGTCGCGCAACTTGTATTGGGTGTTGAGGACGGCGGTAAAGGTCTGGAACGGGTTCTGCGCCAGGTCGTAGTAGCTGCTGACTTTGCCGTTGGAGCCCACCGCCGGCGTCGCCGGGTACGGGTCGTATTTGCGGCCGTATTGCTGGAACTGCGCCTTGGTCAACTGGCTGTAACTGTTGTTGTCTTGCTCGTGGTATTTGAGGATCAGGTTGGCCGTGTTGCCGTTGCCGGCGTCGAAGAAGCTGTTCCACTCCACCTTGTCGGCCCGTACGGCACCCGAGCCGCGCCACATCTGGCCTTCGGTATGGGAGGCCGACAGCCAGTTGCTCAGGCCGTTGACTTCACCGGTGTTGAGTCGGGCAAACGTCTTGCGGGTGGCGTTGCTGCCCACCACCTGTTTGACGAAGGCTCCGGTTTCCTTAGTCGGACGAATCGTTACGATACCGATGTTGCCACCGCTGGAACCGATGTGCGGGCCGTCGGCTTCCGATGAGCCCTGGGTGACAAAAATCTGGTCGATGTTTTCCGGGTCGCCCAGCAGGTTGGAATACAGCGCGTAGTTGCCAGAGTCGTTGATCGGCATGCCATCGACCGACATACCCACCTGGTCGGAGTTCATCCCGCGCATGGTGAAGCGAAAGCCCGAAAGGCCGGTGTTGTCCTCGCTGGAGATGTTCAGCCCCGGCGTGTACTTGAGCTTGTCGATGGCGTTGCCGGTGGCAGTCTGTTTGTCCAACGCTTCCTTGGTGATGGTCGAGCGGCCCTTGGCGCTCTCTTCCTGGACCATGTAACCGCCCCCCGCGGTTGCCTTGCCCTGTACTCCAATTGTGCCGACGTCACTGTCGCTGGTATCTGCCATGACCACTCCGTGGGTCATGCTCGTAGCGGCAACGAGTGCCAGATGAATGCGGGTGAACCTCATCACTGTCGTCCTGGTGTCGGGTGCTTATTGCACGCTGTAGTTGAAGGTGGCGGTGAAGCGTTGCTCGTTACGTCCACCGAAGGCTTGTTCGGGGAACGGTTTGACCTGCTTGATGCGGCGCAGGCTATTGGTAGCGGCCCGATTGAGCAGCATGCTGGGCGCCGGGGTCTGAATCCCGGCGTCCAGGACGCGGCCTTGTCGATCCACCATCAACCAGACCACCACCTCGCCACTGGGGCGTTCGAGGGACGCCTGGCGCCCGGTGGGGTATTGCTTGTAAGTGTCCAGCTCGTTGCGCAGCCCCTTGAGGTAGCCGCCTTCCAGCGCCTGGCCATCCACTTTGGGCGGCGCCGGCGGGGCGGGCGGGGCAGGCGTCGGTGCCACGGCAGCCTGTACCGGCTTCGCCGCAACCGCAGGTGCCGGCGTCGGCGTGGGTGTTGGCTTGGCAGCAACGACGGGCTTGGGCTTGGGGATCGGCTTGGGCTTGGGTTCAGGTTTTGGCAATGGCTTGGGCGGTGGCGGCGGCGGGGCCGGTTCGGCCTCTTCATCCTCGATGACCGGCGGTGGCGGCTCTTGCTCCACCACGGGTTCGGGAACCACTTCGGGCTCCGGCTCGACCAAGGCCAGTTCAACCGCCGACTCGTCGTACTGCGGCTGGATTTTCAGGGGTTGGGACTGGATACCCAGTGCAATCAGCACCAGGGCGATCAGGGCCGGGACACTGCCCAGCAGCCGACGCGTACGAAACAGTACATACATGATCAGGACTTACGCGTGGCGATGGACACGGAGGTAAAGCCACCCAGGCGCAGGGTGTCCATGACTTCCATCAGGCGCGAAACCTCCACACCTTTGTCGCTGTTGACGATGATTGTCGATTTGGTATCAGGCTTTTCTGCCGCCTTCAGTGCCGGCACCAGAGCGTCGACCGCGAGGTCCTTGCCGTCGAGCTGCAACTGGCCTTCCAGACCCAGGGTCAGGATGAATTTGTTCTGCGGCTTGAGTTGTTGTGAGCTGCTCGCGCTGGGCAATTGAGTCTTCATGCCGAGTGCCGGAATCACGTTCAAGCTCACCAGTACGAAAAACACCAGGAGGAACATCATCACGTCGATCATTGGGATCAACTCAATGTGCGCCTTGCGTTTCTTGGGCTCATCCCAGGTTCTCATTCTGTTACCCCGTAATTGAATTAGGGGCGACACGCTAACAGTCAAAAATGACCGAATGGTTAACATTAATTTACGTTTTAAAGGCTCTAGGACGCGTCTTACAGGCGTTTAACCTTGCAGTTTTATGACGTAATGAAATTGACACGAAGGGCGTACATGCTTGAAGAATTTATCTCGAGAGCCCTCTCGTATGTCCACTGCATTGCCTCATATATCCACACCGCGACTTCTATTGCGGGCGCTGGAAATGGACCAGGCCGAGACACTGTTCCACCTCGCCAACGGGCCGAAAATCGCCGACAACACGGCGAATATCCCGTCGCCCTACACCCTGGAAACGGCGCAGGGTTTTATTGCCGGGAATGCCGAAAAATACCGCGCGGGTGAGTTGTTGAACCTGGGCATGCATGTACGTGAAACCGGTGCGTTGATCGGCATCGTCAGCCTGCGACTTAACCCTCGTCATCACTATGGGCAGTTGGGTGGTTGGGTGGCAGCGCACTGTCGCAACCAGGGTTATGCGGCTGAAGCGGCGAGCGCGGTGATGGATTTCGGGTTTGCCGAACTGGGGTTGCAGCGGGTGGGCAGCCAGTGTTTTGGCCGCAATAAGGAGTCGGCGCGGGTCATGGAGAAAATCGGCCTGCGTTATGAGGGCTGTATGCGCCAAGCGTTTCTCAAGAACGGCGTGTATGAGGACTTGCTCGGCTTCGCCACCGTGCGCGGTGACTGGGAGCGCCGAGTGTGACTGGTGCAGTGGACCATGAGCGGCGGCGGGTACTCAGTGGTCTTGCCATCGCCACCGCGTTTTCGATTCTCAGCCCCTTTGCGCGCAGTGCCGGGGTTGATTATCCGTTTACCCTTGGCGTGGCATCCGGTGACCCGCTGCCGGATGGCTTTGTGATCTGGACGCGCCTGGCACCGTGGTTTAACGCAGCGGATGGGCGGGGTGGCTTGAGCCGCGCCGTGCCGGTGCGTTGGCGGGTGGCCAGCGATGCGGCGATGCAGCGCATTGTCAAACAGGGTGAGGTCATGGCAACCGAACATTTCGCCCATTCGGTGCATGTCGAGGTGGCGGGGCTGGAGGCGGGCAGGCCGTATTGGTACCAGTTCGAAGGCCTCGGGGCACAGAGCGCGGTGGGCCAGGCGCGCACGACGCCGCCGCTGCAGGCCATGGCGTCGGCACGGCTGGGGTTTGTCTCCTGCTCGCATTGGGAACGCGGTTACTTCAGTGCTTATCGCCACTTGGCGGCGGAGCAACCCGACCTGGTGTTTTTCCTTGGCGACTACATCTACGACAGTTCCCTTGCTGCGGACTCAGGCAAGATCATTCGCCCCCATGGCAGCGGTAATGCCGTGAGCTTGAGCGACTACCGCAACCGTTATGCGCTGTACAAAACCGACCCGGACTTGCAGGCCCTGCACGCTGCTGCGCCGAGCGTGGCGACCTGGGATGATCACGAGGTGCAGAACGACTACGCCAACCGTTGGTCCCAGGACCCGAAGATTCCAGTAACGCAATTTCTCCAGCAACGGGCTGCGGCGTACCAGGCCTTTTACGAACACATGCCGCTGCGCGCCAGCAGCCTGCCCAAAGGTCCGGACATGCGCGTTTACCGACGCCTGGACTACGGCCAGCTGGCGCGTTTCCATGTGTTGGATGGCCGACAGTACCGCTCCGAACAACCCTGCATCCAGGCTAATGGCAGTCATCAGGGGCACATTGCTGCCAACACCTGCGCCGACCTGCGCGACCCCCGTCGCACGATGCTCGGCTGGCAGCAGGAAGCCTGGCTTGACCAGGGGTTTGCGCAGTCGAAGGCGCAGTGGAATGTGATCGCTCAGGACTTGCTGGTAGCGCCACTGATCCAGCGCGATTTGACCAGCCACCAGGTGGGCCATTGGACAGACGGCTGGGACGGCTACATGGCGAACCGCTCACGCATGCTGGCGTCCATCGAGCGTCATCAGGTAAAGAACCCGGTGTTCTGGGGCGGTGATATCCATTCGTTCTGGACCACCGACCTGCATGCCGACGCCAACAACCCGGACTCGCACATTGTGGCCACCGAATTCGTCGGTAGCTCAGTGACCTCGGATGGCCCGCCCTTTGAGGCGTTCAGCCAGATCCTGCCGCTCAACCCGCATGTAAAGTTCTTCGACAGTCGACAACGCGGCTATGTGTCGGTGGAGCTGGAGGCTTCGAGCATGCTCACCCACTTTCGCGTGATTACCGACCCGCGTGACCCACAGGCCACCGTGTCGACGCTTAAGTCGTTTGTGGTGGAGCCGGGTCGGCCGGGGGCGATTGCGCTTTAATCCAGGCTATAGCGCACTGACAGCGCGCCTTTTTTCTCCGACAGGCCGAGGATCGTTACCTGGCCCAACTCGCTCAAGGCCTGCACATGTGTACCGCCACAGGCGTAGGCGGGCAATTCGCCAAAGCCCACTTCACGGGTGCCGTCTTCCAGGACCATGTGGCGCGGGTAGTCAGCGGCGATCCATTGGTTGATTTGAGCCTGGAGCGTCTCGGCGTCTATGGCCTGCGCCGCTTGCCCGCGGATAAAGGTGATTTTGCATTCGCCCGGCCAGTGATGAGCCTTGATCGGCATCCAGCCCAGGCTTTCACCGGCATTGCCAATCAAGTGCCCAGCGGAGTGCAGGCGCGTGTAAAGCGAGCGGCGTTGCGCATCGACCCGCGCGGTGATCGGGCCGAGTTCCACGGGCTGGCTGACATAATGCAGCACGCGGTCGGCTTCCTGGGTGACACGCACGACCTGGCTGTCGCCGAGCCAGCCGGTGTCAAACGGTTGCCCGCCACCTTGAGGATGAAAAATCGTTGATTGCAACGTGACGGCAAACTGGCCTTCGTGCGGGGTACAACTCAGCACTTCAAGCTCGGCCGTCAGGTGGTCGTGGGTAAAAAACAGGCGCTCGGTCATTATCTACATCCGCATCAAGGTTCTGTGGGCAGTATAAATAGTGCGCTGATGAGTGATAATCCATTCAAATATCAATGGACCTGTGCGTAATGAGCATCAATCTTCCTTTGCCGTTGCTGGGTGAAATGGCGATTTTCGTCAAAGTGGTGGAAACCGGCAGCTTTTCCGAAGCCGCGCGGCAACTGAGCGTTTCACCCTCGGCGGTAAGTCGCAGTATCTCGCGCCTGGAGCAAGCCCTGGCCACGCGCTTGCTGCAACGCACCACACGCAAGTTACGCTTGAGCGAGGGCGGTGAAGAGGTGTTCAAGCGCTGCCAGGAGATGGTCAACGCGGCGCGTTCGGTGATGGAAGTCAGCGGCCAGTTCACCCATGAAGGCCGAGGGCCTGGTGCGGGTCAGCGTACCCAAGGCCGTCGGGCGGTTTGTGGTGCACCCGCATATGCCGGAGTTCTTGCGGCGCTATCCCAAGGTCGATGTACAGCTGATCCTTGAGGATCGGCATGTGGACCTGATCGACGACAATGTCGACCTGAGCATCCGCATCACCGATAGCCCACCGCCCGGATTGGTCGGCCGCCAGTTGTTGCCCATTGAACACTTGCTGTGTGCGACGCCGCAGTACCTGGCCGAGCATGGCACGCCAGGCCATCCCCATGACTTGCTGGAGCACAGTTGCATCTACCTCGGTGAAACACCGGGCGATTCACGCTGGAAATTCCGCCAGGGTGGCAAGGCGGTAACGGTGGGCGTGCGCGGGCGGTATGCGGCGAACCACACCGGGGTGCGGCTGGATGCGGTGTTGCAGCATGTGGGGGTTGGCAGTTTGCCGTATTTCACCGCGCGCCATGCTTTGGAAGAGGGCCGTTTGGTGCAGGTATTACCGGAGTGGGATTTTATTGCGTCCTACCATGGCGAGGCGTGGTTGCTGCATTCGCCCACACGGTATCTGCCGCCGAAGCTACGGGTGTTTATTGATTATCTGGTGGAGTGTATGGCGCGTGAGCCGACATTGCGCCGACGGTAGTGGCGGGTGCTGGCTTGTGTGGGAGCTGGCTTGCCTGCGATGACATCGCCTCGGTTTGAATGACCGACCGAGTCGCCTGCATCGCAGGCAAGCCAACTTCCACAGAAAAACAGTGTGTCAGCCGAGATCAGTGGGTGCTCTGGTCTTGCGGCATCGCCAACAGTTGCTTTTCCTGGTTCCAGTCGAACGGTTCGTCGTTCTGTTCGGCTTCAAAGCGACGTTCTTCCAGGGCCTGGTAAAGGTCCAGTTCGTCGTCCGGCATGAAGTGCAGGCAGTCACCACCGAAGAACCACAGCAGGTCGCGCGGCACCAGGTGGGCAATTTGCGGGTAGCGCAGGATGACCTGGCTCATCAGGTCCTGGCCCAGGTATTGGCTTTCGATCGGATCGATCGGCAGCAGGGCGCGTAATTCGTCGAAACGCTCCATGAACAAAGTGTGGCTTTCCTCGGGCACCTGTTCGGCTTCGCCGACGGCAACCAGGATGCTGCGCAAGTGGTCGAGCAAGACGAGATGATCGGCAACGACGTTGGACACGAGATAAGTCCTCTAAAGCAAAAACGGGCGCGAGAGTATATGCCTCTCGCGCCCGTTTTTATATGACCGCTGGTATCAGCGGACCTTACCCTCAGCCTGGGTGAGCTCTTCCTTGCTGAAATCATCCACGTCGATCACCTTGCGCCGCGCTGCTTCGGCATCGCGCAGGGTTTGCGCTTCGGCCGGTTGCAGCACCCCGGCGTGCAGGGCGGCATCGATGGCATGCTCGCCGGCAGTCGGTTTGACCTGGCCGCTTTTCAACGCGGCATGCAGTTTTTTCTGCAGCGGATGGCTGGCGCCGAGCAGGTCGTAGGCATGTTGCAGGGCGCCGACAGGATCTTCCGCCGATTGCGGGCGATAGCAGCCGGCCAGCAACTCCTCGAGGGTCGGGTCGCCTTTGGCGCGACCGATCACCGCAGCCACTTCGGCGTCCAGTGCATCGGACGGCCCGGTATGCCGACGCCCGAACGGGAACACGATGACCCTCAGCAGGCAGCCGAGCACCTTGTTCGGGAAGTTGCTCAGCAGTTCATCCAGCGCACGCTCCGACTCGCCGAGGCTTTCTTCCATGGCCCAGGCGAATAGCGGCTCCAGATGGTCCGGCGAATCCAGGTCGTGATAACGCTTGAGCGCCGCCGACGCCAGGTACATATGGCTCAGCACATCGCCCAGGCGCGCCGACAGGCGTTCGCGACGTTTCAATTCACCGCCCAGCAACATCATGCTCAGGTCGGCGAGCAGGGCGAATGCTGCGGCCTGACGGTTAAGCGCGCGGAAGTAACCCTGGCTCAAGCGGTTGCCTGGGGCTTTCTCAAAGTGGCCAACGCCCAGGTTCAGTACCAGCGTGCTGGCGGCATTGCTCACGGCAAAGCCGATATGTTGCATCAGCAGGCCATCGAATTCCTTCAGCGCCTGGTCATGGTCTTCACGACCGGCCAGGGCCATTTCCTTGAGCACGAACGGATGGCAGCGAATCGCGCCCTGACCAAATATCATCAGGTTGCGCGAGAGGATATTCGCGCCTTCCACGGTGATGAAGATCGGCGCGCCTTGCCAGTTGCGACCCAGGTAGTTGTTCGGGCCCATGATGATGCCCTTGCCGCCGTGTACATCCATGGCGTGGCTGATGCACTCGCGGCCGCGTTCGGTGAGGTGGTATTTGAGGATCGCCGACAGCACCGAGGGTTTCTCCCCCAGGTCCACGGCGTTGGCGGTGAGCATGCGCGCACTGTCCATCAGCCAGGCGTTGCCGCCGATGCGCGCAAGGGCTTCCTGAATACCTTCGAAGGCCGACAGCGGTACGTTGAACTGTTCACGCACCTGGGCATATTGCCCCGTCACCAGGCTGGTGAACTTGGCAGCGCCGGTGCCGACGGCGGGCAGGGAGATCGAGCGGCCTACCGACAGGCAGTTCATCAACATCATCCAGCCCTTGCCGAGCATTTCCTGGCCGCCGATGAGGAATTCCAGGGGGATGAACACGTCTTTGCCCGAGTTGGGGCCGTTCATGAAGGCGGCGCCCAAAGGCAGGTGACGACGCCCGATCTCCACGCCGGGGGTGTCGGTCGGGATCAGCGCCAGGCTGATGCCCAGGTCTTCTTTATCGCCCAGCAGGTGATCCGGGTCATGGGCCTTGAAGGCCAGGCCGAGCAACGTCGCCACCGGGCCGAGGGTGATGTAGCGTTTTTCCCAGTTCAGGCGCAGGCCGAGGGTTTCCTGGCCTTCCCATTCACCTTTGCAGATCACGCCGGTGTCGGGCATGGCGCCGGCGTCGGAGCCGGCCAGTGGGCCTGTCAGCGCAAAGCACGGGATATCATCGCCACGGGCCAGGCGGGGCAGGTAGTGGTTGCGTTGCTCATCGGTGCCGTAATGCAGCAGCAGTTCGGCCGGGCCGAGGGAGTTGGGCACCATTACGGTGGATGCCAGGTCGCCGCTGCGGGTGGCGAGTTTCATTGCAACCTGGGAGTGGGCGTAGGCAGAGAAACCCTTGCCGCCGTATTCCTTGGGAATGATCAGCGCGAAGAAGCCATGGGTCTTGATGTGTTCCCAGGCGGCGGGCGGCAGGTCCATGGCCTGGCCGATCTCCCAGTCGCTGACCATCGCACAGAGCTCTTCGGTGGGACCGTCGATGAACGCCTGCTCTTCTTCGGTCAGTTGCGCCTTGGGGTAGGCCAGCAACTTGTCCCAGTCAGGGCGACCACTGAACAGTTCGCCGTCCCACCACACGGTGCCGGCATCAATCGCGTCGCGCTCGGTCTCGGACATCGGCGGCAGGACTTTCTGAAACCAGCTGAACAGCGGCTTGGTGAAGTATTGGCGGCGCAGGTCGGGCAGCAGCAAGGGCACGGCGACGACGGCGATCAACACCCAGAAGATCAGCAGCAGCCAACCCGGTGCGTGGCTCCAGGCGCCCATCGCCAACAGGTAAACGGCGACCACGCCCAGGGCGGGCAGGGGCGCGGTGCGGCGGTGTGCCAGGTAGGCAATGCCGACCACCAGAACCAGTATCCACAACAACAGCATATTCAATCCTCCGTGAAACCAGGGGCGAAACCACCATGGAGCTTAGTCGGCATCCGAAAAAGCGCGGTGATCAGGGTGTAACGAGTTGTACTGGGAGCACCATCACCAGGCGCCGACATTTGGCCGAATCGTCGTTATCTCCACGGCAGACCTGTCGTTACACTCCAGGCTTCCTTCGGAGATAAAGCTCATGGATACGTACCTGAATCCCAGCCGCTTCATCGATAGTGACCACCCTGCGGTGGTGGAGTTCGCCGAAAAACACCGTGGTCCCAGTGCGGATTTACGTGACCAGGCAGTCAGTCTTTATTACGCCGTACGTGAGGCGATTCGCTACAACCCTTACACCTTCAGCCGCGACCCAGGCACCTTGCGCGCCAGCTTCGCCTTGGCGACCGGTGAAAGTTACTGTGTGCCCAAGGCCACCTTGCTTGCCGCTTGTGCCCGTCACTGCGGTATACCGGCGCGCATCGGTCTGGCGGACGTGCGCAATCACCTGTCGACGCCACGCCTGATCGCGTTGCTCAAAAGTGATGTGTTCGCCATGCACGGCTATACAGAGTTCTACCTGCGCGGCCGTTGGGTCAAGGCCACGCCGGCGTTCAATCAGCAACTGTGCGACGTCTTCGATGTACCACCGCTGGAATTTGATGGCATCAACGACAGTGTGTTTCACGCGTTCAATCGCCAGGGGCAGCGCTCGATGGAATATGTGCTGGACCACGGGCAGTTTTCCGACGTGCCCGAGGCGTTTTTCTTCGCTCATATTCAGCAGTGTTACCCGCACCTGTTTGCCGAGGATATGCCGATCGTGTTGGCTGACATGCACTCCGATTTAAGCCGCGCGTGAAGCGGCGTATGCTGCTGCGTTCATCAAGCCATGTTCATTCACGATAAGGCGCGGTCATGCTGAAAATCTGGGGTCGTAAAAATTCATCAAACGTCAGGAAAGCACTTTGGTGCGCCGAGGAACTCGGCCTGGACTATGAAGCGATTGATGCGGGCGGGGCTTTTGGTGTGGTCGACACACCGCAATACCGAGCGTTGAACCCCAATGGCCGGGTGCCGATGATCGAAGATGGCGACTTTGTGCTGTGGGAGTCCAACACCATCGTGCGTTACCTCTGCGCCAAGCAAGCGTCGAGCTGGTACCCGAGCGACCTGAAAGCGCGGGCCAATGCCGAAAAATGGATGGACTGGACCACTTCGACCCTCGCTGAGCCGTTCAAGGCCGTGTTCTGGGGCATCCTGCGCACCCCCGCAGACAAGCAGAACTGGGACAGCATCAATGCCGGGCGCCAGGCCTGTATCGATGCCTTGAGCACCGTGGACAAAGCGCTGGCGACGCAACCTTACCTGTCGGGCAATGCGATCGGCATGGGCGACATCCCCTTGGGCAGCTTTATCTACGCCTGGTTTGAAATGCCCATCGAGCGGCCTGCAATGCCCCATCTAGAGGCCTGGTACCAGCGCCTTAAGGAACGCCCGGCCTACCGCAAAGCCGTGATGACTGCGTTGACTTAATACCTACTATTAATACGGGTGACTGTACTTGTGCGGCGCAGGCAAGCACCATGCCTGTCATGCGCCGCCGTTGAACTACCTGGGCCGCGCCCTCATCTATTCTTTCTATTCCCTTCTTTGGTGCGTATTCCGATATGAGTTCCGCTCTGTCCATCCGGCAGCTAACCAAAACCTACGGCAACGGTTTCCAGGCCCTGAGTGGTATCGATCTGGACGTTGCCGAAGGTGACTTCTTCGCCTTGCTCGGCCCCAACGGTGCCGGCAAATCCACCACCATTGGTATCCTCTCGACCCTGGTCAACAAGACCAGCGGCACGGTGAATATTTTTGGGCATGACCTGGACAAATCCCCGGCGGCGCTCAAACGTTCCATCGGCGTGGTGCCCCAGGAGTTCAACTTCAACCAGTTCGAAAAGACCTTCGACATCGTTGTAACTCAGGCCGGCTACTACGGCATCCCGGCTAAAATCGCCAAGGAACGCGCCGAGCAGTACCTCACTCAGTTGGGCCTGTGGGACAAGCGTGACGTGCCTTCGCGCTCGTTGTCCGGCGGCATGAAGCGCCGCCTGATGATCGCCCGCGCGCTGGTGCACGAGCCGCGCCTGCTGATCCTCGATGAGCCGACCGCAGGCGTGGACATTGAACTGCGTCGATCGATGTGGGCCTTCCTCACCGAGCTGAACGAGAAGGGCATCACCATCATCCTCACCACCCATTATCTGGAGGAGGCTGAGCAACTGTGCCGCAACATCGGCATCATCGACCACGGCACCATCGTCGAGAACACCAGCATGCGTAACCTGCTGGGCCAGTTGCATGTGGAAACCTTCCTGCTTGACCTGAAAAACAACCTGTCGGTGGCGCCGCAACTGCTCGGCTACCCGAGCCGCCTGGTGGACGACCACACCCTGGAAGTCCAGGTGGACAAGGCCATGGGCATCACTGCGCTGTTCACCCAGTTGGCGGCCCAGAACATTGAAGTGCTGAGCCTGCGTAATAAAACCAATCGCCTTGAGGAGTTGTTCGTGTCCCTGGTGGAGAAAAATCTGGCGAAGGTGGCGGTATGAGTTCCGAACTGCAACCCAACATTGTCGCGCTGCAGACCATCGTTTACCGCGAGGTGAAGCGCTTTACCCGGATCTGGCCGCAGACGCTGCTGCCGCCGGCGATCACCATGGTCCTGTACTTCGTGATCTTCGGTAACCTGATCGGCCGCCAGATCGGCGACATGGGTGGTTTCACGTACATGGAGTACATCGTGCCGGGCCTGATCATGATGTCGGTGATCACCAACTCCTACGGCAATGTGGTCTCCAGTTTCTTCGGCAGCAAGTTCCAGCGCTCCATCGAAGAACTGATGGTGTCGCCGGTGTCGCCCCACACCATTCTGATCGGCTACACCCTGGGTGGCGTGCTGCGTGGCTTGATGGTCGGCGTGATCGTGACCTTGCTGTCATTGTTCTTCACCCACCTGCAGGTGCATCACCTTGGGGTCACCCTGCTGGTGGTCGTACTGACGGCGACGATCTTCTCGCTGCTGGGGTTTATCAACGCCGTATTTGCGCGCAATTTCGATGATATTTCGATTATCCCGACGTTCGTGCTGACGCCGCTGACCTATCTGGGCGGGGTGTTCTACTCCATCACCTTGCTGCCGCCGTTCTGGCAGACCGTGTCGCTGGCCAACCCGGTGTTGCACATGGTCAACGCCTTCCGTTACGGCATCCTGGGCGTATCGGATATCAAGATCAGCGTGGCGATCACCTTCATGCTGGTGGCCACCGTGGTGCTGTATGTCAGTTGTGCGCGGTTGCTGGTGAGCGGGCGCGGTATGCGTACGTAAGCAGCGATTACACACGGATAAAAAATGTGGGAGGGGGCTTGCTCCCGATGGAAGTGGGTCAGTCAACCTATTCAGTGACTGGTCCACCCTCATCGGGAGCAAGCCCCCTCCCACATTGGGTTTTGTGCAGGATCTTCAGGCGTTCAGTGCCAACTCGATCAGCGCGTGCAGCTCTTGTACCGTCAACGGTGCGGTTGAGAACAGAATGCGAAACACCGTCGGCGCCGCCAGCAGGTTGATCAGATGGTCCACGCTCGGCGGCGGTGGTGTGGCGCCTTGGTAGCGATCGACAATCGTCTGCAGCTGCCCGCTCAGGATGCTGACGCAGTACCCCGGGGTTACGCTGCACTGCACGTCACGCATCATGTTGCGACCCGGTTCTGAGCTCATTTCATCCAGGTATTGCTCGGCCCAGGCGTGCAGGTCACCGCGAAGGGTGCCGGTGTTGGCGGGCTCGCTGTCCGGGCGCAGGCGTTCCAAGGCCACGTCGGCGAGCAGGGCGGACAAGTCGCCCCAGCGCCGGTAGATCGTCGAGGGCGTCACGCCCGCGCGCGCAGCAATCATCGGTACGGTAACGCTGGAACGCTCATGGGCCTCCAGCAGTTCGCGCGCGGCGTTATGCACTGATTCTTGTACCCGGGCACTACGGCCTCCCGGGCGGAGGCCTTCTTTTATCGCCATGCGTAAAACCTTAACACAAAGAATTTGCTTTAAGCGCTTGCCAGTAGCACACTCTGCAAAAGCAAAATATTAGCTTTAGCGGAGTGTGTTTATGTCTAGCGTCATGTCTCAACGTTCCAGCCTGGCGTTCCTGGTCATCACGATGTTGACCTTCCTCGCTGCGTCCAGCGCGCCTACTCCGCTGTATCAGGTTTACCAGGACAGCCTGCATTTCTCCGCGGCCATGCTGACGGTGATTTTCGGCGTTTACGCGGTGAGCCTGTTAGCGGCGTTGTTGACCGTGGGTTCGCTGTCGGATTACCTGGGGCGCAAGCCGGTGATCTTCGTCGCACTGATCCTGAATATGCTGGCGATGCTGCTGTTTATCAACGCTGACAGCACCGCCTACTTGATTGCCGCCCGCGCGTTGCAAGGTTTCGCGACAGGCACGGCAACGGCGGTGCTGAGTGCCACGCTGCTGGACACCGACCGTTTGCGCGGCCCGATGCTCAATAGCCTGGCGCCACTCCTGGGCATGGCCAGTGGCGGCCTTGGCAGCGGCTTGCTCGTGGAGTTCGCACCACGCCCGACTCAATTGGTTTACTTCACACTGCTGGGGTTGATGGCTCTTCAGGCGGTCTGCATTTTACGCTTGCCCGAAACCGTCAGCCGCATACCCGGTGCCTTGAAGTCGTTGGCGCCGACCCTGCATGTGCCGGAGCAAGCGCGCCGTGCCTTGTGGCTGGCGATGCCGCTGAATGTGGCGGTGTGGTCGCTGGGCGGGTTCTTTTCATCCCTGGCCCCTTCGCTTGTGCGGGCTGCGACCGGTTCGACCTCGCACCTGATTGGCGGCGGACTGGTGGCAGTCGTAACCCTGAGTGGCGCGGTAATGATTTACAGCCTGCGCGCGCGTGCGGCAGACAAGCTCATGCGGCTGTCGGCGGTCTTGTTGGCGGCGGGTGTGGCGTTGCTGCTGGTCGCCGTGCAGAGTGCCAGTCTGTGGCTGTTTTTTGTCGCCAGTGTCATTGCCGGCTTGGGTTTTGGCGGCGGGTTCATGGGCAGTGTGCGCAGTATCGTGGGGTTGGCGCTGCCCCATGAACGGGCGGGCTTGATGTCTGCGTTTTACGTATTGAGCTACCTGGCGTTCTGCGTGCCGGCGCTGTTGGCGGGTAACCTTAGCCGGGTGTTTGGCCTCATCGCCACCACCGATGGCTACGGCGCCGTGCTGATTGTGCTGGCCCTCAGTGCGCTGGTCGGTTTGATGTTGCAGGATTCGGGGCGAGCCAGAACTGCGGTATAGGAAATATCGCTATATCGGTAAAACAGATAACAGTTAGAGATATTACCCGTTATATAGATATTCGTTCAGGTTCTATGATGGTTTCAACCTCATGCGAGGAAGAGGATTGCCATCATGACCTGCTCCAATACCATCAGCTATAAACCCTTCAGTCACTTGACCCGTCCTCGGGAAGTGATTCGCCAGTTCACCCCCAACTGGTTTGCCGCGACCATGGGCACCGGCGTGCTGGCGTTGGCCTTGGCCCAATTGCCCTTCAGTGTGCCCGGCTTGCACGCCATTGCCGAAGGGCTTTGGATGTTCACCATTGGCCTGTTTGTTCTGTTCAGTCTCTTGTATGCCGCCCGTTGGGTGATGTTCTTCAACGAGGCGCGGCGGATTTTCGGGCACTCCACGGTTTCGATGTTCTTCGGCACCATCCCGATGGGCCTCGCGACGATTCTCAATGGCTTGCTGCTGTTCGGCCTGCCACGCTGGGGCAGCGATGTCATACCGTTGGCTGAAGCCGTGTGGTGGTTGGATGTGGCGATGGCCCTGGCTTGCGGTGTACTGATCCCGTTCATGATGTTCACCCGCCAGGAACACAGCATCGACCAGATGACGGCCGTGTGGCTGTTGCCCGTGGTCGCGGCCGAAGTCGCTGCAGCCAGCGGTGGCCTGCTGGCGCCGCACCTGGTCGACGCCCATTCGCAACTGGTGATGCTGGTGACCAGCTACGTGTTGTGGGCGTTTTCCCTGCCGGTGGCGTTCAGCATCCTGACCATACTGATGTTGCGCATGGCCCTGCACAAACTGCCCCACGCAAATATGGCTGCGTCGAGCTGGTTGGCGCTTGGCCCCATCGGCACCGGCGCCCTCGGCATGCTGCTGCTGGGCGGCGATGCACCGGCGATCTTCGCGGCCAACGGCTTGCCCGGTGTCGGCGAGATGGCCAACGGCCTTGGCCTGGTGGCGGGCATCACCCTGTGGGGTTTCGGCTTGTGGTGGATGCTGATCGCCGTGTTGATTACCCTGCGGTACCTGCGTGCGGGCATTCCGTTCAACCTCGGCTGGTGGGGTTTTACCTTCCCATTGGGGGTTTACGCCTTGGCCACGCTGAAGCTTGCGAGCGTATTGCACCTGGGTTTCTTCAGTGTGTTTGGCACTGTGCTGGTGGTGGCATTGGCGCTGATGTGGCTGATCGTCGCCAAGCGCACCGTGCAGGGCGCCTATAAAGGTGAGCTTTTTGTTTCGCCTTGCATTGCGGGGCTAGGGAATAAGTAAGCGAGATTAGGTAAAGTCGTGGCCTGACAATCCAAGCCTTCAGGCCACGCAGGAACACGGACGATGAGCCACCCCTCACAATTCACCTTGCTGCGAAAACGGCGTTTCCTGCCGTTTTTCGTTACCCAGTTACTGGGCGCCTTCAACGACAATATCTTCAAGCAATCGCTGATCCTGGCGATTCTCTACAAACTCACCCTCGACGGTGACCGCTCCATCTGGGTCAACCTGTGCGCCTTGCTGTTTATCCTGCCGTTTTTCCTGTTCTCGGCGCTGGCCGGGCAATTTGGCGAGAAATTCAACAAGGACGCATTGATCCGTGCGATCAAGATCGGTGAGATCGTGATCATGGCCGTAGGCGCCACGGGCTTCCTGTTCAATCACCTGGAACTGATGCTGCTGGCGCTGTTTGCCATGGGCACGCACTCGGCGCTGTTCGGCCCGGTCAAGTACTCGATCATGCCCCAGGCCCTGCACGACGATGAGCTGGTGGGCGGTAACGGCCTGGTGGAAATGGGCACGTTCCTGGCAATCCTGGCCGGCACCATTGGCGCCGGGATCATGATGTCGTCCACCCATTACGCGCCGATCGTGGCGGCGGCGATTGTCGGTGTGGCGGTGCTGGGTTACCTGGCCAGCCGCAGCATTCCGCGCGCGGCGGCGTCTACGCCAGAGCTGCGGCTGAACTGGAATATTTTCAGCGAATCCTGGGCCACCCTGCGGTTGGGCCTGGGTCAGACGCCGGCAGTGTCGCGCTCGATTGTCGGCAACTCGTGGTTCTGGTTTGTCGGCGCGATCTACCTGACGCAGATCCCGGCTTACGCCAAGGAATGGTTGTACGGCGACGAAACCGTGGTGACGCTGATCCTTACGGTGTTCTCGGTGGGTATCGCGCTGGGCTCGATGCTTTGCGAAAAGCTCTCAGGCCGCAAGGTGGAAATCGGCCTGGTGCCGTTCGGGTCATTTGGCCTGACCGTGTTTGGCCTGCTGCTGTGGTGGCACTCCGGCGGCTTCCCGCAGAACGTCCAGGCGAACGATTGGCTGGCGGTGCTCGGTTACGGACAGGCGTGGTGGGTGCTGTTCGATATCCTTGGGCTGGGTGTGTTCGGCGGCTTTTATATCGTGCCGCTGTATGCGCTGATTCAGTCGCGCACCGCCGAGAACGAGCGCGCGCGGGTGATCGCGGCCAACAATATTCTCAACGCACTGTTCATGGTGGTCTCGGCCATCGTGTCGATCCTGTTGCTGAGTGTGGCCAAGCTGTCGATCCCCGAGCTGTTCCTGGTGGTGTCGCTGCTCAACATTGCGGTCAACACCTATATCTTCAGGATCGTCCCCGAGTTCACCATGCGTTTCATGATCTGGCTGCTCAGCCATTCCATGTACCGGGTGGAGCATCGCAATCTGCAACTGATTCCGGATGAAGGCGCAGCCTTGCTGGTGTGCAACCACGTGTCGTTCGTCGATGCGCTGTTGATCGGTGGCGCAGTGCGTCGGCCGATTCGCTTTGTGATGTACTACAAAATCTACCGTTTGCCGGTGCTGAACTTTATCTTCCGTACGGCTGGGGCGATTCCGATTGCCGGGCGTAACGAAGATATCCAGATCTACGAAAAGGCTTTCACGCGGATTGCCCAGTACCTGAAAGAAGGGGAGCTGGTGTGCATCTTTCCGGAAGGCAAATTGACGGCCGACGGTGAGCTGAATGACTTCCGTGGTGGCGTGACGCGCATTCTCGAAGAGACTCCGGTGCCGGTGATTCCGATGGCGTTGCAGGGGTTGTGGGGGAGTTTCTTCAGTCGCGATCCGAACAAGGGGTTCTTTCATCGGATCTGGTCGCATGTCACGTTGGTGGCGGGTGAGCCTGTTGCGGTGGAGGCGGCGACGCCTGCGCAGTTGCAGGAGCGAGTAGGGGTGTTGCGGGGGAGTGTCAGGTAGTTTTTTGTTGCCTGTCAGGGGCCCTTCGCGAGCAAGCCCGCTCCCACAGTTGACCGAGTTGTTCAAGCGAACGCGGTTGAGTGTGGGAGCGGGCTTGCTCACGAAAGCGATAGTGGCTCAGGCGCTGATCTTGAGGCCTACCAACCCGCAAATGATCAACGCCACACTCGCCAACCGAAACAACGCCATGGATTCCCCAAACAGGATAATCCCGGCGATTACCGTGCCCACCGCGCCCACACCCGTCCAGATGGCATAGGCGGTGCCCAGCGGCAGTTCCTTCATGGCCAGCCCCAGCAGGCCGAGGCTGATAGCCATGGCGGCAATGGTCAGGGCCGTTGGCAGCGGTTTGCTGAAACCGTCGGTGTACTTCAGGCCGACCGCCCAGCCGACTTCAAACAGCCCGGCAAAAAACAGAATGATCCAGGACATGATGACCTCCAAACTATAGCTGGGGTCGTCCCCGGAATTAGCGCTTGAAAGCGTCGCGAGGTCGTCCCCGCGAAGCTCGGTAGAGTGCCGAATATTGATCGGGCGATCAAGTTTTTGGCGTGTCCTGCAAAGCGCGACGGTCTTCCTTTTCGCTCATTCTGCGGAAGTAAGTCGACAGCAAAGCCCCGGAAATATTGTGCCAGACGCTGAACAGCGCACTCGGCACCGCCGCCAGCGGCGAAAAGTGCGCGCTGGCCAGTGCGGCGCCCAGCCCGGAGTTCTGCATGCCCACTTCCAGCGCCAGCGATTTGCGCTGTGCCAATGGCAGCTTGAACAACCGACCGGTGAAGTAGCCCAGCAGGTAGCCAAAGCTGTTGTGCAACATCACCACGGCCATGATCAGCAGGCCGGACTCGGCGATCTTCGCCTGGCTCGCCGCAACCACCGCCGCGACAATGATCACGATGCTGACCACCGACACCAGCGGCAACACCTCCACGGCATGGCGGACCCGCTCGCCGAGCACACGTTGCGCCACCACGCCGAGCACGATCGGCAGCAGCACCACTTGCAGGATCGACCAGAACAACTCCATGAACGACACCGGCAGCCAGGCCGACGCCAGCAGCCAGATCAACGCCGGTGTGAGCAGCGGGGCGAGGAGGGTGGTGACGGCGGCGATTGCCACCGACAGCGCCAGGTCGCCCCGCGCCAGCCAAGTCATCACGTTGGACGACGTGCCGCTTGGGCAGCAGCCGACCAGAATCACGCCGACGGCAATCTCCGGCGGCAGGTGGAACGCCTGGCACAGCAACCAGGCCACGCCCGGCATGATCACAAAGTGCGCGACCACGCCGAGTGCGACGCGCCACGGGTGGCGGGCGACCTCGGCGAAATCTTCAAGTTTTAAGGTCAGCCCCATGCCGAACATCACCAGGCCCAACAGCGGCACGATGGCGCCTTTGAGGCCAATGAACCAGCTGGGCTCAAGGAAGGCGAGGACCGCGAAAACCAGCACCCAGTAGGCGAAGGTATTGCCGACAAAGCGACTCAAGGCGGCGAGAGCACGCATGGGGATGTCCTTGTTATCAGGTAAGTTCGGGAGTGCTGATGTTTGCTTGGAAACCCAATCAAATGTGGGAGCGGGCTTGCTCGCGAATGCGGTGAATCAGTCAGCCTATTAAGTGACTGACACTGCGCATTCGCGAGCAAGCCCGCTCCCACATTTTGATCTTCACATGGCTTAGATGCCTTGTGGCGTCTCTTCGCCGCCCAGTGCCTCAACCAACGCCGGCAGGAACTCGCCGAACGTCAGCATCATCAGGGTAAAGCTGGCGTCCAGTTGGCCCAGGGCTTCGTCGCCGCCGTCTTGTTCAGCCTGATCCTGCAGCAGGTCTTCGAACTTCAGGCGCTTGACGGTCATCTTGTCGTCGAGCATGAAGGACAACTTGTCCTGCCAGGCCAGGGACAATTGGGTCACGACTTTGCCGGTGGTCAGGTGCAACTGGATTTCTTCGCTGGTCAGGTCCTGGCGCTTGCAGCGCACAATGCCGCCATCTTCGTGGGTGTCGCGCAGTTCGCACTCGTCGAGGACGAAGAAGTCATCGGCCGGTTTCTGGGTGGTGACCCAGTCGGTCATGATCGCAGTCGGTGCGGTTTTAACTGTCAGCGGGCGTACCGGCAGGGTGCCGATCACTTCGCGCAGGGTCGACAGCAAGTCTTCGGCGCGTTTCGGGCTTGCCGAGTTGACTAGGATCAGGCCCTGTTTCGGCGCGATGGCGGCGAAGGTCGACGAGCGACGAATAAACGCACGCGGCAGGAAGGCCTGGATGATTTCATCCTTGATCTGGTCCCGTTCCTTTTTATAGACCTTGCGCATTTGCTCGGCCTCGATCTCTTCGACTTTCTCTTTCAGTGCGTCACGCACCACGCTACCTGGCAGGATGCGTTCTTCCTTGCGCGCGGCGATCAGCAGGAAGTCACCGCTGACGTGAACCAGGGGAGCGTCTTCACCTTTACCGAAAGGCGCGACGAAACCGTAAGTGGTCAACTCCTGGCTTGCACAAGGGCGCGCCAGTTTGGTGGCCATTGCCGCTTCCAACGCCTCGGCATCAACAGGCAGATCTTGGGTCAGGCGATAGATAAGCAGGTTCTTGAACCACATGGGGTGAGTCTCTCCTTTATACAAAGGGGGGCATTATTCTCTTGATCAGCGCTGAGGCCAACCCTGCCTAAGCCATTGGAAGGCCTCAAAAAAAAGATTTAAGAAAGTGCTTGCCAGACTTAGGGTCGCTCCGTAGAATGCGCGCCACACCGAAGCGAAGGGTGATTAGCTCAGCTGGGAGAGCGTCTGCCTTACAAGCAGAATGTCGGCGGTTCGATCCCGTCATCACCCACCATTCGTTTCAAGTGTTACGCGCAGCGGTAGTTCAGTCGGTTAGAATACCGGCCTGTCACGCCGGGGGTCGCGGGTTCGAGTCCCGTCCGCTGCGCCATATTCGGTAACCTGGAACACTGAACGCCAGGTCACCACAAGAAGCCCGCTCATTGAGCGGGCTTTTTTTTGCCTGCAATTCAGCGCAGCGACTCAACGGTCGGCGCCGCGGCTATTGGCGCAACTTCGCGTCGGCTCAGGAACACAAAGACCACCGCCGCTGTAGACAGGGTGAGTCCTGCCAGCAATTGCAGCAAGGTATTGAAGCCCGCAAGGTAGGCCGTGCGCAGCAATTCCAGTGGGATGTTTGCACTGGCGTTTCGGACGTCGCCCATGACCAGTTGCTGGGCAAGCACTGCCGCGTCCTGCGCAGTGCCTGCGGGCAGATGATGGGCAACCAGTGCGCTCAACACGGCAACCGTGATTGCCAGCGCCACCCCTTCACTGGCGACTCGGGTTGTATTGAAAATGCCTGCCGCCATGCCCGCGCGCTCCTTGGGCACCACGCTGATTGCCAGGCCATCCATCAAACCCCACGGCAAGCCCGTCCCGATCCCGATGACCAGCAGTGCGGCGACGGTCTGCAACGGCTCGCCGATCCTGACCAGGCTCAACCCGTACAAGCCCACAGCCGCAATCAACAGGCCAACGGCGCACAGTACGCCCGCCGACAGCCAGCGTGTCAGCGTTGCGGCAATAATCGGTACGACCAGCATGGGCGCGGACAGCGCCAGCATCATTAAACCCGCCTCAAATGCGCTGGCGCCTTCGACACCCATAAACCGCAGCGGTAACAGTACGATCAGGACGATGTAGCAGTAACAGGTGCCGATCGGCAGCAACTGCACGCCAATAAAGCGCACAAAGCGAAACAGCCGCAGGTCGAGCATCGGTTGGCTCGTATGATTTTCAACCCGAATGAATACCAGCAAAAACACCGCTGCTGCCGCCAGCAGATACCGGGTCGTTGCTGAGCCCCAACCGTGTTCCGGAGCCAGAATGACCGCCGTGGTCAAGCTCACCAGCATGGCCGAAAAGGTCAGCACGCCGGCCACGTCCAGGTGCAGCGCCTGCGGGTCGCGGCTCTCACGCATGTTGGGCACGGCGAACAGCAATGAGAGCCCCGCCAGCAATGCCGTGCCCAGGAAAATCGCGCGCCAGCCCCAGTGTTCGATCAGCAGCCCCGACAGCAGCGGGCCAAACGCCAGGCCCGCGCCGAAAGTAGTGCCCAGCAGGCTGAAGGCACGCGTCCTGGCATGGCCATCAAACACCTGCGCCAGCGCTGCACAGCCACTGGCCAACGCAATGGCCGCCGCAACGCCTTGCACCCCGCGCACTATATCCAGCCAAAGAATGCCCGGCGCCACGGCCAGCAGCAGGGAGGCCACGGTAAACAGCGCCATGCCCCACAAGAACAAGCGCTTGCGCCCATAGCGGTCGGCGAGGGTGCCGGCGGCCATCAACAAACTGCCGAAACTGAGCATGAACGCGTTGGTGACCCACACCAATTGCGTGGGGTGGGCGGCAAATGCCTGGCCGATATACGGCGTCGCCACCGCGCCGCCGGTAAAGCTCATGGGCAACACCAGGGCTGCCAGGCAAATGGCTGCCAGAATCGAATAGCGACCATGGGCGGGTTCGACTGTGTTCATCGCGTACATTCCTAACGTTCTATGAAGATAAAGACTCTAATCAGGATGTAATTACCGATAAACAGGCCTACATTCCGTTCATAGCGGACGATAAGGATGTAATGGTGTGACCGATAATCTCAGTGGTGTGATCGCCTTCGTGAAAACCGCAGAAGCACTCAGCTTCACAGGCGCGGCGCGGGCGATGGGGATTTCCGCCTCGGCGGTGGGCAAAAATGTGGTCAAGCTGGAGGCATCGTTGAATGTCCGGCTGTTGCACCGCAGCACGCGTAAAGTCAGCCTGACTGCCGAAGGTCAATTGTTCTACGATCGTTGTCGGAAAATTCTCGATGACCTGCAGGACGCCCGCGCCATGCTTTCCCATGCCATGCAGGCCCCGCGCGGCAAATTGCGGGTCAGCCTGCCCACCATCGGCTATCGCTTCCTCTTTCCCCACCTGCTCGCGTTCAGGCAAGCCTATCCGGAGATTGAGTTGGAGCTGGATTTCAACGACCTCCTGGTGGATGTGATAGAGGAGGGCTTCGACGTGGTGATTCGCAGCGGTGGCCTCGCCGATTCGACGTTGATGGCCCGTAAACTCGGGCCTTTTCGCTTTTTACTGTGCGCGTCACCCAAATACTTGCGTACTAACGGGCGTCCGCAAACCCTCGGTGATCTTGAGCGCCATCAGTGCCTGCGTTATCGCTTTGCAACCACCGGCAAAATCATGGAATGGACCTTGTCCGCCAACCCGGCGATCACCCAATTACGCCTGCCCACTGCGCTGACCTTGAACAACATGGAAGCCATGCTCATGGCCGCCACCGATGGGCATGGCATAGCCTACGTGCCGGACTTTCTGGCCCGGGACGCGCTGGCGCAGGCACAGCTGGAAACCGTGCTGGACGGGCATTCCGATGACCAGGGCCAGTTCTGGGCGCTGTGGCCCTCGAGCCGGCATCTCTCGCCAAAAATCCGCGTATTTGTGGACTTTGTCGCCGAACGCCTTTTTACAACCCCATCAACCGATACCCCACCTGCAACTCGGTAATGAAATGCTGCGGCTGCGCCGGGTCCTCTTCCAGCTTTTGCCGTAAGTGCGCCATGTGCACCCGCAAATAGTGGGCGCGGTCCACGTAATCCAGGCCCCACACTTCCAGCAATAATTGCCGGTGGGTCAGTACCCGGCTCTGGCCGCGAATCATCGCGCAGAGCAGGCGGTATTCGATGGGGGTGAGATGCACAGGCTGGCCCTGGCGCCATACCTCGTGGGTCGACAGGTCGACTTCAATATCGCCAAACGCGACCTTGCTGGTCGCTGCCACGGTGCCGGTCTGACCATGCCTGCGCAGCTGGGCGCGGATGCGTGCGAGCAGCTCGGGCACACCGAACGGCTTGGTCAGGTAATCATCGGCACCTGCGTCCAGGGCGGCAACTTTCTCTTCTTCGCGATCACGCGCCGACAACACCAGAATCGGCACTGCCAACCAACCGCGCAGTTCACTGATCAGTTGTTTGCCATCGCCATCCGGCAGGCCGAGGTCGACGATCACCAGGTCCGGTTGACGGCTCGCCGCATGGATCAGCGCGCGTTTGACGCTGTCGGCCTCGAACACCTGAAAACCTTCATCCTGCAGGGCGATCCCGACGAAGCGGCGGATATTGGCTTCGTCTTCAACAATCAAAATGCGTGCGGTGCTCATAAGGCTTCCATGGGCGGGGGTGTGCCCGCCGGTAAAGTGATGATGAAGTGCATGCCGCATGCCTCAACGGCGTTGGCTTCGATGCGCCCGCCGTGGGCTTCGACGATGCGTTTGGCCAGTGCCAGGCCCAGGCCGATGCCGGCGACGGATGATTCCTGCTGGCCGCGCGTGAAGGGTTCGAACAAGTTAGCCGGCGCCCGGCCCGGGCCGTTGTCGCTGACGTCCAGCACAATGGTGTCCGCAGCAGAGCGGGCGGCGACGGTAATGCTGCTGCCTGCCGGGGTGTATTTGGCGGCGTTGTCCAACAGGTTGACCAGCACCCGTTCGATCAACAGCGCGTCGATTTCCACCAGTGGCAACCGCGGGTCCAGTGCGGTGTGCACGCAGTGTTGCGCCAGAGGTTCACGTAACTGGCGCAGTGCGCTGCCGACGATTTCTTCCAGCGAATGCCACTGCCGGTTCAGGCGCACACCGCGTTCCTGCATGCGGGCCATGTCCAGCAGGTTTTCGATCAGCCGCTGCATTGACGTCGCTTGTTCATGGATGCCGTGCAGCAACTCGGTCAGCGGGCCTGGTGGGGCGTGGGGCAGGGCGGTGTCGGCGGCACCGATCAGGGTGGTCAAAGGGGTACGCAGGTCGTGGGATATTGCCGCGAGCAGGGTGTTGCGCATCTTTTCGCCTTCCATCTGCACCAGCGTGCTTTGCGCGACTTCGACGAAATGCACCCGCTCCAGCGCAATCGCCAACTGGCTCATGCAGGCTTCCAGCAGGCGGCGCTCCTGCGGATCGCTCAAGCGTTCGCTCTGGGCCAGCTCCAGCACCAGCACGCCGCGTACGCGCATCGGTGCCTTGAGCGGCAAGTAACACCCTTTGGCCGCCGACAAGGTGTCGGTGCCGTGACCGGCGGCCTGGCCGTGGTCGTAGGTCCATTGGGCGATGCTCTCGTCAATCGGCAACCCGCCCGCGCCCACGCTGTGCACGCCGTCGGCGGCGTCCGGCAGCGCCAGGCCGACGCGTGCTTCGAATACACCGCTGAAGGTGCGCAGCGCGACTTCACTGATTTGCTCCACCGTCAGCGCCGCCGACAGGTCGCGAGCCAGTCGCGCCAATGAGGTGGCGCGCCGTTCGCGCGCGGCGGCGGTGCGTGCTTCGTGGCGCAGGCGCGCAGTGAGTTGCCCGGTGATCAGGGCGATGCCGAGCATCAGTGCAAAGGTGAAGAAATACTGGGTGTCAGTGACGGTAAACGAGTAGCGCGGCTGCACGAAAAAGAAGTCGAAACACAGCACCGCCAGCATCGCGGCCCAGACGCCCGGGCCACGTCCGTAACGCAGGGCCACCAACACCACGGTGAGCAAAAACAGCATGACCACGTTGGCCAGGTCGAACACTTGCAGCAGCAATGCAGCAATGGCGCTGGCGGCGAAACAGGCGAGTGTGGACCACAGATAGGCCAGGACTCTGCCCGGTGCAGGTGTCGGTTTTTCGATGGCAGGCGCAGGCCCCGGCACTGCACCGTGGGCTATCACGATCTGATCAATCTGCGGGTGATTGCGGCTGATCCGGTCGCTGACCGACTGATGCCAGAACCGCCACGCCTGGCGCGGATGGTGGCCGAGCACCAGGCGATTGGCGTTGTGCTCACGGGCACAGGCGACCAGCGCGTCGGCGACGTCCATGCCCGGCAGTGTTGCCGTGTCGGCGCCGAATTCGCTGGCCAGGGTCAGGGTTTTCATGGCCGTCAGATAGCGTTTGGCGCCGCGGCCCTGGGCTGATGCGACATGCACCACGATCCAGTCCGCTTCGAGTTTTTGCGCCAGGCGCGCGGCTTCGCGCACCAGGCGCTCATCGCCCGCGTCGCCCGCCACACCCACCAGCAGCCGTTCGCGAGCGGGCCACAAGGCTTTGATTGACTGTTCGCGGCGGTATACGCGCATCTGCGTGTCGACCCGGTCCGCTGTGCGCCGCAGCGTCAGTTCACGCAGGGCCAGCAGGTTGCCCTTACGGAAGAAATGTTTTGAGGCCCGTTCGGCGTGTGGGCCGAGGTAGACCTTGCCGTCCTTGAGGCGTTGCAGCAGATCATCGGGCGGCAGGTCGATCACTACCACTTCGTGGGCGTTATCGAAGACGTGATCGGGCACGGTTTCACGCACGCGGATGCCGATGATTCCACTGACCAGATCATTCAGACTTTCCAGGTGCTGGACGTTGAGGCTGGTCCACACGTCGATACCGGCGCCGAGCAATTCTTCTACGTCTTGCCAGCGTTTGGGGTGACGCGAGCCGGGCACGTTGCTGTGGGCCAGTTCGTCCACCAGCACCACGGCGGGGTGCCTGTGCAAGGCGGCGTCGAGGTCGAATTCGCTGAGCGCGAAGTCACGGTGCAGCAGGGCTGCGCGCGGCAGTTGTTCGAGGCCATCGAGCAGCGCGGCGGTTTCCGCGCGGCCATGGGTTTCCACCACGCCGGCGAGTACGTCACGGCCCAGTGCGACTTCGCGTTGTGCCGCTGCGAGCATCGCACAGGTCTTGCCCACCCCAGCATTTGAGCCGAAGTAGATACGCAATTTGCCGCGCAAGGCGGCCTGTTCTTCCAGCTGTACCCGGGCCAATAGGGCGTCGGGGTCGGGGCGTTCGTCGTTTAATGCGGGCATGTCATTCCTGTTGAATACAACACATTTAACGGTGGGAGCTGGCAAGCCAGCTCCCACAGTTGAGTGACGGTGTGGTTTACACCAAGCCCAACCCGCTGAGCAGCATGTCGATCAACTTGATCCCGGCGAACGGCACCAGCACACCGCCCACGCCGTAGATCAACAGGTTGCGATTGAGCAACGCCGCCGCGCCGATGGCTCGGTAAGTCACGCCGCGCAAGGCCAAGGGGATCAACGCGACAATGATCAGCGCGTTAAAAATCACCGCGCTGAGAATCGCCGAGTTGGGGCTGCTCAGGTGCATCACGTTCAAGGCGCCGAGCTGTGGGTAGGTCGCGACAAACGCGGCCGGGATGATCGCGAAATACTTGGCCACGTCATTCGCCACGCTGAACGTGGTGAGGGCACCACGGGTCATGAGCATCTGTTTGCCGACCTCGACCACTTCGATCAACTTGGTCGGGTTGCTGTCGAGATCGACCATGTTGCCGGCCTCTTTGGCGGCCTGGGTGCCGCTGTTCATCGCCACCGCTACGTCGGCCTGGGCCAGCGCCGGCGCGTCGTTGGTGCCGTCGCCGGTCATGGCCACGAGCTTGCCCTGAGCCTGGTAGTCGCGGATCAGTTGCAACTTGTCTTCCGGGCGAGCCTCGGCGAGGAAGTCATCCACCCCGGCTTCCACCGCAATCGCGGCGGCCGTCAGGCGGTTGTCGCCGGTGATCATCACGGTCTTGATGCCCATGCGCCGCAGTTCGGCGAAGCGTTCCTTGATGCCGCCTTTGACGACGTCCTTAAGCTCAACCACACCCAAGGCTTTGGCACCGTCGGACACCACCAGCGGAGTGCTGCCACGCCGTGACACTTCATCGACTTTGGCCTGCAGCGCGGCCGGGAAACTGCCGCCCAAGGCCTCGATGTGGCTGCGAATCGCATCCGCTGCGCCCTTGCGAATCGCCCGGCCTTCCGGCAGGTCGACGCCGCTCATGCGCGTTTGCGCGGTGAAGTGCACGAAGCTGGCGCCCAGGGCGTTGATATCGCGCGCGCGGATGTCGAACTTCTGCTTGGCCAGCACCACGATGCTGCGACCTTCCGGGGTTTCGTCGGCCAGGGACGCCAGTTGCGCGGCATCGGCCAACTCGGCTTCCTTCACGCCCGGTGCCGGCAAAAAGCTGCTGGCCTGGCGGTTGCCCAAGGTGATGGTGCCGGTCTTGTCCAGCAGCAACACATCCACATCGCCTGCCGCCTCGACGGCACGGCCGGAGGTGGCAATGACATTGGCCGACATCATCCGGCTCATGCCTGCCACGCCGATGGCCGAAAGCAGGCCGCCGATGGTGGTGGGGATCAGGCACACCAGCAACGCCACCAACACCGTGGCACTGATCACGCTGCCGCTGCCGCTCATGGCCACGGCGAAGATCGAGTAGGGGCTCAAGGTGGCGATGACCAGCAGGAACAGCAAGGTCAGGCCCACCAGCAAAATTGTCAGCGCGACTTCGTTGGGCGTCTTCTGGCGCTTGGCCGATTCGACCATCGAGATCATGCGGTCCAGGAACGATTCGCCCGGGTTGACGCTGATGCGCACAACCAGCCAATCGGACAGCACGCGCGTGCCGCCGGTGACCGAGGAGAAGTCGCCACCGGCCTCGCGAATCACTGGCGCCGATTCACCGGTGATCGCGCTCTCATCCACCGAGGCCACGCCTTCAATCACTACACCGTCCAGCGGCACCAGGTCGCCGGCTTCGATCAGCACCACGTTGTCCTTGCGCAATAAGCTGGCTTCCATTGGCAGCCAGGCTGCGCCATGACGCGGTTGCTGCAGCAACTTGGCCAGGGTCTGGCGTTTCATACCGCGCAGGCTCGCGGCCTGGGCGCGGCTGCGACCTTCGGCCAGGGCTTCCGCGAAGTTGGCGAACAGCACGGTGAACCACAGCCACAAGGTGATGCTGAGGATAAAGCCGCTGGGCGCCTCACCCTTGCCACCCAGGGACTGGAACCACAGCAAGGTCGTGAGGATGCTGCCCAGGTAGACCACGAACATCACCGGGTTTTTCCACTGGGCCTGGGGCAGTAATTTCTTCAGCGCATCGACGCCGGCAGTGAGCACGATGCGCCGATCAAACAGGGGTAAACGAGCATTCTTCATGAGGGACATCTCTTACTCACTGACCGCAATAGAGGGCTGACGCGCATCCAGCGCCAAGTTGAGTTGCAGCACATTCACCCGTGGCTCGCCGAGCAAACCAAGGGTGCGGGCGGCGGTGTGGTCGTTGAGCAGTTGCAGCAGTTCGGTTTCGGGGATCTGCCGCAAGCGCGCCACTCGCGCCAGTTGCAGCCGGGCGTTGGCCACCGAGATGTGCGGGTCCAGGCCCGATGCGGAAGCGGTGACCGCGTCCACCGGTACCGGTGCGTCGGCAGCCAGGCCGTTGTCCTGGCGATAGGCTTTGGCGCGTGCGCTGACCTGGTCCACCAGTTTCTGGCTGGTCGGCCCCAGGTTGCTGGCGCCGCTTGCGCCTGCGTTGTAGGGCTGCGAAACGCTTTTGCTCGGGTCTTGCGGGTCGGTACCGAGGGTCATGCTCGGGCGGCCATGGAAGTACGCGGGCTTGGTGAAATCCTGGCCGATCAGCGCGGAGCCGATCACCAGCCCGTCGCGTTCAATCAGCGAACCCTGCGCCTGAAACGGGAACAACAGTTGCGCCGCCAGTGTGGTGAAGGCCGGGTACGCCAGCCCTGTCAGCAGCATGAAAAACACCGCCGAAACCAGCACCGGGCGCAACAGCCCTTTGAATATCGATTGAGTCGTCATCAACATGTCCTTAGTTGTACGTCTGGCCGGACAGCAACTGCAGTTGCTCCACCAGTGGGCCGAGCGCGAGCGCCGGCAAGAAGGTCAGGCCACCGACCACCAGCACCACGAACACCACCAGCAGCATGAACAGCGGGGTCGCAGTAGGGATGGTGCCGGCGCCGGCAGGCACGGTCTTTTTCATCGCCAGGGAGCCGGCCACGGCGAGCATCGGCAGCATGGTGAAGAAGCGTCCGATCAACATCGCAAGCCCGATGGTGGTGTTGAAAAACGGCGTGTTGGCGTTCAGGCCGGCGAAGGCCGAACCGTTGTTGGCGGTGCCGGAGGTGTAGGCGTACAGCACCTCACTGAAACCGTGGGGGCCGAGGTTGTTCAGGCTGGCCATCGTGTCTGGCCACAGGGCGGCGAGGGCGGTGAAACCAAGGATGCTGATCGGGTGTGCGAGCACCGAGAGCATCACCAGTTTCATCTCTCGGGCCTCGATTTTCTTGCCGAGGAATTCCGGGCTGCGGCCGATCATCATGCCCACCAGGAACACCGTGAGCAGCGCGTACTGGATCAGGTTGATGAAGCCCACGCCGTCACCGCCAAATACGCAGTTGAGCATCATCTGCGCCAGGGGCACGAAGCCGCCCATGGGGGTCAGCGAGTCATGCATGGTGTTGACGGAGCCGGTGGTCGCCGCCGTGGTGGTGGCGATAAACAGGCTGCTGTCGGCGATGCCGAAGCGCAGTTCCTTGCCCTCCATATTGCCGCCGCTTTGCTCAATCGACAGCGTCTGGTTGGCGCCGGCCTGGGTCAGCAGCGGGTTGCCGGTCTGTTCGGCGCCATACACCAGCGCCAGGAAGCCGATAAACATCACCAGGAACGTGGCGAAAAACACCCAGCCCTGACGGCGTTGCAACAGCATGCTGCCGAAGGTGTAGGTCAGTGCCGACGGGATTAACAGCATGCTGAGGATGTGCAGGATGTTGGTCAGCGGTGTCGGGTTTTCGAACGGGTGCGCAGCATTCATGCTGAAGAAACCGCCGCCGTTGGTGCCGATATGCTTGATCGATTCAAAGCTGGCGACCGCACCGACAATCAACTGTTGCTGCGCGCCTTCCAGCGTCGTGGCCAAGGCTTGGGAGGCGAAGGTCTGTGGCATGCCTTGCCACACATACACCAGCGCCATGCCCACGCACAGCGGCAACATTACCCGGTACAGCGTGCGCGTGAAGTCGACCCAGAAGTTGCCGATATCGGCCGCACTTGAGCGGCTCAATCCACGAATAAAACCCGCGGCGGCAACGACGCCTGAAGTGGCGCCGACAAACATCAGAAAGGTGATGACGGCCATCTGGCTGAAGTTCGACAGACTGGTTTCACCCGAGTACGCCTGCCAGTTGGTGTTGGTAATAAAGGAGGCGGCAGTGTTGAACGCCAGGTCCGGGGTTTGCGCGGCCAACCCCAGTGGGTTGATCGGCATCACCGCCTGCAAGCGCAGGACGATATAGCCCAGCAGCATCATCGCCGCGTTCGACAGCAGCAGGGCCGAACCGTAGCGGGCCCAGCCCATGGTTTCCAGTGGGTCGACGCCCAGCAGGCGATAGGTAAAACGTTCCGGCAAGGCATGGCGGGCCCCGGTGAACACCCGGGTCAGCCACTTGCCCATCAGCACGGCAAGCGCGGTCATCAACCCCAGGACCAGCGCAAATTCCAGCAAAGTGCTTAACATGTCGTGGCTCCGTTCAAATCTTGCCCATGGCAACAATGGCCATGGCAGTCGCAACAAAAAACACCAGGGAAAGCCCCATGAACATCACGTCGTACATGGCGAACTCCCTAGAACTTTTCGGCGCGAATGAGGGCGTAGCCCAAGTAAGCGAACAGCCCGACGGCACATAAACCGCTGGCGACATAGATGAAGGTCAGTGTGAGCACGGTGAAACTCCCCTTGTTGAATAAGCCGGCGAGGTTAAGCGTTGGCGTATCAAGCTCGGGCACTGATTACGGGCGGCGGTATTAAGACGGTATATAGAAGGTTTTTGCGCCGACGAACGAAAACAAGGGATAGCCCGATGCCGGGGTATCCCTTGAAAGTCTGGGGTTCTGCTGATTTCAGTGATCAGCTTATTTGGCTTTCTTTTTCTTCTCGCCGCGGGTAGCAAGGTGCTCGAAGCAAAACGCGGCGGTGCCGAAGAGCGCAATCATTGACAGGACGACCATGCCTAAAGTTGAACTTTCCACGATGACTTCCTACGGGTTTTGGGGGTAGGAAGTGACGGTAAAGTGTGCAGCCTTAGTTGCTCAATAGGGACGACGTAATCGTTATGGCGAATAGGCAATCTATACGCCTTCTTTACGCGAAATGGGTCACTGCATCTTTTATATCGAACGCGGTCCAGAGGTGGGAGTTGGCGTGCCTGCGAGGGCAGCCACTCCGTGTGGCTGATACACCGAGGTGCTGGCATTGCCGGCAAGCCAGCGCCCATCGATTACAAGTTACGACTATGCCGATAGTCGCTGACAGCCTCATACACCGCTTTGCGCAGTCGGTTGATTCCGCCAATCGGTCGATGCGCCTCCAGCCCGAACCAAGGGTTGAACGATTGGTTGTCGCAGGCGAGGTTCAAGGCCGGCGTGTCGAAGTCCTGCGCGGGGATGTTCACCTTGGCCACCGTTTCATAAGGCGCGTCGCTTTCCTTCCATTCGATACTGGTGTCTTCGATCGGCATGAACTTCTGCGGATTCTGCCGCTGAATCTGCAACACAAAACACGCCGGCACTCGGTCGGTGGACAGTTGCTGATTCAAGGCGCTGCGCAGGAAATTCGGCAGGTCCTGATTCTGTTTTGGCAGCACATAGTCCGGGCAGTTTTGCGGGTCGGGCGCCACGCGAAACTTGGCATTCGCCGCGCCAAATTTGTAGGGCGAAACTGAAAAGTACGTGGTCTGCGTCGGGCTGGCCGGTGGCGGCGCCAGGGTCGCCAGGGCGATAAACAAGTGGCGCACCTGCCAGCTGCGTGGGTCGACGTTGGGGAAGAACGCCAAGACTTTCTTGCCATCAGCCTGGGCGCCGATGTTTTGCGCGTACTCCGCTACGTCGCTGACAAAGAAGTTCGGGTGGCTGAACATCACAAAGTCTTGCTCGGTGCGTGTTTGCTGGTCCGCCATCAGCTGTTTGCCCGGTACATCCAGCAGCTTGATTGCCATGCCCCGCGCATCACGGATGCTGTCGAACTGCGGATAGGCGTTGCCGTTGGACAGGCGCATTATCGCCTGCCAGGTCTTGCCCGGCTCGGCGAAAACGCCCTGGCGCAAGGCCGGATCGAGGTCCTTCAGCACACTGACTTCGGCCTTCACGCAGCCATGCGCCTTGGCGTGGGCATCACGCAAGTAGCGGGTGCCTTCGCGATGCTGGTCGACGATACGCACCGCCGTCTGGATGATGCCCTGGCTCATGGCCGCTTCACCGGGCGGGACCTGCTCGTCCGGTGACACCGGGCCACTGTGTTGCCAGGCAAACCAGGCCGTTGCCACCAGCCAGCCCAGCAGTCCCAGGCCCACCAGCCACAACAGGGTTTTACCCAGAAATGCGCCGAGGCGCAGCCACAGACGTGCGAGCATCGAAGGTTGCTTGTATTGAGATCGGATCATCATGGCAGTTGTTGCTCCAGCGGGCCGCCCAGCACTTTGAGGTATTCCAGCAGCGCCCAACGTTCCTGCGGCAGCAGGGCGCGGCCGATCACGCCATTGCCACGCTTGCCGTCACGGAATTCGTGACCGCTGTTGTGGTTGCCGGTGATTGTGGTATCGAACACAAAGGCATTTTTGAAGGCGCCAGTCTCAAAGCCCAGGTGGCGCGGGTCGTAGTTGAACGTGCCTTTGTAGAAGGTGGTGCTGCGCTCGTCCTGAGGCGAGAGCAATTGGAAGATCGTGGGTACCGAGCCGTTATGCAGGAACGGCGGGGTGGCCCACACGCCGGCCAATGGCCGCGCTTTGTAGGCGCGCAACTCGCGCACGCCAATGGGCAGGCCGAACCCGTCCAGGCTTGGGCGTTCGGCCGGGGTCACGCCGGCCGCACGGTAGGCGTGGTCCTCGACAAAGGCGGTGACGTAGGCGAGGCCCTGGGCAACCGACATTTTGTGCAGATTTAGCGAGGCGCTCGGCTTGGGGTGCAACTCGACGTTGAGCGTGGCCAATTCCGCCGCGTCCCATTGCAGGGCGCTGAGGTCGTAGCGCTGATCGGCGATGTTAGTGGCGGCGCCGGGGTCGGTGCCGATGTAGTCCACAGGCAGCATTTTCAGTTGCTGCACCGGGCGACCATTGACCTGATTGACGGCGGGCACGTGGCAGCCGGCACAGTTCTCGGCGAACAGTGCACGGCCTTGGGCGGCGCGGGGCTTGTCGACGGCACCGAACAGGTCTTCCGGCCAGGCGGGTGGTTTGAGGCGTTGCAGGGTCTCCTCGATTCGGTTGAGGTCACGCACCCGTACGCTCGATGGGTAGCGCGCATCACCCTGAAGGGGCTGGCCGGCGCTGTCGAAGAAATCCAGTGTGGCGCCAACGCCAAGGGCTTCACCGATATTGCGCGCCATGGGTTGCTGGGCTGAGCCGTTCCACTGCACCCAGTCGAAGGTCCAGATATCCCACAGGTGTGGGTAGTCCACCGGCGCATTGGCGACGCGATAATTCTCCGCTGAAATGGCGTCGCCGAAACTCGCATTGGCGATGCGGCCAAACGCATCGGTGCGCCCCGGCCCTTCTTCGGTGGGGTAGAGGCCGCGGTGGGTGTCGTTCCAGGCAACGCTGAGGAACTGGTTCAGCGACGCTTTGAAGTCCTGACGCAATTGTTGCTTGTTGTGCTCGTCATAGTCGTGACCGAGCACGCTGCGGGAGAAACGGTCGAACTTCCACGGCAGGTAATAGGTGGCGGCAAGACTGGCCACCAGGGCTTGGCCGAAACTGCCGCCACGCAGGGTCGGCACGCTGGAGGGCAGCACATGCTGGGCCGAGCCGCCGTCGATGCGCAGGGCCTGGTTTTTGAAGTGCAATTCGCCGGTATGGCAGGCGGCGCAGGTGATATCCAGGTATTCAGCATTGCTGCCGGCGTTCTGATGCCGGGCGAAACCTACCGGCAGGTTGCCGGGGTTCTGCGCGGTAGGGACTTGTTTGGGATCGACCAGGAAACCAAAGCGCGCGAGGTATTCGGGCGTGGCAAAACGTTGCTCCGAAAACGGCAGTTCCAGAGCGGTAAACCAGTTGTAATGCAGGCCTTTTACCTGGGTGCCCTGAGGCGTGAAGTAATACGTCTGGCGATCAGCCGCACTCCATTGGTCCTGGTAGTGCACCTGCTCCACGGGCACGTAGTCCGGCAGCTTGGGGTTGGCGGTGTAATAGAGCACCACGGTGAGGGCAATGCCCAGTACTGCAAGTATCAGGAGTAAAACACGGGAAAAAATGCGCAAGATAACTATCCTTGTCGAGTTGTAGCGTTCTTATGCCATTGCGCCACAGGTGCGGCAAGTGGCCAGTAGGCTGTTAGAGGCAGTCCGCGATCCTTCGCGGAACGTCATAATGAATGAAAATGCTTTTAAACACGTGAACTTATCAGAAGTTTCCTGCTCAGATGCCGGTAGCCATTGGTCGTGGCCGCCTGATAAGCTCGCGACTTTACTCGAATGCCCTTTTGGCGCACGAACAAGGAAATAGCATGAAACAGCATCGGTTGGCGGCGGCGGTGGCCCTGGTTAGCCTGGTACTTGCGGGTTGTGATTCGCAGACCAGCGTAGAGCTGAAAACCCCGGCGCAGAAAGCTTCCTACGGCATCGGCCTGAACATGGGCAAAAGCCTTGCTCAAGAAGGCATGGATGACCTGGACTCCAAAGCAGTAGCCCAGGGCATCGAAGATGCCGTTGGCAAGAAAGAACAGAAGCTCAAAGACGACGAGCTGGTTGAAGCGTTTGCCGCACTGCAGAAGCGTGCTGAAGAACGCATGACCAAAATGAGCGAGGAGTCGGCAACCGCCGGCAAGAAATTCCTTGAAGAAAACGCCAAGAAAGACGGCGTAGTGACCACGGCTTCCGGTCTGCAGTACAAGATCGTGAAGAAGGCCGATGGCGCTCAGCCTAAGCCGACCGACGTGGTGACTGTTCACTACACCGGCAAGCTCACCAACGGCACTACCTTTGACAGCTCCGTAGATCGCGGTAGCCCGATTGACCTGCCGGTCAGCGGCGTGATCCCGGGTTGGGTCGAAGGCCTGCAACTGATGCACGTGGGCGAGAAGGTCGAGTTGTACATCCCGTCCGACCTGGCCTACGGCGCGCAGAGCCCGAGCCCTGCGATTCCAGCCAACTCCGTGCTGGTATTCGATCTGGAACTGCTGGCCATCAAGGACCCAGCCAAGGCTGAAGCCCCTGACGCTCCTGCTGCTCCGGCTGCCAAGAAGTAATCGGCAGCTGAACACACGACGCCCCGTTTCGACGGGGCGTTGTCGTATCTGGGGTATGGCAAAACCTCGCCAGTCAAACCCGATGCAAATCCAAACGAACCCCTGCAATCTGAAACAGTCTGATATTAGACTCGAGCACGGGTAGCCGCACCGAAGCGCCAAGTCAATGAAATCTTGGGTTTTTTTTATGTGCGCAAAAAACGCCCGATCTGACTGAAAGCCTTGTAGTCCGTGGCTTTCAGCCGATAAAACAGGCTCTGTTCACAAGGTTATCCACAATTTGTGTGGATAACCTTTTATGTCGCCTGGAACTGGAGTGACGCATGAAACCACCTTTCAATTTCACCCGTTTCCTGCCCATGGCTGCGCGCTTGCTGGGCCGTGGGCGTTTACCTACCCTGCTGTTTGCCGTTGCCGCCAAAGGCTCAAACCAGGGCAACCGGCTGGGTAAGTTCAAGGATGATCTCAAATTGCTCCAGGCCCTGTGCCTGGCTTACTGGCGCGGAGAATACCGGGCGATCAGCCCGAAGGCGCTGATCTCGGTGGTGGCGGGGTTGATGTATTTCCTCAGCCCGATTGATGCGATCCCGGACTTTATCCCGGTATTCGGCATGCTCGATGACATCGCTGTGCTGGCATGGGTCATGAAGACCTTGAACGGCGAGCTGAGCGCTTTTCGCGCCTGGCGCGACGCCCAGCGCCCGGAAAAACTTGCCGTGGTTGAGCGACTGCCTGCGACGGCTGCACTCCTGGCCCAGGAAAACCCACAAAAAAACTGATGTCTCTTATATCCCCTGCGACCTTCGGGGCTGTTAGGATTACACTTCTAAGGAAAGAACTTACTTAGTAAGTGTTGTTATCCTACGGGGCAGTCATGGATATTCAGATAATTTTACGCAATGGCGAGCCCGAGTATGCGGTGTTGCCATGGGACCAGTACCAGGCGCTGCTAAAAGCCGCCGGTCAGCCGCAACCCACAGCCGCTTCTTCCCCCGCCGCACCCATCACGATTGACCAGGACCTGCGACCGCTCGCGGACCTGAGCGGCCTGCGTGAAGCCAAGGGCCTGGCCATCGAAACCCTGGCCCGCACGGTGGGTATCAGCCCGTCATATCTTGGATTGATTGAACGTGGTGAACGCCAGCCGGATGCCGCCATACGCCGCAGCCTGGCCTGGGAATTGGGCGTTGCAGGTTGGAGGGATGAATCTTGAGCCTACGAATCAGTCGTCAACACTGGGATGGGTTACTCAACGAACTGGACCAGGCGCGCCGCCAGCGCCACCTGCTGACCTACCGCGCGCTGCTTGAGCGCCTGCAGTTCCCCACACCGGCGATGCAGACGCTGGCCGCAGCCCTTGAACACCTGGCCGCACTGGACGCCAAGGCCGAGCAACCCTTGCGCAGTTCTCTGGTCATCAGCCAGGGCGCCAGTCGCTTGCCGCGTACCGGTTTCTTTGAGTGTGTAGAGCGCCTGGGGCGTTTCAGCGGGCCATCCGATGGTGTGGCCGCCGCGTCCTGGCATGCCTCGGAAGTGGTGCGAGTGTTCGAATACGAGTATCCGGAATCCGCCGAGGCTTAAAGCGCCTGGGGCAGGCTGTCCATGCTGTCGATGACATGAATGCTGTAACCGGCCACATCCTTGGCGTGGTGCTTGGCCTGTGAGGCCATCTCCGCCAACTGGCTGGCATCCAGTTGTCCACAGGCCTGTGGATACAAATGCACCACGCCGATCGACAGCGACAGCAAGGCGAACTCCTGGCGCGCGCCCTGGCGGTTCAATGCCACGAAGCAGCCGGCGTCGAGGTGTTCGGCGCGATAGAAGCGTCGGCATTGCGTGTGGAAGTCATCCAGCAACTGGTTGAGCCGCTTGCGCCAATCCTGCGGGCCGAGCACCAGCAAAAAATCATCCCCGCCGATATGCCCGACAAAGTCGCGGCTCGGGTCGACCCGGTCGTTCAGGCACTGCGCCAGGCACAGCAACACCTCATCCCCGCGCCCGTAGCCATAGATATCGTTGAACGGCTTGAAGCTGTCGATATCCACGTAGCAGATCACCGACTCGCGCCGTTGTTGCAGCAGGCGCGTCAGGCATTGCTGTATCGGCACATTGCCGGGTAGCAGTGTCAGTGGGTTGGCGTAGCGCGCTTGTTGGATCTTCAGTTCGGTGATCAGCTTGAGCACATCAATCACCCGACCCAGGCCGAGGTAATCGCCATTGAGGGTGATGATGAAATCTTCTTCAATTCGCTGGCGTGCGCGGCTGGTCAACAAGCGGCTGACTTGCTGCAGGGATTGGCTCAACTCCACTGCCAGAAAGTCATCGCTCATCAAGCGGCTGATGGGCTTGCGCGCGAACAGGTCAGTGGCGAACGGCTTGAGCAGCGCGTCCGACAAGGAATGCCGGTGCACGATGCCGACCGGGTGGCCGCGCCCATCCAGCACGGCCAGGGAGTTGAGGTTGGCCTGGCGGCGGAAGGATTCCAGGACCAGGGCCGTGGCGGTGTCCTGATCCACTGCTGGTTGTTCGTTGAGCAGGGCGCTGAGGTCGCTGCTTTCTTCGCTGAGGGCGAGGTTGGCGTTGTCCTGTTTGGGCAGCATCAGGCGTGCTTCCTGGGGAGGCTGTTCCTGTGGACGGCAAAGCAGGTAGCCCTGGACCAGGTCAACGCCCATCTCGGTCAGCACCGCCAGCTCTTCTGGCAATTCGATGCCCTCTGCAATCACCTGCGCGCGCGAGGCTCGGGCGATTTGCAGGATCGAGCCGACGAATTCGCGCTTGAGCGCGTCCTGGTGGATGCCGTCGATAAAATGCCGGTCGATCTTCACGTAATCCGGGCGCAGTTCCGACCATAAACGCAGGCTGGAATAGCCGGCGCCCAAGTCATCCAGAGCGATGGCGAAGCCCATGTTGCGGTAATGATGCAGCGCGGTTTGCAGCAAGTCGAAATCGTCGGTTGGCGTCTGCTCGGTGAGCTCGATCACCACCTGGCTGGGTGGGATACCGAAGTCGCGCAACAGTTGCAGCGTGCGGCCCGGCTGGTGCGCCGTCTCCATCAGGGATTCCGGCGAGATGTTCAGGAACAGTTTGCCCGGCAGTTTCTGTTCACTGAAGCGCCGGCATGCGCTTTCACGGCAGGCGATTTCCAGTTCACTGAGGCGCCCGGCATGGCTGGCTACCGAGAACAGGGCGACGGGGGAGTGCAGCGGGCTATTGGACGGGCCACGGCTGAGGGCTTCGTAGCCGAGGATGCGCCGCTCGGACAGGCAAATGATCGGTTGGAACAAGCTGTGCAAACTGCCTTGAGCCAGGATTGAACCCAATGCATTCAGCTGTTCGGTCATGGTCATGGCGATCTCGATCAAAAAAAAGGACCGCAGGCATTAAGCCTGCGGTCCTTCATTTCACGACAGAATGATGTCTATATGATGACACTCTTGGGAGCGCTCACATTAAATTGACTTCATTTACTGCTTGGCCACCTGCTTGCTGATTTTCAGGTAGTCCAGCAGTACCCGGCCTGTCTCGGACAGGTAGGCGTCGTCTTCCGGCTTGGTTTTTTCAGGCTCGGTCGGCAGGGCATCCTCATCTTCTTTCTTCAGCTCTTTGAGCGGGTCTTCGCCCTTGGCCTTGCGGCGGGCGTTTTCCAGCACAAGCTGCTGATTCTCGATGTCAGTGTGCTGCGCACGGCGATCCGCTTCGTTAAGGCTGACGGTTTTTTCTTCCATCAGCTTCTTGGCCAGGGCCAATTTGTCGCGGATAAACACAAACTCGGCATCCTTGGCGGAGCGAGCGTCATGGTCAGCTTTGAGCTGCGTCAGATACGGCTTGAACGGGTCCGAAGCGGGTTTGATCGCAGGGCGAATGGTGTCCCACGGCATCGCTTCGGGCAGCGCGCTTTCGCCGATTTCCTTGGTGTCGATGATCGACGGGAAATCAACATCCGGCAGTACGCCCTGATGCTGGGTGCTCTGCCCGGAAACCCGGTAGAACTTGGCAATGGTCAGCTTCAGTTCGCCATGGTTCAGCGGCTGAATGGTCTGCACGGTGCCTTTACCGAAGGTCTGGCCGCCGACGATCAACGCGCGGTGGTAGTCCTGCATGGCGCCGGCGAAAATCTCCGAAGCCGAGGCCGAGAGGCGGTTGACCAGCAACGCCATCGGACCTTTGTAGAACGCGCCCGGGTTCTCGTCTTCGAGCACGTCGACACGGCCGTCAGCGTTGCGCACCAACACGGTCGGGCCTTTGTCGATAAACAGGCTGGTCAGCTCGGTGGCTTCCTGCAGGGAGCCGCCGCCGTTGTTGCGCAGGTCGATGACCACGCCGTCGACTTTTTCCTTCTGCAGCTCTGTCAGGATTTTCTTAACGTCGCGGGTGGTGCTCTTGTAGTCCGGGTCACCGGCGCGGAACGCCTTGAAGTCCAGGTAGAACGCCGGGATCACCACCACGCCCAGTTTGTAATCCTTGCCATCCTGCTTGAGGTTGAGGACTTGCTTCTGCACGGCCTGATCTTCGAGCTTCACCGCTTCACGGGTGATGGACACGATCTTGCTGGTCTGGTCGTTCGGCGCATTGGTGTGCGGAATCACTTCCAGGCGCACCACGCTGCCTTTCGGCCCACGGATCAGCTTGACCACTTCGTCCAGGCGCCAGCCGACCACATCGACCATCTCTTTGTCGGCCTGGGCCACGCCGATGATCTTGTCCGCCGGGGCGACCTGCTTGGTCTTGTCGGCAGGACCTGCCGGCACCAGACGCACGATCTTGACCTGGTCATTGTCGCTTTGCAGCACGGCACCAATGCCTTCCAGCGACAGACTCATGTTGATATCAAAGTTTTCCGCGTTATCTGGCGACAGATAATTGGTGTGCGGGTCGTAAGACATCGCGAAGGTGTTGATGTAGGCCTGGAAGATGTCTTCGGCACGGGTCTGGTCCAGACGTGCCAACTGATTCTTGTAGCGCTTGGTCAACAGCTCTTGAATGGCCTTCGGCTCTTTGCCGGCGATCTTCAAGCGCAGCACTTCGTCCTTGACGCGTTTGCGCCACAGGTCATCCAAAGCGGCGGTGCTGGTCAGCCAAGGTGCGTCCTTGCGGTCCACCAGAAGGGTTTCCTTCTGCGTGAAGTCGAGCTTGTCGACGCCCTTGTTCAGCTCACCCAAGGCGAAGTCCAGACGCGCTTTGACGCGGTCCAGGTAACGCTTGTAGATGGTGAACGCTGGCTGCAGGTCGCCGCTCTTGAGGAAGTCGTCGAACTGAGTCTTCCACTTGTCGAACTCAGCGATATCGCTGGCCAGGAAGTAGCTGCGCGACGGGTCCAGCAGCTTGAGGTAGCTGTCGTAGATGATCACCGAGCGAGCGTCGTCCAGCGGCGGCTTGCTGTAGTGATGGCGCTTTAGCAACTCGACAACGTTAAGGCTGGCAATCACCTCATCGCGATCAGGCTGAAGATTGTCCCAGCTATTGGCTGCGAACGTATTGGTCGACATCGACGCGAAGCCGAGACCAATGAAAAAAGCGAGGGCGGTGCTGGGGAACAGATGCTTCATGCTGATTCGACGCGGGGGCAATTGATAACGCATATTAGGCCGTCTTTGAGGGAGCCGGTTCCATATGATCCGGTCGCATAATGCAAAAAGCCCGGCGCTACAGCTACGGGCTCAGTCCAGACTCACTATGGAGGCACTGTGAAAGCATTGCAAGGCGTTGAAGGTCATGTGGAGTGGTTGGAAGAGCCCAGTCCTACCTGCGATGTAGGCCAAGTTCGCATTCGTGTGGCGGCTGCTGGCCTTAATCGCGCCGATTTGTTACAGCGCGCGGGGCTCTATCCGCCCCCTCCGGGTGCCAGCCATGTACTCGGCCTGGAGTGTTCCGGGGTAATCAGCGAAGTGGGTGCAGGTTCGTCCTGGCAAGTCGGTGATCGCGTCTGCGCGCTGCTGGCCGGTGGTGGCATGGCCGAAGAAGTGGTGGTGGACGCCCGCCACGTGCTGCCGGTGCCGGAAGGTTTGTCGCTGGCCGAAGCCGCGGCGTTGCCAGAGGTGTACAGCACGGCGTGGCTGAATCTGTTCCAGTTGGCGGGCCTTAAACCCGGTGAAAAAGTGTTGTTGCATGCCGGCGCCAGCGGCGTGGGCTCGGCGGCAATCCAGTTGTGCAAGGCATTTGGCAGCCCCTGCTGGGTCAGTGTCGGCTCGGCGGAACGGCTGGCCTACTGCGAGGCGCTCGGCGCCCAGGGCGGCGTGGTACGTACCGACGGTATTGAAGGGCTGCGCGATTTTGGGCCGTTCGATGTGATCCTCGACCCGGTTGGCGGCAATTACGCGGCCCTGGACCTGAAGCTGTTGGCCCTGGATGGTCGTTGGGTGTTGATTGGCTTGATGGGCGGGCGTGACGCTCAGCTCGACCTGGCTCAGGTGCTGGGCAAGCGCATCCAGTTACTCGGCTCGACCTTGCGCAGCCGCAGCGATGAGTTCAAGGCGGACCTGTTGAGTGATTTGAGCCAGCAGGTGTGGCCGCTGTTTGCAGAGGGGCGCTTGAACCCGCAACTGGCCAAGACCTTCTCGATCAGGGATGCCGAGGCGGCCTTTGCCGAGTTGGCGAGCAACCAGATTTCCGGGAAATTGGTGTTGGTGATTGACGAGAGCTTGGTCTGATCTCAAGTTGAGATGCAATCAAGTGTGGGAGGGGGCTTGCTCCCGATCGCAATGTGTCAGATGAAGAATTCTTCACTGTCATACCGCTGTCGGGAGCAAGCCCCCTCCCACATTTTGATAGGATTTCAATTCAAAGAGGTGGGGTCACACCCACTGATGGATCGGCCAGCCGGCTTTTTCAGCATGCTCGCGCAACACCGGGTCCGGGTTCACCACCTGCGGGTGATCGACCTTCAGCAGCAATGGCAAATCATTGCGCGAATCCGAGTAGAAATACGCCCCCTCCAGTGATTCACCTTCCTGCTCCAACCATTCCAGCAACCGTGTGATCTTGCCTTCACGGTAAGTCAGCACACCCACGGTACGGCCGCTGTAAGCGCCATGGCTGACGTCCAGATCAATCCCCAGCACTTCATCGATACCGATACGTGCGGCAATCGGCGTAACCAAGTGAGTACCCGAGGCGGAAATCACCAGAATCCGGTCGCCATTCGCGCGGTGCCGGGCGATGGTTTTGGTGGCGTCGCTGTAGATCAGCGGCTCAATCACATCCTCGACCCATGGCTCTACCAAGTGGTCAATTTCTTCCGGCGTGCGCCCGATCATCGGCTCCAGGCTGAAGTCCATGAAGTCTTCCATCAACAGCTTACCCTGGCTGTAGGCGTCCATCAGTTCGTTGTTCTTGCGCATGAACGACTCAGGGTCGACCCAGCCCAGGCGACCCATCTGCTCGCTCCACAGCGTGGCGCAGTCGCCGTGGATCAAGGTGTCGTCCAGATCAAAAATTACCAATGCCATCCGTCATGCTCTCTCAATTAAATCGTTGCGTCAGGCTACTTCACACAACGCACTCGGGTCGATGGAAAGTGCCAGGCGCTGCCCATCCGGGTGCAGGTCGCCGGCGGAACGGTTGAGCACGTCGACCACCAACTCCACGCCGCGCGCTTCAATGCGGTAGCGAATCACGTTGCCCAGCAGGCTGTGGCTGCGCACCAGGGCGTCCAGCTCGCCGCTGCGGCTCAGTTCGATGGCTTCCGGGCGAATCGCGATGCGCCCGCTGATCGGGCGTTGCAGCAATTGGCTGGCCTTGTCGGCGTCGAGCAGGTTGTAGTTGCCGATAAACCCGGCGGCGAATACATCCACCGGTGCGGTGTAGAGGGTCTCGGCATCGCCGCTCTGCACAATCTTGCCCTGGTTCATCAGGAAGATGCGGTCCGACATGGTCAGGGCTTCTTCCTGGTCATGGGTCACGAAGATCGTGGTCAGCCCCAGTTCACGCTGGATCTGGCGGATCTGTTCGCGCAGATGCTTGCGGATCCTTGCGTCCAGCGCCGACAGCGGCTCATCCAGCAGCAACAGGCGCGGGCGGGTCACCAGGGAGCGGGCGAGTGCCACACGCTGGCACTGGCCGCCGGACATCTGGTGCGGGTAGCGACCGGCGAGTTCCTTGAGTTCCACCAGTTGCAGCACTTCCTGCACACGCTTGTGGCTGTCGTCGGCGTTGACCTTTTGCATGCGCAGGCCGAAGGCGACGTTCTGTTCCACGGTCATGTTGGGGAACAGCGCATAGCTCTGGAACACCATGCCGATATGCCGTTTCTGCGGGCTCAGGGGGACGATGTCCTGGCCATCCAGCAGAATTTTCCCACTGTCCACCGACGTAAGCCCGGCGATGCAACGCAGCAAGGTCGACTTGCCGCAGCCGGACGGGCCGAGCAGGGTGACGAATTCGCCCTTGGCGATCTCGCAGTTGATGTCACTGAACACCGGGGTGCCGGCGTAGCCTTTTTGCAGGTGTTGGACGCTGACGAAGCTCATTGGCTTTTGTCCTTGTTCAAGATATTGGCGGCCCAGGTCAGCACCAGCACAAAGAAGAAATAGGAAATGACGATGGCACTGGTGAAGTGGCCGCTCGTGTTGCGCATGTTGTTCAGGTAGACCTGCAGGGTTTCATAGCGGGTGCCCACCAGAATATTGGCAAATACGAACTCACCGAACAGAAACGAGAACGACAGCAGCAGCGCCACCATCAGGCCTTTGCGCAGGTTTGGCAGCACCACCAGGATCGCCGCCTGCCAGGTGCTGGCACCCAGCAGTTGCGAGGCGTCCATCAGGTCGCGCAGGTTGATCGCTTGAAGGTTGTTGGTGATCGCGCGGTACATGAACGGTAGAGCCACGGTGAAGTAGCAGCCGATCAGAATCCACGGCGTGCCCACCATTGCAAATGGCCCGGAGCCATACAATTGCAGCAAGCCCACAGATGACACCACCGGCGGCACCGCGAAGGGCAGCAGGATCAAAATGTTCATCAGCGCGTCGAGTTTGGGGAAGTGGTAATGCACCACGAACAGCAGCGGCAAAATCAGCACCACCGACAGGATCAGTGCGCCCACGCACACCAGCAGCGACTGGCCGAAGGCAGCCAGGAAGCGTGGGTCGCTCCAGAGCTGCACGTACCATTTGACGGTGAAACCGGCCGGCAAGATCGTCGCCGACCAACTGCTGGCAATGGAGTAGACAAAGGTGCCCACCAGCGGCAACACCAGGATCGCGAATAACACATACACCACTACCCGATGGTAGAGGGAGGCCGAGCCGGCTTCAGCGCGAGACATGGTAGCTCCTCTTGAGCAGCAGTTGATGGACCACGGTGACCGCCGTCATCAGCGCCACCAGCACCACGGCCAGGGCACTGGCCATGTTCGGGTCCAGGGAGATGTCGCCGGAGACCATTGCCGCGATGCGAATCGGCAGCACGTTGAAGTTGCCGGTGGTCAGCGCGTACACCGTGGCATAGGCGCCAAGGGCGTTGGCCAGCAGGATCACGAAGGTGCCGAGCAGGGCAGGGGTGAGCACCGGCAGACCAATGTGCCGCCAGAACTGCCAGCCGTTGGCGCCGAGCAGCGAGGCCGACTCCCGCCAGTCTTCACGCAACGCATCGAAGGCGGGGTAAAGCAGCAGCACGCCCAGTGGAATCTGGAAGTAGGTATAGAGAATGATCAGCCCGGTCTTGGAGTACAGGTTGAAGTCCTGAATGATCCCGGCCTGCTTGAGCATGATGGTGATGCTGCCGTTGAAACCCAGCAGGATGATGAACGCGAAGGCCAGGGGCACGCCGGCAAAGTTGCTGGTCATGTTGGCAAAGGCGGTCACGAAGTTGCGCAGCGGCCCGTCCACACGGCGTAACGAGTAGCTGCCGAGCACCGAGATGATGATGCCGAACACGCTTGAATAGAAACTGATCTCCAGGCTGTACTGGATGGCCTGCAGGTAGAACTTCGAACTGAAGATCCTGGTGAAGTTGGCCAGGCCCCAGCCGAACTCCTCCGATTGCAGGCTGTTGATCATCACCCACACCAGCGGGGCGATTTCAAACACGATAAAGAACAGCGCAAACGGTACCAGGCAGAGGATCGCCAGCCATTTGCCACGGATGATGGAGTTCACTTCAGCAGCTCCCGGCATACAGGTTTGTCGTGGGGTACGCCGAGCAGTTCGCAGACGGTGCCGCACAGTTCGGTTTGCTTGGGGCTGGCAGAAGGGTCGAAGTTGAAGGCCGAGCCCAGCACGAACAGCGGCACTTCACGTTCTTCCGGCAGCAGGCCGTTGTGGGAGCGATCGTTGTTCATGCCGTGGTCCGCAGTCACCAACACCTGGTAACCGGCATCGAGCCAGCCTTGCAGGTAGTCGGCGAGGATGATATCGGCCGAGCGCGCGCTGTTGCGGTATTGCGGCGTATCGAGGCCATGCTTGTGGCCGGCGTCATCAATGTTCATCGGGTGCACCACCAGGAAATTCGGCGCGTGTTTGCGGCGCAGGCTTTCGGCGTCGGCGAACAGGTGCGAATCCGGGTAGTGGTCATTCCAGTAGAAATGCCCGTGTTGGATCGCCAGCGTCTTGTCGTCGGTATGACGGTCACGCGCGGCAATAAAGGGCGTGCGGTTATACAACTCGCTGACCCAGTGATAAGCCGCCGCCGCTGTAGTGAGACCTGCGTCGGTGGCGTAATGGAAAATGCTGCGCTGGTTGGACAGGCGCGAGACATTGTTGTGGACGATGCCGCTGTCGATCGGTGGCACGCCGGTGAGGATGCATTCATACAACGGCCGGGACAGGGCCGGCAGTTCACAGTCCAGTTTGTAAAGCGCTGCGCGTCCTGCGCCGATATAGGCCTGGAGATGCCCCATGGCGTGTCGGGCAACCTCGTAGTTCAGGCCGTCGAGCACCACAAGGATGACGTTGTGCTTCATAGGGGGAGACGCTCCGCAACGGCTGGTTTGGCTCGGTTTCATCTTGGAACCGGATCAAATGTGGGCGCTTGCTTATGTGGGAGCTGGCTTGCCTGCGATAGCATCACCTCGGCTTACATGACACACCGAGTCGTTTGCATCGCGGGCAAGCCCGGCTCCCACACAAGCCAGTTCCCACACTGACCGTGTTTACAGCTCAGGCCTTACTGCATATTGATGATGACTTCTTCCTGCCACTTCTGCGGCAGTGCCTTGGAGGTCTTTTCCCAAGCGTCGGCATCTTTGATCGGCGTGACTTTCTTGTACTGCTCGTTAGGCAGCAGCTTGGCCTGGACGTCGGCAGGCAAGGTCAGGTGCTCGGCACGGATCGGACGGGCGTTGCCGCGCGCCAGGTTGGTCTGGCCGGCGTCGCTGAAGATGTATTCACGGGTCAGCTTGGCGGCGTTCGGGTGCTTGGCGTATTTGTTGATGATGGTGGTGTAGCCGGAAATCACCGAGCCGTCCGATGGGATCAGCACGACGTAGTCATCCGGGTTGGCCATCTTGGCTTTATAGCTCAAGCCGTTGAAGTCCCAGACCACACCCACTTCCACTTCGCCTTTTTCCATGGTGGCGATGGTCGGGTTGGCCAGTGACAGGCGGCCTTGCTTGGCGATCTCGGCAAACATCAGCAGGGCAGGCTGAATGTTCTTCTCGTCGCCACCATTGGCCAGGGCTGCTGCGAGCACGCCGTTGGCGGCTTGTGCGGCAGTGCTCACGTCACCGATGGAAACCTTGTATTTGCCGGTCTTCAGGTCAGCCCAGCTTTTTGGGGCTTCGGAGCCGTGCAGCAGCTTTTTGTTGACGATAAAGGCGATGGTGCCGGTGTAGGCCAGGGCCCAATTGCCGTCTTTATCTTTCGCCCAATCCGGGACTTGCGCCCAGGTGCTCGGCTTGTACGGCTGCGCAACGCCCTGTTTCACCGCGATCGGGCCGAAGGCCGCGCCGACGTCACCGATATCGGCGCTGGCGTTGTCTTTTTCGGCGGCGAACTTGGCGATTTCCTGGGCCGAGCTCATGTCGGTATCGATGTGCTTGAGGCCATAGGTCTTGGCCAGGTCTTCCCAGGTGCCTTTCCAGTTGGCCCAGTCATCGGGCATGCCGACGCTGTTGACGGCGCCTTCCGCTTTCGCGGCGGCTTCCAGCGTTTTCAGATCGGTATCAGCGGCCATGGCGGCGGTGCACATGGCAATGGTCGAGCCTAACAGTGATGCCAGGAAAAGCTTTTTCATCCGAAGCTCCTTTGGGCGTTTTCAACGCGGCGTTTTTAAGAACGTTTGCGGGGGGGCGGTTCATCACTGATTTCTTGTGGCGCGTTGCGCCTGAAAGCCGGCCGGGCTAGGCGCAGTCCGCAGGTAAGGGTCGTTTCCTTGCCAAGGACTGCAACACAGCCTGGCCGGCTTTCAGGCGCAACCCGAAGGGCCGGGCCTGATTTTGCGCAGGGCTGCGTTACTCGTCGCATATTTGGAACAACCAAACCACGCTCCTCGCGCCTTGCCCTGCACAAAATCAGGTCCGGCGCGCCCCAAGAAATCAGTGATGAATCGCCCCTTTGGTCTAGGTCAGAGCAATACCTGAGCCAATCTAGGCTCGATGGATGACAGTTTCATGTCTGTGTCGTTTTTAAATCGCTTTTGTCGCTCAGTGCAGACTCAGCGTAGACCATGCTCAAGTACCCGCAGGCCCTGGACTTGGCCGATGTATTGCAGGGTGTGGTGCAGGGCCTGGACAGGGACTGTCATCTGTCGGTCATCTGTAATGCCTAGGCTGGCAGGCAATAGCAGAAGCCCAAATAAAGCGCGGTTTGTGCACTTGAACGGTGCTGGTCTAGTCCAGATAGGTAATGTTGATGCGTGATGAGGCAATCAAGGCGGTGACCTCCATCGGCCTGGCGCTGCAAGAGCAGATTGACCACGGCCTGTTGCCGCCTGCGAGTAAATTGCCCGCCGAGCGCAAGCTCAGCGAGTTGTTTGGTACCACTCGAATTACTGTGCGGGAAGCCTTGTTACAACTGGAGGCCCAAGGGCAGATTTATCGCGAGGAACGCCGCGGGTGGTTTGTTTCGCCGCCACGGCTGGCTTACAACCTGATGCAACGCAGCCACTTTCACGCGATGGTCAGCGACCAGGGGCGGGTGGCGTCGACCGAGGTGATTTCTGCGCGCCTGCAACCGGCGTCGGCGGCGGTGTGTGCATGGCTGCAATTGCCGGCGCTGTCGAGTGTGATCCAGATTTGCCGAGGCCGACGGATTGATGGGCGCCTGGTGTTGTATGTGGAGCACTACCTGAACCCGCAGTATTTTCCGGGGATTCTGGAATGCGACCTGAATCAATCAATGACCGAGCTGTATGCGCGCAAGTACGACTTGCATTACGGCCGCGTGCGCTTCGAAATCGTACCGACGTCATTGCCGGTGGAAGCCGCCGGCGCATTGCGCGTGTCGGTGGGCAGCCCGGGCTTGCGCATCGCACGGGTGAACTATGACCAGCATCAGCGGTTGATCGACTGCGACCTGGAGTTCTGGCGGCATGATGCGATTCATGTCGGCGTCGATGTGGTTTGACAGTCGGCTGCCGGGCTGGCTGACCATCAGCCGATGCACCGCGAGCTTAATGTGGGAGCTGGCTTGCCTGCGATGCGGGCGCCTCGGTACATCACACAGACCACGTTGTTGCTTTCGCAGGCAAGCCAGCCCCCACACTTGAATCGATCTCGACTTGAAGAGTCGCTCGCCTATGGCATCAGGGTTTTAATGACCTGATCCACATTGGTTTCCAGCTCTGCCACCGGGTCCGCTCCGTCGACATTCAATACCAACAGTTGCGCACCCCCTGCCGTCACCGCCGCTTTAATCGCTTCACTTGGCTGACGATGATGCAGCACCACCGCCACGTCGCTGTCCTTCAAGCGGGCACTTAACGCCTGCAACGCTTGTGGCGTCCAGTCCGCATCCGGCCGTGCATCGGTACCGGCCACTTCCAGGTTCAGGCTGCTGACCAGATACGCGAAGTGATCGCTCAGGCTGACCACGCTCAGGTTGTCCGCCTTGGCCAACCGCGCTTCGCTGTCGGCGCTGAGCTTGAGCAGGCGTTGCTTGAGGGCCGCCAGGTTGGCGTCGATCTTCAGTTTGGCGTTGGGCGCCAGGCGGCCAAGGTCGGCGGCCATCACATCGGCCATGCGCCCCATATTGTTGCCCGACTGCCAGGGCTGGCTGTTCAAGCCATCGGCACTGCCCGGTTGCACGGCGATGCCTGGCAAGCCGCCGTCCACCGGGCGCGCGGCGTCGACTTCGACGATACGGATATTGCTGCGCCGCGCCACCGGGTACAGCGGATCGTCCGCCCACAGCGAGCGCAGGCCGATGGCGGCATCGGCATCCTGCGCCAGGGTATTCAGCGCCGGGGCGCCACGGCCCGTGAAGTAGGACACCTGGCGCGAGCCGGGCAGGTTGGCCGGCGCAGCACGCTCAAGCTGCACGTCGGTGCCCTTGAGCAGCACCTCGGCCAGCCCGTAGGTGATGGGCAACGACGCCAGGACCTTGACCGTTTTTTTGGATTGGGTCACGGCGGCATGGCCGAGGCCTTGGTTGACTTTGAATTCCTTGGGGTCGAGGCCGTCGACGGCCAGCGCCGAGGTGCTGAGCAAACAAGCGATGGCCAGGGCCAGTGGGCGAAAGACAGGGCGCATTATCCAAGATTCCCTTTGAGGCTGGGCACAGTGCCGCGCGCGATGGCGGCGAAGGCGAAGGCGATACCGGCCACCAGAATGATCGCGGCGCCGGAGGGGATGGGCAGGTCGATGATGATCGGCAACAGGATGCCGCACAGCGTGCTGACCGTGGCAATCATCACGGATACCCAGAAAAACCCCTTGAGCGACTGGCTCAGCAGGCGCGCCGCAGCGGCCGGAATCACCAGCAGCGCGCCCACCAGGATGGCGCCGATCACCTTGACGGCCGCCACAGTAATCAGCGTCACCAGGATCACGAACAGGTAGTCCAGCGTCTTCACGGCCACACCGCGCACCGCTGCCAGCTGTGGGTTGAAGCTGGCCAGCATGATGCGGTTGTACAGTGGCAGCGCCAGGGCCATCACCAGCGAACCGACAATTGCGAGTACCAGCAAGTCATTGCCGTTAACCGTCAACACCGAGCCAAACAGCACGTTTTCCAGGATATGCACGTTGATCTTGCCTGCCAGGATCAACAGCAGGCTCGCGCCCAACGCCAGCGATACCGACAGGAACACGCCGATCAAGGTGTCTGGCGCCAACCCTGTGCGATTGCGCAGGTAATTGAGCAGAATGCCGAACAACAGGCAGTAGCCGAACAGTGCGCCATAGGGCCCGGTGTAGGGTTCGCCGAGCAGAATACCCACGGCCACGCCGGTCAGTGCAGCATGCCCGACAGCCTCGGAGAAAAACGCAAAGCGCTTGACCACCACCAGCGTCCCCAGGCCGCCAAGTACCGGGCCGATCAGCAAACCGGCGAGCAAGGCATTGACCACAAACCCATAGGCCAGCGCCTCCGGCAGGTACCCGGACGAGGCCCAGCCCTGGACCATCAAACGAAACGCTTCATAACTCATGGCGCCGAGCTCCGAGGATGGGTGGAGAACAGGGTCAGCAGGCGGTCCGGGGTCAATGCCTCTTTGGGCGTGGCGTCGAACAGCACGCGGCGGTTCAGGCCGGTGACGCGGTCGGCGAGGCGGCCGACGGCTTCCAGGTCATGTTCGATCCACAGCACGGTGATTCCGGCCAGCCGCCAGTCATGCAGCAGTCGCTCGAATACCTGGATGCCTGCTTCATCAAGGGCCGACATCGGCTCATCCAGCACCAGCAGGTGTGGCGCCGGGATCAGGCCCTGGGCCAGCAAGACACGCTGACGCTCACCGCCGGATAACGCGCCCATGCGGCGTTTGCGTTTGTCCTGCATGCCCACCCGTTCCAGCGCCTCGCCAATCGCGGCGGCGTAGTGTTTGGACAGGCCCAGAAACGCCGGGCGCCGTTGACACATGGCGGCCATGAAATCGTCCACCGTCATCGGCAAGCCCCGGTCGAATTCCAGCGCCTGGGGCACGTAACCGATGGTGCCGGGCGTATTTGGCCACTGCAGGCGCAATTGACCGTGGTGCGGCGTTTGCCCCAGCAGGGTCTTGATCAGCGAACTTTTGCCGCCGCCGTTCGGGCCGACCAACGCATGGATGCTGCCCGGTTCTACCTGGAAACTGACAGCGTCAAGAATCACCGTGCGGCCCAGGGTCAACGACACCTTGTCGAAGTCGAGGGTTGGGCCGATGCTGGCCACTTTGAGTTGTTCCGCGGCTGTCATGCCCCCGACTCCTGAATCGCCCGCACCACGGTGTTGAGGTTGCCGGTCATTTCCACTTCGTACTTTTCAGGGGTGTATTCGCCGTAGGAGATATGCGACAGCGGGTACAGCTTGACCCCGGATTCACGCTGGATGGTCTCGACGTAGGTGGACGGGAAATCCATCTCCGAGAAGATCACCTTCACATCCAGGGCGCGCAGTTCGTCGATGGTTTTTTTCAACTGGCTGGGGCTTGGCTCGATGCCGTGGGCGGGCTCGACCACGGCGGTGACTTCCAGGCCGAACTCGCGCAGCAGGTAGTCGTAGGCGGCGTGCACGGTGGCCACGCGCAGGTCGGGGTTGGGTGCGCTGGTCAGCTTGGCCAGGGCGTCGGCGCGCATCTGGCGCAGGCGTTTGCCGTAGGCACGGGCGTTCTGGGTGTAGGCCTTGGCATTGTCCGGGTCAAGCTTGCCCAACTCGCGGGCGATGTTGTTGACCTGGGCAATCGACGCGCTGATCGACAGGAAGGTGTGCGGGTTGACCACCTTGCCCGCGCCACGCGCGGCATTGCCCGTGGCGGCGAGCAACGGCACGTTGGCGTTGGCCTCGATCACCGGGATGTCCGGGCGCTCACTGGTGGCGATCATACGGTCGGCGAAATCGTCATGGCCGACGCCGTTGAGCACGATCACGTCGAGGGTGCCGATGCGCTTGATGTCTTCGGCGCGGGGCTCATAGGCGTGCGGGTTGAAGCCGGCCGGAATCAGCGGGACCACGTCGGCCTTGTCGCCGACAATGTTAGCCACGTAGCTGTAGTAAGGGTGCAGGGTGATGCCGATACGCAGGCGTTTGGCCGCCTCGGCATTTGCCAAGGGCGCCAGCATCAGGCTGAACAGGCTAACCAGCAACAGGCGCAACAAGGGAGATGAAATAGACATGGGCAATTGGTCTTCTCGTTCAGTGACGGTGCTGGCGCGTAACGCCGGCATCGAATTGCGCGACCACCTGCTGCCAGCCGGCAGCGATCAGCGCCTGGTCAGTGAGGTCGGAAGGGGCGGCGAGGTGGGGTTGGCGGTTGAGCCAGATATCCGGTTCGGCACCGTGCACGCGCATCAGCAGCGAGCCGCTGGTGCTCGGCGTCTGGCTCAAGCCCAAATAGGCAGCAGGCGCCAGCAACGCCCAGCGGTGGTCGCCACGGCTGACCGAACTGGCGTCCTGGGCAAACGGTGCGAAACCTTCTTCGGCCAGTTGCGCAGGCGTCGGCAGGGCGCTTTGCTCCTGTTGCAGCAGCTGGATTTCATCCAGGGTCACCCGCAGGTCGGCATAGATGCCTTGTTCGGATGCACTGAGGTCGCGACGGGCGTCCAACTGGTGGCTGGGCAGCGCCGCGACTTCCTGGGTTTCACCGTGCAGGGCCACCACCGAACCGGCCACCGCGAGGATGATCAGGCACAGCAGGAGCACGTAGAGGGTTTCGTGGCCGGCGCCGGCGGGGCGTACAACCTGTGTCGTGCTCATTGAGGCTGGATATCCGCTTGGTCGATTTCAACGACGTGGCCGGGGCCCGCGTCAAACAGCACATAGAACTCGGCCGCGGGCTTCTTGAAAGTCAGGGTTGAGTCCTGGCCGAGTTTGCCGGGCAGCAGGATGGTTTCGTCGTAGCCGATGACGTCCAGGGTCACGCCCGGGGCGCCGCTGCCGTCGGAGAAACCGCCGGTGCACTGGATCTGCTCGCCGGGTATTTCCTTGCATTCGCACATCGGGTTGTGCGCCAGGGCGGTGGTACTGAAACCTGCGCAAAGTAACAGCGCCGCAGCGGTGCGGGTCAGACGCTTGAACGTCATGGTTTAACTCCTTGCTTGTTCAGCCAGGCAATGGTGGCAGGCGAGGCCTGGCTCAGCGGGATGGAACCCTGGTGCATCGTGCCGTCCCAGCCTTCCATGGTGACCCACAGTTCGGCGTCGACCGGCGTGCGTTCAGGCACTGGTAATGCGGCGCCCATGCGGTAGGGCGTACCGAAGAAGATCACCCCGGCGGCGCGCAAGCTGCGCGGTTTGCCGATACGCAGGTAGGTGGCCTTGACCTGCTCGGCGCAGGTGTCACACAGGGCGGCGTTGAAGAATTTCATTGGGCCGGCCGGGTCCGGGCTCGGGCCTTCGTTGCGGAATTCGGCGAGTTTCAGGCTCCAGGGGCCGACCTGCACGTCGCCGACGACCCGCTCGCCAATGCCGGTATCCCCGCGAAACAACGCGGCGTCGGCGAAGTATTTGGGCATGAACCCCAGGGGCACCAGCAACAGCAGGATGTTGATATGGAACCGCCATTTCAGCCAAAAAGCGCGCAGCGGCGAAGGCGGCGTAGCGCGAGCGACCTTGCTCATGAGTTGGCCTCCGAGGTTTCAGTCTGCATGGCGAGGGCGGCGGCCGGCGCACGTTGCGTCTTGGCTTCGCGCTTGAGCGCATTGAGGGTGGCCAGGGCGGTGCGCTTGGTCCAGATCAGCAGGCCGCTCAACACCATCATGCTCAGCACCAGGCCGAAGAATGCCCAGATCAGCTTGATCCACAGCCCACCAAAGTCGCCGGTGTGCAGCGGGCGCATGGACTCGGTGACGAACTCCAGCGTCGAGCGGTCGGACAGCAAGTGCGACACCGCGATTTCGCCGCTGTACGGGTTGAGTTGGGCCGTCTGGAACATCAGCGGGTACCAGCCGCGCCCGCCGATTTGCAGGTGGCTATAGGCGTTGAGCGGCAGGAACACGAACGTGGCATCCAGCCCGGGAATGCGTTGGGTGGCAATGCCGATGGCGTCGTCCAGTGGGATCATCGGTGCCGGCACGCCGGGCGCGGACATTGGCACCTTTTCACGGGCGATCACCGGGACGATCGGTTCGCTGGAGATGGAAATCTGGTTGTCCCCCAGGATCGCCTGGATCAGGAACCAGGTGCCGGTGATGGAAATCACCGCGATAAACCAGATTGACCAGATCCCGCTCAGGCGGTGGAAGTCCCCCCAGAAGATTCGCGCACCGTGACTGATACGCAGGGTCGGTCGCAGAAAACCCTTCCAGAAACGCTTGTAGACCACCAGCCCGGTCACCAGTGACGCCAGCAACGGCAGGCCGAGCGCCGAGACCAGGTACCAGCCCCAACTGAAGCCATTGGTGAACGGCACCAGCCACCAGCCGTGCAGGGCGCGGGTAAATTGCTTGAAGTTGAAGGCTGGGCTGATGCCCTGGATCGCTCCGGTGTAGGGGTTGACGTAGACCTCAACGGAGCGCCCATCCGGGTAGCTGAGGTCGACACTGAGGGCGAAGTGCGTTTCGTCCGGGCGGATGATCGATTGCACGATCACTTGGGGCTCTTCGCGTTTGATCGCGGCGATCACCTGGTCAAAGCTCAGCATCCGGGCATCCTCCGACGGCTTGCTTGCACGGATATCCGGGTTGGCCAGCCATACGATTTCCTGGCTGACCACCGCCAGGGTGCCGGTGACGCAGACGATCAGTACAAAAAACCAGATGGGCAACGCCAGCCAGCTGTGCACAAGAAACCAGAGCTTTGAACGTGACTTCTTTGACAGGTGAACGTTTGACATGTGAATACGGGTCTTGAGCGGAGGAGGGCGATGGAGGCCCGGAAAAGGCCGGTCGTAGCTTTTGCTGACGCGACGGGCTGTATCTAAGTTAAGACGGATGAGGATGAGAAATCCCCAGGCCGCATATGAAAGAAAATGTTTCAGGTTCACATTCACAGTGCTTTTCGGGTGTTGATCGAACACGAAACATGTTCCAAGCCATCACCCAGGTGCCATTGATGGGGCCGGGGGGCTGCGTAGGATGGGGGCATACCGTTGAGTGAGCCCGAAGAAAAAATGACTGCCAGAACCCTCTACGACAAACACATCGATTCCCATACGGTGTGCCCCCTGGACGATCAGGGCCATGTCCTTCTGTACATCGACCGCCAGGTGATCAACGAATACACCAGCCCCCAGGCGTTCAGCGGCTTGCGCGAGGCCGGGCGTAAGGTTTGGCGCCCCGGCACGGCGCTGGCAGTGGTTGACCATGTAAACCCCACCACGCCCACGCGTATTGCGGCGATGCCCGATGCGGGCGGCGCGCGGCAGGTGTCGTACCTGGCGGAAAACTGCCGGGACTTCGGCATCGAGCTGCTGGATATCCTCGACAAGCGCCAGGGCATCGAACACGTGATCGCGCCGGAGCAGGGCTTTATCCTGCCGGGCATGGTGATCGCCGCCGGTGACAGCCACACCACCACCTATGGCGCATTGGGCGCTTTCGGTTTTGGTATTGGCACTTCGGAAATCGAGCACCTGCTGGCCTCGCAGACCCTGGTTTACAAACGCCTGAAAAGCATGCGCGTGACCGTTGACGGCGAACTGGCGCGCGGCCTCACCTCCAAAGACGTGATCATGGCGCTGATCGGCAAGATCGGCGCGTCCGGCGCCACCGGCTATGCCATCGAGTTTCGCGGCTCCACCATTGATGCACTGAGCGTCGAAGCACGCATGACTATCTGCAACATGGCCGTGGAAGCCGGTGCGCGCGGCGCATTCATGGCACCGGACGAAAAAGTCTTCGCCTACCTCAAGGGCAAGCCCCGCGCGCCCAAGGGCGAGGTGTGGGAGCAGGCATTGGTGAGTTGGCGCCAACTGTATTCGGACGCCGATGCGGTGTTCGACCAAGAAGTACATCTGGATGCCAACACCCTGGAACCCATGGTCACCTGGGGCACCAGCCCCGACCAGGCCGCGCCCATCGGCGCCCGCGTGCCCGACCCGCAAGACGTGAGCGACTTGATCCTGCGCCAGGACATGCGCCGCGCGCTTAATTACATGGGCCTGGAAGCCGGGATGCCGCTGAGCGATATCGTGATCAGCCATGCGTTTATCGGCTCCTGCACCAATGCCCGCATCGAAGACCTGCGCGACGCCGCCAGTGTCGTGCGTGGTAAACACGTGGCCGACCACGTACGGGCGATGATCGTCCCCGGCTCCACCGAAGTGCGCGACCAGGCCGAAGCCGAAGGGCTGGCGGCGATCTTTATCGACGCTGGTTTCGAATGGCGCCAGTCAGGCTGCTCGATGTGCCTGGCGATGAACGACGATGTGCTGGCCCCCGGCGACCGCTGCGCTTCCAGCACCAACCGCAACTTCGAAGGCCGCCAGGGCGCCGGCGCCCGCACTCACCTGATGAGCCCGGCTATGGTCGCCGCCGCCGCCATCACCGGCCGCCTCACCGATATTCGTCACTTTGGAGACCGCGCATGAGCCTGCAACCGTTCACCCAGGTCACCGGCAAGGCCGCGCCGATGCTTGCGGCGAATATCGACACCGATGTGATCATGCCCAAGCAGTTTCTCAAGGGTATCGACCGCAGCGGCCTCGACTGTGGGTTGTTCTTCGACCTGCGCTTCCTCGCGTCAGGCGAGCCCAACCCGGCATTCGTGCTCAACCAGCCGGCCTGGCAGGGCGCGCGCTTTATGGTGGTCGGGCCGAACTTCGGCTGTGGCTCCAGCCGTGAGCATGCGGTGTGGGGCTTGAAGCAAATGGGCATTCGCGCGCTGATCGGCAGCCGCTTTGCCGGCATCTTCTATGACAACTGCCAGCGTAACGGCGTGTTGTTGATCACCCTGGACGAGGCGGTGCTGCAGACGCTCGGGCAGACCGTAAGCCAGCCTGAACAGGCGCAGATCAGTGTGGATCTGCAGGCGCAGCAGATTCGTTTGGCGGACGGCGAGGTGATCCCCTTCCAGATCGACACTTTGCGCAAGACCGCGTTGCTGCTCGGCCTGGATGCGATTGGCAGCACCTTGCAGCGCAGTGAACAGATCCAGGCGTTCGAACGCAGGCACCTGGCGGCCAACCCCTGGCTCGGTTGACACACCGGGCGCCGTAGACTTAAGTGGGACCGACAAGGAAGTCGGCTCATTATAAGAAAGGGAAGTGTCTGACATGGACGTGCTGAACGTTGATCCTGAATCAACGCGGTCGACCCGCAATGCACGCTTGATCATCTTCGCCCGCGGGGTGTCGGATTTCGGCGCGTTCCTCAACATGGTGGCGTTGTCCACTTACGTCTACTGGCTCAGCCAAAGCGTGGTGTTTGTCAGTGTTTTCCTGGCGTGCCGCGTCACCGGTGGGATTATTGCGAGCCTGTTCGGTATTCCTTTTTTCAGGCGCTTTGCCGGGCGTGGCACGTTGGCCGGGCTGGACCTTGCCCGAGCATTACTGCTGATGCCGCTGCTGGTGTTGATACCGGCGCATCAGCTCAGCGTGCTGCCCTTCATCGCGTTTGGCATCGGCTTGTGCAATTCGTTGTTTGCGATTGGCCTGAACAGTCAGTTGCCCACCTGGGTAGCGCTGGGGCAACGCGTTTCCACCAATGCATGGATCACCTCTGCGGCCGCCACCGGTGCGGTGTTCGGCAGCTTGCTGTCCGGGGTGCTGATTGCCACGGCGGGATTCGAAGCGGTGTTTGCCGTGAACATCGGCACCTATGTCGTTGCCGCCTGCCTGATCCTGCCGTTGCGGGCGTTGTACTCAGTCGCGATGCCCGTGCATCGAGGCCTCGCCGCTGAATGGCATGAACTGAAAAAAGGCCTGCGGAGCGCACCGGTGCTGGCCGCGATGTTGTTGATCAGCCTGCTCGACACCCTCGGCAGCGCTGCGCATAACGTCGGCTGGCCGGTGTTGTCCCAGTACATTTCGCCCGATACGGCAAAAACCGTGATGGGCTACCTGTTGGCGGTTTGGGCCTGTGGCAAGTTCGTGGGCGCGCGGCTGGCCAGTGCAGTGTTGAAAACGCGTGGTACCCAAGGCATGGAGCGCCTGTTTATAGCCGGTGTGGCGCTGATGTCCAGCGGCTTTATCCTGACCTTCCAGCAAACCGAACTGTGGCTGGCACTCGTGTGGGTGGTGTGGGCGGGGTTGGGCGATGGGGTCTCCGAGGTGGCCTTGGTTTCCCGCGCGCAGAGTGAACCGGATAGCCTGCGCCTGCCGCTGTTCAGTTTATTGACCCTGATCCAGATGGCCGGCTTTGGCGTAGGCATGCTCGTGGTCGGGCCGTTCTACCTGACGTGGGCACCGGCCCAAGTGATCGTGTTGTTCCACGGGCTGCCGTTGACCGCCTTGGTGGTCATGGGCCTATGGTTGGGTTACAGCGCCAATCGGGGCATCAGATCGACAACCCCTTGAAGTGCTCCTGCAAAAATTCCACACACGCTCTTAATTTTCCGGAGTACGCCAACCGCGTCGGGTACACCGCCCACACGTTGGCGCTCTGGGTGTAGTCGTGCAGCACCTGCACCAGCTTGCCTTGTTCCAGCAGCGGCTTCACATCCCACATCGAGCGCAGCAACACCCCGCGTCCGTCCAGGGCCCACTGCAACACGATCTCGCCATTGTTGGAGGACAGCGGCCCGCGTACGCGAACACTTTGCGCGCTGCCATCACGCTCCAGGTTCCAGATGCCAAAGGCGTTGTCACGCTCCTTGAGCACCAGGCAGTCGTGCTGCTCCAGGTCACTCAACTGTTGCGGCGTGCCCCGGCGCTTCAGGTACGCCGGCGCCGCGCACAGCACTCGGCGGTTGCTCACCAAGCGTCGGCCGATGTGTTGACCGGGAATGTCATCGCCCACACGAATCTCCAGGTCGAAGCCTTCGCTGACGATGTCCACCACGCGGTCGAACAGGTCCAGGCGGATTTCCAGGTCCGGGTATTGTTCGGCCAGCAACGACAGGGCAGGCGCCACATGGTTGCGGCCAAAGCCGAAGCTGCTGCACAAATGAAGATGCCCACGGGGGCTGTCGTGGGCGTCGCAGAGTTCATCGGAAAGTTGCTGGAAATCTTCGAGGATGCGCACGGCCCAGCGCTGCACCCGTTCACCGTCTTCGGTCAGGGCGATGCGTCGGCTGGTGCGGTGCAGCAGGCGAGTGGCCAGGGTGGTTTCGAGGATCTGGATACGCTTGCTGACATACGCAGGCGACAGCCCCAGCTCCTCGGCGGCGGCAGCGAAACCTGCCTTGCGGATCACGGTCAGGAACACCCGCAGGTCTTCGGGTAGGGGCACGTTATGTTTCTTGTTAGTCATCAGAAAACAAGCGTGGCGGCATGAGCCGCCAGCATAGCACCGGATGGGCGCACCTTCCGGCACGCCTGGGCGTGAATGCTTATTCGGCAGCGATCTTCGCTTGCGCGGCACGCGCATGCCGGCCATGTTTGAGGGCAATCGGCGCCATCTTGTCGCGATCCAGCTCACCTTCCCAGGCGGCCACCACCAGCGTGGCGACGGCGTTGCCGATGATATTGGTCAGCGAGCGGCATTCAGCCATGAAGCGGTCGACGCCAAGGATCAGCACCATTGCCGCCACGGGGACAGTCGGCACCACCGCCAGGCTCGCAGCCAATGCCACAAAGCCTGCACCGACCACCGCACCGGCGCCTTTGGAGGTGAGCATGGCCACGGCCAGCAACGTCAGTTGTTGCTCCAGCGGCAGGTCGATATTGGTGGCCTGGGCCAGGAACAACACCGCCAACGTCATATAGATGTTGGTGCCGTCCAGGTTGAAGGTGTAGCCGGTCGGCACCACGATGCCCACCACGCCTTTGGACGCGCCGAGGCTTTCGAGTTTCTGGATCAGTTGCGGCAGCGCCGACTCTGACGAGCTGGTGCCCAGCACGATCAGCAGTTCCGACTTGATGTAAGCCATCAACTTGAAAATGCTGAAGCCGGCGTAACGGGCGATGCTACCCAGTACCACCGCGACAAAAAACAACGCGGTGATATAGAAGGTGCCGACCAGTTTCAGCAGCGGCAGCAATGAGCCCACGCCGTACTTGCCGATGGTGAAAGCAATCGCGCCGAAGGCGCCGATAGGCGCTACACGGCTGATCATCGCCACGATGCGGAAAAATACCTCGCTGGCCTGGTTGATGACGCTCACCAGCGGCCGCGCTTTCTCACCGACCATCACCAGGCCGAGGCCGAACAGCACGGAAATAAACAGTACCGGCAGAATTTCACCTTTGGCGAAGGCATCAAAAAAGGTCGCTGGGATGACATTCAGCAGAAACCCGGTCACGCCTTCACTGTGCTGCGCCTGGCCGACAAAGCCGGCGATGGCCGAACTGTCGAGGGTCTTCACGTCGATATTGAAACCGACGCCCGGGTGCAGCAGGTGCGCAGCGAGAATGCCGATCAACAGCGCGATGGTCGAGACGATCTCGAAGTACAGCAGGGCCTTGCCGCCCACCCGGCCGACCTGTTTCACATCGTGCATGCTGGTGATGCCGGAAACCACGGTGCAGAAGATGATCGGGCCGATGATCATCTTGATCAGCTTGATAAACCCGTCGCCAAGAGGCTTGAGGTCGATACCGATTTGCGGCCATACGTGGCCGATCAACACACCCAGCGCGATAGCGATGAGCACCTGCACGTACAGGGTTCCCAGCAGTTTTCGGATTGTCATTGTTATTATCTCGAGGGCTTTTTTTGGGCAAAGCGAACCCGTCGCAGGCATTTTCAGCCGGCGAGGCGAGTCCGTCAGGTCACGGGGTCATATGGCTCAGCGCAGGAAGGTCAGGACTTCGCCAAGCAACAGTTCAGGGACTTCTTCGGCGATGTAGTGGCCGGCGGGCAGGGCTTTGCCACGGACATCGGTGGCGACTTTCTGCCATTCCTCAAGCGGTTCGAAACAGCGGCCGACAGTGCCTTCGGCGCCCCACATCACCAGCAACGGCAGGTTCAGGTGGTTACCGGCGTCGATATCCGCCTGATCGTGCTCAAGGTCGATACCGGCGGCAGCGCGGTAGTCTTCGCAGATACCGCGAGCCGTACCTGGCAGTTGCAGGCAGCGCAGGTATTCGGCGAAGGCTTCATCGGTAAACGGCTTGAGCCCGGCACTGCGGCTGCCCATCACGCTGCGCAGGTACAGCTCGGGGTTGCTCTCGATCAAAGCCTCCGGCAGCGGCGCCGGGCGGATCAGGAAGAACCAGTGCCAGTAGGCGCGGGCGAAGGCTTCGTCGGTCTGGGCGTACATCGCCAGGGTTGGCGCGATATCCAACAGCACCATGCGTTGCACGGCGTTCGGATGGTCCAGCGCCAGGCGATGGGCGACCCGGGCACCACGGTCGTGGGCCAGTACCGAGAACGTGTCAAAGCCCAGGGCCTTCATCAGTTCGACGCCGTCGCGGGCCATTTCCCGCTTCGCGTAGTTACCGTGGTGATCGTTGGCCGGCGGCTTGCTGCTGTCACCGTAGCCGCGCAGGTCGGCTGCCACCACGGTGAAATGCTCGGCCAACTGTTCGGCGACTTTGTGCCAGATGACGTGGGTTTGCGGGTGCCCGTGCAACAGGAGCAGACCGGGACCTGTACCGCCTTTGCGGTAACTGATGTCCACGCCGTTGACGTGGCACTGGTCTTTTTGGAATCCGGCGAACATGGAATGACTCCTTGTGATGATTGCCTGCATCCTGGAATCACGCAGCGTTCGGGGCAAGGGGGAAAGCGTGTAGGGGTTGTTCATGAAGTGTGTAGGAGCCTGCCGGCCTGCCCCGATCGCTCAGACAATGAGGACCCCTGTGGGCGCTGGCTTGCCTGCGATGGTATCGACGCGATGTACCTGAACACCGAGGTGTCTGCATCGCAGGCAAGCCAGCGCCCACATTTGATGTGTATTGCAGGCGCGCGCTCAGCCTTGCTTGAACATCGCTTCGGCGCGCTGGCGGATCTGTGCTTCGGTCAGGTCTTCCTTGCGTGTGGCCAGGAACCACAGATGGCCGAATGGATCTTTCACGCTCGCCGACCGGTCGCCGTAGAACTGATCCTTGGGCTCTGATACCACACTGGCGCCTGCCGCAACGGCTTGTTCGAATTGCGCATCCACGTCGTTCACATACAGGTGCAAGCCGACACTGGTGTGTTCGTCCGGATTGCGCAATGCCATTTCAGCGCAGGGCGAGCCCAGCATGATCGCCGAGTCACCGACGCGCAGTTCGGCGTGGCCGACCTTGCCGTCGGGCATGTCCAGGCGCATGACTTGCGTGGCACTAAAGGCTTTCTTGTAGAACTCGATGGCTTCGGCGGCGTTGTCGATGCCCATATAAGGCGTAACGCTGTGATAACCCTCGGGGATAGGTTTGGCACTCATGTCGTTCTCCTTGATTGTGGTTATGGAGGTACGGGCTATTTACTATAGGCCACGTATCGCGCGGCTTGCGGGCAGCCGACGAGGTGTTGGCCAGGCAACAGTGAACAGGCAGATTGCTGCGCCAAAGGCGGTTTTCGATCTCGGTTTGGTGGCCAGGCCGCCTGTTTCGGGGCACGGCACAGAAGCTGCAATAGAGCAGACAAACCATTCGCCCGAGAGCGTTGTATGTCTGTACTGCCTGTGTCTGCCGATTACCCCATTCACGCACCCCATGCCGAACTGATCCGCGATGAAGCCCAGGCGGTTGCCGTCGCCCATCGCGTTGCCGCCGTGCTGCTGGAGCAGGACGCCGAACGCGACCGCACCCGCCAGGTCCCCGCCGAGGTGGTCGACTTGTATTCCAACAGCGGCCTGTGGGGCATCAGCGTGCCGCGCGAGTTTGGTGGCGCCCAAGTCTCCTATGCGGTGCTGGCCCAGGTGATTGCGATTATCTCGGCGGCCGACCCATCGCTGGGGCAGATCCCGCAGAACCACTACTGCCTGCTGGAGGATATTCGCCTGCAAGGCACGCCCGAGCAGCAGGCGCATTTCTTCGGCCTGGCGCTGCAAGGCCATCGTTTTGCCAATGCGCTGTCGGAAACCGGCGGCAAGCACGTGCAGGACATCCAGGCCACGATTCGACGCGAAGGCGACGGTTATGTGATCAACGGCCGCAAAGGTTACTGCACCGGTTCGCTGTACGCCCACTGGTTGGCGGTGTTGGCGCTGGATGAGCAGCAAAATGCGCAACTGGCCTTCGTCAAGCGTGGCACAGAAGGGCTGGTGGTCGTCGACGACTGGGACAGCATGGGCCAGCGCACTACCAGCAGCGGCAGCGTGCTCGCGGAAAACCTGCGGGTGTCGGCTTTCAATCTGTTTCCTACGCATAAATCCTACGATTCCCCGACCCTTGCCGGTCCTTTCGCACAACTGACCACCGCCGCCATCGACGCCGGAATTGCCCGTGCCGCGTTGCGCGACACTGTGCAGTTCGTGCAGCAATTTGCCCGGCCGTGGATCGACGCCGGGGTGCAAAAAGCCAGTGAAGACCCGCTGACCATCATTCAGGTCGGCGCCCTGGATATTCGCCTGGAAGCCGCCGAAGCCCTGTTGCAACGCGCCGGGTTTGCCTTGGACGCCGCACGCCCGGCACCGAATGAAGACAACGTCGCCCACGCGTCCCTGGCCGTGGCTCGGGCCAAGGTGTTGACGACTGAAATCGCCATAGAAGCCAGCAACAAACTGTTCGAACTTGGCGGTACTCGTTCGACGCTGAAGAAGCACAACTTCGACCGCCACTGGCGCAACGCGCGGGTGCACACCCTGCACGACCCGGTGCGCTGGAAATACCACGTGGTGGGCAACTGGTTGCTCAATGGCACCCGGCCGCCACGTCACGACTGGTCATAACGCATGGCCGAGTTATTTAAAAACATCTATTGGGCTGACATCGGCCAAGCCTGCCTGGAAACCCTGAGCATGCTCGGCGCCGCCCTGGGTTTTACCGTGCTGCTGGGGTTGCCGCTCGGCGTGCTGCTGTTTCTCACCGGCAAGCGCCAGTTGCACGAAGCGCTGGTGGTGTATCGGTTGCTGTCAGTGGTGGTCAACGTGCTGCGGTCGCTGCCGTTCATCATCCTGCTGATTGTGTTGATCCCGCTGACCACGTTGCTGGTCGGCACGTCCCTTGGCGTGCCGGGCACCATCCCGCCGCTGGTGGTGGGCTGCACCCCGTTTTTTGCGCGGCTGGTGGAAACCGCGTTGCGCGAGGTGGACCGCGGTGTGGTGGAGGCTACCCAGTCCATGGGCGCCAGTACCTGGCAGGTGGTCCGCCACACGCTGTTGCCGGAGGCTCGCGGCGGGTTGCTGGCGGCGGTGACCGTGACCGCAATTGTGCTGGTGGACTACACCGCCATGGCTGGGGTGATCGGTGGCGGTGGCCTCGGTGACCTGGCGATTCGCTATGGCTATCAGCGTTTCCAGACCGACGTAATGGTGGTCACCGTGGTGCTTTTGCTGGTGCTGGTGCAGGCCTTGCAGATGACGGGTGATCGTTTGGTAGCGCGTTATAGCCGCCGTTAATTCTTATAAAGCTAACCTTGGAGCATGCATGAAAAAGTCCCTGGCCATTTTGGCTGCTGTCCTGTCGTTCAATGCGTTCGCCAACGAGAAATTGGTGGTGGGCGCGACCCCTGTACCTCACGCGGAAATCCTCGAGTTCGTCAAACCGGTATTGGCCAAGGAAGGTGTGGATTTGCAAATCAAAGTCTTCACCGACTTTATCCAGCCCAACCAGCAATTGGCGCTGAAAAACATCGACGCCAACTATTACCAGTACCGCCCGTTTCTGGATGATTACAACAAGACTCGCCACACCGACCTGGTGCCGGTGGTGGGTGTGCATATCGAACCGTTTGGTGCTTACTCGACGCGGATCAAAAACATTGCTGAGCTCAAGGACGGCGCCACCGTGTCGATCCCCAACGACCCGGTCAACACCGGGCGCGCGCTGGTGCTGCTGGATGAGGCCGGGCTGATCAAACTCAAGGACCCAAGCAACACCTTGAGCACACCGCGCGATATTGCGCAGAACCCCAAGCACCTGAAAATCCGCGAACTGGAAGGCGCCTTGCTGGCGCGCTCGGTGAGCCAGGTGGACTTGGCGTTTGTGTTTGCCAATTACGCGTTGGAAGCGGGGATCGATACCAACAGCGCGTTGATTGTGGAGAAGGGTAAATCGCTGTACGTCGAATACCTGGTTGCACGGCCGGACAATATCAACGACCCGGGTATTCAGAAGTTGGCCAAGGCGTTGAATTCCGAGGCAGTGCGCCAGTTCATTTTGACGCGCTACAAAGGCCAGATTGCCCCAGGATTCTGAGCCTGGCAAATCACTAAATGTGGGAGCGGGCTTGCTCGCGAATGCGGAGTGTCAGCCAACAATTTTGTTACTGATACACCGCATTCGCGAGCAAGCCCGCTCCCACATTGGTCGCATTCCCAAGTCAAGATGCGGTGGTGGGCTCCAGCAAATGGGCACCCGGCCCACGCTCCCCGAGTTGATCATCCTGATTACGCAAGGGGCACGCGTCCAACGACAGGCACCCACACCCAATGCACCCACTGAGTTTGTCGCGCAGCAGCAACAATTTGTTGATGCGATCGTCCAGGTCCTCTCGCCACAGCGCCGACAAACGTTCCCAATCCTGCTTCGTAGGCGTGCGCTCATCCGGCAAGGTCTGCAATGCCTCGCCAATGGTCGCCAGCGCAATCCCCAAGCGCTGGGCAATCTTGATCACCACCACCCGCCGCAACACATCCCGTGGGTAGCGCCGCTGGTTGCCCGCATTGCGATTGCTCTTGATCAGGCCCTTGGATTCATAGAAGTGCAGAGCCGTGACCGCTACGCCACTGCGGGCGGCCAGTTGGCCGACGGTGAGTTCTTTAGTGAGCATGAAAAACTCCGAATCAATGCTTGACCTTGACTTAACTAGAGGTTTTACCCTGCGTTGCATCGAATCGCAAGATTCTGCTTACAGAGAAAGGGGAGTGTTCATGCAGGTATCAGAGAAGAATCGCAGCTTCACTCAATTGATCGAGTTTCAGATCGAGCCCCGGCAGCAGTTCGCCCTGGTAGCGGCCTTGTCTACCCAAAGCGAGCGCCTGGCCCAAGGCCACGGCGGCTTTATCAATGCGAGTGTGCAGGTCAGTGAAGACGGGCGGCGGGTGCTCAATTACCTGCAATGGCGCTCCCGCGAGGACGGTGAGGCGGCGTTTGAATGTTTTGAGCACGGCGAGGAAGATTTCTGGACGCTGATTCGCGCCCACCAGGCCACGGCGGTGACCTTTGGTTCGTTCCAGGTGCTGCGCAGCTTTGAGCGCAGCCATGACAACGCGTTGCACTGTCGCCTAAATGGATAAGTGCAGCATCCGCTCGCCTTGCACGTTTTCCCCAGGGCGGCGCTTGTTCACCGCCAACTCACCGATTTTGATCAGGCGTGTGCGCGTGACGTTGCGGCTCAGGCCCAGCAGGCTGGCGGTATGCACCTGGTTGTAATGGCTGAAGCGGTAGGCGGCGCGCAATAACGCATCCTCGACCTTTTCATGCAGGGCGCCGGCCTGTTCCTCGAACAGCTTTTGAAAGGCGCGCGCCAGCAACGCTTCTGCGCTGTTATCGCTGCCGTGCTGGCTGTCGTCCTGGCGCTCGATGCGCAGGTTCGACAGGCGCAGATCATCGCGTTCGATCACGCCGTTGCGGCAGATCAGCAGGGTGTGGTGAATCACGTTTTCCAGCTCGCGAATATTGCCCGGCCAGCTGTAGCTTTTGAGCTTGTGTTCGGCCTCGCGGCTGATGGTGATCGGGCCATAGCCCAGGCGCTGGCTGTAGGCTTCGATGAAGTGCCGGGTCAGTGGCAGGATGTCGCCGGGGCGCTCGCGCAGCGGGCTGAGCTCGAGGCTGACCACGTCGAGGCGGTAGTAGAGGTCTTCGCGAAAGTGCCCGGCATTAATCGCCTTTTCCAGTTGCACGTTGGTCGCTGCCAGCACGCGCACGTCGATGGGAATGCTTTTGCGCGAACCCAGGCGCACCACCTCGCGTTCCTGTAATACGCGCAACAGTTTGACCTGGATCGCCATCGGCAAGTCGCCGATCTCATCCAGGAACAAAGTGCCGCCGTCGGCTTCTTCGAACCAGCCGGCCTTGGCGCTGAGCGCGCCGGTAAAGGCGCCCTTTTCATGGCCGAACAGTTCGGCCTCCACCAGCGATTCGGAAAATGCCCCGCAATTCACCGCCACGAACGGCCGGTTGCGCCGTGCGCTGAGGTTATGAATATGGCGCGCCACCAGCTCTTTACCGGTGCCGGTCTCGCCGATGATCAGCACGCTGGCTTCGCTGGGTGCCACTTGCTGGATGTGATCGAGCAGGGCCTGGGATTTCGGGTCTTCGAAGACCTGGGCCGTGGCGCGAATCGACGTCGCGAGGGCGGGCGAGGGCGGTAAGGTTAAAAGCTGCATAGGCACCTCTCTTAAGAGTAGAACGTTGGAATCGGCAGGGACTGGTTCAGCGCCCAGTCCCCGAGTTCGTGGAGCTTGTAGTCCACCGGGTCGTGCAAAGTTTGCGTGCGCAGATTGCGCCAGTGGCGGTCCAGGCGCAGCGAGGCGTGGGTGGAGCGCGCGCCGGTGACTTCAAACAGACGGCTGCACAACTCCAGGCCTTGGCGCGTGGCGGCGACTTTCGCGGTGGCGATCGCAATGGCCAGTTGGCCGCGTTCGTGTTCGCTGAGGTTGGGGCCTTTGGCCCAGGCCTGGTCGAGCAGCTCGGTAGCGCGTTCCACCAGCAGGCGCACGCCTTCCAAGGCTACCCAGAACTCGCCGTAATGGTGCAGGACGTAAGGGTCCTGGCGTACGTTGTCGGCCGAGGATTTATGCCATGAACGGGTTTCGGTCAGGGTGTAATTGCGCGCTTCTTCAAATGCGCCCTCGGCAATGCCGAGAAACATATGCGTGAAGGTCAGTTGCGCGATCAGCGGGCGCAGGCAGGCGAAGGGCGTGCTCAGTGGGCCTGGGTCGAGCAGCAATTCCGACTCCTCGACGCGTACCCGTTCGAAGCTGGCGCTGCCGCTGTCGGTCTGACGCTGGCCGATGTTGTTCCAGTCGTTATGTAGGGTGATGCCACTGCGCCCGCTGGGAATCGCAGCAATCAGTAGTTTGCCGCCAGCGCTTTCATCCACGGCTGAGGCAATCAGCATTTCCGAATCGCTGGCACCGGAGCAGAAGCTCTTCTTGCCGGAGAATTCACGCCAGCCGCCAAAATCCTTGACCACCGTGCGCGTGTCCAGCGGGTTGAGGGCGTTGCCCCAGAACCAGTTTTTGCGTGCGGTCTGTTCGAACCAGGGCTGCCATTGGTCCGGACGCGCAAACAGGCGCACGGTGGCGAGCATCAGGTGGTGGAAACCGAAGACGTGCGCGATGGAGCTGTCGACCTTGGCGAACTCGCGAACGATGCCCAGGGTTTCGCTCCAGCGTGCACCGAGGCCACCGTATTGGGTGGGAATGCTCAGGGCCAGCAGGCCGCTTTGACGCAGGGCGTCCCGTTCGGTTTTCGGTGTGCCGCCACGCTCATCGCGCTCGACGGCGGTGAGGGCAAATTCGGCGGCCAGCAGTTTGGCGGTCTGCAACGGCGATGGCAGGACGCTGTGGGGTTTGGCTGTCACACGATGTTCCTCAATATCGGTTTGGCAATGAAGGCCAGATGTGGGAGCGGGCTTGCTCGCGAAAGCGGTGTGTCAGATGGCAAATGAATTAACTGAACTGACGTATTCGCGAGCAAGCCCGCTTCCCCATAAAGCAGATTCAGCGCGCTCAGGCCTTCGTTGTGGGCAGCACATCGTTGGCAATCATTTCGCCAAACGGGCCCGTGAGGTTGGTGACGCCACGCCCGGCAAGGCTGGCGTAGGGTTCCGGCAACAGGGGGAACACCAACTCGGCAAAGCGATAGGCTTCTTCCAGGTGTGGGTAGCCGGAGAAGATGAAACTCTCGATGCCTAGGTCGGCGTACTCTTTGATGCGCTCGGCCACCTGCTGCGGGTTACCGACCAGTGCCGTGCCGGCACCGCCGCGTACCAGGCCGACGCCGGCCCACAAGTTGGGGGCGATTTCCAGGTTGTCGCGGCGCCCGTCGTGCAAGGCGGCCATACGGCGCTGGCCTTCGGAGTCAAAGCGCGAGAAGGATTTTTGCGCGGCAGCGATGGTTTCGTCGCTGATGTGCTCGATCAGTTTGTCGGCGGCTTTCCAGGCGTCTTCTTCGGTCTCGCGTACGATCACGTGCAGGCGGATGCCGAACTTCACGGTGCGGCCGTGGCGGGCGGCACGTTCGCGGACATCCGCGAGTTTTTCCGCAACAGCGGCGGGCGGCTCGCCCCAGGTCAGGTATACGTCGACCTGTTCGGCGGCCAGGTCGTGGGCGGCGTCGGAAGAACCGCCGAAGTACAGCGGCGGATACGGCTTCTGCACCGGTGGATAAAGGGCCTTGGCATTCTGTACGCGCAGGTGTTTGCCTTCGAAGTCCACCGATTCGCCCTGCAACACTCGGCGCCAGATCTGCAGGAACTCGTCTGAGACTTCGTAGCGTTCGCTGTGGTCGAGGAAACTGCCATCGCCCCGGTTTTCGTCGGGGTCGCCGCCGGTCACCACGTTGATCAGCAAGCGACCGTTGGACAGGCGATCCAGGGTAGCGGCCATGCGCGCCGAGACCGTAGGCGAAATAATGCCCGGGCGAATGGCGACCAGATAACGCAAGCGTTCTGTCAGCGGTACCAGCGCTGATGCGATAACCCAGGAGTCTTCGCACGAGCGGCCGGTAGGAATCAACACGCCGTAGTAACCGAGGCTGTCAGCTGCTTGTGCGACTTGTTTCAGATAGTTGAGGGTGACCGGCCGTGCCCCTTGGGTGGTGCCCAGGTAATGACCGTCGCCGTGCGTTGGCAGAAACCAGAAAACATCCATGACAAATCCTTAAGCGATTTTCAGCAGAGAAGGAGAGTGCGCGGCAAACAGTGGCGCTGCGCGTTCTGCGGCAAGGCGGATGCGGCCCTTCAAGGGCTCGCTGGTTATTTGGTAGTCGGTGAAATCGGCTTCAGTGGCATACACGCCGATCGGCAGGGTCAGCGCTTGGAAGAAGCTGAACAGCGGGCGCAGTTGGTGCTCGAGGACCAGTGCGTGGCGTTCGCTACCGCCGGTGGCCGCGAGCAACACCGGTGTATTGATCAACGCGTTCAGGCCGACCAGATCGAACAGGTGTTTGAGCAGGCCAGGGTAGGAGCCGCGATAGACCGGTGCGGCGACGATCAGCAGGTCGGCCTGTTCGATGGCCAACAGTTGGGATTCGACCTCGGCCGGCAGTTCATCACGCGACAGGGCACCGCCCAAAGGCCGGGCGATGTCGCCCAGTTCGATCAGTGTGGTCTGGATCGGCAGCAGGCTCGCCAGTTCGGCCAGCACGGCTTGGGTCAGCACCAATGTGCGGGAGGGGCGCCAGGTTCCGCCGGAGAGGGCAACGACATTCAGGGGACGGGTCATGAACAGTTCCTTTTTCAACAGTGGTTCATTGCAAGAGAAGTGAAGCGTCTTGAGCAAGAGCTGTACCAACGGCTGGAAGCCTTGATTTACATGGGCTGCGCGCTCACTGCTGAAAAAAGCTGCTGTTGTCGGCCTGGTGTTTTGTTGAATGACTGTTGCGTGGGCAACAGTTGCGTGGCGAACAGTGTTAGTCGGTGTGCAGCCAGTTATAGAGGGTTACGGTTATTCCGTAAATGAACGTATTTCCATATTTATAGATCTTAAATGAATATATCTTGCGCCCTATCGAAGGGGGCTGAATGGTTGATAGCGACTATCACGGACGGTGATTTTTCACCGTGCGAGGGCGGGAGTAGCCTGTGTTCATTGACTCGAAACCTCCTTCGCAGGGCCTTCACCATGAACCATTTTCTGGCTGTTTCCTTAATAGTTGTCAGCTCCGTCCTCGCCGGTTGTGCGACCCATCCATCACCAGAATCGCGTCCGTACACCGCAGAAGAAACCAAGCAATTGGCTTTGGAGGCCTTGGGCCGTCGTGGCCTGTCGTTTGATGAGTATCAGCAGCAGCGCGCGGCACTGACCGGCCAGCCACAGAAGCCCTTCGGCTTTGATCATCAGGGTGAAATGAACGCTGAACGCAGTGTGGTGTTGCATGGTCGTCCCAGTTGAGCCCGCGCCGAGCGGTAAAAAGCCCGAGGATTCCCTTAAGGAACCTCGGGCTTTTTGTTTGCCATGGGGTTACTTCAGCCTGTTAAGCTGAATTTCAGGAGCGTTCCTACGCACATTTAAATAAAGTGGTTCTTCTTTAATGGCATTCGATCGGTTAAACCTGACGACCTCTGTTCCGGTCCATGCCCCCGAGACGCTGCTCTTGGGAATCCGCTCTGCGAGTCTTAAACGTCATGAATAAACGTCCGTTGTATTTCGACTACGCCGCCACCACGCCGGTGGATGAGCGGGTCATCCAGGTGATGGTCGAGTGCCTGGGCTTCAATGCCAACTTTGGTAACCCTGCGTCCAGTTCCCATGCGTTCGGCCAAGCGGCCCGGCAAACGGTTGAACAGTCGCGCCGCCAGGTGGCCGAGTTGGTCGGTGCCCAGCCCGAGCAGATCGTCTGGACGTCCGGCGCCACTGAATCCAACAACCTCGCGATCAAGGGCGTGGCCCAGGCGCGTGGTGTGGCAGGTGGGCATGTCATCACCAGCCAGATCGAACACAAAGCCACGCTGGACACTGCGCGGCAACTGCAGGAAGCCGGGGTGGCCGTGACCTACCTGGTGCCGGATGCCGAAGGGCTGATCAGCGCCGAAGCGGTGAGCGAAGCGCTGCGCGAAGACACCTTTCTGGTGTCCTTGATGCTCGTGAACAATGAGTTGGGCACTCTGAACGATATCCCCGCCATTGGCGCGCGGGTGCGTGAGCATGGTGCGTTGCTGCATGTGGATGCGGCGCAAGGTGCGGGCAAGGTAGCGATCGACCTGGCTGAGTGGCCGGTGGATTTGATGTCGTTCTCCGCACACAAGCTTTACGGCCCCAAGGGCATCGGTGCGTTGTACGTGGGCCCTCGTGCCCAGCAGAAAGTGTTGGCGCAGATTCACGGCGGTGGCCACGAGGGCGGGTTGCGCTCCGGCACGCTGGCGACACACCAGATTGCGGGTATGGGCACCGCGTTCGCTTTGGCGGCAGCGTCGTTCTCAGCAGAAAAGGCCACTATCGTCGCCTTGCGTCAGCGCCTGTTGGATCAGTTGGAATCGGTGGCGGGTGTGCGCCTCAATGGCAGCCCTACGCAGCGCATTCCACATACGCTCAGCCTCACGTTCAGTGAAGGTGAATTCAATTCCGCCGCATTGAGCGCAGGCATTGCCTTTTCGGCAACCTCGGCGTGCAACTCGGCGAGCAATGCGCCATCCCACGTGCTTCTGGCCCTTGGCCATGACGCACGTAGCGCCGGCCGCACCATTCGCTTGAGCCTGGGGCGGTTCACCACCGAGCAGGACATCGACCAGGCCGTGCAATTGATCAAGGCCGCACTCGCCAGTGCACCGGCGTTCTGGGCCGTCTGATTTGTCATGCGCAGTACATAACAATTATTAGTGGTTAGCAGGAGACACAATGAGCACTCAGCCTTTGACCCATGGAACCGTTCCCCAGCGCCTGGCGCTTACCCGCGAACTGATGAGCCGCGAGGGCATCCACGCCCTGTTGGTGCCGTCGGCCGACCCGCATTTGTCCGAGTATTTGCCGGGTTACTGGCAGGGGCGGCAATGGTTGTCCGGCTTTTATGGCTCGGTAGGGACGTTGATTGTCACCGCAGATTTCGCCGGTGTCTGGGCCGACAGCCGTTACTGGGAACAGGCGACCAAGGAACTCAAGGGCAGTGGTATCGAGCTGGTGAAGTTGCAACCGGGCCAGCCCGGCCCCCTGGAATGGCTGGCCGAACACACCCCGGAAGGCGGTGTGGTGGCGGTGGATGGTGCGGTGATGGCCGTGGCGTCGGCGCGTACCCTGGGCGGCAAGCTGGCGGAGCGCGGCGCGCGCTTGCGTACCGATATCGACGTGCTGAATGAAGCCTGGCACGACCGCCCCGCGTTGCCGGCCCAGCCGATCTATCAACACCTGCCCCCGCAGGCCACCGTCAGCCGTGGCGAAAAACTCAGCGCCCTGCGCGCCAGCTTGAAAGAGAAGGGCGCCGACTGGCATTTCATCGCCACCCTGGATGACATCGCCTGGTTGTTCAACCTGCGTGGCGGTGATGTGTCGTTCAACCCGGTGTTCGTGTCCTTTGCCCTGATCAATCAGCAGCAGGCCACTTTGTTTGTCGCGCTGAGCAAGGTCGACACCGAACTGCGCGCGATACTGGAGCGGGATGGCGTGACCTTGCGCGACTACAGCGAAGTGGCGGATGCGCTGCGTGCCGTGCCGTCGGGTGCCAGCTTGCAAGTTGATCCGGCGCGTGTAACCACCGGGTTGCTGGAGAACCTCGACGCGGGCGTCAAGCTGGTCGAGGGGCTGAACCCGACTACGCTGGCCAAATCCCGCAAGAGCCTGGCTGACGCGGAGCATATCCGCCAGGCCATGGAGCAGGATGGTGCGGCGTTGTGCGAATTCTTCGCTTGGTTGGACAGTGCGTTGGGCCGCGAGCGCATCACCGAGCTGACCATCGATGAACACCTGACGGCAGCACGCACCCGTCGCCCTGATTATGTATCGCTGAGTTTCAACACCATTGCTGCATTCAATGCCAACGGTGCGATGCCGCATTACCACGCCACTGAAGAAGAGCATGCGCTGATCGAAGGCGATGGTTTGCTGTTGATTGACTCGGGCGGCCAATACCTGGGCGGCACCACGGATATCACGCGGATGGTGCCGATCGGCACGCCGAGTGAGGAGCAGAAACGCGACTGCACGCGGGTCCTCAAGGGCGTGATTGCGCTGTCTCGTGCACACTTCCCCAAGGGCATTCTGTCGCCGTTGCTGGATTCGATTGCGCGTGCGCCGATCTGGGCTGAAGGTGTGGACTACGGCCATGGCACGGGTCACGGCGTAGGCTATTTCTTGAATGTGCATGAAGGCCCGCAGGTGATCGCCTACCAGGCCGCCACTGCGCCGCAGACGGCGATGCAGCCGGGGATGATTACTTCGATTGAGCCGGGCACTTATCGCCCAGGTCGTTGGGGTGTGCGCATTGAGAACCTGGTATTGAACCGTGAAGCCGGCAAGACCGAGTTTGGTGAGTTCCTCAAGTTTGAAACGCTGACCTTGTGCCCAATCGACACGCGTTGCCTGGAGCCATCGTTGCTGACGGTGGACGAACGCGAGTGGTTCAACGCCTACCACGCCGAAGTGCGTGAGCGTTTGAGCCCATTGCTCAGCGGTGCTGCGTTGGAGTGGCTGCAGGTGCGTACCGCGGCTATTTGATCGGTAAGCGCCGCTTGCGATTTGCTCGCAAGCGGCGTTCAAGGTCGGTTGGCTATCAATGTCTAGCTTAGGGCTTCGCGCACAAATTCCAGACGGTCCTGACCGAAGAACATGTCATTGCCTACAAACATGCTGGGCGCCCCGAAAACGCCGCGCTGAATGGCTTCTTCGGTTTTGTCCTTGAGGGCTGTTTTTACGCTTTCGTCGTTGGCCAGGGCCAGCACTTCCTCAGGGTCGAAACCTGCTTCGGCCAGAACTGCGGCCACGCCAGCCGGATCGCCCAGGTTGCGACCTTCGACCCAAAGGGCGCGGAAAAGGCAGTCGATGAAGGCCTGGAAGCGTTCTGGCTGACGTAGTTGTATACCGGTAACGGCTCGCATCAGCACCAAGGTGTTGATGGGGAAGTGCGGGTTGAACTTGAGCGGCACGTTGTAGCGTTTGGCGTATCGCGCCAGGTCATTGAACATGTAACGACCTTTGGCTGGCACGGTGATTGGCGAGGCGTTGCCAGTGGCCTTGAACACGCCCCCCAACAGCATCGGCTGATAGACCAGTTGCGTGCCGGTTTCGGCGCATAAAGCCGGCAGTTGGGTGTAGGCCAGGTAAGTGGCCGGGCTGCCGAGGTCAAAGAAGAATTCCAGGGTTTTACTCATGGTCGATACTCGCTGCTTATTGTTGTTCTTTATTGGGCAGTAGACGCGCCTACCAGGGTTCATTCCAGGGGCGCAGGTCCAACTCAAAGGTCCAGGCGTCGCGTGGTTGGCTGTGCAGGTACCAATAGTTGTCGGCGATGTGTTCGGGATTGAGGATGCCGTCCTGATCTTTCAGGGCGTATTTCTGCGGAAAATTGTCGCGAATGAAGTCGGTGTCGATAGCGCCGTCAACCACCACGTGGGCGACATGGATATTCCTGGGGCCCAATTCTCTCGCCATGCTTTGTGCGAGGGCGCGGATGCCGTGCTTGGCGCCGGCGAATGCGGCAAACCCTGCCGCACCGCGCAGCCCGGCGGTGGCGCCGGTGAACAGGATGGTGCCTCGGTTACGGGTCACCATACGTTTGGCGACTTCGCGAGCATTCAGGAAACCGGAGAAGCAGGCCATCTCCCATATCTTGAAGTATTTGCGGGCGGTCTCTTCCAGGATGCTGCAAGGCACGTTGGCGCCGATGTTAAAGACGAATGCTTCGATGGGCCCCAGTTCGGTTTCGATCTGTTCGATCAATGCGATCACGTCTTCCTCTTTACGCGCATCACAGGCAAAGCCATGAGCTTCGCCACCCGTCGATTGGATACTGTCCACCAAGGGCTGCAACTTGTCGGCACTGCGACGGGTGACGCAGGCCACATAACCTTCACGGGCAAAGCGCTTGGCAATGGCGCCGCCGGTTGCATCACCGGCACCCACTACCAATACGATTTTCTTGTTGTGTGTCATGGAAACTCCATTGGCTCGATTGTCGAGCAGGAGTGTAGACGCGGCTTCGCGAATGGCCGGGTTGAGGGCGAAATTTAAGAAGGGGGGAGCAGTCGGACGTGGACTGCTCGGGCGGTCATTTACAGATGACGATCATGCTGCGGCTGGTGTAGCCGGCAGGATTGATGCCGAAAGGATAGTCCCCCGGCTCTTCGGAGTTGTCACCGGACTTGGCGATAACCCGGTAGCCCTTGGCACCGCATGAATTGGTTGCACTGGTGTAGCACTGGTCCCAGGAAGAGGACAGGCCTGAACAGTTGATATGCAGCCCTTTTTTGCCCCGTTTCACTTCTGTCTTGGTGGTCGCCGCACAGCCAGCTATGCCCACGACCATTAACAGTATCAAAATTCGTTTCATCACTATCCTTAATAGCCGCTTCGCAAAAAGGCTCGATGCAGGCTTTACGCGCTCTCGATTGTAGCGTTCAGCTGTCCGTGTCGAAATTCTCCATGAAAGACATTCGCTTACGGCCTAAACATGGCCTAAATGAGCGGCAAATGCCAGAGCTACCTTCGATGAGGATCAATCAGCCGGTACCAGCGGTTTGGATTCATTGCGCATGGTCAGCGTGGCGCCGACGGAGGCCAGAATGATGCAAGTGATCGCCATCCATTGAGTGAGGGACAAGTACTCTTGTAGGAAAAACAGGCCAGAGAGCGCGCCGAATGCGGGCTCGATGCTCATCAAGGTGCCGAAGGTACGGGCAGGAAGGCGGGTGAGAGCGATCATTTCCAGGGTATAGGGCAGGGCAGTGGATAAAATGGCAACACCGAGGGCGACGGGAATCAGCGCAGGCGTCAGTAATGCGCTACCGGCATGCACGATGCCGATCGGCGCAACGAACAAGGCGGCGATCATTACCCCGAGTGCTGCCGTTTGCACACCGTTGTCGTTGCCGGCCTTCTGACCAAACAGAATATAGAGTGCCCAGCAGACACCTGCGCCCAGTGCGTAGGCGACGCCGATCAAATCAATACCGCTGCTGGCTTCCCCCGTTGGGATCAGCAACAGAAGGCCCGCAATCGCGAGGCCAATCCATAGAAAATCCACAGCTCTGCGAGAGGCGTAGATGGCGACGGCGAGTGGCCCTGTGAATTCCAGCGCTACCGCGATGCCCAGGGGGACTGTGCGCAAGGACATATAGAAGAGGAAGTTCATGCCGCCCAACGCCATTCCATAGACGACGACAGTGCGCAGGGACTTTGCCGTCAGCTTGGCGCGCCATGGACGTAATAGAAGCAGCATGATGACACTGGCAAAAATCAGACGCAGGGTGGTGGTGCCCTGCGCGCCGACGATGGGGAACATGCTTTTGGCCAGCGAGGCACCGGATTGGATGGAAGCCATGGCGATCAACAGCAGGCCGACTGGAAACAATGCCGAGGCCAGGCTGCGCGGTGGGGTGTTCATTGGGGGTGTTCGTCCGAAGTCATAGTAGAGAAGCAGAACGCGTATGATGCTTAACTGACCTGCTTTGAGCAATATATTGCTCAGCTGTTCGTTTTGGCGTTCTATATAGAAGGGGTTTTTAGGTTTTTCGACTGTTTGATAGAGAAACTAAATTAAGGGTTGACGGCAGATTCTGGAAGTCTATAATTCGCCCCACTTCCGGCGCAGTCGAAACGGAAAACTCCTTGGTAAACAAAGAGTTATGCAGAGTTCGGCAGCGAGTTGCTTCAGTTCATCGAAGCCCAGAAGGAGTTGGTAGGGCAGTGTTGTTTGGCTCTATTAACGTTTCGATCCTCTCGGTCGAAAGCGGAGAAAAAGAGGTGTTGACAGCAGCGTGTAACGCTGTAGAATTCGCCTCCCGCTAACGAGAGATCGGAAGCGCAAGTGGTTGAAGTTGTTGAGGAATTCTTCGAAAACTTCTGAAAATAATCACTTGACAGCAAATGAGGCTGCTGTAGAATGCGCGCCTCGGTTGAGACGAAAGATCTTAACCAACCGCTC